>NZ_JBFAJW010000002.1:251156-864054 GCF_040655395.1 Nocardia sp. NPDC050435
GCCCTGCGCACCCACAGAATCCCGAGCCTGCCCGGCCCCGCCCTGCGCACCCACAGAATCCCGAGCCTGCCCGGCCCCGCCCTGCGCACCCACAGAATCCCGAGCCTGCCCGGCCCCGCCCTGCGCACCCACAGATCCCTGAGCCTGCCCGGCCTCGCCCTGCGCATTTACAGAATGCTGAGCATGCCCGGCCCCACTCTGTGCATTCACAGAATGCTGAGCCTGCTCGGCGACCTCCTGCGGCTCCGCAGATGGCCGAGTCTGCTCGAAGTTCGCATGCGCATCCGCAGAATGCGGGGCCCGGCCCTGCCCCTCCGCAGGCGCCTGAGCCTGCCGGGCGAAATCCTGCCCATCTTGCCGCTCCGCGTGCGCACCATGCGAACTCGCACCCTGTGCCGCCCCGTCGCCATCGGCCGAACCGTGCGCAGCCGCTATGGAATCACGGTGCGCCGGCGCGGATGTCTGCTCGGCCGCGACTCCGTCAGGTGCAGTCCGCGCTTCTCGCGCAGCCTGGCTCGAACTCTGGGCGGCCACACCCTGCCCCGCGCCCGTATCGGCTCCGACCGGGTGTCGAGAACCATGAGCGGGCCGGTCGGTTTCCGACGCAGCCGGAGTGGCGGTCGCGGCCCCTTGTGCCACAGACGTGTCGGGAGCAGCGGTCGGCCCGTGCGCCGTAGACGTGTTCTGCGCGGCGGTCGCTCCCTGCGCGGCAGATGTGCCGTGCGCGGCGGACCCAGCGTGCGAGCCCTGAGACGCAGACATGCCCTGCCCGGCAGACCCGGCGACCGCTCCTTTGGCCGCAGACATATCCCGCATAGTGGTCGCCCCTTGGGCACCGGAGATGTCCGGCGCGGCGGTCGCCCCCTGGGCGGTAGACGTGTCCTGCACGGCAGGCGCCGCGGTAGACGCCTGGGCAGCAGACGCGTCCTGCGCGGCAGGCGAGGAGATCGCCCCGGCCGCTGACGTTTCCCGCGTCGCACGGGTCGAAGCCTGATCGACAGGAGCGGCGTGGTCGGTGTGTTCCCGCGCGGGTGCGGCCGGGCCCTGCCCCGAGGCGGAACGCTGCCCGGCGGGTTGACCGGGCTGCGGGCCCGTGGTCGAGGCTCCTTCGCGCTCGGCGCGGAGCGCGGCCAGGGCTTCGGCACCGCGGCGGCGGCCGGGTTCGGCAACGGCCGGGCGGGCCGCCGGGGCCGAATCCGGAGCGGCGGCGGGCGCCGCGCTCGAAGGGGCCGCCGGGGCGATGGCCCCGGTGGCGACGCCGCGTTCGAGGCGCTCCAGGCGCTGGAGGGTGGCCGACTCCGTGTCCGAGACCGAGGGGAGCAGCATGCGGGCGCAGACGATTTCGAGGAGCAGGCGGGGGGCGGTGGCGCCGCGCATCTCGCCGAGGCCCTCGTGCAGGAGTTCGGCGTAGCGGGCCAGGGTGGCCGCGCCGAGGCGCTGGGATTGGGCGCTCATGCGCTCCAGGACATCGCCGGGGCCGGTGACGAGATTGCGTTCGATGGCGTCGGGGACGGCGCGCAGCAGGATCAGATCGCGGAAGCGTTCCAGCAGGTCGACGGCGAAGCGGCGCGGATCGTGCCCGGCCTCCATGACGCGGTCGACGGTGCCGAACAGGGTGGCGCCGTCGTCGGCGGCCAGGGCTTCCACGGCGTCGTCGATCAGGGCGACGTCGGTGACGCCGAGCAGCGAGACCGCGCGGTTGTAGGTGACGCCCTCGGGCCCGGCGCCCGCCAGCAGCTGATCGAGCACGCTGAGGCTGTCGCGCGGGGAGCCGCCGCCGGCCCGGATGACCAGCGGATACACCGCCTCTTCGACGGCGACGCTCTCCTGCTCGCAGATCCGCCCGAGCAGCCCGCGCATGGTGGCGGGCGGCAGCAGCCGGAACGGGTAGTGGTGAGTGCGCGATCGGATGGTGGGCAGCACCTTGTCCGGCTCGGTGGTGGCGAAGATGAAGATCAGGTGCGCGGGCGGCTCCTCGACGATCTTGAGCAGCGCGTTGAAGCCCGCGGTGGTGACCATGTGCGCCTCGTCGACGATGAAGACGCGGTAGCGCGATTCGGCGGGCGCGTAGAAGGCGCGGTCGCGGAGTTCGCGGGTGTCGTCGACGCCGCCGTGGCTGGCGGCGTCGAGTTCGATGACGTCGAGATTGCCGGGCCCGCCGGGCCCTAGCGCCACGCACGAGGGGCAGACGCCGCACGGCGTGGACGTCGGGCCCTGCGCACAGTTCAGCGAGCGCGCGAGGATGCGGGCGGAGGACGTCTTGCCGCAGCCGCGCGGGCCGGAGAACAAATAGGCATGACTGATCCGCCCGGTGTCGAGCGCGGTGCTGATCGGGTCGGTGACGTGCTCCTGACCCACTACCTCAGCGAACGTTGCCGGTCGGTACTTCCGGTACAGAGCCACGGCCAGAGGTTACCGGCGACCACCGACAAAACCCACACCCGCCGCAGCGCCCCGAGACACACGGTGCCGGGCCCGGGCCACCACCAGCCAGTGTGATGCAGATCACCAACAGTACGGCTCCCTTTTCCGGCCCGCCGATCTGCGCGAGTGATAGCTACGTGTCAGCAATCACAAGGTCTCGGGCAGTTGGTTTCCGATTTACACCGGCGAGAGCACCGTCCGATCTGCAATTATTCGGACATCCGCCCCGTTACCGCCGGAAATTTCGGAAGTAACGAATCCATTACCGGGAATGACATCACGCAATCGGCTGGCTACCGTGGCAATCGGCAACTTCGGTAGCCAAACCTTCATCAGGTTGGTGGCCCCGGCCGGTCCCTCATCCCGGCCGGGGCACAACCTGAATCGAGTCCCTTCCGATCTCGACGAACCGCCCTGGAGGAATCTCCACCGTGCCGTCTTGTGACGACATCGCCTCGGCCTGGCTCTCCAGCACCGACTTCGCTGGAAACCGCACTGCGGTCGATCTCCTCAGCCGTGCCATCAGCCCCCAGGACTTCGCCCTCAAGCGCGATTCACTACCGGTAGCCGCGGCCGCCGATCCCGCCACCGCCGCCGCCATCCTCGAACTCCTCGAACGCGGTCAGGTGCCCACCATGGCCGCGATCCGGACCCTCACCGCGCAGAACGAGATGCGCCGCGAGGCCGAGCGGATCGAACGGCTGGGCCGGCGCGCCCAGCGCAGCATCGACGATTTCGGCAAGGTGCTGGCCCGGCTGGCGCACGAACACTGGACCGCGCACGGCACCGGCCCCACCCGCCGGGACGTGCTGTCCTCCGAACCGGTGATGGCGCTGATCGCGGACCGCATCGGCGAGATCGCGCCGTCCGCCGTCAAGCACCTCTGGCTGATCGAGCGCGCCCAGCGCGCGGGCTGGATCGCCTCCAACGCCAATCCCCAATCCCTGTGCGCCGCACGCCGATTCCACGCCGCCAAGTACGGCAACCGGGTCTCGCTGCGGCCGGTGAACACCATCGGCACCCTGGTCGCCGGATTCCTGCGGGACTACCGCGCCGCCAACGGCCGCCCGCCGCGCTGGTCCACGCTGGCGCGGGAGTTGCGCGACGACCGCGGCCGGCGCCTGTTCCACGACACCGCCGACGCCCGGCTGCAGCAACTGTGGCTGACGACCGCGGAGTGGATCGCGCTCGAGGAGGACCTGCCGGTGCCCGGCCGCCGCGGCGTGCGCACGCTCGCCCGCAAGGCCCGAGGCTAGCCCGCCTTACACCTCACAAATCGCCGCGACCACTGGCGAAACAACCGAACGTGACGTAGGTCGCAGGGTGAGTATCAGTTAATTTCCTTGCAACGCATTCCGCGTTGAAGGGAGTTTCTGTGTCCTCGATCGATCCTGCGGCCACCGCGTGGCTGCTCGTCAGCACCGCCCTGGTGTTGCTGATGACGCCCGCGCTGGCCATCTTCTACGGCGGAATGGTGCGCTCCAGCGGCGTGCTCAACATGCTGATGATGAGCTTCATCGCGATCCCCCTGGTGACGGTGGTCTGGCTGCTGGCCGGCTATTCCCTCGCCTTCGGCGAGGACGCGGGCGGCGGGCTGATCGGCAACCTGGACCACTTCGCCCTGGCGGGCATCGACCCGAACTCGGTCAAGGGCACGGTGCCGGAACTGCTGTTCGTCACCTTCCAGCTGACCTTCGCGATCCTGACCGCCGCCCTGGTCAGCGGCGCGATCGCGGACCGCGCGAAGTTCGCGGGCTGGATGGTCTTCGTGCCGCTGTGGACGCTGGCGGTGTACGTGCCGATCGCGCACTGGGTGTGGGGTCCCGACGGCTGGCTGCTGCACTTCGGCGCCCTGGACTACGCGGGCGGCCTGGTCGTCGAGATCGCCTCCGGCGCTTCGGCGCTGGCGCTGGCCATCGTGCTCGGCCCGCGCATCGGCTTCAAGGTGGACGCGATGCGCCCGCACAACCTGCCGTTCGTGCTGCTCGGCGCGGGCCTGCTGTGGTTCGGCTGGTTCGGGTTCAACGCCGGCTCGGCGCTCTCGGCCAATGGCACCGCGGCCGCGGTCTTCCTCAACACACTGGTCGCGGGCTGTCTGGGCATGCTGGGCTGGCTCGCGGTGGAGCAGATCCGCGACGGCCGCCCGACCACCTTCGGCGCGGCCTCGGGTGTCGTGGCGGGCCTGGTCGCGATCACTCCGTCCTGCGGCTCGGTGAACACGCTCGGCGCGATCATCGTCGGCCTGGTCGCCGGCGTGGTGTGCTCGTTCGCGGTGGGCTGGAAGTTCCGGGCGGGTTACGACGATTCGCTGGACGTGGTCGGCGTGCACTTCGTCGGCGGCGTCGTCGGCACCATCCTGATCGGCCTGCTCGCCAACCAGATCATGACCGGCGGCGTCGAGGGCCTGCTCTACGGCGGCGGCCCGGCACAGCTCGGCAAGCAGCTGGTGGGCGTGCTCGCGGTCGCGGCCTTCGCGTTCACCGTCAGCTTCGTGCTGGGCAAGCTCATCGACAAGACGATCGGCTTCCGCATCACCAAGGAGGACGAGACCTCGGGCATCGACTTCGCCCTGCACGCCGAGACCGCGTACGCCGAAGGCGTGCACGGGCATTCGACCGGCAAGAGCGTCTTCGGCAGCAGCCACTGACCGTTCGTCAGCTGACGGCCGCGGCCGCCGCCGTGAAGGTGTTGCACTGGGCGGTGCGGTTCTCGTCGACGCCGATCTCGAACCAGTTGCCGCTGTTCTCGGCACTGCCGTGGTCGCGGGCGTCGGTGGGGCCGTCGCCGCGGCCGTTGGCGTCGCGCTGGGCGACGGTCATCTGACCGCTGGACAGCGCGCCGCCCTTGTTCGCCGAACCCAGGTACATGCCGTTGAAGCACTGGGCCTGCAGTTCCACCCGGCGTGACAGTTCCAGCCCGCGGGCGCTGCGGACGCCGGCGTCGACGCGTTCGGCGTTGGCGCGCCGCAGGATTCCGGACGCAGCCTGCACGTGGTGGCCGTACTCGTGGGCGAACACCGAGAGATAGACCACCCAGTTGTTGCGGAAGATGTCGGTCTGCAGCTGGCTGATCGGCATGTAGATGGTCTTGTTGGCCGGGCAGTAGAAGGCGGCGAAGCTGCTGGTGGTGCCGGTGCACGGGGTGGTGATGCCCTCGGTGCTGGCGCTGACGTTCAGCGTCGGCGGCTCGAAGCTCAGATTCTGCTTGGCCAGCAGCGGTTTCCAGGCGTCCTGCAGGCAGTCGGCGGCGGTTTCGAAGAATGTGCGCGCGGTCTCGACCTCGGTGCTCCAGGCCGTATACGCGCACTTGGCGGGCAGCAGGGTCGCGTCCTGGTCGGTGAGCAGCGGGTTGGCGCCGGGCGAGCCGGTGCCCGCGGCGTCGGAGGCGACGGCCGGTTCCTTGCCGTCGCCGCTGCGCACCGCGTTCAGTACCAGCCCACCGGTGACCAGCACGACCACCACCAGCAGCAAGGCGAACAGGCCACCGCCGCCGCGCTGTTTGCGCGGCGGGCGCGGGGCGCCGCCGGAGGGGCCGTAGGGCAGCGGCGGTGGGATGGGGGGACGGTGTGCGGGCGGCTGATTCGGCCGGAGCGCGGGAAAGCCCTGCGGTGCGCCGTATCCCGGGCCCGGGCGGTAGCCGGGGCCGGGCGGCGTGCCGTAGCCCGGCGGCTGCGGACGATATCCGGGCGCCGGAAAACGCTGTCCACCAGGTGGAATGGATCCATGTCCGTACGGTGGCTGTGTCACTCCCCCGTACCCCCTCGTCTCAGTTTCGTCGTCACGCTCCGCTGACGCAGGATAGCAACCTGTCTAAAGTAGGCTGCCATGCTGACTTTTCGGGGGATCCGGGCCGCAGCGCTGCTGCTCACAGGCCTCGGGTTGATCGCGAGCGCACCGCAGGCACACAGCCAGCCCGCCGCACCCGGCGCGACCATCGTCGCCGACCTGACCCTCACCCCCGACGGCGTCCTGCGGGTCGAAGAGGCGATCACGGTGCCGCCGGGCGGCGATTTCACCATGGCGCTGCCGCTGCGCCTGCAGCTGAAAGACGACGTGTTGCGCAGCTTCCAGGTCACCGACGTCACCGTCACTGGGGCGGGCACGTCGAGAATCGCCGACGACCAGTTCATCGTCGACGCCGATCCGGGCGAGTCCAAGTTCAGTTACACCATTCACAACATGGTCACCGACGCCCCGTCGGCGCAGCAGTTCCGCTGGCTCGGCGTGGTGAACAACGACATCGCCTCGCTCAGCGTGTCGCTGATCAGCCCGAGCTTCGAAATGTCGATCGTGGACTGCAAACTCGGGCCGCCCGGCAATACCCGGGCGTGCGCCGACGTGCGCGTCGAGGCCGACGGCGTGCTGTTCCTGGAGCAGACCGACCTGCGCAAGGGCGACGCCATCGACCTGAGCCTGCAACTGCCCCCGGGCACCGTCGCGGTCGCGGCGGAGAAGGCGAATCCGTTCGCCGTCACCACCCCCGCGCTGCTCGCCTTCGGCGCGCTGCTGCTCGCGCTGGCCGGGCTCGCCGCCTACGCCGCCCGCGCGCGCCGCCAGGACGCCGCGGCCACGGCGGGCGCCGAGGTGATCGATCCGCTGCGCCGCGAGGACGGGCAGGTCCAGTTCACCTCGCCCGGCGGCCTGCTGCCCGGCGAGGCGGGCCTGGTGGTGGACGGTTACGCCGACCCGATCGATATCGCCGCCACGGTGATCGACCTCGCGGTGCGCCGCTACATCTGGGTCACCCCGCTCGGCGCGGACGCCGCCGATTGGCAGATCACCCGGGTGAACACCCCCGACGATCAGCTGCGGGACTACGAGCGGGGCGTCTACACCGCGCTGCTGCCGGACGGCACGGATTCGGTGCGCGTCGGCGAGCTGCGCGGGCGCATGCCGGTCTCCGAGATTCGCAAGGCCATCATCGCCGACGCCGTGGCGCGCGACGCCCTGGTCGACCGCACCCGCCCCGGCCCGGCCACCTGGTTCGGCGGCGCGCTGATCCTGGCCGGAATCGTGACGACGATCGCGCTCGCCGTCACCGCCGGGCACGCGCTGGTCGGTGTGGCGCTCCTGCTGGGCGGTGTGGCGGCCGTGCTGCTGCCGAAGTACCTGCCGGCGCGCACCGCGCTGGGCCGGGAGCTGGCCGGGCAGGTCCGCGCGCTGCAGCGCGGACTGGATGCCATTCGCGCCGAACAGATTCCGGCCGCGGATCAGGAGACGGTCTTCTCCCGCGCGCTGCCCTTCGCGGTCGCCTCGGGCCGCACCGACAACTGGATCCGCACCTTCCGCAACGTCAATCCGGCCGCCGATTCACAACCGGGCATCTATTGGTTCGGCGGTTTCGAGCACGATCGGGATCTGCTGCGGTTCGCGAGCCACTTCCCCTACTTCATCACCGCGATGGAGGGCCTGTTCGGCAAGCAGGGCAGTGACTAGCCGCCCGCGCGCAGTCGTCCGGTGGCGACCAGCTCGAGGGTGAGCAGCACCGCGGCGGCCTCGATCGCCAGCAGCCCGATCAGCACCAGCAGCTGGGTGGCGCCCGCGGCCACCGGACCGGCTCCGCCCAGCAGCACCCCGACGAACGCGCCCGGGAGTGTGACCAGTCCCACCGTGCGGGTCTGATCCAGCGCCGGGGCCAGCGCCGACCCGGCCGCGTCCCGGCACACCTCGAGCGCCGCGTCGCGCGGGAGCAGTCCGAGCGCCAGCCCGCCCTCGTACTCGCCGTGCCGGGTGCGCAGTTCGTCCAGGGCACGGCGGCCCGCGAGCGCGCAGGCGGTCATGGCTCCCCCGACGAAAATGCCCGCGATGGGCAGCACGGCCACCGGGCGGGCCGGCACCAGGGTGGAGCCCACCAGCAGCGCCAGCACCGGCGTCACGCCCGCGAGGATCGGCAGCAGCGTCCACCAGCCGGGCCCGCGCGTGGAGCCGGTGATCCGCCGCCCCGCGGTGCCCGCCGCGACCACGACCATTCCCGTCACGAACAGCGCCGTCCATCCGGTACTGCGCAGCACGGCCGCGATGAGCAGCGCGACGATGGTGAGCTGCGCGGTCGCGCGCACCGCCGCGACCCAGACCTCGCGCGCGGTTCCCGACCCGGCGATCCGGACCAGCACCGCCGCGACAGCGGTGAGCAGCAGCAGGATCATTGCCAGTAAGGGACCGACGGCGACGTTCATCCCGATAACGCTGCGGCGCAACCGGATCGAGAGCAAGAGAAAGGCCCCGATCGAATGATCGGGGCCTTCTCGTGGCGGAGGATAGGGGATTTGAACCCCTGAGGGCTGTTAACCCAACCCGCGTTCCAGGCGAGCGCCATAGGCCACTAGGCGAATCCTCCGTCGAGCAGCATACCGGGTACCCACGGGTGAGTACCAAATGCCCCTGTCAGAGGGCTACTTCTGGAGCCCCGCGAGGGCTTTGCGGACCTGTTCCTTGGCGACCTGGGCGACTTCCTCCTTGTTGAAGGAATCGCCGTCGGCGCGGTCGACGCTGATCTCGACCTTGATCGAGACATTGCTGTCCTGCACCGCGACGGTGTACTCGGTCATGGCGTAGCTGGAGTAGTCGCGCACCTCGGAGTGCCAGTAGCCCTTCTCACCGATGCCGGTGACCTCGCCGGAGGAACGACCGGTGCCGGTGGTGCCGGTGTCGTAGTCCTTCCAGTTGTCGTAGTCGTGCTTGGCGAAGGAGCCGTCGCCGAGGAAGGAGACCTCGAGATCGATATCGGCGGTGTTGGTGTGGTACTTGCTGGTCGAACTGGTTTCCTTGCTCGACGCCTTGCACTTGAGCTCACCGCCGGTGTAGCTCTTGGGCTGGGTCTCGGTGTGCTCCGGCGTGCCCGAGGGTGTCTTGGCCCACTTGGTGATCACGTTGGTGTCGATCAGGCTGCAGGCGTTGGTGATCTTGTCCATCGCGTACTTGCCGTCGGCGTTGCCGCCGCCGGTGTTCAGCGAATCCTTGGCCGAGTCGACCAGTGCCACGCAGCCCGCGAACAGGCCGAGCACCAGGACCAGCGCGACGCCGCCCGCGATGAGCCACGGCGTCTTGCTGGACTTGGGCCGCTGATAGGGCGGCGGCTGCGGCGCGAAGTTCTGCGGCGCACCGTATTGCGGCGGCGGCGCGTAGGACGGCTGCGGTGGCGGCGGCGCGTACGGCTGCGGCGGCGGGGTGTACTGGTCGTATCCGGCGAAAGGCGTTGTGGGACCGCCGATCATGGTCGGTTCGGAACGCGCCGGATCGGGTGCGTCGCCGGCCGCCGTCGGCTGCTCCCACCAGTGCGCGGTCGGCTCGGCCGGACTCGCACCCGCCGGTGTCGAATCGCCGTTGGGTGGATTCTTCTCAGTCACGCGACCGGTCCCCTCGTACCTTCTGCGGGTAATGCCCCTCCGATGTTGGACCGATCGTAGCCACAATGCCCGAATTCGGGGCACCCGATATTCGCCGCCCGGCATCCGCTACACTCGTCCTCGGATCCCGCGCGGCGCGCATCCTGTGAACTCCCCCAGGGCCGGAAGGCAGCAAGGGTCAACGGGCTCTGCCGGGTGCGCGGGGTCCCCTTAAATGTTGAGCGCTCGGCCGTGCCATCCCCTCCCGTGAAACGTCCGGGTGGATCCCATTCCGGCCCTGAACAATCCCCTCCACTTCGGAGCGACACCCGGGTACGGTGTGACGCGGTCCGCCCTACAGGTCCGGGCCGCCAACTACATGCCCCTTCGCCTGCTTGGAAAGGCTGCACAGGATGCCCCGGCAAACGCAGATCGGTTTGATGAGCCACGAGGAGCTCGTGTCCGAACACGAGACCCAGACCGCGAACTACGCGACGCTCCAGACCGAGAAGCTCACGCTGGACCTGACCAGGGGTAAACCTTCACCGGAGCAACTCGACCTGTCCGCCGCCCTGCTCTCGCTGCCCGGTTCGGGCGATTTCCGCGACGGCTCCGGCACCGACTGCCGCAACTACGGCGGCCTGCACGGTCTCCCGGAACTGCGCGCCATCTTCGGTGAGCTCCTCGGCATCCCGGTCGAGAACCTGCTGGCCGGCAACAACGCCAGCCTCGAGCTCATGCACGACGCCATCTCCTTCGCGATGCTCTACGGCACCAACGATTCCGAACGCCGCTGGGCCGCGGAGGAGACCATCAAGTGGCTGTGTCCCGTTCCCGGCTACGACCGTCATTTCGCGATCACCGAGGCGCTCGGCTTCGAAATGATCCCGATCCCGATGGACCACGACGGCCCCGACACCCGCGCCATCGCCGAACTGGTGGCGAACGACCCGCAGATCAAGGGCATGTGGGCGGTACCGAACTACTCCAACCCGACCGGGCACACCCACTCCGAAGAGATTGTGCGCGAACTGGTTTCGATGCCCGCCGCGGCGCCGGACTTCCGCCTCTTCTGGGACAACGCCTACGCGGTGCACCCGCTGACCGACACCGCGGAACCGGTGATCGACGTGCTCGGCCTGGCCGCCGCGGCCGGTCATCCGAACCGGCCCCTGGTGTTCGCCTCCACCTCGAAGATCACCTTCGCGGGCGCGGGCGTCAGCTTCCTGGGCGGCTCGGCGGCGAACCTGGACTGGTACCTCTCGCACGCCGGCAAGAAGACCATCGGCCCGGACAAGATGAACCAGCTGCGGCACCTGCGTTTCTTCTCCGACGCGGCGGGCGTGCGCGCCCACATGCAGAAGCACCGGGAGATCCTGGAGCCGAAATTCGCGCTGGTGCTGAAGATCCTGGAGGACCGGCTGGGCGCGTCGAAGGTGGCGTCCTGGACCGAGCCCAGGGGCGGCTACTTCATCAGCCTCGACGTGCTCGAGGGCACCGCGGCCCGGGTGATCGCGCTGGCCAAGGACGCGGGCATCGCGCTCACCGCGGCCGGTTCGGCGTTCCCGTACCGGAATGACCCGGAGGACAAGAACATTCGCATCGCGCCGAGCTTCCCGAAGCTGCCCGAGCTGGAAAAGGCCATGGACGGCCTGGCCACCTGCGTGCTGCTCGCGGCGACCGAGAAGCTGCTGGACAAGTAGGTCCGAACGACGAACGGCGGGTGCCCCCTGGACACCCGCCGTTCGTCGTTCCGATTCACTCGGGCTTGTGTGCCGAGACCGCGAACATCGTCACCGACAGATGGATGTCGCCGCTCTCGGCGCCGTGCCGCAGCTCCGCGAGCAGGGTGTCGCGCTGCGCCTCGCTGATCGAGCCGCGCGCCACCGCCATCGCCGAGATGCGATGCACCAGCGAACCCGCGCCGACGGAGCGGTCCTGGATCAGCGCGTGCGAGCCGATCTCATCGATGACCAGGCCCGCGGCGCTGAGCAAGCCCGGAAGCCGCCGACCGGAGAACGGATTGGTGGTCGCCGCGACCAGGGTGTCGACCACGCCGCGCACCACGTCGCGGTCGCCCGGGTGCACGATCGCGGTGCCCCAGTCGACGTCCACCACCACCGCGCGGCCGCCGGGGCGCAGCACCCGGGCGATCTCGGCGGCGGCGCGCGCGGGTGCGGTCAGATGCTGGAACACGCGCTCGCACAGGGCGGCGTCGAAGCTGTCGGCGCCGAAGGGCAGGCCGTAGGCGTCGCCGGAATGGAATTTGGCGTGCGACCCGGCGTCCTTGGCACGGCGCTCGGCGGAGGCGAGCAGGTGCGGGTCGGGTTCGACGCCGATCGCCGTGCCGGTCGGGCCGACGGCGTTCGCGAACGCCATCACCTCGGAGCCGGTACCGGAGCCGATGTCCACCGCGCGTTCGCCGGCGCGCAGGGCGAGGGCGTCGTGCGCCCAGTCCCGCAGCCGGTGGATGCCGGGCAGTGCTGCTTGCAGGTCACGCACGTCGACCAGTTGGTCCTGGCCGGCGCGATCGAAACGATCCGGACGCGGCGCGTAGGTGTCGCGGAGCCGATCCGGGGAAGAGGCCGTCGTGTGAGGCATGGCCGGGAGCATACGCCCAGCTGTGACGCAGCGCACTCGGATGATCGCACGGACCGGGGTGGGATGATCGATGCCGACCGCTGGCTACCGACCGGAGAAAGGATCGACGGTGACCGTCACATTGTGTCTCGCCCAGGAACCGGAGGCGGATCGGCTGCTCTCCGAGGATCCGTTCGCGCTGCTGACCGGAATGCTGCTGGACCAGCAGTATCCGCTCGAGCACGCCTTCCGCGGGCCGAAGAAGATCGCCGACCGGATGGACGGCTTCGGCATCGACAAGATCGCCCAGGCGGATCCGGAGGCGTTCGAGGACCTGTGCTCGACCCCACCGGCCATTCATCGCTACGGCCGGTCGATGGCGCGGCGCACCCAGGAGCTGGCCCGCTACGTGCAGGAGCACTACGACGGCAAGACCGAGCGGATCTGGACCCAGGGCGATCCGGACGGCAAGGAAGTGCTGCGCCGGCTCAAGGACCTGCCGGGCTACGGCGATCAGAAGGCGCGAATCTTCCTGGCGCTGTTGGGCAAACAACTCGGAGTCCGGCCCGCGGGCTGGGAGGCCGCCGCCGGCGCCTACTCCGAGCAGAACTCGCGCCGCTCCGCCGCCGACATCGTCGATCAGGAGTCGTTGCTCGAGGTGCGCGCGTTCAAGAAGGAGGCGAAGGCCGCCGCCAAGGCCGCCGGAAAGTAAGAATCGGCCTGCGTTTTTCCCTGGTCACCAGCTATTTGCTCAATGAAGCTGAGCCCTCGACAAGCATCAACCGGATGAGGGATAGCAGTACATGAGGATCAGGAAGCTGGCCGTTGTGGCCGCATTGGTGACGGCGGCGACCGGGGTCACCGCCGGTACGGTCAACGCGGCCCCCGCCGAGACCGACGCGCCGATCAACTACACCATCGACAGCACCGACACCCAGTCGATCCTGTCCATCGACCAGGGCTCCATCGTCGCCGAAGACGGCGCCCTCAAAATCAAGGACGCCGCCGGCAACCTGGTCGCGGGCACCCCGCTGATCATGAAGATCGACGAGTTCGAATTCCCCATCGCCGCCGACATCTCCGGCCGCACCGCCACCCTGACGCCCCAACTCGAGGTGAGCAAGGCCGTCTACAAGCCCGTTGCCCTGCCGTTCGAGAACCAGGCGCCCTGGAAGACCGAGTACGAGCGTGAGCAGGCCGCGTGGTCCCGTTTGACCTCGACCATTTCGATGGGCGCGACCATCGGCACCCTGGTCGGTGGCCTCGGCGGCGCGGCCGTCGGCTGCGTCCTCGGCGGTGCCACCGGCGCGGTCCTGTCCTCGGCTCTGACCGCTCTGCTGGGTCTGCCCGCCGGTTTCCTCGCGGGCTGCGTCGCGGGCGTGCTGCTCGTCGGCGCTCTCGGCACCCTGGCGGGTCAGATCCTCATCACCGGACCCGTCGCGGTCGGTGCGGTGATCCAGTACTTCACCACGATCGGCACCCCCTTCACTCCCCCGGCCCCGGCACCCAAGTAACCGATCCGGAAACCCGCCCCGCCCAGCAGCTTTCGCCGGGCGGGGTTTTCCGCTGCGGAGCGCCGGTGCGTCGCAGCGGCCGCGCACCGGCGCGTCGGTGATGATGCTCGGCATGCCCACCGGATTCCAGACCAAGCGCGCCTACGACGCACCGGAGCCCAGCGACGGCTACCGGGTGCTCGTCGATCGGCTGTGGCCGCGCGGGGTGAGCAAGGAGCACGCCGAGATCGACGAGTGGGCCAAGGACGTGACCCCCTCCAACGAACTGCGGACGTGGTTCCACCACGATCCGGGCGCGAATTTCGCCGAGTTCACCGCGCGATACGAGGCGGAACTGGCCGGCGATGCCCGTCAGGAGTCGCTGCGCGCCTTGCGAAAGCGGGCCGAACACGAGCGCGTCACCCTGGTGACCGCGACGAAGGATCCGGAGCACAGCCATGTGAGCGTGCTGCTCCGCTCACTCCGGTCAGGGCGCTGACCTGCGCAGATAACTGTGGCGTCGCGCACCCCGGCAGAACAGGGCTTGGTCACGGGTCCGGTTCGATGTTAACTTCGTTTGGTGTCTACCAATCCCACCACCGCGATGCGGGTCACCTATGTGACTGCCGCGCTGGGATTGCGGCTGCCCCTCACCCGGGAACTGTGTTGTTCCCGCTGCCGCGGCTGAGTTCTTTCGAATCGGCCGCCTCGTCGCCGACCCCGTAGACATGTCCCGCCGTTCGGCCGGGACTCGAAGCTTGGACTCTCCCATGGCTCTCTCCACCCTCGAGCGGCCCGGTTCCCGGGCCGCCGCCACCGGTCGCACCCGCGTGCAGCGTCCCGTCGTCGCGCCGGAATTCCGGATCGCCGACAACCCCGCCGCGGCCGTGCTGCGGGCCGCCACCGGCGGGCCCGTCTCGCGCGACAATGCCGCGCGGACAACGGGTTCCAGCATCGCGACGGTCAACCGTCAGGTGTCCTCGCTGCTCGCGGCCGGACTGCTGCGCGAGCGCCCCGACCTGGCCACCTCGGGTGCGGTGGGCCGGCCCCGGGTGCCGTTCGAAATCGACAACGACGCCTTCCTCACCCTCGGCGTCCACATCGGCGCGGCCGCGACCAAGATCGTGGTCGCCGACCTGCGCGGCCGCATTCTCGGCGGGCTGGCCATCGCCACCCCGCAGACCGGCCAGGACTTCGCGACCACCACGGTCGCGCGCAGCGCCAAAGCCTTCCTGCAGCGGTGGCACCGGCGAAAACCACTCTGGGCCGGCGCCGCTATCGGTGGCCGGGTCGATCCGGCCACCGGCCTGGTCGACCACCCCAAACTCGGCTGGCAGGGCGCCGCGCTCGGCGCCGTCCTCGGTGACGTGCTGGAACTACCGGTGTCGGTGGCCCCGCACGTGGAGGCCATGGCCGCCGCGGAACTGCTGCTGCCCACCCCGGAGCCGCGCCCGGGTCAGGAGCGCGGCAGCAGCCTCTACTTCTATGTTCGCGAAATGGCCGGTGTCGCGGTGACATTGGACGGTCGCGTGCACACCCCGAGCAACGGCCCCGGCTCCATCGCGCACCTCCCGACCGGATCCCAGGTGCAGTGCACCTGCGGCCGGCGCGGCTGCTTGGAGGTCACCGTGGGTGATCGCGCGCTGCACGCGCGCGCGGTCGGTCTCGGGATCATTCCCGCGCACAACGGGACCGCGGGCACCACCGTCGCCGACCTGTACCGGGCGGCCGAGGGCGGTTCCGCGCCGGCCCGTGAGCTGCTCCAGGAACGTGCCACGATCCTCGGCGACACCGTCGCCCTGGTGCGCGACATGTTCAACCCGGATCGCGTCATCCTCGGCGGCCAGGCCTTCACCGCCTACCGGCCCGGCATCACCCACGTCGCCAACGCTTTCCGCCAGAGCACCACCCTCCCGCCCACCGACATCCGGATCAGCGGTTTCGGCGGCAAGGTCCAGGAGTTCGCCGCGGTCGCCACCTCCCTGAGCGCGATCTACGCCGACCCCCTGGCCGCGGCCCGCCGCATCGGACTCACCGACTGAGCCAACCCGCCGAGGGGCGCGACCGGAACTCCGCCGGCCGCGCCCTCCGGTCTTTCCCGAAGTCGCCTCACGACAACAGCTTTGGCGGCCTACCCGGGAGCGAGGCGGGGCTCCGTTACATCGCGAGCACCGAAGCGTCGGGTTTCGCACAGCGACACCGAGCGGCGACATCGGCCACTCGGCACCTGCGCGCCCTACCGATCGTCGAGTGGGCGCCGGTCGCCAGGCAGGTGCGCAGCCGTCACCCGAGCCACCGCCCCGCGAAGCAGATCGGCGTAGGCGTCGATATCCGGCATGGCGGCGCTGTCGGCATGGATCGAGATCGTGACGGTGTCGCCTAGGCCGTGGACACCGTGGGTGAGGTGCATGACCGTCCCGATGGCGGGGAAGCCCGCGGTGAACAGGGACGGGCCGCCGAAGGTGAGGTCGGCCGGGCCGCGGTGAACGCTGGAGACGACGGTGTGGCCGGCGAGGGCGTCGGGGACGGTGTCCAGGGGGTACCCCGCTACGTCGCGGCGCAGGAGGAGGGCGGGCGTTACCGCGGTGACGGCGTCCTGGGCCGTGAGCAGCGGGTGGGTCGCGCGGACACGGCGGGCGGACTGGTCGGCGGCGATGGCAGCAGAGCGTGCGGTCAGGTCGGATTCGCTGAGGTGCAGGTCGACGCCGAGACTGCGGTAGTGGTTGCGGGCCGCGGATTTTCCGGGGAGCGCCATCGGGACCTGCGCCCCGGAGCGTTCGACCGGCCGGCCGCGCTGGGCGAGATATTCGGAGAGCGCCACCGAGACGGCGGTCAGGGCCGCGACGGTGACCGTGCGGTCCGGCAGCCGTAAGGCAGCGGCGTCGAAGACGAGCATCCGGACGCGGTGCTCCGAATCGGCCGGGGCGGCAGCCGGATTCACCAGGCTGGGCGCGAAACTCGGTGCGGGCCCGGGTAGTCGGCCGGATTCGGACAGCGCAGCAAGCTCCCGCTGCGCACGATACGCCCGATATCCGCTGGTCAATGTCCGCACCGCCTGCACCGGAAAGCGCGATACCCCGAGCGCGGGCGCAAGCGCCGCTGCCACGCTCCGCGCACGATTCAGCCCGACGCCGGTTGTGCCGGGCTTCTTGCCCGACGCGGCCGCGAGCGCGCCCGGCACACTATCGACCGCAGCACCCACGGCAGGTGGGTTCACCGCACCGACCTCTTCCGCACCGAACAACGCCCGGGCAAGGGCCGCCCCGTGCCGCCCGTCGGCCAGCGCGTGCGACATCTGCAGAACCACCACCGTGCACGGATCGTCGGCGGCCATCGGGGCCCCCGCGACACCGCGGAACAGGTGCAGCCGCCAAGGCCGGTCCGCCGCGTCCACTCCGGTGCCGAGCAGGTCGCCCACGGCGGCCTGCAGGTGTGGCCAATCCGGCTGCGGCAAAGGGTGTTCGACGAACTGGTCACTGGCGAAGGCGCACGGCACCCAGGACGGGTAGTCGAGATCGCGCGGCACGGCGCGCAAGCGGACCCGCAGGCCGGGGATGTCCGCCACCCGCCGGAGCACCTGGGCGCGCAGGTCCGCGGTGGGGACGCCGCGGTCGCGGAAGGCGTAGAGCAGGAACAGGTCGTTGCGCGTGCGCTGGGACAGCCAGTACATGGTGGCGTCCGGCGCGGCCACGCGGTGCCGTTCGTACATGCGCTGACTCCCTGCGGCCGGATCACTGACTGCGCCGACCATATCGCCGGCGTCCCCACAGCTCACCACCGCGGCGGCGGAACGACGAATGATCTTGATGGGCACAAGATTTCAGAAAACCATCGATTCCACCGGAACCCACTGCTACCGTCTGTAGTAGAACTATTCGACTCACCCAGGGGCGGGGTGCAGGCCATGACCATTCCGGTAGCTCGCAAAGCCAGTGCGCAGGCCGATGAAGCGGATCAGCGATATCAGGCGGCCGCGTTCCTGAAACGGTCCATCAACAAGGTGTTCCCGACCCACTGGTCGTTCCTGCTGGGCGAGATCGCGCTGTACTGCTTCATCATCCTGCTGCTGTCCGGGGTGTATCTGACGCTGTTCTTCGACCCGTCGATGAGCGAGGTCGTCTACGACGGCGCCTACCAGCCGCTGCGCGGGGTCACCATGTCCCGCGCCTACGAGACCTCGCTCAACCTCTCCTTCGAGGTGCGCGGCGGGCTGTTCGTCCGCCAGGTGCACCACTGGGCCGCACTGCTTTTCGCGGCCTCGATCATCGTGCATCTGCTCCGCATCTTCTTCACCGGCGCGTTCCGCAAACCGCGCGAACTGAACTGGGTGCTGGGCTCGATCCTGCTGATCCTGGCCATGTTCGAGGGCTACTTCGGCTACTCGCTGCCCGACGACCTGCTCTCCGGCACCGGCCTGCGCGCCGCGTTCTCCTCGATCACGCTGGGCATGCCGGTGATCGGCACCTGGCTGCACTGGCTGATGTTCGGCGGCGACTACCCCGGCACCATCATCATTCCGCGCCTGTTCATCGCGCACGTGCTGCTGATCCCCGGCATCATGCTCGCGCTGATCGCGGCGCACATCGCGCTGGTCTGGTATCAGAAGCACACGCAGTATCCGGGTCCCGGCCGCACCGAGAAGAACGTGATCGGCGCTCGCATCGTGCCGGTGTTCTCGCTGGACCAGGGCGCGTTCTTCGCGTTCACGCTGGGCACCGTCGCCATCATGGGCGGCCTGCTGCAGATCAACCCGGTCTGGAACATGGGCCCGTACAACCCGGCGCTGGTCTCGGCCGGCACCCAGCCCGACTTCTACATGATGTGGACCGACGGCATGATGCGGCTCATCCCGCCCTGGGAGATCTACCTGTTCGGGCACACCGTGCCCGGGTCGTTCTGGGGCGCGATGATCATGGGCCTGGTGTTCACGCTGCTCATCGGCTACCCGTGGATCGAGAAACGCCTGACCAAGGGCGTGGCGACGCACAATCTGC
This sequence comes from Nocardia sp. NPDC050435, assembly GCF_040655395.1. Lineage (NCBI taxonomy): Bacteria > Bacillati > Actinomycetota > Actinomycetes > Mycobacteriales > Nocardiaceae > Nocardia > Nocardia sp. NPDC050435. The sequence continues at coordinate 269,972 of NZ_JBFAJW010000002.1, forward strand.
TGCAGCGTCCGCGGGACGTGCCGGTGCGCACCGCGATCGGCGCGATGGTGCTGACCTTCTACGTGGTACTCACGCTGACCTGCGTGAACGACATCATCGCCTACAAGTTCGACATCTCGCTGAACGCGACGACCTGGGCCGGGCGCATCGGCGTGCTCCTGCTGCCGCCGCTGGCCTACTTCCTCGCCTACCGGATCTGCCTCGGCCTGCAGCGCAGCGACCGGGCCGTGCTCGAGCACGGCATCGAGACCGGCGTGATCCGGCGGCTGCCGCACGGGGAGTACATCGAACTGCACCAGCCGCTCGGCCCGGTCGACGCGCACGGGCATCCGATTCCGCTGGAGTATCAGGGCGCGCCGGTGCCGAAGAAGATGAACAAGCTGGGCGCGGCGGGCAAGCCGGGCACCGGCGGCTTCTTCCGGCCCGATCCCTGGCAAGAATCCGAACGCAACCTGGCGTTCGATCACGAGGAAGAGCGCAAGCAGCTCGCGGTGCTGCGCCGGGTGCAGGACGAGGCGGCCGGCAACGGCGGCGGTCCGGCCGCGGGCTGAGCCGCCGATAGCGCACACACCAAGGCCCCGAGTCTGTGCCGACCCGGGGCCCCGTGCTGACTATCTCGCAGCGCTACCTGTGTTTCAGGCGCGCCCGAATTCCCCAGCGGATACGCCGCTGAGGAACGCATCCCATTCGCCCGGGGTGAATGCCAACACCGGGCCACAACCGTTGTCTTTGGTGTCCCGAACTGCGACGTTGCCGTCGCCCACCATCGCAACCTCTACGCAGTTCCCGTCGGGACCGCTGTATGTGCTCTTATGCCACACAGCATCAGTCAAATCGAGCTCCACGGCACTAGCTCCTTTGCTATTCGAAACGAGGAATTGTTTGGACCGTTTCCAACTAGCACCGGCACCCGGCAAAACAGCCGAATCCCCGTGCGCGCCCGTTAGCAACGCGCAACATTCACGGTGCGTCGTTTTCGCACTGTAGTTCGAGGTGAATTTCACCCCCGGGGCTGACCCCGCGCGGTAGACACTAGCAGGTATCAACAGCATTTGCCGATATCTTGCTCGGTCAAACATCATTTCTGCCAATGTTGCGAAGTTATCTGGTAGCTACAGCATTGCTAGTACTCCACAATTCTTCCACAGGCCGTCCGCCCGCAAACTTTTGGTCGTCGTGATTACTTTGTAATCCAGGCTTAATGACCCTTTCAAGATCAAGAGAGGTGACGCGGCGGTGCCGTGTCAGGGATGATGGCTTTATGGTCGAACGTCCCCGCGACGAGGCAGGTCGCGCCCGCAACCCCCGTCCCCGTGACCGATTCGGTCGCCCGCTGCCGCTCGGCAGCGTCGGCGTCCCGCGAATTCCGGATGATCTCGATCTTCCGCCCCAGCAAACTCTAATCCTCGCCCAGCAACTGCTGGATGACGGCTTGGCATTCAACGCGCACGAGGTATTGGAGTCCGCATGGAAGAACGGACCGTTCGCCGAGCGGATGCTATGGCAGGGCCTGGCGCAATACGCGGTCGGTATCACGCACATCCAGCGCGAGAATCCCAAGGGCGCGCGCACCCTGCTCGAGCGCGCGGTGACGAGACTGTCCCGCTACGCGCCGGTAGATAGCCACAAAACGGACACCCGGCCGAATGGTGACAATTGCGAAGACAATCCTGGCGACTACCAGAATGCGAAAGCGCCGTACGGGATCGACCGTGACGGCCTGATCGCGCACGCCCGCGGCCTGCTGGCCGCGCTGGACGCCGGTCGGCCGATCGGCCCGGAAGAACTCAAGCCGCGCCTGGCAAAATGATCTTCGTGCCCGCCGACTCCGCCCCGCCGACCGGTCCGGGCGCCGGGCGGTACGCCCCGAGCCCCTCGGGTGATCTGCACCTGGGCAATCTCCGCACCGCGCTGCTGGCCTGGCTGTTCGCCCGCAGCACCGGCCGCCGCTTCCTGATGCGCGTCGAAGACCTGGACCGGGTGCGCCCCGGCGCCGCCGAGCGGCAGCTCGCCGATCTGGCCGCCCTCGGCCTGGACTGGGACGGCCCGGTGGTCCGGCAATCCGAACGACTGCCGCTCTACACCGCGGCCATCGACCGCCTCACCGAGGCCGGCCGCACCTACGAATGCTTCTGCACCCGAAGGGAAATCCAGCAGGCGGCGACCGCACCGCACGGGCCCATGGGCGCCTACCCCGGCACCTGCCGGGACCTCGGCGCGGCGGCGCGGGCCCGGCACCTGGCCGACGGCCGCCCCGCCGCGCTGCGCCTGCGCGCCGAGGCCGCCGATTTCGAGATCGTCGACGAATTGCACGGCCGCTACCGCGGCGCGGTCGACGACCTGGTGCTGCGCCGCGGCGACGGCATGCCCGCCTACAACCTGGCCGTGGTGGTCGACGACGCCGCCCAGGGCATCGATCAGGTGGTGCGCGGCGACGACCTGCTCTCCTCCACGCCCCGGCAGGCCTACCTCGCCACCCTGCTCGGCCTCCCCGTTCCGCACTACGCGCACGTGCCGCTCGCCCTCAACACCGCGGGGCAGCGACTGGCCAAGCGCGACGGCGCCGTCACGCTCGCGGACCGCCTGGCCCTGGGCAACACGCCCGAAGAAGTGTTGAACCTACTGACCGGTTCGCTCGGATATATTGCGAGCTCACCGGCCCAGCTCCTGGACCGCTTCGACCCCGCGCGGCTGCCGCGCGAGCCGTGGATCGTGGATGAGAACGGGTTGGTACAACCCGAGGCAGGTCCGTAACGTACGCAGGCGACCGAAGTTGGCTGATCAACCGATCACGACGCGGACCGAACTCAGGGTCTGGAGGCGGTAGCGCAGCGTGACCACGCAGGACCCAGCGAGGGCCGCACATCCGACACAGAGGGACAACCTATGACTAGCGGTGGCTACGACCCCAACCAGAATCCGCAGGGCGACCAGCCGTATGGGCAGCCCTATCCCCAAGGCGGGCAACAGTATCCGCAGGGCGATCCCTACGGGCAGCCGCAGTACCAGCAGCCACAGTACGGCCAGGATCCGTACGGCCAACCGCAGTACAGCCAGGACCCGCAGTACGGCCAGCAGCAGTACGGTCAGGACCCCTACGCGCAGCAGCAGGGCTACGGTCAGCCCTACGGCCAGGGCTACACCTACGCCGGGTACGGCACCCCGGCGGATCTCGGCGTCCGCGTCGGCGCCCGCGTCATCGACACGCTGATCGTCCTGGTCCCGGTGAACATCATCATGCGGCTCATCTACGACAGCGGCACCGGCTTCTTCGTCGGCGTGAGCGTGCTCGGCGCCCTCGCGCTCACCGCGTATTTCGTGCTGATGGAGACCAAGCAGGGCACCACCCTGGGCAAGAAGCTGCTGGGCCTACGCGTGCTCGGCCCCGGCGGAGCGCCGAAGGTCACCCTCGAGCAGTCGGTCAAGCGCAACCTGTACGCGATCCTCTACGTCCTCCCCTGCATCGGGCAGATCGCCTCGCTCGCGCTCATCATCTACATGATGATCACGACGTCGCAGGATCCGAACAAGCAGGGCTGGCACGACAAGTTCGCCGGCGGCACCCAGGTCGTCAAGGCCTGACGGTCAGATCGTGGTGGCCAGACTCAAGGTCCAGTACAGGATGGTGACCACGATCCCCGCCGCGCCGACCCAGATGCCGGCCTGGGCCATGCCGCGACCCTCCTGATACGGGTTCTCCTTGAGCTGGTTCAGCGCCATCACGCCCAGGACGATGCCCACCAGCGAGCCGATGCCGCAGCTGCAGAACCCGATGAGCGAGGCGACCAGCGCGCCGATCGCCAGGCCGTTCGTCTGGCTCGGTGCGGGCCCGTAGCCGTAGGGCTGATACCCGGGCGGGCTGGGGTACGCCGGCCCGCCGGCCTGCGGAAACGGTTGCGGGCCGGACTGATACGGCGCCGCGGGCTGCTGGGGATACCCCGGCCCGGACGGCGGCTGCGCGGGGTACTGCGGAGCCGACGGGTACCCGGACGGCTCGGAAGTCGGATACTGCGGAGTCGACGGCTGTGCACCGGAATCAGCCGACACGCCTTCACCGCCGTACTGCTTCCACCATTCGTCGGAATCGCCGGGCTTCGTCATGGATACAGCCTAAGTGAGACCTGGTTGTATAAACCTTGTGAGTGACTTACAGACGAACCCAGCACACGACGGGTCTGGACGCCCCGCGCCGAGCCACGCGGCATTCGCCCAGGTTGCGCGGGGGTACTACACAGCGATCGTGGCGCTGTTCACGGCCACGCTGATTATTTCCAATGTCTGCGCCAGCAAGGGCGTGGAGTTCTTCGGCGGCGAATCGCTGACCATCGGCCCGTTCCAGATCCTGCCGATCGGCACCGACGGCGCCTTCTTCCTCTTCCCGCTCGCCTACGTCCTGGGCGACGTGCTCAGCGAGGTGTACGGCTTCCGCGCCACCCGCCGCGCCATCTACTACGGCTTCGCGGCCCTGGTGCTGATGGTGGTGTGCTTCACCATCGCGGTGCGGCTGCCCGCCGCCGGGTTCTACGAGCACCAGGAAGCGTTCCGGACGGTGCTCGGCACCAGCTGGCGGCTCGTGCTCGCCGGGCTGCTCGGATACTTCGTGGGTCAGCTGCTGAACTCCGCCACCCTGGTGCTGATCAAAGAGCGCACCAAGGAGAAACACCTGTGGGCCCGGCTGATCGGCTCCACCGTGGTCGGTGAATTCGCCGACACCCTGATCTTCTGCTCGATCGCCGCCGGCGTCATCGGCATCGACACCTGGGAGCAGTTCCTCAACTACCTGATCGTCGGCTTCCTCTGGAAGACGCTGATCGAGGTGCTGGTCATGCCGATCACCTACCGGGTGATCGCGCTGCTGAAGAAGCACGAACCGACCTACGCCCCCAAGGAAACCGAACCACTGCACGCCTGAGACCCGCTGCGCGCGCCCCCGCCGATCGGCGGGGGCGCGTCGTTGTCTCGGCCCGGCTAAGGTCGGCACTCGTGTCCGCTCCGCATTCGCTCGCCGAAGTCCGCGCCCGTATCGATGCCCTCGACGGCGAACTGATCCGCACGCTCGCCGAACGCCAGGCCCTGGTCCGGGCGGCGGCCGCGTTCAAGACCGACGAGCAGGCGGTGCGCGCGCCCGACCGGGCGGCCCGGGTGGTGGCGCTGGCCCGCGAACGGGCCGCGGCCGCCGGACTCGCGCCCGCGGTCGCGGAAGCGGTGTGGCGCGCCATGATCGGGGCGTTCATCGAGCTGGAGCTGACCGAGCACGCCGCACTCACCCGCGATGCGGACTAGGACGGGACCTTGATGCGGCCCTTCCACGTACCCAGCGTCTCGACCTTGTACTCGTCGAAGTAGCCGCCCAGGATCGACTCCCGGATCCGGTCCACCAGGCGCACCGTGTAGCGCTCGTTGTGGATGGTGCACAGCGTCGCGGCCAGCATCTCCTTCGCCTTGAACAGGTGATGGATGTAGGCCCGGGTGTAATTGGCGCAGGTGTAGCAGTCGCAGGTGTCGTCGATCGGGGTGAAATCGCGGCGAAAACGGCTGGTGTTGATGTTGAACCGCCCCTCGGCGACATAGATCGCGGCATTGCGGGCGACCCGGGAGGGGTTGACGCAGTCGAAGGTGTCGGCGCCGTTCTCGACGGCGGTGAAGATGTCCTCCGGCTCGCTGATGCCGAGCATGTGCCGCGGCTTGTGCTCGGGCAGTTCGGCACAGCACCAGCCGACGATCGTGCCGAGATTGTGCTTCTCCAGCGCGCCCCCGATGCCGTACCCGTCGAAGCCGGTGCCGCCGGCGCCGCGCAGTTCCTCCAGGCCGCGGCAGGCCGAGCGGCGCAGATCCTCGTACTGCGCGCCCTGGATCACGCCGAACAGCGCCTGATAGGGCCGGTGCGACCGCTCGGCGGTCAGCTTCTCGTGCTCGTCCAGGCAGCGCTTGGCCCACAGGCGCGTGCGCTCCAGCGACTTCTCCTGGTAGCCACGGGTATTCAGCAGCGTGGTGAGCTCGTCGAAGGCGAACATGATGTCCGCGCCGAGCTGGTGCTGGATGCCCATCGACACCTCGGGGGTGAACCGGTGCCGGGAACCGTCCAGGTGCGAGCGGAAGGTGACGCCGTCGTCGTCGACGGTGGCCAGGCGCTCCTTGCCCTTGGCGATCACGTCGTCGTTCTGCACGCCGACGGCCTCCATGGCCAGCACCTTCTTGAACCCGACGCCCAGCGACATCACCTGGAAGCCACCGCTGTCGGTGAAGGTGGGGCCGGACCAGTTCATGAACTTGCCGAGACCGCCGGCCTCGTCCACGATGTCCGGCCCGGGCTGCAGATACAGGTGGTAGGCGTTGGCCAGCAGCGCCTGTGACCCCAGCTCCCGCATGGTCTCCGGCAGCACCGCCTTCACCGTCGCCTTGGTGCCCACCGGGATGAACGCCGGTGTCGCCACCTGGCCGTGCGGCGTGCTGATCACCCCCGCACGGCCGTGCCGCCCGCCGTCCAGCCGGGCATCGATGCGGAAGGAGAACTGTTCGGGGTCAGACACCCGCCCATCCTCCCAGGTCCGCTCGATCGGCCCGGTGCGGGCTCGCGCCGGTCAGACGTCGGCGGCCGCGGCAGCCGCGAACTGGGCGTTGTAGAGCCGGTAGTACGCGCCGCGCTCCTGCAGCAATCGCTCGTGGTTGCCGTGCTCGACGATCCGGCCCGCCTCCATGACGACGATCAGGTCGGCGTCGCGGATGGTGGACAGGCGATGCGCAATGACGAAGCTGGTGCGATCACGGCGCAGGGCCGCCGTCGCGTGCTGCACGAGCAGCTCGGTGCGGGTGTCCACCGAGCTGGTCGCCTCGTCCAAAATCAGGATGGACGGCTTGGCCAGGAATGCCCGCGCGATGGTGATCAGCTGCTTCTCGCCCGCGCTGACGCCCGAGCCCTCCTCGTCGATGACGGTGTCGTAGCCGTCGGGCAGCGCGTGCACGAACCGGTCGACGTAGGCCGCGCGCGCGGCTTCCAGCAGCTCGGCTTCGCCGGCGTTCGGATTGCCGTAGGCGATGTTCTCCCGGATGGTGCCCTTGAACAGCCAGGTGTCCTGCAGCACCATGCCGATGCGGGAACGCAGGTGATCGCGGGTGATCTCGGTGATGTCGACGCCGTCGATGGTGATCGCGCCGGAATCCAGCTCGTAGAACCGCATCAGCAGGTTGACCAGCGTGGTCTTGCCCGCGCCCGTCGGGCCGACGATGGCGACCACGTGCCCGGGCTCGGCGACCAGCGACAGCCGTTCGATGATCGGCTTGTCCGGCTCGTACCGGAAGGAGATGCCTTCGAATTCGACCCGGCCGCGGTCCACCGGGCGGGTGTTCTCCATGACCGGATCCGGCGATTGCTCCTCGGCGTCGAGGATCTCGAAGATCCGCTCCGCCGACGCCACGCCGGATTGCAGCAGGTTGGCCATCGCGCCGATCTGGGTGAGCGGCTGACTGAACTGGCGCGAGTACTGGATGAACGCCTGCACCTCGCCGAGCGAGAGGTTGCCCGTCGCGACCCGCAGGCCGCCGACCAAGGCGACCAGCACGAAGTTCACGTTTCCGAGGAACATGATGGCGGGCATGATCAAGCCGGAGATGAACTGCGCCTTGAAGCTCGATTCGTAGAGCTCCTGGTTCCGCTTGTCGAATTCCTGACCGACCTCGCGGCCGCGGCCGAACGCGGTAACCACCTCGTGCCCGGTGTAGGCCTCCTCGACCTGGGCGTTGACCATGCCGGTGTACTTCCACTGGTTCACGAAGTGCGGCTTGGAGCGCTTGGCGATCTGCGCGGTGATGATGATCGCCGCGGGCACGGTGAGCAGCGCGATCAGCGCCAGCAGCGGCGAGATCCAGAACATCATGATCAGGATGCCGATCACGGTGAACAGCGAGGTGAGCAGCTGGCTCATCGTCTGCTGCAGACTCTGCGAGACATTGTCGACGTCGTTGGTGACCCGGCTCAGCAGGTCACCGCGCGGTGCGGTGTCGAAGTAGCGCAGCGGCAGCCGGTGGATCTTGTCCTCGATGTCGCTGCGCAGCCGCTTCACCGTGCGGTTGATGACGATGTTGAGCAGGAACGCCTGCAACCAGCCGAAGACGGCCGCGCCCACGTAGAGCGCGAGCACGAGAACGAGCACCCGGCCGACCGCGCCGAAATCGACGCCGACGCCGGGGGTGACGTCCATCGCGCCGAGCATGTCGGCGAAGGTGTTGTCGCCCTTGGCGCGCAGCTGCTCGATCACCTGCTCCTTGCTGGCGCCGGCGGGCAGCTGCTTGCCGACCGCACCGTCGAACACCAGGTTCGTCGCCTTGCCGAGCAGGTAGGGGCCGAGGGTGTTGAGCACCACCGAGGTGACGACGAGGCCGATGATCACCCCGACGTAGAACCGTTCCGGGGCGAGCCGGCGCAGCAGCCGCTTGAGCGACGGGCCGAAGGACTTCGGCTTCGCGTCCGGCGCACCGGGATTGACTCCGGGTCTCATCGCACTTCCTCCGCGGACAGCTGGGATTCGACGATCTCCCGGTACTCGGGACAATCGCGCAGCAACTGCTCGTGCGTGCCGATGCCCGCCATCGCACCGTCCTCCAGCACCACGATCTGATCGGCGTCGCGGATGGTGGAGATCCGTTGCGCCACAATGACGACCGACGCTTCCCGGGTCACCGGCACCAGCGCCTCGCGCAGCCGCGCGTCGGTGGCCACGTCGAGCGCGGAGAACGAATCGTCGAACAGGTAGATCCGCGGCTGCCGCACCAGGGCGCGGGCGATCGCCAGCCGCTGGCGCTGACCGCCCGAGACGGTGGTGCCGCCCTGGGCGACCGGGGTATCCAGGCCCTGCGGCATCTCCCGTACGAAATCATCGGCCTGCGCGACTTCCAGCGCGCGCCACAGTTCTTCGTCGGTGGCGTCGGGCTTGCCGTAGCGCAGGTTGCTGGCGACCGTGCCGGAGAAGAGATAAGCCTTCTGCGGCACCAGGCCGATCTGTTCGCGCAGCAGTTCCAGATCCAGGTGGCGGACATCGGTGCCGCCGACGTACACCGCGCCGTCGGTGACATCGATCAGGCGCGGGATCAGATTGAGCAGCGTCGTCTTGCCCGCGCCGGTGGAACCGACAATGGCGGTGGTGGTGCCCGGCCGCACCTCGAACTCGATCGCCTTCAGCACCGGCTTCTCCGCGCCGGGATAGGCGAACTCGGCGTAGGAGACGTCCACCGCGGCCGGATCGGCGGTGAAAGGCTGCGGGAACTTCGGCGGCGCCACCGAGGTCTCGGTGTCCAGGACGGCGGCGATCCGGTCGGCCGAGACCGCCGCGCGCGGGGCCATCATGGCCAGGAACGAGGCCATCATGACGGCCATCAGGATCTGCATGATGTAGGACAGCATCGCGGTGAGCGAGCCGATCTGCATCGTCCCGGATTCGATCAGGTGCCCGCCGAACCAGATCACCGCGACCGCGGTGACGTTCGAGATCAGCATGACCGTCGGGAACATCAGCGCCATCAGCCGGCCGACCCGCAGCGAGGTATCGGTCAGCTCATTGTTCGCCAGCCCGAAGCGCCAGGTCTCCTGGCGCTCCCGGACGAACGCGCGGACCACGCGGATGCCGGTGATCTGCTCGCGCAGCACCCGGTTCACCTCGTCGATCCGGAACTGCATCTGCCGGAAGCCCGGCACCATGCGGGCCACGATGAGCGCCATCGAGATGCCGAGCGCGGGCACCGCGATGAGCAGCAGCCAGGACAGCCCGAAATCTTCGCGCAGCGCCATGAAGATGCCGCCGAAACACATGATCGGCGCCATCACCAGGATGGTCGCCGACATCACGATGAGCAGCTGCACCTGCTGGATGTCATTGGTGTTGCGGGTGATCAGCGAGGGCGCCCCGAAGACGCCGACCTCGCGCGCGGAGAAGGTGCCGACCCGGTGCAGCAGCGCGCCGCGCATGTCGCGACCGGCCGCCATCGCGGCCTGCGCGCCCAGGTACACCGAGCAGGCGGAGGCGACGATCTGCACGCCGGTGACCGCGAGCATCCACAATCCGGTGTTCCAGATGTAGCCGATATCGCCCCGGGTGACGCCGTTGTCGATCAGATCGGCGTTCAAGCTGGGCAGATACAGCATCGCGATGACCGAGATCAGCTGTAGTACAACAACCCCGGCCAGCTGGCCGCGGTACGGCGCGAGATGAGTGCGGAGCAGTCGGATCAACATGATGCCAGCGAGGCTACCGGCTGGCGGTGACGCCCGTCGCGTAGATTACCGGCCCGCATATATCCAGGTAGTTCAGCTCGGCTGGACGTGCGGCTCGCGCCGCGCCCAGGCGCCCGGGTCGGCGACGAGATCGCCGACGAAGCCGGGCAGGCGATCACCGGCGATGTCCTCGATCGAGACGTTCTCCAGGACCGCGCGCAGGTTCACCCGCACCGCGATCCAGACCCGCTGCAGCGGCTCGGCCACGCCGTCGTAGCGCACGTCCTCGGGGCGCTCACCGCGCACCGAGGCCAGCGGCCCCTCGACCGCGCGGATCACGTCGGCGACGGAGATGGCCGCGGCCGCGCGCGCCAGCCGGTAGCCGCCGTCGGGACCGCGCCTGCTGATCACCAGTTCGGCGCGGCGCAGCTCGCCCAGCACGGTCTCGAGCACCTTGGGCGGAATCCGCTGCGCGGTCGCGATGGCGTCGGCCTTGAGCGGGCCGGACTGCGCGGCGCGAGCGATCTCGAGCAGGGTTCGCACCGCGTAGTCGACCTTCGCGGTGATATGCACTGACTGCTCCCTGAACGATTCGGCGGGCGGTTCGCTGAGGAATCTACTGCGCTACCGCGTGCCGCAGGCGGTCAGGACACAGGTCGCCGCGTCCAGCAGCGTCGACTCGACGAGCGCCTCGTCCGCCTCGGGCACGGTCTCGCCGGAGAACAGCGCCACCTCGAGCACCTGGAGCGCGGCCGCCGCCCGCAGTCGCGCCTCCGGGCTCGGGTCCGGACCGGCCAGCCAATCCCCCAGCCGCCGGCCGAATTCGAACATGTCGGGGTAGCGACCGGCCATGGCGTTGAGGATCGCGACGGTGTCGCGCACGCACAGCGCGCCGGCGTCGCGGTTGGCGAGCATGCCGCGGATGTAGTTGCGCAGCACGTCGCGCACGCCGTCCGGGCCGTAGGGCACGGTGTCGATTTCGTCGGCCACGGCCTGCATGTGCTCGACGATCGGGCTGATGATCGCGACGAGCAGATCCAGCTTCGAGGGGTAGTGATAGTAGAGCGAAGCCTTTGTGATTCCCACCGCATCGGCGACCTCGCGCAGGCTCGATTGCTCGAATCCCTTGCTGCCGAAGAGCTTCACCGCAGCGTCTCGAATCGCCGTTTTGGTCCCGCTACCTGCGGAAACGGATTCTTCCCTCGCCGAAGTACGCATCGGATGTCCTGTCCTACCTACTGTGCCGCGCCAACAGTGCCACTGAAAATAGAGGTTGTACCTCCGCTTAGTCGCAAGTTAGAGTCTACCTACCGCACGGTAGGCAAAAAACGTCAATTGGAGGCGGGTCGTTCCCCAGTCTGGATATTGATTCCACGACATCGCTGGGCACCCGCGCGAACGCACTGTCTGACCGGCACGACCCGGCCAACCCAGTAATCGCTAGGAGTACCCTCTCGTGTCCGTATTTCTGTACAGATGGGGAAAGTTCGCTTTCCGCCGCAAGTGGATAGTGCTTCCCGTCTGGCTCGTGCTGCTGATCGTCGTCGGCGGCGTCGCCGGCGCGATCAGCAAACCCATGAACGACGACTTCTCCATGCCGAACCTGCCGTCCGAGCGCGCCAGCGACATCCTGGACAAGCACTTCCCGGGCATGTCGGCGCAGTTCAGCATGGACGCCGTGCTCGGCACCTACGTGATCAAGGCGCCGGAGGGGCAGAAGCTCACCGATCCCGCCAACAAGACCGCCATCGACGACCTGATCGCCAAGCTGCGCGAGCTGCCGATCGTCGATACCGCCAATGAGAACAAGCCGCTGGTCAACCCGGTCACGGTCGCCGAGAACATGCCGATCGGCCCCGAGAAGACGCTCGACTGCGTCGCCGTCGACCGCACCAGCGCCGACGCCAAGTCCTACTGCGCCGGAGCGCCGTTGAACGTGCTGGGCGAGCAGCCCGGCACCGTCGCGACGCTGGACGTGCCCTTCAAGATCGCGAACATCTCCGATGTCACCCCGGAGGATCGCAAGCTGGCCTACAACGTGGCCGACGCCGCGCGGCACGCCGGCCTCACCGTCGAGATGAGCGGCTCGCTGCCGCTCGAGCAGGAAGCGCCCAGCGGCTCCTCGGAGGCCATCGGCTTCGCCGTCGCCTTCGTCGTCATGATCATCGCCTTCGGCGCGCTGATCGCCGCGTTCGTGCCGCTGCTCACCGCGATCGTCGGCCTGGGCCTGGCGGTCTCGACCATCACCATGGGCACCTCGTTCCTGACCATCCCCACCTTCACGCCGATCCTGGCGACCATGATCGGCATCGCGCTGTCCATCGACTACGCGCTGTTCATCGTCTCCCGGTACAAACACGAACTGGTGGTACAGGATTCGCCCGAGGAAGCCGCGGGCATCGCCCTGGGCACCGCGGGCTCGGCGGTCGTGTTCGCCGGCCTGACCGTCATCATCGCGCTGGCCGGGCTCAGCATCGTCGGCGTGCAGTTCCTGACCTACATGGGTCTGGGCGGCGCCATCGCCGCGGCGTTCGCGGTGCTCACCGCCGTCACCTTCCTGCCCGCGCTGATGGGCGCGTTCGGCCGGTACCTGTTCAAGCCGAAGGTGCCCCTGGTCGCCAAGCACGACCCGGAGGACGACACCGCCGTCACCAACGGCACCCGCTTCGCCCGCGTCATCGGCAAGATGCCGCTGCTGACCTTCATCCTGAGCATCGTGGTGCTCGGCGCGCTGGCGGCTCCGGCGGCCGGGATGAACCTGGGCCTGCCCGGCGAGGGCAGCATGTCCAAGGAAACGACCGTCCGCAAGGCGTACGACATCCGCACCGAGGGCTTCGGCGAGGGCAGCAACGGCGTGCTGAACGTCGCGGTCGATCTCGGCACCGTCCCGCAGGACCAGCGCGACGCGGCGCTCACCGCGCTGCGCGAGCGGATCGCGTCCTACCCGGACATGGACTACCTGACCGCCACCATCCCCAGCCCCGACGGGGCGGGCGCGATGTTCAACGGCGTGCCGAAGGCGGGGCCGAACGAGCAGGTCACCAAGGACCTGGTCAAGCACGCCCGCGACGCCGAAGGCGAGTTCAAGGACCGGTTCGGCATGGAGTACGGCGTCACCGGCGTGACGGCGATCTTCGCCGACGTCGACAACGTGCTGCTCGGCAAGATCGTCCCCTACCTGGCCATCGTGGCCGGCGCGGCGTTCCTGCTGCTGATCCTGGTGTTCCGCTCGATCCTGGTCCCGCTCACCGCCGCGCTCGGCTTCCTGCTCTCCATGGCGGCCACCTTCGGCGCGACCGTGCTGATCTTCCAGGAGGGCGCGTTCGGCCTGATCGCCGATCCGCAGCCGATCATCTCCTTCCTGCCGATCATGCTGATCGGCCTGGTGTTCGGCTTGGCGATGGACTACCAGGTCTTCCTGGTGACCCGCATGCGCGAGGAATTCGTGCACGGCAAGTCCGCCAAGGAGGCGATGATCAGCGGCTACCACCACGGCGCCCGCGTGGTCACCGCCGCCGCGGTCATCATGATCTCGGTGTTCGGCGGCTTCATGCTCATGCCGGACGCGACCGCCAAGTCGATGGGCTTCGCGCTGGCCGCGGGCGTGCTGTTCGACGCCTTCATCGTCCGCATGGTGCTGATCCCATCGCTGCTGGTGCTGATGGGTAAGTGGTCCTGGTGGATCCCGACGTGGCTGGACCGGATCCTGCCGGACATCGACGTCGAGGGCGCCAAGCTGCAGGCGCTGCAGCCCAAGACCGTCGAACTGAACAAGGAGCCGGTCGGCGTGAGCTGACCCCGGCAGCCCTATGCTCGGCCCCGCATCCGCTCGGATGCGGGGCCGAGTGCGTTTCCCCTTCATAACAGGTGGCCCCGGAGTTCTTGATCTTGTGCGGCCACCGCAGCAGACTCAGGAACAAGTTCTGTTCAGTTCGGTAATCCACCGGTGCGCTCCAGACCGGTGTGGCGTGTCCTTCCAGGCTCGATCCGATCACCGCGAGGAGAACCCGTGTCCGTGTTGCTCTATCGGTGGGGCAAATTCGCCTTCCGCCGCAAATGGCTGGTCCTGCCCGTCTGGTTGCTACTGTTCCTGATCCTCGGCGCCCTGGGCAACGGCCTGAAGGAGCCGATGACCAACGACTTCAGCCTGCCGAACCTGCCGTCGGAACGCGCGACCGAGATTCTGGACAAGCACTTCCCGGGCATGTCGGAGGGCTTCAAGTTCGACGCGGTGACCGGCACCTACGTGATCGGTGCACCGGCCGGGCAGAAGCTGACCGACCCGGCCAACCGGGCCGCGCTCACGGACCTGATCGGCAAGGTCGAGGCGCTGCCGATCGTCGATCGCGCCAAGCCGGTCGTCGACCCGATCGCCGCCACCGAGCAGCTGGGCTGCCTGGTGCCCGACGCCGACCCGAGCAAGTGCAGCGGCGCGCCGCTGAACGTGCTGAACAAGACCGCCCCGGAGACAGTCGCGTTCTTCAGCGTCCCGTTCACCATCACGGATTTCACCAAGGTCACCGACGAGGACCGCAAGGCCGCCTACGACGCGGGCGCCGCCGCGCGGGCCGCCGGTCTGACCGTCGAGCTGAGCGGCACCATCGCCGTCGAGCAGGAGATGCCCAGCGGCAAGTCCGAGATGATCGGCATGGCCGTGGCGTTCGTCGTGATGATCATCGCCTTCGGCGCGATCGTCGCGGCCTTCGTCCCGATCATCACCGCCGTCATCGGCCTGGGCGCGGCCACCTCGCTGATCTTCCTGGGCACCTCGGTGCTGTCGGTGCCGAGCTTCACCACCTTCCTGGCCTCGATGATCGGCATCGCGCTCTCCATCGACTACGCGCTGTTCATCGTCTCCCGCTACAAACACGAACTGGCCGTGCAGGATTCACCCGAGGAGGCCGCGGGCACCGCGCTCGGCACCGCGGGTTCGGCGGTGGTGTTCGCGGGCCTGACCGTCATCATCGCGCTGGTCGGCCTCAGCATCGTCGGGGTGCGCTTCCTGACCTTCATGGGCCTGGGCGGCGCGATCGCCGCGGCGTTCGCGGTGCTCACCGCCATCACGCTGATGCCCGCGCTGCTCGGCGCGTTCGGCCGGTTCCTGTTCAAGCCGAAGCTGCCGCTCGTCGCCCAGGCCGATCCGGAGGACGACAGCGTCGTCACCAACGGCACCCGCTTCGCCCGCCTGATCGCCCGCGCGCCGTGGGTGACGCTGGCGCTGAGCGTGCTGATCCTGGGCCTGCTCGCCGCGCCGGCCGCCGGCCTGAACCTGGGTCTGCCCGGCGAGGACAGCATGCCCAAGACCACCACCGTGCGTAAGGCCTACGACCTGCGCACCGAGGGCTTCGGCGCGGGCAGCAACGGCATCCTGCAGGTCGCCGTCGATCTGGAGAACGTGCCCGCCGAGCGCCGCCCGGCCGCGCTGGCCGCGCTGCGCGACAAGCTCGCGTCCTACTCCGGCATGGATTACGTCACCGAGCCCACGATGAGCCAGGACGGCAGCGGCGCCCTGATCGAGGGCGTGCCCGAGGACGGCCCGAATGCCAAGGCCACCAAGGATTTGGTGGCCGAGGCCCGCGACGCCGAGGGCGCGCTGCAATCGGAGTACGGGATGCAATATGGCATCACGGGCACGACTGCCATCTATGCCGACATCGATCACGTGCTGCTCAGCAAGATCGTGCCCTACCTGGCCATCGTGGCCGGCGCGGCGTTCCTGCTGCTGATCCTGGTGTTCCGCTCGATCCTGGTGCCGCTCACCGCGGCCCTGGGCTTCCTGCTGTCGATGGCGGCCACCTTCGGCGCGACCGTGCTGATCTTCCAGGACGGCAAATTCGGCCTGATCAAGGATCCGCACGCGATCGTGAGCTTCCTGCCGATCATGTTGATCGGCTTGGTGTTCGGCCTCGCGATGGACTACCAGGTCTTCCTGATGACCCGCATGCGCGAGGAATACGTGCACGGCAAGTCGCCGACGGAAGCCGTGATCAACGGTTACCACCACGGCGCGCGCGTGGTCACCGCCGCCGCGATCATCATGATCTCGGTGTTCGGCTCGTTCCTGCTGGAGACCGACGCCACCGCCAAGTCGATGGGCTTCGCGCTCGCGGTCGGCGTGCTGCTGGACGCGTTCCTGGTGCGCATGGTGCTGATCCCGTCGCTGCTGGTGCTGCTGGGCAAGTGGTCCTGGTGGCTGCCGAAGTGGCTGGACCGGATCGTGCCCGACATCGATGTGGAGGGCACCAAGCTGCGGGCGTTGCAGGAGCAGGCGAAGACGGCCGCGCCCGTCTGACCCGGAGGCCGATCGGGCCCCCACGCTACGGCGTGGGGGCCCGATCGCTATTCATTGGCTATCTACTGGCTCGGCTGCGGCAGGTGACAGGTCCCGACCGCCGGGTTGACGCCGGTGTAGTTGAGCGGACCGGCCAGGGCCGTGAGGGCGATGGTGCCGAACCCCGAGCAGGTGATCGGACCATTGGTGAAGTGGCCGCGCTGCCCCGCGGCGAAGATGCCGATGAACAACCAGGCCATCAGGAGCAGACTCATGATTCGAGCGGGGAGACCGTGGTCACGCTCCGGTCGCTGATAGGCGGCACGATCACGCATGGTTATCACCTCGCTTCTTGCTGAGACTCTACCCGGGCGCTCCGGACTGACCGGTGGATATCGAGCAAACAGCAAACGACCGGCTACCTGCGCGGCAGCCGGTCGTTCATGGGTGTGTGGCAACCCTACTGACTGGGCTCCGGCACGTTGCAATCGTCGATCTTGGGATTGACGCCCATGTAGTTGAGCGGCCCCGCGATCACGGTCACCACGATGGTTCCGAAGCCGGCGCAGTTGACCGGCCCGCTGTCGAAGTAGTTGCGCTGGGCGGCGGCGACGATGCCGACCAGCAGCCAGATCAGGACAATTACACTTCCGATTCTCATGTGACTCTCGCGCATCTTCTCGAGCGGACCAGGCGACGCCTCGGTGCGTCACAGCGTCCCGCTGCCTGTTCGGTGGGCGATATACCCACCGCGACGCGGTTTATCCGCCGACTTTCCCGGACTCCGCGCCGATGCCGCTTGACTTCAACATTGCTTCAGGTTGTTGGCTGGTCGCATGGACGTCACGCGGACCGGGCAGCCGGAAAATCAGTGGCCCACAGCCCGCCGCTTTGACACCCTGAGATGTCGGACCCCGGTGGGAACATCACGGGCGTCGCGTTCTTGACACCGCAAACCACTACCCGAGGGGGAGCTATGTCAGTTGCACTGGAGATACCCGCGGCGGAATCGGAAGGCGACAGACAACCGCGGCCGCTCCCGGCCGCGCGGCCCGGCCGGCTGTACTCGCTGCGCCGCTTCGGCCCCTACATCCGCCCGCACCGCAACGCACTGCTCGCGGCCACCGGCCTGGCGTTGCTCAGCGCGCTGACCGCGGTCGTCATCCCGGTCGTGATCGCCCGCATCATCGACGGGCCGCTCGCGCGCGGGGATTTCGCCGGCACGCTCGGGCCGATCGCGCTGGTGCTGGCGCTGGGCCTGCTCGAGGCGCTGGGCGTCTGGGGGCGGCGCTGGCTGGTCTCCAAACCGGCGACCCAGGTCGAGATCACCATGCGCGCCAAGATCTTCCGCAAGCTGCAGGCGCTGGCCATCGGCCGGCACGACGCCTGGGAATCGGGCCAGCTGCTCTCCCGCGCCGTCGACGACATGGCGACGCTGCGCAAGTTCATCGCCTTCGTCGGGCCGTTCCTGCTGATCCACCTGGTTCTCATCCCGGTCGGCCTGATCGTGCTGCTGGCCTTGAACTGGCGGATCGGCCTGATCTTCGCGGTCATCGCCGTCCCGCTCGCCTGGTTCTGCATGCGCTTCGAGCGCCGGTACGCGGTGGCCTCGCGGCGCTCGCAGGACCAATCCGGCGATCTGGCCACCACCGCCGAGGAATCGGCGCAGGGCGTGCGGGTGCTCAAGGCGTTCGGCCGCGGTGCGTTCTTCGGCAGCCGGTGGACCGCGCAGTCCCGGGAGTTGCAGCGGACCGAGCTGCTCAAGGTGCGCCTGGACGCGAACCTGTGGTCGGCGATGGTGGCGGTGCCGCAGCTGGCGATCGCGTTCGCGCTCGGGTACGGCGCCTACGCGGTGGCGCACGGCGAGATGACGCTCGGCACGCTGGTCGCCTGCATCACGCTGGCCAACTTCCTGCAGTGGCCGATCATCTGGACCGGCTTCCTGCTGGCCGAATGGAACGACGCCCGCACGGCCGCGGACCGGTACTGGGAGATCATCGACACCCCGATCGACATCACCGACCCGGCCGATCCGGTGCGGCTGCCGGACCGGATCCGCGGTGAACTGCGTTTGGACAAGGTGCGATTCGGCTTCACACCGGACGCGGACGGCGAGCGCCCGGTGCTGGCGGACATCTCGCTGACCGTGCGCCCCGGCGAGACGGTCGCCCTGGTCGGCGCGACGGGCAGCGGAAAGACCGCGCTGCTCAACCTGATTCCGCGGCTCTACGACGTCACCGGCGGCGTGATCAGCATCGACGGCATCGACACCGCGTCCATGCGGGTCGCCGACCTCCGGTCGCTGGTGTCGGTGGCCTTCGAGGAGCCCGTGCTGTTCTCGGCGAGCGTGCGCGAGAACGTGGCGCTCGGCGACCCGGCCGCGACCGACGACGACGTCCGCCGCGCCCTCGACGTCGCGCAGGCCACCGAGTTCGTCGACAACCTGCCCTGGGGGCTGGACACCCGGATCGGCGAACAGGGCATGAGCCTGTCCGGCGGCCAGCGGCAGCGGCTCGCCTTGGCGCGGGCCGTGCTCAGCGGCACCGGCCGCGACGGCGGCCGGGTCATGGTGCTCGACGATCCGCTCTCGGCGCTCGACGTGGAGACCGAAGAGCGGGTGCAGGAGCGCTTGCGCACCGTGCTCGCCGACGCGACGACGCTGCTGGTCGCGCACCGGCCCTCGACCGCGGCCCTGGCCGACCGGGTGGCGGTGCTGGCCGACGGCCGCATCGTCGCCGAGGGCACGCACGACCAATTGCTGCGTGGCAGCGCCGTTTATCGCGAGCTGATGGGAGGTGACCAGTCGTGAGCGTCGAGACGATCGAATCGAAAGATCCGGCGGCCGATTCGCCGCGCGGCGACGAGGTCGCGGACTGGCAGGGCATCGCCAGCGAAGACAAAGAGGTCACCGCGACCGGCAACGTGGTGCTGGCCGCGCGGTCCCGCCGGCTACTGCTCGATCTGGTCCGGCCCTACCGCGGGCAGGCGATCCTGGCCCTGGTCCTCATCGTGGTGGACAACGCGGCGAAAGTGGCGGGCCCGCTGTTCATCGCCTACGGCCTGGACACCGCGATCACCCGGGGCGGCCAGGGCGATTGGCGTCCGCTCACCTGGACGGTGGCGGGCTACCTGGGCACGGTCGCGCTGAGCATGGTCACCACCTTCGTGTTCCTGCGCGTCTCGGGAAGGCTCAGCCAGAACGTGCTTTTCGACCTGCGGGTGCGGTCGTTCGCGCACATGCAGCGGCTCAGCGTGGCCTTCCACGAGAAGTACACCTCGGGCAAGGTGGTGGCCCGGCTCACCGGTGACATCGAGACGTTGCAGGAGCTACTGGAGAGCGCGCTGAACCAGGCGCTGAGCGCGATCCTCTCGGTGGTGACGATCGCGGCCATCCTGATCTACCTGGATCTCACCCTCGCCGCCATCGTGCTGGCCGGGTTCGTCCCGCTGGTGCTGGTCACCCGCTGGGCGCAGCGGCGTCAGCGCGCCGGGTACCGGCGCACGCGCGGCGCCATCGCCAAGGTCGTCGTGCAGTTCGTGGAATCGATGGGCGGCATGCGCGCGGTCCAGGCGTTCCGGCGCGAGCAGCGCAACGAGTCGGTGCTCGCCGTCGAGGACGACACCTACCGGCAGGCGACCACCGCCGCCATGCGCGGCATGGGCGATTACGCCGGGCTCACCCGGCTGCTGGGCAATCTGACCACGGTCGTCGTCATCGTGGTCGGCGCCTGGCAGGTGATCGAGGGCAATCTCGCCGTCGGCGTGCTCGCCGCCTACCTGCTGTACCTCACCGAGTTCTACGGTCCGCTCGACGAACTCGCGCAGGTCTTCAACTCCTACCAGTCCGCCGCGGCGGCGCTGGAGAAGATCTCCGGGGTGCTGGAGGAGGAGCCGTCGGTGCCGGAGCCGAAAACCCCGGTGGCGCTGGACAAACCGGCCGGGACGGTGCGGATGGACCAGGTCTGGTTCGGTTACGCCGCCGATTCCGCGCCGGTGGAGCTGCCCGACGCCGAGCGGCCGGCCGCCGGGAAGTCCGGGCCGGTGCTGCCCGAGTTCAGTCTGGAGCTGCCGGCCGGGCAGGTGGTCGCGCTGGTCGGCGCGACCGGAGCGGGCAAGTCGACGCTGGCGAAGTTGCTGACGCGGTTCTACGACCCGTCCGGCGGCACCGTCACCCTCGACGGAGTCGACCTGCGCGACCTCGCCGACACCGAGCTGCGGCGGCACGTCGTCATGGTCACCCAGGAGGCATACCTGTTCTCCGGCTCGGTGGCCGACAACATCCGGCTCGGGCGGCCGGACGCCTCCGACGCCGAGGTGCGGGCGGCGGCCCGCGCGGTCGGGCTGTACGACTTCGTGACGGCGCTGCCGCAGGGCTTCGACACCGACGTGAAGAAGCGCGGCGGCCGGTTGTCGGCCGGGCAGCGGCAGCTGGTGGCCTTCGCGCGGGTGTTCCTCGCCGATCCGGCGGTGATCGTGCTCGACGAAGCCACCTCCAGCCTCGACATCCCCAGCGAGCGCCTGGTCCAGCGGGCGCTGGAGACGGTGCTGCACGGGCGGACCGCGGTGATCATCGCGCACCGGCTGTCCACCGTCGCGATCGCCGACCGGGTGCTGGTGCTCGAGCGGGGCCGGATCGTCGAGGACGGGCCGCCCGCGGAACTCATCGCGGGCAGCGGCCGCTTCGCCGGGCTGCACGCGGCCTGGCGCGAGTCGCTGGTATGAGACATGCGCGTCGCGCCGGGCTACGGGGTTGGCCGGGCGCGACGCGCGTGGTTGCGGCCGTGCACTCGGCGGTGGGCGTTCGCTGGTGTGATGCGGTCCCGCTCTGCACACCGTCGTCCGTCGCTTACGGTAGATAGGTGACCAACCCACCCCCCGGCTCCGGCACCGCTTCCCGCTGGCCGGCGATGCTCACGTGGCGCGCACACAACGCGACGCGGATGGAGTCGGTGCGCGTCACCCTCAACGGGAACCGCATCCGGGCCGCCGGTCGCATGATCGGCGGGGCCTGCGACGAACATCCCGCGTTCAGCGCCTCCTACGATCTGGTCACCGACGAGAGCGGCGTCACCAAGCGTCTGTCGCTGCGCACCACCACGCCCGCCGGGGAACGGCACGCCTCGCTCGCGCGCGACGAGGAGAACTACTGGCTGGTCGACGCGGGCGGCTCGCACGTGCGCTCGACGTTCGCCGGAGCGCTCGACGTGGACGTGGTGCTCAGCCCGTTCTTCAATACCCTGCCGATCCGCCGCTTCGGCCTGCAGAACGCCGTCCAGGACGTGCAGGTGCCGGTCGTCTACGTGCGCCTGCCGGACCTGCTGGTGCAGGAGGCCAGCCTGACCTACAGCAGCGGCCCGCACGGGATCAACGTGCTCTCCCCCGTCTCCAGCGCCACCGTCACCGTCGACGCCGACGGCTTCGTGCTCGACTATCCCGGTCTCGCCGAACGTATTTGAACCCGAGCGTGTTTCGTGCGGGCGTCACGGGTAGTCACGCACCCGGCGGTCTGCGCCCGGCAGGCACCCGGGTTCTACCCGGCCGGGGTCGTGCCCGGGACGCCGGTCCGCTCGCGCAGCTCAAGGGCCATCGGGAACCGTCACACCTCAAAGCAGTTCGGTCAGCACTCCCCCGCGCTGCCCGGCGTCGCGCAGATTCTCCAGCCAGTCGTGGTCACCAGGGCGCACACCGGTGATCTCCCAGCGTTGCGCGGTCTCGTAGTCGCGGCGGCCGTCGTGCCCGGCGTCGACAAGATCGGCCAGGGAACCGTTGGCACGCAAGCTATCTCGGGCCGCTTGCAGCACCGTCAGGGTATTGTCCAGAACCTCCAGCAGGGCCGCCGCGTTGGGTTCGCAGATGGCGCGGACCAGATCGGGCGCGGTGCCGGCGACGCGGGTGCCGTCGCGGAAGGAGCCCGCCGCGAGGCCGAGGGCGAGCGGTCCGCCGCTCGCCCCGCTGATCGCGAGCGCCTCCGCCAATACATGCGGCAGATGCGAGATGCGGGCGACCGCGCGATCGTGGTCGGCGGCGGTGACCGGCACGACCACCGACCCGCAGTCCAGGGCCAGCCGCGCCACCCGGGTCCACGGCTCGGCGCGGGTGCCCTCGTCGACGCCCACCGCCCACACCGCGTCCCGGAACAGTTCCGGAAAGGTTGCCGCCCAGCCGGATTCGGCGGTGCCCGCCATCGGATGCCCGCCCACGTAGTGCGCGGCGAGCCCGTGCGCGCGCACCGCCGCCAGCACCGGCCCCTTCACGCTCACCACATCGGTCAGCGGGCAGCGCGGTGCGTAGGTGGCGACGGCGGCGAGCAGGTGGTCGACGGCGGGCATCGGCACCGCGACCACGATCAGCGCCTCGGACTCGGCGGCCCGGGTCAGTGCGGCCACCAGATCGGAGCCGACATCGAACCCGTCGGCGCGGGCGCCCCGCGTACCCTCCTCGGACCGGTTGTACGCCCAGGCCGAGTAGCCCGCCGCCGTGGCGGCACGCAGCAGGGAACCGCCGATCAAGCCGGTCCCCAGCACGCACAGGGGTCCTTTGGTGTCACGGGTCATCGGAACAGATTGGCATACGACTTCAACATTTCGGGTCGGGCAGACTACCGTTGCGACCATGGCAGCACAGCGCTCGGGCACCAACGGTGCGGCGTCGGATGACAATGACGCCGTGGACGGGTTCGCCGTGGCGGTAGTCCGGGAAGAAGGCAAATGGCGCTGTAGCCCATTGACCCAGGGCGCCCTCGTCGATTTGTCCACCGCCGAGCACGAGTTGAAGGCTTTGCGCAGCTCGGGTGCGGTCTTCGGGCTGCTGGACGTGGACGACGAGTTCTTCATCGTGCTGCGGCCCGCGCCCAGCGGCACCCGGATGCTGATCTCGGACGCCACGGCCGCGATCGATTACGACATCGCCGCCGACGTGCTCGAGGCGCTGAACGTGGAGATCCCCGATATCGACCCGGACGAACTGGACGATGTCGAGCCCTGGGAAGAGGGCGATCTCGGCGTGCTCGCCGATCTGGGCCTGCCGGAGCCGGTGCTGAGCGTGATCGTCGCCGACACCGATCTGTACCCGGACGAGCAGCTGCACATGATCGCCCAGCGCCTCGGTTTCGACAACGAACTATCGGCGGTCCTGGACAAGCTCTCGCTCGACCGCGGGTAGCGGTGCCGTGATCTCCGACACGGAGATGGTGCGCGCCGCGATCTCCGCGGCGGCCGCGGCCGATCCCCGTGACGTCCCGGTGGGCGCCGTCGTCTTCGACGCGTCCGGCCGGGAACTCGCGCGGGCCGCCAACGCCCGCGAGGCGCTCGGCGATCCGACCGCGCACGCGGAAGTACTGGCCCTCCGCCGGGCCGCTCAGGTGCACGGCGACGGCTGGCGCTTGGCGGGCACGACCTTGGCCGTCACCCTCGAGCCCTGCACCATGTGCGCCGGCGCCCTGGTCCTGGCCCGCGTCGACCGCGTCCTGTTCGGCGCCTGGGAACCCAAGACCGGTGCCGTCGGCTCCCTCTGGGACGTCGTCCGCGACCGCCGCCTCAACCACCGCCCCCAGGTCCGCGGCGGCCTCCTCGAACCCGAATGCGCCGCCCTCCTCGCCGCCTTCTTCGAGCGCCAACGGTGACCGATCTCACCCCGTTCCCCCTGCTCCCACCCATCTTCCAGGCGATTTAACGATCCGCGCCCACTCCGGTATGGTAGTCGGCGGTGGCGTGTCCGAGCGGCCTAAGGAGCACGCCTCGAAAGCGTGTGAGGGGTAACCCCCCTCCGAGGGTTCAAATCCCTCCGCCACCGCTTATGCCCCTCACCTGTTCGCACAGGTGAGGGGCTTTTTGCTTCTCCGTAGAACTCGCGCGTAACCTCCGTTCCCACATTTTGACCACAATCGGTAGGCGCGTATGCCTTATCCATGGCGTTCGCGAGCTTGTCGAGATCGTCATGGAACAGGTTCGCGTAGGTGTTCAGCGCGCCGTCAAGGTAAGCCCAATCCAGGTAATGCGCGGCTCGGGCTACTGCGGCGGGGGTGCCAGAAGTGACCGGGTGCGCGTTAGCGCTGCCCCCGCATCGTGGGTCAAGTCCTGCATGTCGGCCTTGGTGGTGGCCCGGATGGTTCGCTGGATCTGATGGGGCAATCGGTGGTGCTCGGCGGACTTGATGGCGTCGGCGAACGCATCGGCGGCGGCGTCTCGTTCGTTGATCGCAACCAGAACCTCACCGCTGGTGACTCGCTCGATGATTCGCCATTGTGGAGCGGAAGGCGTTCCGACAGAGATGCTTACAAGCCGACCCGCTTCCGACACGCGCCCAGTACCCAGCAACCCGCGAAGTTCGATTTCGCGGAGCGTGAACGGCTGAAATAGCAAGCCGCTGCCAGCGTTGCGGTCCAGAAGTCGCCGATATTCCGCCAGGGCAGCGTCGAATCTTTCTGCGTCGCCGAGCTCGCCAGTAGCGCGGCAGAGGAACGCCAGCGTCCCGCCCAGTTCGGCGGGCTGCGACGACAACTTGGCCGACTGCTCCAGGCGCGCGACACCTGCGCCGACGTGCCCGGCCTTGCGCAGTTCGTTGCCATGCATCCGGAGCGTGTGGGCGTAAAACGTTTGGTCATCGAGCCGGGAGGCCACGGCGACGGCAAGCCCCGTCCATCGCGCCGCCGAGGACAAACGTTCTTCCGGCAGCACCGTCCCTAGTGACACACCGAGAGCCACGCGCGCCTGCGCCAGTAGTACGAGGCTGTCCCGTTCTAGGCGACCTTCGGCCGCTCGGGCTTCCAATCGCGCTACCAGCGGCCATAATTCGTTGACAGCTTCGACCGCGTGACCAGCTTGGCGCGCTACTTCGGCAAGGCGGACGGTGGAGTCGCCGAACTGGAGCATCGCCCTGTACTCGGCGTCGTCGGTGCCGGTGACTCCGAGAACGTGAGCGGGCAGTCCGAGCCGCGCGGCGATGTGCCGGCGCGAGGCAACATCCGTAATCGCCCGCTTGCCGGTCTCGATCATCGAGACGTACGAGTTGTCATAGCCGAGCACCTGCGCCATCGCGGTTTGACTGAGCCGATTGATTCGGCGGTAGGTGCGCAGGATCGTCGGTAGATCGCGGGTCGCGATTGCCGTCGTCGCCTCTGGAGTCGCCCACAACCAGATGGCGGAGGCGATCGGAGCGGCAACATGCACCGATACCTGTTCGGTGTTGTTGCTGGCGGCGCAGGTGGGGCATACGGGCTCGTTCGCGTAGCGGCTGATGGTTACGCCGCATGCCTGACACCTGCTGCTGCCCATGGCTTTTCCTTAGACGCTCTCCGCCGCCCGAAGCTGCGCGAACCACGTCATGATCGACTGCTTGTAGCCGTCCGGCATCTTCAAGCCCGCAATTTGATCTTCGCTGAACAGTCCGACCTCTTTGTGTTCATGCGACAGAATGGGGTCGGCGTCGGTGTCCGGATAGCAGCCGTAGGTCACGATGAACACGTGCCGTTCGGCCTGGTTGATGTAGTAGATCCAGGAATCCAGAATCGGTCCGGTGGTGACCGCCCACTGGGTCTCCTCGGTGATCTCCCGGGCCAGGCACTCCTCGGGAGTCTCGGTGGGTTCGATTCTGCCGCCGGGCAATTCCCACTCGTCGCGCTCGTTCTTCAGCAGGAGCACCTGTCCGTCACGGATCACCACGCCCTTCACCGAGATCGAGTACATGTGCGGCACGTATTCGGAGGCAGTCATATCCGCGACGCTAGCACCGCTGACCACGCAATTTGGCTGGTTGACGGTTGACAGTCTGTCAGTGGACGGGGGCTAAAGCGGCGCGCACGGTTGGGGGCATGTTCGTGGACTTGCAGCAGGAATGGGCGGCGGGAGTAGCCGCGCAGCTGGCCGCGTGTGGGCTGGCAATGATCGAAGGCATCCGCACCCGAGCGCAATTGCTCACCTTCGCGGCCTCGCTCGGTCACGTTGTCCCGCACAGGGATAGCAATCCAGATGGCGTGACAACTTTGATGCATCGCGGCGTCGTCGCCGGGCGCGCCGGGTTCGAGGGCTTTGGCAAGGGCGCGTTGCCTCCACACACGGACCGGTCCGGGATTCCGGAGCCGCCAGCGCTGCTGTTGGTGGTATGCGGGCGAAAAGGCAGCTCGGGCGGCGAGTGCATCGCTATCGACGGGTCCGCCGTCTACGTCGAGATGATGCTGATGAATCCCGATGCCGCACAGGCGCTGTCGCAGCCTAGGACCGTGCTGTTCGGTGGCGCTGCCGGATACCTCGGCTCGATATTCGAGCACACTGCGGACGGCCGCATTCGAGTCCGCTACCGCCGGGACGAGCTTGCCAAATTCTCGCCCGGGTTGGCCAGGTGGCTTCCAGCTCTGGACGATGCGATCGAGCACCACACGACGAAGTTCGTCCTGGAGCCAGGACAGGGATACGTGCTGCACAATCACCGTTGGCTGCACGGCAGGGCCGCCTTCACTGGGGAGCGCGTCATGTACCGGCTCAGCATGAATCCGTACCCGGGGTTCGCCATTCCGTCCGGGTTCGTCGCTCCGAGCATCCTGGGAGTGCAGTCGTGAACGTCGACTACGCGACGGTACGTGTCGCGGTTCGCTTCGAGAACGGCTCGGATGATCCGAATCACTATGCCTACTACGACCATTGCGCCTTCGATCCCGGGCCACTCTCGAATGACCAGGCGCACAAACTGTTTCAGATCCACCTACACAACGAGTCGGTGCGGTGCAGGCAGCGGGAAGCGGCGGTGTCCGCCTTGGAGGCCGCCGGGCTCCTCCATCGTGCAACACCTTGCGGGCCGCCGTCATGAACGAGGCCTTCCGGCGAATCCTGCCAGGCCGGGCGAAGCTCGACGCGGACCACTTCGCGGAGATGCAGTCGATTCTGCGATCGGCAAGCCGGGCAGATCCAGAGACCTGGAGCCGGGTCGCGGCCGAACTCCGGGCGCAGATCTCGGATGGACCGCCACGCCTGCAAGCCGAGATAGACAGAGTGATCGCCAAGTACCGGGAGACGCATCCCGAAAGGATGAGGGGAAGTGAGAACGCCGTGCACGGACCTATGCAGCTAGGGCCGGATGATTGCGACGATGCGACCGAACAGAGCTGACTACTGTCCGGCTGGATACGCAAGAGACGCCCAGCCCAGTTGCCCCGACGGGCGTTCGTGCTGCTTCGCTGGTAACTGGGCATGTTCGGCTTGCGATAGTCCCAGCATGAGTGAGGAAACAAGTCCTGGGGAAGTCCCGGACTGGATCCGCGCACTAGGTTTCGTCGACATTGAAACTGGCCGGGAACGTGCGCGATCCTCGCGGCATCGAATCGAGTCCGCTGTAAGGCACGGCATAGGTCACGACCAGAGCGCGCGCGATATTAGCGCGGAGCACATGCACGCGCTTGTGGTCTTTACCGGCTTGGTCACGCGGGCGAACGGACTACACGACGGAGCAGTCGCGGCACTCGAATCCGACAACCCATACGCTGCGTTTACTCTGTTGCGCTCGTATGCCGAGAACGCTGCGGCGATCGGGTACCTCCTCGACCGGCCGGCTGCGATGAACCGGTTCTGGTCGTCAGAGCGGCCGATCTCGATCGGGAAGATCGTCAGCCATGCAAGCCAACCCTCAAGTCGTTTCGGCAACTTCAAGCACATCTATGGCGAACTGAGCCAGTTCTCACATCCTGCGGGACTTTCGATCACTCACTCATCTGTGATGTCGGGCGATGACTGGCAGTGGTCTTCGATGCCTCGCTTCAAGTCGACAGATGACTACCTGGCAGCCTGCGGGTGGGTGATCGAGCTTGCCGACGCACACCACCACCTGCTCAGACACTTTGCAGAGGACTTCCTCGATGCTTCGCCGGACGGGGGCGAATAGGCCGTGAGCGGCACGGCAGCGCATCCGCTGTCATCGCGTCTACACCTACCGGCCGTGCCCACATTTTGCCCACAATTGCCCATAAACCGGTGTGATTCCCAGTGAACGACAATAATGTGTTTTAGCTGGTAGAGCCTCTATCAGGGCTCTCACCAGGGGGTTCGGAAGGGTTCAAATCCCTCCGCCACCGCCAAAAATGCCTCCGCCCTGATCTCTCAGGGCGGAGGCATTTTTCATACTCCCGTCGAGCGGCTACTGGAGATCGCGCAGAGCGTCACCGCACTTCAGCCGCTCCAAGAGCTCATCCCAGCGGGTGAATTCGTCGTCGAGGATCGCCTCGACCTCACCGTCGGCGCTCATACCCGATCACGTGCTCCTCGATCGCTTGTCGATGACGTCTCTGATGGAGTGCCCTCTTGTTCAGCCTATTTCGCAACCCGGACCTCGTTGTCGCCGGTGAACCCGAGGTTGATCGCCATACCTCGATGACACCGGCCTGCCGGCGGGCACGCGCTCAGGGGGCCCGGCGGGGCAGGATGGCGCGGTGGGTGGTCAGGTCTATGCCGGGGGTGGGTGGGGCGGCTCGGGTGTCTTCGTCGCGGAGCATGGAGACCGAGGCGCGGTGGTCCAGTTCCATGCGCTTGGTGCTGTAGAGAAGTGCCGTCATCTCGTCGGTGAAGGCGCCCGAGAGTGGGGTGCGGCGTTTGCGGCGCTTTCGGGTCAGGGACTCGAAGAGGGCGACCGCGAGGAGTAGGAGGACCCAGCCGGGGATCATCCAACCGAGCAGACCCGTCATGGAGTGGGAACGGGTCTGGCTCGGGTGGGGTTCCCGGGATCAGCGGACGCCGGCGCGCTCCGGCTCGCGGTCCACCGCGTCGGGGAACGCCTGCTGCTGGTAGCCGCCGCGCAGGGTGCCCTCCAGGTAGGCGGTGCGGCAGGCGCGGCGGGCGATCTTGCCGCTGGAGGTGCGCGGGATGGAGCCGGCGGGGACCAGCAGGACGTCGCGGACCATGACGCCGTGCCGCTGCGCGATCGCGGCGCGGACCTCGTCGGCGACCGGCTGCTGATCGAGTTTGGCGGCGCCGGTGCCGCGTTCGGCGACGATCACCAACTGCTCGGAGGTGTCCTCGGCGTCGAACTTCAGGCCGGAGTGGCTGCCCTGCTCGAAGACCAGCGCGGGCAGCTGGTTGGCCGGCACCGAGAAGGCGGCGATGAAACCGGGCCGCAGCGCCGAACTCGCCTCCTGCGCGGAGTATTCGAGATCCTGCGGGTAGTGGTTGCGGCCGTCGACGATGACCAGATCCTTGACCCGGCCGGTGATGTAGAGCTCACCGTCGAGATAGGCGCCGTAATCGCCGGTGCGCATCCAATTCGCTTCCGCGGCAGTGCCTTCGGCGTGGCTGTGCGGCTGCCGGGAGGCGAGCTTGTTCCGGAAGGTGGCTTCGCTCTCCTCCGGGCGCCCCCAGTAGCCGATGCCCATGTTCTCCCCGTGCAGCCAGATCTCGCCGACCTCGCCCTCGGCCCGCTCGTCCCCCGTCTCCGGGTCGACGATCACGGCCCACTGCGACAGCGCCACATAACCGCAGGAGACCTGCGCGATCGCGTTGTCGGCGGTGGGGTCGGTCTCGACCATGCGGCCCGCGTTGAGCTCGCCGCGGTCGACGTAGACGACCTTGGCCTCGTCCTCGGCCTTGGTGGCCGACACGAACAGCGTCGCCTCGGCCATGCCGTAGCAGGGCTTGATCGCGGTGGCGGGCAGCCCGTAGGGCATGAACGCCTCGTTGAACTTCTTCATCGACGACACCGACACCGGCTCGCTGCCGTTGATCAATCCGATGACGTTGGACAGATCCAGCTCTTCACCAGCCTTGGGCAGGCCGCGCGCGGCGGCGTGTTCGAAAGCGAAATTCGGTGCGGCGGCGAAGGTTCCGGCGCCATCGGAGACCGCCGCCAGTTCCTTGATCCAGCGGTAGGGGCGGCGCACGAACGCGCTCGGCGACATGATCGTGATGAATCCGCCGCCGATGGTCGGCAGGATGACGCACAGCAGCCCCATGTCGTGGAACAGCGGTAGCCAGGTGACGCCGCGCGAATTCTCCTTCACGCCAATGGCATCGATCATCTGCAGCAGGTTGGTGCCGACCGCGCGGTGGGTGATCTCCACACCGGCGGGCGTCCGGGTGGACCCGGAGGTGTACTGCAGGTACGCGACGTGATCGATGTCGATATCCGGGCGTTCCCAGGTCGCGCCGACGCTGTCGGGGATCGCGTCGACGGCGATGATGCGCGGCCGCTGCGGGGCGGGCAGGTGCCGGAAGAAGTTCCGCACGCCGGCCGCCGAGGTGGATACGGTCAGGATCGCCGCGGGCGTGCAGTCGCCGAGCACGGCGTGCAGCCGGTCGGTGTGGCCCTGCTCCTCCGGATCGAACAGCGGCACAGCGATATTGCCCGCGTAGACCGCCGCGAAGATCGACACCACGTAGTCGAGACCCTGCGGTGCGAGGATCGCGACCCGCTCGCCGGGCTGCGTAACCTGTTGCAGCCGTGCGGCTACCGCGCGCAACCGCACGCCGAACTCGCGCCAGGTGAGCTCCTGGTACTCGCCGTCGCGTTCCCGCGAGTAGTCGATGTAGCGGTAGGCGAGGGCGTCGCCGTTCTCCGCGCTGTGCTTGTCGACGAAGTCGATCAGGGTTTTGTCCCCGAGGATTTTGATATTGCCCTGTTCGTCCAAATAGTCGTCAAAGGTCTCGCCGATCATTCGCTTTTATCCTTCATCCAACGCACGCACCGGGAGTGCCGTGACACCGAACACAGATCGACCATGGAGCGCCGGGAAGGTTAGCAGGTTATCCGCCCAGAGTCATTCCGGCTGGATATAACTCAGCTTCCCCGCCCGGCTCAGTACCGTCCGAAGGTGATCGCGACGTTGTGGCCGCCGAACCCGAAGGAGTTGTTCACCGCGTAGTCGATCCGGCCCGGGCGGGCCTGCCCCTTGACGATGTCGAGATCCACGTCGGGGTCCTGGTTCTCCAGGTTGAGTGTGGGCGGGACGATGCTGTCGCGGACGCTGAGCACCGTCAGCACCGACTCCAGCGCGCCGACCGCGCCGATGGAATGCCCGAGCGCGGACTTGGGCGCGTAGACCGAGGCGTGGTTGCCCACGGCCTTGCTGATCGCGTTCGCCTCAGCGGTGTCGCCGATGGGTGTAGCGGTGGCGTGCGCGTTGATGTGGTTCAGGTCCTGCTTGCTGATGCCCGCGGTCTGCAGCGCCCGGGTGATCGCGCGGGCCGCGCCCGAGCCCTCGGGATCCGGTGCGACCAGGTGGAATCCGTCGGAGGTGACGCCCGCGCCCAGGATCCGGGCGTGGATGGTGGCGCCGCGCGCCTTGGCGTGCGCCTCGGTCTCGATCACCATCATCGCGCCGGCCTCGCCGAAGACGAAGCCGTCGCGGTCCATGTCGAACGGCCGCGAGGCCGCCTTCGGATCGTCGTTGCGGGTGCTCATGGCGCGCATCATGGTGAACGCCGCGATCGGCACCGCTTGGATGGAGCCCTCCACGCCGCCGGTGACCACCATGTCGGCGTCGCCCATCACGATCATCTTCCAGGCGTTCGCGATCGCCTCCGAGCCGGAGGAGCAGGCCGAGACCGGTGTGCACACGCCGGCGCCGGCGCCGAGCTCGAGGCTCACACAGGCGGCCGGGCCGTTGGGCATGATCCACTGCACGGTGAGCGGGGATACCTTGCGGTAGCCGCCGTTCTGCATCTTGTCGCGCTGGTCGATGATCGCCTCGGCGCCGCCGAGGCCGGTGCCGATCGAGACGCCGAGCCGGGTCTTGTCCACCTCCGGGCTGCCCGCGTTGCGCCAGACCTCGCGGGCCAGCACCGTCGCCATTTGCTCGCAATAAGCCAGACGACGAGATTCACCCGGCGTCAGCCCCGCCGACGGCGGCACCTTCAGGTGCCCGCCGATCCGCACCGGCAGTCCGAACTGATCGATGAAGGAGTCCTCCAGGACATCGATCCCGCTCTCACCGTTGAGCAGGCCCTTCCAGGTGGAATCGACATCGCCGGCGATCGAGGTGGTGGCGGCGAGGCTGGTCACGACGACATCGGGAAAGTTGCCGCGCTTGGTGGACGGTGTCTGCATAGGGCTCGTTCTCCTGGCATCAACGGGTGGATCCGGGGACTGCGCGGGAAGATCGGCAAAGCGCCGCAAGCCTAGAACGGCTCGGGCTGAAAGGAATTATCGGGGAGATCGAGCTAATCCGCAGCAAGACACGCAACCTGGTACGGCCGTACCGAGTTGTGGCCGGTCTCCGCGCTCCCGCCACTGTGCGCCGGGGGGTGCCCTCGAGTAACCTGCACGGGCGGTAGCGGGTCGGCGCGGCGGAAAGGTGGACGGTGACGGGCGGGCGGATGGTCGGGCTGTTCGCCGGTATCGGCGGGCTGGAACTCGGCCTCGGCGCGCACGGCTGGCGCACCGAGCTGCTGTGCGAAATCGACCGGGGCGCACAGGGTGTGCTCGCCGCGCGCTTCCCCGAGGTCGACCTGCACGCCGACGTCACCCGGCTGCGCGCACTGCCCGCGGGCATCGATCTGGTGGCGGCCGGCTTCCCGTGCCAGGACCTGTCGCAGGCCGGGCGCACCGCGGGCATCACCGGCGCGCGGTCCGGCCTGGTCGACGAGGTGTTCCGGCTGGTCCGCCGCAAGCGCGGGCCGCGCTGGCTGCTCATCGAGAACGTGCCGTTCATGCTGCAACTGGGCCGCGGGGCGGCCATGCGCCACATCACCGGCGTGCTGGAGGAACTCGGCTACACCTGGGCCTACCGGGTGGTGGACGGTCGCTCGTTCGGCCTGCCGCAGCGCCGCCAGCGCGTGCTGATGCTGGCCTCGCGCACCGAGGATCCGCGGCCGGTGCTCTTCGGCGCCGACGCCGGGCCGATGGAAGTCGGTGACCCGGACCGGGATCCGTGCGGTTTCTACTGGACCGAGGGCGTGCGCGGGCTGGGCTGGGCGGTGAACGCGGTGCCCACGCTCAAGGGCGGCTCGGCGCTCGGGATCGCCAGTCCCCCCGCGGTGCGGCTGCCCTCCGGCGAGCTCGTGACGCCCGGGGTCGTGGACGGCGAGCGCTTACAGGGCTTCGACGCCGGCTGGACCGCGCCCGCGACCGAGGTGGCAGGGGTGCGGCCGGGCCACCGGTGGAAGCTGGTCGGCAACGCGGTGAGCGTGCGGATGGCCGAGTGGATCGGGTCGCGGCTGGCCGTGCCCGAGGGCGAGTTCCCGTCGGGCGTCGCGCTGTCCGAGGGTGCGGCCTGGCCGTCCGCGGCCTGGGGCCGCGCCGGGGTTGCCGAGCGTGTGCCGGTGTCCACCTGGCCGGTCCAGCAGCCCTACGAGGACCTGAAGAACTTCCTCGCCGATTCCCGATTGCTCTCGGCCCGGGCGACGGCGGGTTTCCTGCGCCGGACCACCATGGGCAACCTGCGTTTCCCGCCCGGTTTCCTGGACGACGTGCACAGCCACCTCGAACGCATGCGGACCTGAGTAACTTGGAGGCCGATGAGCAGCGCGAGGCCGACGACCGACGCGGCGACCAGTGCCCGGATGGCGCGGCAGCGGCGCACCGGCACCAAGCCCGAGCTGGCGCTGCGCCGGGAGCTGCATCGGCGCGGGTTGCGCTACTTCGTCGATCGCGCCCCGCTGCGCGGCCAGCGCCGCCGGGCCGACGTGGTGTTCCCGCGCCTGCGGATCGCGGTCTACGTCGACGGCTGCTTCTGGCATCGCTGCCCGCGGCACGCGACGGATCCGAAGAACAACGCGCAGTGGTGGGCCGAGAAGCTGGCCGGGAACGTCACCCGCGACCGCGCCACCGACACCGCCCTGGCGGCGGCCGGCTGGCAGGTGATCCGGATCTGGGAGCACGAGGACGCGACGGTCGCGGCCGACCGCGTGCAGGCCGCCGTGGCGGCTAGCGGCGGCGGCGCTGCACCAGCCCCGACGGGGCGTGCGCGGCCAGGTATCCGGAAACGACCAGCGCCACCATGAGGGCCAGCCCGGCGAAGGCTGTCATCATGCCGTTCATGCCACACCTCTTCTGTCCGTCGATCACTTGCTTCCTCCAGAATCGGCCCTGAACCTGGCAGGACTCTGAGGTGACCATGGCAATGACGTGCGAATCCCGCGCGGTGGCAGAGAATGGACCCGTGACCGATAGCTCAGAGGTAGCCATACCGTGGCACCGGGTCGTCGCGTGGTGCATGGCGGTGGCGCTGGTGCTGGCCGGACTGTGCTACTCCTCCTGGGTGCTGCAGTTCGTGCTGCCCGTGCACGCCGACCCGGTCACCACGTTCCTGAGCGAACTGGACGCCGAGGGCAAGCCTTTCCGCTGGGTGTTCGCCACCGGCGACAAGATCACCGCCGCCCTGCTCGTGCCCACCGCGATCGCCGGGCTGTGGATCTTCC
This sequence comes from Nocardia sp. NPDC050435, assembly GCF_040655395.1. NCBI lineage: Bacteria > Bacillati > Actinomycetota > Actinomycetes > Mycobacteriales > Nocardiaceae > Nocardia > Nocardia sp. NPDC050435. The sequence goes on from NZ_JBFAJW010000002.1 coordinate 304,776, forward strand.
CCAGACGACGGCTGACCACCGTCGGCTGGGTAGCGCTGCTCTGCTTCGGCGCGGCCACGATCGGTGACGTGCTGCTGCCGCTGCGCGACTGCGGCACACCGGGCGCGCCCGCCTGCGGCGCCGGCAGCGCCCTGTTCCCGCAGCTGGAACAGCCGCACGCGCTGACCAGCACGCTGGCCGTCACCTCGATCGCGGTCGCGGTCTTCGCCTTCAGCCTCGCGGCGTTCCGCTATCGGCCGCACTGGCGGATCCTGCGCGAGCTCGGCCTCGCCTTCCTCGTCGTCGGGGCGGCGGCCACGATCTGGATGCTGGTGGCCGACAACCTGCCCGGCGACTACGCGCTCGGCATCGCCCAGCGCATCCAGGTCGGTGCGATGTCGCTGTGGCTGGCCACCCTCGGCTGGGCCGTGCTGCGCGAAACCCGTGACCCGGGTGCGATGCTGTCGCGGTGAGCGCACGTGTGAACATCTCCTCGGCTTCGGATTTCGAAGACGTCGTCGGCTACTCCCGCGCCGTGCGGGTCGGGAACGTCATCGCCGTCAGCGGCAGCACCGCCGCGGCGCCGGGCGGCGGCGCGGTCGGGGGCGACGACATCGGCGAGCAGGCGCGAGAAGCGCTGCGGCGCATCGCGACCGCACTCGACGAGGCCGGCGCGAGCCTGCGCGATGTCATCCGGACGCGGATCTTCGTCACCGACATCGCCCGCTGGCCCGAGGTAGCGCAGGCGCACCGGGAGTTCTTCGGCGACATCAAACCGGCCGCGTCCATGTACGAGATCCGCGCCCTGATCACCCCGGCGCTGCTGGTGGAGATCGAAGCCGACGCCGTGCTCGCGGAGTAGCTACTTCCAGGCGGGCAGGGCGGGCAGCGTCCCGTCGAGCTCGGCGCCGTCCGATCGCCCGAGCAGCCAGGCCAGCAGGGCGTTCGACGGCCCCGAGACGGTCTGCTCGGGCTCGCCGTTACCGATGACGGCCCGGAAGCCGGTGTCGGTCGCGGCGACCGCGAAAGCCGTTGCCGGAGTTTCGGATTTGCCCGCCGCCTTGCCGAGATCGATCGCGGCCTCCGGCAGCAGCCGGGTGACGAACAGTTCCGGCCAGTGCCGCGGCCGATAGTCGAGCCCGAGGTCGACGTGGTGGATCTCGACCTCCCGCAACCGCATCCACGGCACCAGCGAGCCCGGCATCGCACCGCCCTGCCGGTTGCGCACGGTGGCCGCCCACGCCTGCTCCGGCATCGCCCGCGCCATGTCGAGCCACCGCTGCGCCGTCGCCTCGAAGTCGGCGAGCTGCTCGCCCAGCGGGCGCGGCGCGCCCTCCTCGATATCCCGGTCGCGCGCGTCCACACTCACGTACTGCGGCGTCTCGACACCCGTGCGCGCCCACGTCAGCAGATTCACCAGGCTGTCGGCGTTGCGCGCCATGTGCGCCAGCACATGCCCGCGCGTCCACCCCGGCAACAGCGACGGCGCATCGATGTCCTTGTCGCTCATTCCCTTGACGGTCTCGAGAAACCGCGCGGTCCCCACCGCAACCTGCTCGATCACCTCGACGGGCGCCCCTGAGTTCGTCATCCCCCGACCCTAATCCGCCCCGCTCGCGACCGGCAGGCCGAACCGGGGAAAGAAATAGGCTCCGATTCGCGAGAATCGGAGCCTATTTGCGTGCGCCCGAAGGGATTCGAACCCCTAACCTTCTGATCCGTAGTCAGATGCTCTATCCGTTGAGCTACGGGCGCATGGTTATTCAGTTTTCTTCACCCGGCGAACCGGGTTTGGCGGAGGCGAGAGGATTTGAACCTCCGGTCCCCGTGAAGGGACAACTCATTAGCAGTGAGTCCCATTCGGCCGCTCTGGCACGCCTCCTGGAGCCTTCTCTTCGAGGGCACCGGTCCTTTCGAACCGCCGAGCATGAAGATTACAGTAGGCACCGTACAGAGCACAAAACGCCTGGTTAACTACCGTAAGTTGCTGTCGAACCAGTCGAAGATGCGGGTTTGGGCGGCGATGAAATCGGGGTCGTCCTCGGCCTCGTAGGCGGGATGGTCCGCACGGTGGTTCAGGCCCGGATAGCTGACGACGAGCGAGGCGACGGAGGCGAGCGCGGTGGCCTCGCGGAGCTGATCGATGTGCGCCGGCGGGATCTCCGGATCGTCGCCGCCGTAGAGCCCGAGCCAGGGCGCCTGCAAACCCGGCGCGGCCTGCACCAGGGCGTCGCAATCGTCGGTGAGCGGCTCGACGATGCCGGGGGCGGCCACGCTGACCGCGGCGCCGACGGGCCGGTTGGTGGCGACCAGGAAGGCGGCGGTGCCGGCGTGGTCGAAACCGAGAACGCCGATGCAGTCCGGGAAGACGCCGTGCGCGGTGAGCCAGTCGTGGCAGGCGTCGAAGTCGTCGAACAATTCGTCGCCGAAGACCTCGTGAGAAGGATCACCGCCGGCGCGATGGAACAGGTTGGGTGCGACCACGGTCCAGCCGTCGAGGGAGAGCGCCTGCATCAGGTGCAGCAACGGCGTGGTGAACTCCCGGGACTCGTGCAGGACGACGATCGCCCCGCGGGCATTTCCGTCCGGCTCGATCACCATGATCGGTACCTGGGTGTCGGCCTCGGGACGCTCCGCCAGGGCGGTGGCTCGGCGTAGGGGGGCAATATCGTCAAAGGTGCCCGACATGGCATCCAGAGTAGGGCGATGGCCTGATCTTGGCGAGAAGTTGCACGTAAGCGCGTTCTAACCGCAATTTTTCCGGTACGCATCACCTGGTTGACCCCGGCGAAACCTGGTACAAGCCGGATCGGGGCGCGGCGGCGGGCTCTAGGGTGGAGGGGTGAGCGCGCAGATCCGGCCGGACCTTTCCTCCATCCCGGCGTACACCCCAGGCCGCAGCTACCCCGGCGCGGTCAAGCTCGCCAGCAACGAGACCACGCTGCCGCCGCTGCCCGCGGCCGCCAAGGCGATCGGCGCGGCCGCCGAGCTGGCGCATCGCTACCCGGACAATCAGGCCACCGAGCTGCGCGCGGCCCTGGCCGAGTTCCTCGGCGTGACCGTCGAGCAGGTTGCCGTCGGCTGCGGCAGCGTCGCGCTCCTGCAGGAACTGGTGCAGATCACCTGCGGTTCGGCCGCCGACGAGGTGCTGTTCGCCTGGCGCTCCTTCGAGGCGTATCCGATCGTCACCCAGGTCGGCCACGCCACCGCCGTGCGGGTGCCGCTGACCGCCGGGCACGCGCACGACCTGGACGCCCTGGCCGCGGCGGTGACGCCGCGCACCAAGCTGGTCTTCGTCTGCAACCCCAACAACCCGACCGGCACCGCGGTGGGCCGCGACGCCCTGGAGCGCTTCCTGGACGCCGTGCCCTCCGACGTGCTGATCGTGCTGGACGAGGCGTACTTCGAGTACCTGCGCCTGGCCGGGACCGGCCAGTGCCCGGACGGCGTCGAGCTCGGCCGCGGCCGCCCGAATGTCGTTGTGCTGCGCACGTTCTCCAAGGCCTACGGCCTGGCGGGGCTGCGCGTCGGCTACGCCGTCGGCGACCCCGAGGTGATCACCGCGCTGATGAAGGTGCACATCCCGTTCAGCGTGAACCGGGTGGCGCAGGCGGCGGCGATCGCCTCGCTGGAGGCGCGCGGCGAACTGCTCGACCGCACCGACGCCCTGATCGTCGAGCGCGAGCGCGTCCGCAACGCCCTGCTCGCGGCCGGTTACGACGTGCCGCCGAGCGAGACCAACTTCGTCTGGCTGCCGCTGGGCGAGCGCGGCGGCGCGTTCGCCGAGGCCAGCGCGGAGGCCGGCGTGCTGGTGCGGCCCTACGCCGCCGACGGCGTGCGGGTCACCGTGGGCGACCCGCACGAGAACGATCTGTTCCTGGCCTTCGCCACCGATGCCGCGGTGGCGCCGCGCTTCACGTGAGTTCGAGACCGGCGGCGAGGGTGGGCCAGGAGGCGGCGAGTTCGTCGGTCCAGTACGGCCAGGAGTGCGTGCCGGTCGAGCGCAGATTGACCGCGGCCGGAATGCTCAGCTCGGCCAGGCGATCGGCGAGGTTGCGGGTGCAGGTGTAGGCGCCGGCCTCCAGCGGCCCGCCGAAGCCGATGGCGCTGAGCACCTCCGGATTGCCGGGCACGTCGTACTTGCCGGGCAGGCCGTTGCCCGAGGAGAGGTAGATCGCCTTGTCCCGCAGCGCTTCCGCGTGCGTGAGCACATCGTGCTCCTGCCACAGCGGATTGTCTTCCTTGCCGAACATGTTGTCGGCCTTGCCGTTGTAGGTGGCGATCACGGCGCGCGCCTGGGCCTGTCCGGCGTCGCTGCCCATTTCGTAGCAGCCGCTGTGCCCGGCGACGGCGGAGTACAGCTCGGGCTGGCGCACCGCGAGCATCAGCGCGGCTTCGGCGCCCATCGAGACTCCCATGACCGCGTTGCGGCCGGTCCCCGCGAAGCGGGCGTCGATCAGCCCGGGGAGTTCGTCGGTGAGGAAGGTTTCCCACTTGTTGAGGCCCAGCACCGGGTCCGGGCGCTGCCAATCGGTGTAGTAGCTGGCCGGGCCACCGACGGTGAGGACGACGGTGACGTCCTTGTCCTCGAAGAATTCTTTGGCCCCGCCCAGCACGGTCCAGTTGTTGCTCTCGGACTTCGCACTGCGGCCGTCCAGCATGTAGACGACCGGACGGGGCTCGGATCTGTTGCGCGGCAACAGGACCTGTAGCTCGACCGTCCGGCGCATGGCCGGCGAGGAGACGAACACGCGCAGGTCGCGCGGGCTGATCGGGATGACGCTCTCGATGAAGGGGCGGGGCGGCTTGGGGGTGGTGGGCTCGGCGGGATCCGGCTTGTCCGCCGAACCGCTGTTCGGTCTGTCCGGCGGTTCGGCGGTCGCGAGGGGCGCCCCCGCGACGGCACCCGCTAGCAGGGCAAGGGTGACGAGCACGCCGGATAGCCTGCGTCTGATGTGCTCGGAGGGGGTTCTGCGCCGAGACCGCATAGCGCCATACTGCCAGAAATGTACGGTTCCCCCCGCGTGCCAGCGGTTCTGGCGGCGAGTTCCGGGGCCGTGCTCGCCTCGCGCCCGGGGCACCGGCAAACTTCGAGTCGGTCGCTCGACCGACAGCTGGTGGTTATCCAACTGGGATTACGCCGAATTCGGGCACACGGTCAGCACACTGGTCGTACGCTTTGGACGGGCCCGAATCCCGCATCCGGCGACGTGTGCGGGCTACTTCACGGCATCGCGGCACGGTTGTTCGGCCGCGCTCCCCCGATGTCGTCCGGCGGCCGCCGCGCACACCCCGCGCGAACTTTCACGGGGTGCCCGCCGCGGCGCCGCCCCAACCGGCAGGCGCCGGTGATCGATCCACGCTCCACGTTCGATGTCTTGTCTGTTCTCGCAGTACCTGATGCCCGACCGGAGAAAATCGTGAACCAGATGATGCCCGTTCGACAGTTCGACCACCTCGCCGAAGCAGGCGCTTTCGGTCCGGAGCAAGTGCGGCGACTGCGTGAGTGCGACGAATTCTTCCGGCAACCCGAGCTGGCGCATCTGCCCAGTCATCGCCGCCGCGTCGCGCTGCGCGAGCTCGAGCACGAGGCCGTCTACGAGCAGACCGCCGAGGAGATCCTGATCGGCGCCAAACTGGCCTGGCGCAATCACGCCCGGTGCGTCGGCCGCAAACACTGGCGCGCATTGAAGTTGATCGACGCCCGGCACGTGCGCTCGGCGCGGGAACTGGCCGAGGCGTGCTGGGAACACCTACGCCTGGCCACCAACGGTGGCGCCGTGCAATCCATGATCACCGTCGGCCCGCCGCGCCGCCCCGACGGCCGCGAGTACCGCATCGTCTCACCGCAGCTGCTGCGCTACGCGGGCTACCGCAACGGCGACGGCACCGTCACCGGCGACGCCGCCCACGTCGCGATCACCGAATTCGCGCGGAAACTCGGCTGGCGCGGCGCGGGCACGCCGTTCGACCTCCTGCCGGTCCTGATCAGCACCCCGGACGAGCCGATCCGCTGGTTCGACGTGCCGCCCGAACTCGCGCGCGAGGTGCAGCTGGAACATCCCGACTTCGACTGGTTCGCCAAGCTCGGCCTGAAATGGCATGCGGTGCCCGCGGTGTCGAACATGGACCTGGAGATCGGCGGCGTCACCTATCCGTGCGCGCCGTTCAACGGCTGGTACGTGGGCACCGAGATCGGCGCGCGCAATCTCAGCGACGAGAACCGCTACAACATGCTCCCGCTGATCGCGGACATGATGGGCCTGGACACCTCCAGTGCCCGCACCCTGTGGCGCGACCAGGCACTGATCGAACTCAACCGCGCGGTGCTCTACAGCTATCGCAAGTCCGGCGTGTACCTGGTGGATCACCACACGGTCGCCAAGCAGTTCTGCGATCACGTGGCCCGCGAAAAGGCCGCCGGGCGCACCTGTCCCACCGATTGGTCCTGGATCAATCCGCCGATCTCCTCGGGGCTCACGCCCACCTTCCACCGCTACTTCGATCCGCCGGACGACGGGATCCGGCCCAACTTCGTGCGCCGGGGCTGACGGTCAGGGCCGCGGCGCGGTCCGGGCCCGCAGCTCTTCGGCGAAGGCGACGGCCGCGGCGATGTCGGCCGGGTCGGGGTGCCCCTTGCTGACGCCGCCCACGACGCGCAGCGGCAGCCAGGTGTCGAAACCGCGGCAGTGGAAGGCGTCGGTCACCTCGAAGCCCTTGCGCTCCAGGGTGCGCGTGAATGTGCGCACGTAGCGTCGGAAGGGCGGTTCCGGGAAACCGCTGGTGCACAGGACGAACGCCTTGCCGCGCTGCCCGTTCGGCAGCGCGGCGACGAAGCGGCGCAGGTCGGGATGGAAATCCATGGTGAAGATCCCGGAGGCGAAGCCGACCAGGTCGTAGGCGGCGAGCTCGGCGGGACCGATCTCGCCGGGTGCCACGACCCGGGCGTCGAGCACCCGGCCCACGGCCTCGGCGACGCGCTGCGTGTTGCCGTGCGAGACCGACGTGCAGACGATGACGACCTTCATGGGGATGTCCCCTTTCGTTCCGCTGGCATTGCTGGACACTCTCGGAGACACCGGCGGGCGGCCCGAAGTGACACTCGGCCTTTGTGCCGCCGGTCACACTCGCGAATCGAGCGTGCGCACGGTATCGGCGGATCGCAGCTTGTCCGGATTGCGGATCGCGTACAGACCGGTGACGACCGGCCCGGTCACCTCGATCAGCAGCACGGTGTCGAGCGCGCCCGCGGCGGAGCGGATCAGCAGTGCGGGCAAGGCGTTGAAACTGCCGAATTCGACGGTCATGCCGGGCATCCAGCCGCGGCCCAGGCCGAGCAGGAACCGGGCGACCGGCTCCGCGCCGACGATCGGCCGCCGCGCCGCCGTGACCCGGCCGCCGCCGTCGGAGATCTGCACCACGTCCGGCGCCAGCACCGCCAGCAGAGCGTCGATCGCACCGGTGTCGACGGCCTGCAGGAACCGGGCGACGACGGCGCGGCTGGTCTCGGCGTCCGGCTCGAACCGGCGGCGGCGCGCGGCGACGTGCCCGCGCGCCCGGTGCGCGATCTGCCGGACGGCGGGTTCGCTCTTGCCGATCATGGTCGCGATCTCGGCGTGGCTGTGGCCGAACACCTCCGCGAGCACGAACACCGCGCGCTCGGTGGGGCCGAGCGTCTCCAGCACCAGCAGCATGGCCATCGACACCGATTCCGCCAGCAGCACATCGTGTTCCGCGTCGGGGCTGGTGCGAATCGGCTCGGGCAGCCAGGCGCCGACATACTCCTCGCGCCGGCGCCGCACCGACCGCAGCTGATTGATCGCCTGCCGCGTGACGATCTGCACCAGGTAGGCCCGCGGATGCGTCACCCCGCTCGCCTCGCGCCAGCGCAGGTAACTGTCCTGCAGCACATCCTCGGCATCGGCCGCGCTGCCCAGAATCTCGTAGGCGATGGTGAACAGCAGCGGCCGGAACGTAGCGAACGGATCGATCCCACTCATCGGCCACCCCCTGCCTTGGCGGAGACGGAGGGATTTGAACCCCCGGTCGCTCTCGCGACGCTCGCTTTCAAGGCGAGTGCATTCGGCCGCTCTGCCACGTCTCCAGGGCCTCGATGCTAGCGCACGGGGTGATCGGCACGCTTTCCGATTACCTCGTCGACGCGGGTGAAGACGTCGGCGATGACCTCGAGCTGGTCGGGGGTGAGCAGGTCGATGAAGTCGCGGCGGACGGCGTCGACGTGGCCGGGGGCGGCCGCTTCCAGGCGGCGCAGCCCGGTCTCGGTGAGTTCGGCGCGCACGCCGCGGCCGTCCTCCAGGACGGTGTGCCGGATCACCATGCCCTGCTGCTCCAGCCGATGCACCTGGTGGGTGAGGCGGCTGCGGGAGGACAGGACGCCGTCGGCCAGCTCACTCATGCGCAGTGAGCGGCCGGGCGCTTCGGAGAGCAGGACGAGGATCCGGTACTCGGGGATGGTGAGGTCGGCTTCGCGCTGGAGTTGACGGTTCAGCGCCGCCATCAGGCGTTGATGGCCCTGCATGTAGGCCCGCCAGGCGCGCTGCTGCGGTGGCGTGAGCCAGTGCGGCTCGGCTTCGGGGTGCACTTGGCCAGTCTAGTGAGCCTCGCCCGCCGGCAATCCGTATCGATAAGTACCGCAACATCTTTCAGCGAGCGGAGACGATCAGCGAACGATCGAGTTCGGCCGGGGAGGCGCACCCGGCCAGGCCGAGCGCGGAATCGAAATCCGCCAGCAGCAGCCGCAGCGCGTGCCGGGCGCCCGCGCGGCCGGCGATGCCCAGGCCGTAGGCCCACGGGCGGCCGTAGAGCACGGCTTTCGCACCGAGGGCCAGCGCGACCAGCAGGTCGGAGCCGGTGCGCACGCCGGAGTCGAACAGGATGTCGGCGCGATCGCCGATCGAGGCGACCACCGCGGGCAGGGCGTCCAGCGCGCCGATGGCGCCGTCCACCTGGCGGCCGCCGTGATTGCTGACGACCACGGCGTCGGCGCCCGCGTCCACCACCCGGCGGGCGTCGTCGGGATGCTGGATGCCCTTCACCGCGATCGGCAGGTCGGTCCACTCCCGCAGGCGCGCGAGGTCGGCGGGGCGCAGGGTGTGGTTGCCGAACAGGCTCACCCAGGTGAGGATCGCGATCTGCATCGCCTCGGGGCTGTCCTCCGGCGGGGTGGCCAGCTTGGCCCGGAACACCGGATCCGACAGGTAGTTCGCGATGCCCTTGCCGTGCAGGAACGGCAGATGCGCCAACTCCAGATCGCGCGGCCGCCAGCCCAGGCTCGGGGTGTCGACGGTGACCACGATCGCCTTCGCGCCCGCTCGCTCGGCACGCTCGACGAAGGAGCGGGCCAGGTCGTCGTCGTTGGGCCAGTACAGCTGGTACCACCAGTCGCCCGCGGCCGCGCCGACCTCCTCGATGGTGGAGGACGCCGCCGTCGACAGCACGGTGCCGAGGCCGAGTTCCTTGGTGACGTCGGCGATTATCAGTTCGCCCTTGTCGTGCATCAACTCCAGGACGCCGATCGGCGCGGTCAGCACCGGCGCGGCCAGGCGGGTGCCGAGCACCTCCACCGACAGGTCGCGGGCGCCGGGGCCCGTGGTGCCGCGCAGCATGCGCGGCACGATCCGGTGCCGGTCGAACGCGGCGAGGTTCGCCGCCGCCGTCCGCTCCGACGAGGCGCTGCCCGCGACATAGGCGAACTCGGCCGCGCCCAGCACCTCGCGCGCCCGCTGCTCCAACCCCGCCGCCGTCATCGGCAATTCGGGCACCGCGCCACCCAGTCCCGCCAGGTAGATCTCGTTCTGGAAGTCGATAAAGCTGCTCACAGCCGGAACGCTAGTCCCTCGGATCGCACCGCGCGCGCCGCTCGGCAGATCGGCTGCCGCACAGCTCGATTCACCGCCCGACCTGGGCCCCTGCGCGCGCCCGCCCCGCGGCCGGTGACGTCGTTGCCGTCCACGGGCACGGGGCTGGGGCAGGATGGTCGCATGCGCGCAGTCGAGCTGAACGGATTCGGTGGGCCCGAGGTGATGGCGTGGGGCGAGGCGCCCGAGCCGGTGCCGGGGGCGGGCGAGGTGTTGATCGAGGTGGCCGCCGCCGGGGTGAATCGCGCGGATCTGTTGCAGCGGCAGGGTTTCTACGCGCCGCCGCCCGGGTCCAGCGAGATCATGGGGCTGGAGGTGTCGGGGGTCATCGCCGAAGTCGGGGCGGGCGTGGCGGATTGGCGGGTCGGTGACCGGGTGTGTGCGCTGCTGTCCGGCGGCGGGTATGCCGAGCGGGTGGTCGCGCCCGCCGGGCAGTTGCTGCCGGTGCCGGACGGTGTGGAGCTGAGCGCGGCCGCGGGGCTGCCGGAGGTGGCGGCCACCGTGTGGTCGAACCTGGTCATGACGGCGGGCCTGGCGGACGGGCAGCTGCTGCTGATCCACGGCGGCGGCAGCGGGATCGGGACGCACGCCATCCAGGTGGCGGGCCGGCTCGGTGCGCGGGTCGCGGTGACGGCGGGCACGGACGCCAAGCTGAAGCGGTGCGCCGAGCTCGGCGCGAGCGTGCTGATCAACTACCGGGAGCAGGATTTCGTCGAGGTGATCCGCGACCAGCAGGGTGCGGGCGGGCCCGGAGCCGACGTCATCCTCGACAACATGGGGGCGGCCTATCTCGCGCGCAATGTCGAGGCGCTCGCCGAGCACGGGCGGCTGGTGGTGATCGGCATGCAGGGCGGGGTCACCGCGGAGCTGAATCTGGCCGCGCTGCTCGGCAAGTGGGGTTCGGTCCACGCCACCAACCTGCGCCGGCGTCCGGCGACGGGCCCGCACAGCAAGGCCGAGGTGATCGCCGAGGTGCGCCGCCAGGTGTGGCCGCTGCTCGCGGCGGGCGACATCGTCCCGGTGATCCACGCCGAGCTGCCGATCGGCGAGGTGGCCGAAGCCCACCGGATGCTGGACTCCTCGGACACTTTCGGCAAGGTGGTGCTGCGCGTCGAGCGCTGAAGCGGGGCGCGCTAATCCAGGGCGGTGAGCGCGCGGCCGAGCTGGTCGATCTCGAACTTCGTGGTGTAGGGCGCCAATCCGATGGTGACCGCGCCGCCCTCGTCGTTGACGCCGAGCGCGTCCAGCAGCCGGCTACCGCCGTGCACACCGGACAGCGTGCCGATGCGGGCGTCGGCCAGCTTGGCCGCGACCTTCTCCGCCTGCATGCCGGCCAGGGTGAACGACACCGTCGGAATGCGGGTGGAGGCCCGGCCGATGACGGTGAGATTGGGCACCTTCTCCAGCACGTCCATCAGATGCTCGAAGAGCTGATCGTGGTAATCCTGCAGCGAGGTGATCGACATCTCCAGGCGCTGGCGGCGCGTGCCGGTGGCGCGTTCGTCCAGGCCGGCGAGGAAATCGATGGAGGTGGTCAGGCCCGCGAGCAGCGCGTACTGATGGCCGCCGACCTCGAGCCGCTCGGCGCCCTTCGCATACGGATTCAACGACATCGACGGAATCCGGTCCAGGAAGGCGGGATCGCGGAACACCAGGGCGCCGATCTGCGGGCCGCCCCAGGCGGGCGCGCTGAGCGCGATCACGTCGGCGTTGAGTTCGTCGATATCGATGAGCGCGTACGGAGCGGCGCCGACCGCGTCGGCAACCAGCAGGCCACCCACGTCGTGCACCCGGTCGGCCGCCACCCGCACCGCGGGCGCGGAACCGACGATCGGGGACGCGGCCGTCAGCGCGACCAGCCGGGCGGTGGGGCCGATCAGTTCCTCGAACTGCCAGGACGGCATCTCGCAGGTCTCGATTTCGACCTCGGCCCAGCGCACATGCGCGCCATAGCGGTTCGCGATGCGCAGCCACGGCGCGACATTGGCTTCGTCGTCCAGGCGGGAGAGCACGATGCCGGTACCGAGCCCGAGCCGGGAGCTCAGCGACTCCGCCAGCCAGGCCAGCAGCACCGCGCGATCGGGGCCGAGCACCACGCCCGCCGGATCGCCGCCGACCAGATCGGCGACCGCCTCGCGCGCCGCGTCCAGGATGGCGGCGCTGCGCACGGCGGCGCCGTTGCGCCCGATGTGGGAAAACGAGGAGGTGCGGAAACCCGTTGACACGGCACGCGATACCGAATCCGGAACCAGCATGCCCGCTTGCGGGTCGAAGTGGATCCAGCCGTCGCCCAGGGACGGTATCAGGCCCCGAACCCTCGCGACGTCGTAAGTCATGTTGGCCACTCTAAGGGCAGCGGGCGAGCCTGCGTAACCGTGTTCCACCTGACTGGCAGAAGGCACCGCAGCGACCGGGGTGAATGCATGGCAACCGACTTTCAGCAAATCCGAACCACACGACGACCCGAACAGTTTAGGCCGCCGGGCGGTCTCGTAAACACGGACCGGCACCCGTGCGCGGCGGATGACATGATGGGGCCATGACGCATTCGGATGAGGCACCGGATTCCATCGTGGTGGTCGGACCCGACGGCCGGCACCTGGTGATTCCCGCCGACGCGGGCACTCCGCTGAACGCCCAGGTGGTCTCCGACGAGGACGAGTCCGGCACCGCACCCGAGGCGGCGGACGCGGGCGAATCCCTGGCCGACATGGTGGAGCAGCCCGCGAAGGTGATGCGCATCGGCACCATGATCAAGCAGTTGCTCGAGGAGGTGCGCGCGGCCCCGCTGGACGACGCCAGCCGCACCCGCCTGCGCGAGATCCACCGCTCCTCGGTGCGCGAACTCGAACAGGGCCTGGCCCCGGAGCTGCGCGAGGAACTGGAGCGGCTGACGCTGCCGTTCACCGACGAGGCCATCCCCTCCGACGGCGAACTGCGGATCGCCCAGGCGCAGTTGGTGGGCTGGCTGGAGGGCCTGTTCCACGGCATCCAGACCGCCCTGTTCGCCCAGCAGATGGCGGCCCGCGCGCAGCTCGAGCAGATGCGCCAGGGTGCGCTGCCGCCCGGCATCCACGCCGCCGACCCGCGCACCGGCAATGTCACCGGCGGCTCCGGGCAATACCTCTGAGGTCTGTTCCGGCCGATCCGGTCAACCCTGGTTCCGGCCGTTCTCGGTGAACGTCGCAAGGGTAGTGTCGAGCACCGTGTCCGCCGCTGCCGCTCGCCCCGACTCCGACGTGAGTGCGGTGCGTCCTGAAGAAAGCCCCGTGCATTCAGATGACCCAGCTGACAGCAGTTCCCCGGAGGGCGCGATGAGCGCCGGGGAACCGCTAGCGGCGGAAGCTGTTCCCGCCGCGCCGATCGTGTCGGATTCACAGACCTTCCAGCGGGCCTTCAAGGACTTCCGCCAGGGGTTCTCCCAGCGCGAGCTGTGGTTGTCGCTCGGCTGGCAGGACATCAAGCAGCGCTACCGGCGCTCGGTGCTGGGCCCGTTCTGGATCACCATCTCCACCGCGGTCCAGGCCGCGGCCATCGGCCTGCTGTACGCGACGCTGTTCGGGCAGCCGCTCAGCGAATACCTGCCCTACGTGACCGTCGGCATCATCGTGTGGAACGTCATCGAGGCCAGCATCCTCGAGGGCTCGGACGTCTTCATCGCCAACGAGGGGCTGATCAAACAGCTTCCGTCCGCGCTGAGCGTGCACATATACCGGCTGGTGTGGCGCCAGTTCCTGTTCTTCATCCACAACGCGGCGATCTATCTGGTGCTGCTGCTGGCCTTCAGCGTCTGGCGGGATCTGGATCTGTCGGTGCTGCTGGCGATTCCGGCGATCGCGCTGCTGTTCCTCAACGCCGCCTGGGTCACCATCGTGTTCGGCATCTTCAGCACCCGCTACCGCGATATCGCGCCGATCCTGGGCAGCCTGACCCGGATGCTGTTCGTGCTGACGCCGGTCATGTGGTCGGCGAAGGTCCTGCACGAGCAGGGCGGTTCGGTCAGCGAGCGAGCGCGCCTGGTCGAGCTGGTGCCGACATACCATTATCTGGAGATCGTGCGCGCGCCGCTGCTCGGCGACGCGATCCACTGGCACAGCTGGGTCGTGGTGCTCGGTTTCACCGTCGTCGGCTGGCTGGTGGCGGTGTTGGCTATGAAGAAGTACCGGTCCCGCGTCCCCTACTGGGTGTGAAGGCGATATGTCCGAGGTAAGCATCGAAACCCAGGGCGCCTGGGTCGAATTCCCGATCTTCGACGCGAAATCGCGGTCGCTGAAGAAAGCGTTCCTCGGCAAGGCCGGCGGGGCGATCGGCCGCAACCCCTCCGACGTCGTGGTCGTCGAGGCGCTACGCGACATCAACCTCTCGCTCAAGGAGGGCGATCGGATCGGCCTGGTCGGGCACAACGGCGCGGGCAAGTCCACGCTGCTGCGGCTGCTGTCGGGCATCTACGAACCCTCGCGGGGCAGCGCCCGGATCCGCGGCCGGGTCGCGCCGGTCTTCGACCTCGGCGTCGGCATGGATCCGGAGATCTCCGGCTACGAGAACATCATCATCCGCGGCCTGTTCCTCGGGCAGACGCGCAAGCAGATGCTGTCCAAGATCGACGAGATCGCCGACTTCACCGAGCTCGGCGAATACCTGTCGATGCCGCTGCGCACCTACTCCACCGGCATGCGGGTGCGCCTGGCGATGGGCGTGGTGACCTCCATCGATCCCGAGATCCTGCTGCTGGACGAGGGCATCGGCGCGGTCGACGCCGAGTTCATGAAGAAGGCGCGGCTGCGGCTGCAGAAACTCGTCGCCCGCTCCGGCATCCTGGTGTTCGCGAGCCACTCCAACGAATTCCTGGCCCAGCTCTGCGATTCCGCGATGTGGATCGACCACGGCCAGATTCGGCAGCGCGGCGGCATCGAAGACGTGGTCCGCGCCTACGAGGGGCCGGACGCGGGAAATCACGTGGCAACGGTCTTGCGGGAAATGGAAGCCGAGAACACGGCGGGCCGGCAAGCCGAGCAGGAACTGGAGCGTAACCACGCATGACAGAGCCGACCGGGCCGAACGACCCGACCAGGCCGGACGCGCCGTTCGAGCAGCCGTCCACCGGCGCCGAGGCCCGGATCATCGCGGTGGTGGTGACGCACAAGCGCCGCGAGCTGCTCACCGAATCGCTGAAGGTGCTCACCACGCAGTCGCGGCCGGTGGATCACCTGATCGTGGTGGACAACGCGAACGAGCCCGAGGTCGCGGAGCTGGTCGCGCAGCAGCCGATCGAAGCCACCTACCTGGGTTCGGCGCACAATCTCGGCGGTGCGGGCGGGTTCGCGCTCGGCATCCTGCACGCGCTCACCCAGGGCGCGGACTGGGTCTGGCTGGCCGACGACGACGGCCGTCCCGAAGGCCCGGAAGTGCTTGCGGTGCTGCTGGATTGCGCCCGGCGGCACGGCTTGGCCGAGGTCTCGCCGGTGGTCTGCGATATCGACGAACCGGATCGGCTGGCGTTCCCGCTGCGCCGCGGGGTGGTGTGGCGGCGGCTGCGGTCCGAGCTCGGGGCCGAGGATTTCCTACCCGGCATCGCCTCGCTGTTCAACGGCGCGCTGATCGCGGCGAAGGCGGTCGATCAGATCGGCGTGCCGGACCTGCGGCTGTTCGTGCGCGGCGACGAGGTAGAGGTGCACCGGCGGCTGGTGCGCTCCGGGCTGCCGTTCGGCACCTGCTTACAGACCGCCTACCTGCACCCCAACGGCGCCGAGGAATTCAAGCCGATTCTCGGCGGGCGGATGCACACGCAATACCCGGACGATCCGGTGAAGCGCTACTTCACCTACCGCAATCGCGGCTATCTGATGGCGCAGCCGGGAATGCGCAAGCTGCTACCCCAAGAGTGGGTGCGGTTCTCCTGGTTCTTCCTGGTCACCCGCCGTGATCCGGCCGGTCTGAAGGAGTGGTTCCACCTGCGCAGCCTGGGCCGGCACGAGCAGTTCGGCAAGCCGGATAAATAGGTTGCGAGCCCGTTCGGGGCTGTGTCAGAGTGGTCGCAACGTCGAGAGAGTTGAGGAGGTGGAGATCGTGAAGACATTCTTGCGGATTGTCGTGCCCGCGGTGGCTGTGCCCGCTGTGCCGATTTCCCCCTCCACCTCACTTCGCTGAGTCCGTCGGGCTCGGCGCCCGACTAAGGACTCTCTCCATCATGGTCGAGAACGACCCGAACTTTCACGTCCCTTTCGGCTGGACCGAAGCCGTAGCCGCGGAATACGCTCCGCATCTGTCCGAGGGCCTGGTGCCCGCCCGCGTGATCCGCATGGATCGCAGCGAATGCGATGTGGCGACGCCGACCGGGCTCGCCCGGGCGCGCTGTCCGCGTTCGGATTCCGAGATCAGCGGGCTGTGCACCGGTGACTGGGTGACCGTCGACGCGCAGCTGAACGTGCGCGGGCTGCTGCCGCGCCGCTCGGCCATCGTGCGCTCCTCGGTGTCCGGGCGCTCCGAGGCCCAGGTGCTGGCCGCGAACGTCGATACCGTGCTGATCTGCTCGGCGGCCGACGGCGATGTCGACCTCAACCGGATCGAGCGGATGCTGGCCCTGGTCTGGGAGAGCAACGCCCAGCCGGTCGTCGTGCTCACCAAAGCGGATGCGGCCGTGGATATCCCGATCGGTGCGGTGCAGGCCGCCGCGCCCGGTGCCGTCGTCCTCGCCGTCTCCGCGAGTACCGGGGCGGGGCTGGACGTCCTGGCCGCCGTGCTCGACGGCACGGTCGCGCTGCTCGGGCCCTCGGGCGCGGGCAAATCGACGCTGGCCAACGCGCTGCTCGGCGCGGAGGTGTTCGCGACCAACGATGTCCGCGCCGTCGACAAGAAGGGCCGCCACACCACGGTGCACCGGGAACTGCGCCCACTGCCCGGCGGCGGCACGCTCATCGACACTCCGGGGTTGCGCGGGATCGGGCTCTACGACGCCGCCGAAGGCATCGAGAAGACCTTCAGCGACATCGAATCCCTGGCCGCGCGTTGCCGTTTCCCGGACTGCTCGCACGTCGCCGAGCCCGGTTGCGCGGTCGCCGCGGCGCTGGACAACGGCGAGCTCACCCAGCGCCGCTTCGACAGCTACCGCAAGCTGGTGCGCGAGAACGCCTGGATGGAATCGCGCACCGACAAGCGCCTGCAAGCCGAACGCGCGCGCGAGTGGAAGTCGATCAGCAAGCAGCAGCGCCGCATGTACCGCGACCGCGGTTCCCGGCGCTGACCGCCGAAAATACCGTCCGCACATCGCGTCTTCGCGCGGTGTGCGGACGGCCGGTAGGCAGTGCGGCCGAATCAGGTGATACACGGTAGGGTTCGCCCCGAATGATCGAGCTTTCGGGAGGGTTTGGATGAGTTACCCCGGCGGATACCCGCCTCAAGGCCAAGCGCAAGGCGGGCAGTACCCCGGACAACCTGCGTACGGTCAGCCGCCGCAGCCTGCGGGAAATCCCTACGGCGCACCGCAGCCCTACGGGCAGCAGCCGCAATTCGGCCAGCCGCCGCAGCAGTTCGGGCAGCCGGGCCAACAGCCCTACGGCCAGCCGCAATACGGTCAGCCGCAGTACGGCGCGCCGCAGCAGTACGGGCAGCCGCAGGGGGCGCCGGCACCGCCGGGAATCACCGTGCAGGCGGATTACGAGTGGTTCGCGTTCATGCTCGGGCTGTTGACGAAGCCGAAGATCTTCGTCAACGGGCAGCAGGTGCCGCACGCCCAGTGGGGCGAGACCCACATCCCGGTCGGGCCGGGCCAGTATCACCTGCGGGTGAGTACGCCGTGGCTGCTCGATATGGGGCCGGCGGACCAGCAGGTGGCGCTGCGCGAGGGGCAGGGGGTGCGGTACTACTACAAGCCGCCCGCCATGTTCTGGCTGCCCGGAGCGCTCGGGGAGATGCCGCAGAAGACGCCGGGCGTGGTGTTCATCTACGTGCTGTACGGCCTGATGGCGCTGCCCTGCGTACTCGGGCTCCTGCTCTTCATCATCGGTATGGCCGCGGCCTGAGCCGAGTCGCCACAGCGGGGTGCCGAATCGTCCGGCGCCCCGCTTTTTGTCGCCCGCGCCGCATATGCAACTGGTTGCATAGCGGGCGGGTTTACGCTTAGTGTGCGAAGTGTGGATGGCCGCGGGCGGCACTGACCCGCGGCGCACAGACAGGAGCAGGTCATGGCGGGATCGGGTAAGCCGTTGGCGGGCAAGACGATGATCATGTCGGGGGGCAGCCGGGGAATCGGGCTGGAGATCGCCAAGCGGGCGGCGGCGGACGGCGCGAACGTCACGCTGATCGCGAAGACGGATCAGCCGCATCCGAAGCTGCCGGGCACCATTCACACCGCGGCCGCGGAGATCGAGGAGGCGGGCGGGCAGGTCCTGCCCTTCGTCGGCGATGTGCGGCTCGAGGAGTCGGTGAGCGAGGCGGTCCGGCAGACCGTCGAACGGTTCGGCGGCATCGACCTGGTGGTGAACAACGCCTCGGCGATCGACCTGTCCCCCACCGAGGCGCTGTCGATGAAGAAGTACGACCTCATGCAGGACATCAACTGCCGCGGCAGTTTCCTGCTGTCCAAGCTGAGCATCCCGCACCTGCGGGCCGCGGCGCAGGCCGGGCGCAACCCGCACATCCTGACGCTGTCCCCGCCGCTGAACCTGGACCCGAAGTGGGCGGGCATGGCCCTGGGCTACACCATCGCCAAGTACGGAATGTCGCTGACCACACTGGGTTTGGCGGAGGAACTGAAGGGCGACGGCATCGGCGTGAACTCGCTGTGGCCGCGCACCACGATCGCCACCGCCGCCGTGCGCAACCTGCTCGGCGGCGACGAGATGATCTCCACCTCACGCACACCGGCCATCTACGCCGACGCCGCCTATCTGGTGCTGACCTCCCCCGCGGAAAAGACCACGGGCAACTTCTTCCTCGACGACGAGGTACTCGCCACGCACGGCATCACCGATCTGGACAAGTACCGGGTCACCCCGGGCGACGGTGAGCTCACCACCGATCTGTTCCTCTGACGCACACCGTCGTCCCGGCGGCGAACGCCGGGACGACGGGGGCTCAGCCCCAGACGATCGCGTGGTACTTGGCCAGCGCCGCGACCAAGCCGACGGTGCTGGCGGCGGCGATCGTGATCGCCGGGCCGAAGGTCGGCGTCCGGCCCTCGGTATCGGTGAGCCGCAACGGCATCCAGCGCAGCAGCACCCCGAACGCGACGATCGCCAGCGGCACGAAGTAGCGGCCCTGCACCCCGTCGATGATGTAGTAGTCGACCGGCGTGAACGACATGTACAGCGTCACGTAGATCATCGCCACGCTCGCGGCCACGGTCAGCGCGACCACCCAGGTGCGCCACCGGTCCGAGGCGGTCATCCGGTCGGCGATGCCGAGCGCCACCGCGAAGGCCAGCAGGCACGCCACGATGGACAGGGCAGGCACGTCGATGTAGGCGAAGCCCAGCTCACCGAAGAACTGGATGAACCAGCGCTGGTCGCGGTAGGCGATGCTGTCGCCGAAGACGTCCACGAAACCGATCGGATCGCCGAGGATTCCGCTCAGCTGGTCGCCCGGGCGCACCGACTTCCACTGGTGCTCGGGCCGCATCAGGCCCATGCCCTCGGTGGTCGGTCCGGCGATCTTGGTCCAGATCGCGAAGCAGATCGCGCCCACGCCCGCGAAGGCGATCGGCACGATCCGCTGCCAGCGCTTGGGCTCCTCGGAGCCGAAGGCGAAGCGCCGCACCGGGATCAGCACCAGCAGCAGCGCCAGCAGCACGTAGGTCGGCTTGCTCAGCGGCAGCAGGATAGCGGCGGCCAGCAGCGCGGCGGTCTCGGCGCGACCCAGCCGGTCACCGAGGAACAGCGCCTTGACCAGCAGCGCGGACACCATGATGGCCAGCGCGTTGGTCATGGTGTCGGCGGTGACGGTGCCCGCCTGGAACACCGCGATCGGCAGCAGCGCGACCGCCAGCACCAGCCACTGCACCCGCCGCGCGCGCAGCGCCCACAGGCCGAATCCGACCAGCGCGAGGTAGACCGCCAGCCCGGCCAGCCGGGTCGCCATGATCATCCCGCCGACGTTCAGGTCCAGCAGTTCGGCGACCCGGATGCCCAGCGCCGCCGGGAGATACGGCACGGGCGAGTAGGCGGCGGTGTTGGTGAACCACACCGGCTCCACCTCGGTGGAGATCGCCGCGCGCTTGAACCGGTCGTAGTCGGCCGGGTCGTACACCATCGGATCCGGTTCCTGCGGATTGGTGGTGTAGTCGGTGAGCGCGTAGCCCATCAGCTCGGTGATGCTGACCGGCACGTCACCGCCGTAGGAGACGCCGCGCCGGTCCTCGATCCGCTCGGGCAGGAAACCGCCGTGCGCCACCTGGTACGCGCGGCCGAACTGGGTGATCTCGTCGTGGCCCCAGAACGGCGGCGTACTGACCGCGAACGCCGCGCCGAAGATGGTCACCAGCACCGCGAAAACGACTGTTGCGGCACCGAATCGAGTCACCACCACCGTGGCCCCCCGGCGCGCCCGCCCCTGGCCGGCCTTCCGCTCGCCGGTCGAATCCGGTTCCGGCGCGGTCCCGTTCGTACTCGGCGCGGCGGCGTCCGGCTCGGTGCGATCGGCAGTGGTCACCGCCGGGGCTCCGGGTCACCGCCGCGATCGTCCACGCCCGGCGCCGAATGCAGCAGGTAGATCAGGCGCGAAGCCTCGTGCCGGGAGCGGCGGATGCCGTCCAGGACCAGGCCGGCGGTCCAGGCCAGGCTGCCGAGCAGCAGCAGGGTGAAGGCCAGGAACAGCGTCGGGAACCGCGGCACCTCGTGCGTCGCGTAGAACTCGATGATGATCGGAATGGCGAGCCCGATCGAGATCAGCCAGCTCAGCGTGCCGAACAGGCCGTAGAACGCGACCGGGCGCTCGTGCCGGGCCAGCCCGATGATCAGATTGAGGATCTTGAAACCGTCGTGGTACGTCCGCAGTTTCGACTCGCTGCCGGCCGGCCGGTCCCGGAATCCGACCGGCACCGCGGTCTGCGGGACGCGCAGGTGCAGCGAATGCACCGTCAGCTCGGTCTCGATCTCGAACTCGCGCGACACCGCGGGGAAGCTCTTCACGAAGCGGCGGGAGAAGACCCGGAACCCGCTCAGCATGTCTTCGACGTTCTCGCCGAACACCTTTCCGACCACACCGTTGAGCACCTTGTTGCCGGTCTCGTGACCCGCGCGGTAGGCCGAGGCGCCCGCGTCCTCGCGGCGCACGCCGAGCACGTGGTCGTAGGGGCCGTCGAGCAGCGTCTTGATCATCAGCGGCGCGGCCGACGCCTCGTAGGTGTCGTCGCCGTCGATCATCAGGTAGATGTCCGCGTCGATGTCGGCGAAGGCGCGGCGCACCACATTGCCCTTGCCCTTGGTGTTCTCGAACCGCACGATCGCGCCGGCGGCCCGAGCCTGCTCGGCCGTCTTGTCGGTGCTGAGGTTGTCGTAGACGTAGACGACGATTCCCGGCACGGCGGCCTGTAGATCGGCGACCACCTTGGCGACCGATGCCTCTTCGTTGTGGCAGGGGACGACTGCGGCGATACGAAGCTCGGTGGAATCCACCCGGGTAAATCCTCTGTGTCGATGTGCGGCGCTCGCTGAGCCCTCCGTGGTCGCTCCGCTACCGCCTCCGGGCTCTGAGCTCGCACCGCGATGTCGGCGGTGAAAGGGAACACCGGGAGGGTACAGGGCCATACGGCCTGCCGCGCACTTGCCTTCAGGTACCGTTCGATCAGTGTCTTACCCCGAGCAGCCCGTGTCATACCCGGATCCGCCGCCGGTCGCTGCCACCGAAGCCGTGACCGCCGCCGAACCCGGGCCGAACCTGGTCGCCAAGCTGCTCTCCGCGCTGCGCAAGGGCAGCGCTTTCCTGATCGTCGGCGGCATCGGATTCCTGGTCGACGCGGGCACCTACAACCTGCTGGTGTTCTGGGGTGGCGAGGGCGTGCTGTACCACCAGCCGCTGGCCGCGAAGATCATCGCGATCCTGGTGGCCACCGTGGTCACCTATTTCGGCAACAAGTGGTGGACCTTCGCCGATCAGCAAACCGATAATCCCGGGCGCGAATATGTGCTGTACGCGGTGTTCAATGTGGTGGCGATCGCGCTGCAGCTGGGGTGTCTCGGATTCTCGCGTTACGTGCTCGACCTGTCGACTCCGCTGTCGGACAACATCTCCGGCACCTTCATCGGCCAGGCGGTCGCGGTGGGTTTTCGCTACTGGGCCTACAACAAGTTCGTGTTCACCGGAACCAAACCGCACCCGTAAGGGTCCGGATTGATATCCTCACTGCCGCCGCGAACGGCAACCCGTCGGCACAATCAGGATTTCGAGGACTTCATGGAGCAGTCGGCTACCGAGGCCGTTACCGAAACGAACGACCAGCCGTCAGCAGAAGCTGCCCCGGCCGCCCTACGGGTCGACCACCGGGCCCCCGACCGGCTGGTGGTGCAACGCGGCATCTTCACCGGGCCGTCGGCGAAGATCAGCGACGAGCTCTACGCCGTGGTCAAGGGCCGCGCGCACCGCGAGCGCCTGGAACTGCGCCTGGAAAAGGGCGCGACGGCACACACCAACACTTATTTCGGCCGGTTCGCCGCTGCCTACTGGCAGCGCTGGACGGTGGTCACCGAGGTGCGGGCCACCATGGTGCTCGAGGTGACCGGCAAGGCGCTGGTCCGGATCGTCGCCTCCGACATCGCCGGGCACCGCCGCATCATCGGCTCCGCCGACGTCGACGCCAGCGGCGCGCTGACGCTGACCGCCCCGCTGGACCAGTACGTCGACGGCGGCGCGCTGTGGCTCGAGTTCGACGCCCTCGGCGGGCCGCTGGCCGTCACCGAACTCACCTGGACCGTGGCCGCGCCGGAGCGCATGCGCCCGGTCGCCATCGCGATCTGCACCTTCAACCGCGCCGCGGACTGCGCGGAAACCGTTGCCGCACTGGCCTCCGACGCCACCGTGCTGGCCGCCATCGACGCGGTCTACGTCGTCGACCAGGGCACCGATCTGGTGCAGGACCGGCCGCGCTTCCAGGAGACGCTGCCCGTCTTCGGCGACAAGCTGCGGTATATCCGGCAGCCGAATCTCGGTGGCGCGGGCGGGTTCACCCGCGGCCTCTACGAGGTGTCCGCGGTCAACGAGCACGCCGACGTCATCCTGATGGACGACGACATCCTCTGCGAACCGGAAACGGTGCTGCGGCTCAACGCCTTCGCCAACCTCACGGTGGAGCCCACGCTGGTCGGCGCGCAGATGCTGTTCCTGCTCAACCCCGACTTCCTGAACGTCGGCGCGGAGGAGGTGCATCTGCACGAGCTCAAGCACGGGCAGAAGGTGCCCAAGGCGCTGCGCAACACCTCCATGCTGAAGAAGAACCAGGAGCGGCGCGTCGACGCCGGCTACAACGCCTGGTGGACCTGCCTGATCCCGGCCGAGGTGGTCGCGAAGATCGGGCTGCCGGTGCCGATCTTCTTCCAGTGGGACGACGTGGAGTACGGCGTGCGGGCCCGGGAGAACGGGTTCGTCACCGTCACGCTGCCCAACGCCGCGGTCTGGCACGCCGACTTCTACTGGAAGGACTTCGACGACTGGGCGCGCTACTTCAGCACCCGGAACTCGCTGATCGTCGGCGCCATGCACGCCGATCTGGACGGTAAGAAGATCACCCGCCAGCTGTTCCGCAATATCGCCGAGTACCTGGTGGGCATGCAGTACGGCCTGGCGCACACCACGCTGCAGGGCATCGAGGACTTCCTGGAAGGCCCGAAGGTGCTGCGCGACGGCGGAATCGACGCGCTGGCCCGGGCCCGCACCAGTCGCGGCGACTACCCGGAGACGGCCAAGCACGCCGCCGCGAAGCCGCCGGTGCGCACCGCCGACATCCAGTTGCGCCGGGCCGGTGGCCAGCCCAGCCGCGATCTGCTGGTGCTGGTCAAGCGCGCGGTGAGCCAGTGGACCGGGCGCACCCAGCACGGCGTGGTCGCCGTGACCCGCGAGGACGCGCACTGGTGGCACGTCTCGCTGTTCGACCACGTGGTGGTCACCGACGCCTCGCAGTCGGGCGTGCGCGTCCGGGTGCGGGACAAGGAGCGCGCGCGTCAGCTGCTGAAGCGGACGCTGCGGGTGCTGCGCCGCCTGCGCAAGGATCTGCCGCGCCTGACGGCCGAATATCGGGCCGCCGTGCCGGAGCTGACCAGTCGCGAGAACTGGGCCCGGCTCTACGGGATCGACGCGGACTGACCGAGTCTTCCTTCGTCCCGCTCCGAGCGACCATCGAGGCTTCGTCGCTCGGAGTGGGACTTTCCACGCGCTATTCGGCGGTCGCGTCCAGCGTGCGTTCGCCCGCGCTGGCGTAGGCGCGCTCGGTGGCGGCCTTCTCCGGCCGCCACCAATCCTCGTGGTCGCGGTACCACTGGACCGTGGCCTTCAATCCCGCCCGGAAATCCGCGTAGCGCGGCGACCAGCCCAGCTCGTCGCGCAGCACCGAGGCGTCGATGGCGTAGCGCTGATCGTGGCCCGGCCGATCGGTGACGTGGTCGAAATCGTCGGGCGCCCGGCCGAACTCCGCGAGGATCAGCTGGACCACCGTCTTGTTGTCCAGTTCGCCGTCGGCCCCGATCAGATAGGTGCGGCCGAGCTGACCGCGGTCCAGGATGTCCCAGACCGCGCGATTGTGGTCCTCGACGTGGATCCAGTCCCGGATCTGATGGCCCGCGCCGTAGAGCCGGGGGCGCACGCCGTCGATCAGATTGGTGATCTGGCGCGGGATGAACTTCTCCACGTGCTGGTAGGGGCCGTAGTTGTTGGAGCAGTTGGACAGCGTGGCGCGCACACCGAAGGACCTGGTCCAGGCGCGCACCAGCAGATCGCTGGAGGCCTTGGAGGCCGAGTAGGGGCTGGAGGGGTTGTAGGGGGTGTGCTCGGTGAAGCGCGCCTCGTCCGGGGTGAGGTCGCCGTAGACCTCGTCGGTCGAGACGTGGTGGTAGCGCACGTCGTAGCGCCGCACCGCCTGCAGCAGCGAGTAGGTGCCGACGATATTGGTCTGGATGAACGGCCACGGCTCGGTGAGCGAGTTGTCGTTGTGCGACTCGGCCGCGAAGTGCACCACGGCGTCGACGCCGCTGACCAGCTCGTCGACCAGATCCAGGTCGGCGATGTCGCCGTGCACGAAATCGATGCGGTCGGCGACGCCGTCCAGTGAGGCCTTGTTTCCGGCGTAGGTGAGCGCGTCCAGCACCGTCACCGTGGTGCCGGGGCGCTGGGCCACGGTCTGGTGGACGAAATTCGCACCGATGAATCCGGCTCCGCCGGTTACGAGCAAGCGCACACCGAGAACTTTACGTCGGCGCCGCCGCCCCGGTTCCCGGAGGCGGCAAGCGGCCGCTGCGGCGGCACCTGAGAGTCGCCTGAGTGGCGTTCGTCACACTAGCGCCGGGTAAATGCCTACTCGAAGTCTTGCCACAATTCGAAATGCGTGCTCGGAGTGTGTATTTCCCGGAGCGCACCGCGCGTCGAGTCCGTTTGGTGAACAAAATTTGAATTAAAGGTCACAAACGGTTCACCACCCGTTAGCTGGTCTAGATTTCGATCAGTTAGTCCCCTCCGAACGCTCTACATCGAGGTTCAAAACCAAATGCTGATGAGGAAATTCGCCGCTACGTCGGCGCTGCTGATCGCCGCTCTCGGCGTCACCGCCGGTACGGTCAACGCGGCCCCGGCCGAGACCGACGCGCCGATCAACTACACCATCGACAGCACCGACACCCAGTCGATCCTGTCCATCGACCAGGGCTCCATCGTCGCCGAGGACGGCGCCCTCAAAATCAAGGATGCCGCCGGCAACCTGGTCGCGGGCACTCCGCTGATCATGAAGATCGACGAGTTCGAATTTCCCATCGCCGCCGACATCTCCGGCCGCACCGCGACGCTGACCCCGCAGCTCGACATGGACAAGGCGGTCTACAAGCCGGTCGCCCTGCCGTTCGAGAACCAGGCGCCGTGGAAGACCGAGTACGAGCGTGAGCAGGCCGCCTTCAACCGCATGAAGGACACCATCGCCATGGGCGCCACCATCGGCACCCTGGTCGGTGGCCTCGGCGGCGCGGCCGTCGGCTGCGTCCTCGGCGGCGCCACCGGAGCCGTGCTCTCCTCGGCCCTGACCGCCCTGCTCGGCCTGCCCGCCGGTTTCCTCGCGGGCTGCATCGCGGGCGTCCTGCTCGTCGGCGCTCTCGGCACCCTGGCCGGCCAGATCCTCGTGACCGCTCCCGTCGCCATCGGCGCGGCCATCCAGTACTTCGCCACCATCAGCGCTCCGGCGCCGGTTCCGCCGGCCGCCAAGTAGCCAGGTGCGCGACCAGCTCCGGCTGGACCGACACAACTGAACCAACAATCGAATTCGCACAACTGAACATCGAGCCTGAGGCCCTGCCCGGCAGCCGCCGAGCAGGGCCCTCCACGGCCCGGCCGAGTTACTGACAGTTTGCGAACTCAGTTTCCGGTCGCAATCATTCGCACAATGCAACTGATGAGGGACCAAAACCCATGCGTTTCAAGAAGTTTGCCACCACCTCGGCGATGCTGATCGCCGCCCTCGGTGTCACCGCCGGTACGGTCAACGCGGCCCCCGCCGAGACCGACGCGCCGATCAACTACACCATCGACAGCACCGACACCCAGTCGATCCTGTCCATCGACCAGGGCTCCATCGTCGCCGAAGACGGCGCCCTCAAAATCAAGGACGCCGCCGGCAACCTGGTCGCGGGCACCCCGCTGATCATGAAGATCGACGAGTTCGAATTTCCCATCGCCGCCGACATCTCCGGCCGCACCGCCACCCTCACCCCGCAGCTCGACATGAACAAGGCCGTCTACAAGCCGGTCGCCCTGCCCTTCGAGAACCAGGCCCCCTGGAAGACCGAGTACGAGCGTGAGCAGGCCGCCTGGTCCCGCATGACCTCCACCATCTCCATGGGCGCCACCATCGGCACCCTCGTCGGCGGCCTCGGCGGCGCCGCGGTCGGCTGCGTCCTCGGCGGCGCCACCGGCGCGGTCCTGTCCTCGGCCCTGACCGCCCTACTCGGCCTGCCCGCCGGTTTCCTCGCGGGCTGCATCGCGGGCGTCCTGCTCGTCGGCGCTCTCGGCACCCTGGCCGGTCAGATCTTCGTCACCGGACCGGTCGCCATCGGCGCGGCTATCCAGTACTTCGCCACCATCGGCACCCCCTTCACCCCGCCGGCCCCGGCGCCCAAGTAATTCGGCTGAGCCGAGACAACCCCGCCCGGAATTCCGGGCGGGGTTGTGCTATTTCCGAATGACATTCAGCAATAGGTGAACGGATGATTAACCGAGGAAGTCTAATTCGCGACAGTCGGCTTACCGAATAGCGTGAGCATTTCCTAACACAGCGCTAACTCGATAGCCGAACGCTGTAACTCCCGCCGCACAAATGAACCCCCGCTCCGTGTCCGGGAGCGGGGGTTCATGCTCGTCCGGCCGACCGGAGTCAAGACCGTCCGAGCCCAATCAGGCCGTGCGCGCTTCCTCCGCCGGTTCGGTGCACGCCCGGACGAACCGGGCGACGCGGCCGAGCGCCTTGCGCCCCTCGGGCAGGCCCGGGGCGATGCTCATGAACGCGTGCACCTGGCCGCGCCACAGCTCCACCGTGTTCGGCACCCCGGCCACCGTGAGCCGCTGCGCCATGAGTTCACAGTCGTAGCGCAGCACTTCGTCCTCGGCGGCGATGAGCAGCACCGGTGGCAGGCTGGCCAGCGCGCCGTTCACCGGTGAGAGCATCGGGTCCAGGCGCCCGTCGATCTCGGCGCCGATGCGGACGACGGCCGCCAGCGCGGACAGCGGGATGTAGGGATCGCGCGCGACATTCATGTAGTCCCGCTTGGCGGCGTAGTCCAGATCCAGCAGCGGGCTCAGGCCGATCAACCCGGCCGGGGCGGGCAGGCCGGCCTCGATCGCCGCCAGCGCGGTGGCGAAGGTGAGGTAGCCGCCCGCGGAATCGCCGGCGAAGGTGATGCGGGACGGGTCCGCCCCCTTGCGCAGCAGCCAGCGATACGCGGTGAGGCAGTCCTGGACCGACTGACTGATGCTGCGGCCGGGCAGCTGACGGTATTCCACGTTCACCACGGGTCCGCCGGTGCGGCGGGCCAGGCTGGCCGCTACCGGCCGGTGCGTGGTGATGCCGCAGACCGCGAAGCCGCCGCCGTGCATGTAGAGCATGGCGCCGTTGCGCAGCGACTTGGAGCCGCCGGCCGGGCGCAGGATCTCCATCCGGAACCCGTGCAGCGTCACCTGCTCGCGCTCGACCCCGCGCGGCCCCGGGCGCAGCCGGGCCAGATTGTCGATGGCGAACGCGCCGACCGGGATGGTGGCCCGGGTGATCGGGGCTACCCGCAGCGCGGGGCGCACCACCGAGGTGCAGGTCGCCAAGAGCAGGCGCGCCGCCGGGCTGGGTCCATCCGGGTTCATTACTTCGCCGACACCGATCGCGGTCATCGCGCACCTGCTTCCCACTGGCGCGCCGTGCCCGACCGTCGACGGGGTCACCGCCGGAACCAGGCGAGACATCGGCGCTGACATCTCACACGGCGTTGTTTCACAACGCTTCGACTCAGGAGACCACGTGAATGTGACCTATGCGACAAGATTGGCCCGAATCGCCGAGAAGCTAAACCTCCGTGATGCTTTCGTAGGCATGTCGGAACCGGTCCGACGTCGGGTGCGACGTCGCGTAGCGCGACTGGCAGACTCCTGGGCATGCGCGGAATCATCTTGGCGGGCGGCACCGGCTCACGGCTGCACCCGATCACGCGCGGGGTGAGCAAGCAGCTGGTCCCGGTCTACGACAAACCGATGATCTACTACCCGCTGTCCACGCTGATGCTCGCGGGCATCCGGGACGTGCTGGTGATCACCACCCCCGAGGACGCGGCGGCCTTCCGCCGCCTGCTCGGCGACGGCTCGCAGTTCGGCATCGCACTGGACTACGTGGTGCAGCCGGAACCGGACGGGCTGGCGCGGGCGTTCGTGCTCGGCGCCGACCACATCGGCGACGACAGCGCCGCACTGGTGCTCGGCGACAACATCTTCCACGGCCCCGGCCTGGGCACCAGCCTGAACCGCTTCGCCGACCTGGCGGGCGGCGCGGTGTTCGCCTACTGGGTCTCCGACCCCACCGCCTACGGCGTCATCGAGTTCGAGGCGGGGCGCGCGGTGTCGATCGAGGAGAAGCCGAAGAAGCCGCGCTCCAACTACGCGATCCCGGGGCTGTACTTCTACGACAACGATGTCGTGGAGATCGCCAAGACGCTGCGGCCCTCGGCCCGCGGCGAGTACGAGATCACCGATATCAACCGCGCCTACCTGGAGCAGCAGCGGCTGCGCGTGGACGTGCTCGCCCGCGGCACCGCCTGGCTGGACACCGGGACCTTCGACTCGCTGCTCGACGCCGCCAACTACGTGCGCACCATCGAAGAACGCCAGGGCCTGAAAATCGGCGTGCCCGAGGAGGTCGCCTGGCGAATGGGGTATATCGACGACGAACAGTTGTGCAAACAGGCCGAGCCGCTGGTGCGCTCGGGATACGGCAGCTACCTGCTCGGCCTGCTGGCACAGGGCCCGGACCAGAGCAAGGGCTCGGTGCCGTCGGACGGGCGTGCGCCCAGGTGGGATTGGTGAGGATGGAGTTCCGGGAGCTCGCGGTGCCCGGCGCGTGGGTGATGACCCCGCGCCTGCTCGGTGACGACCGCGGCACCTTCGCCGAGACCTTCAAGGCCTCCGAGTTCGAAAAGGCGACCGGCCGCACCTTCGACCTGTGCCAGGTGAACACCTCGGTCTCGGCCGCCGGCGTGCTGCGCGGCATCCACTACACCGAGGACCCGCCGGGCCAGGCCAAGTACGTCACCTGCGTGCGCGGCGCCTTCTTCGACGTGGTGGTGGACCTGCGGCCCGGCTCCCCCACCTACGGGCAGTGGGACAGCGTGCTGCTCGACGACGTGGACCGCCGGTCGGTGTTCCTCTCCGAGGGCCTCGGGCACGCGATCCTCTCCCTGGAGGACCGGTCCACGGTGACCTACCTGTGCTCGCTGGAGTACACGCCCGAATTCGACCGGGACATCGACGCTTTCGATCCCGAGCTGGGTATCCGGTGGCCGGAGCTGGGCCGGGACGGTCAGCGACTGACCTACGTCCGGTCGGCCAAAGACACTGCCGCGCCGCCGTTTTCCTGAGGTCGTGACGACAAAGCCGAACCCCACACTGCCCGTGTGGGGTTCGGCTTTTCGGTCGGCTGGATGAGGGTCAGCCGACGGGTTCCAGGGCGGGCTTCAGCTCGGTGTCCTCCTGCGGCGCCACGATCCTGCGGCGCTTGGGCAGGAAGACCGTCAGCGCGACCAGGGCTCCGACGATCGCGACGCCGGCGGCGAACTCCAGGCCGGGCCGGTAGGTGTCCAGCACGGCGGCGGGGCTCTTGTCGGCGTGCGCGCCGCTGGTGATGATCGCGGTGGTCACGGCCAGGATGATCGCCGCACCGACCTGCATGGCCGTCTGCAGTACGCCGGCCGCCAAGCCCTGCTCGTCGTCGTCGATACCGCTGGTGGCCTGAATGTTGATGGCCGGGAAGCCGACCCAGCCGATGCCGATCAGCAGCAGCGCGGGCAGCAGCACCAGCAGGTAGCTCGGCGCGGTGTCCAGGCGCAGCCAGGCCAGGTAGCCCAGCGCCATGACCACCATGGTGACCGCGATGATCGGGCCGGTGCCGAAGCGGTCGACCAGCTTGTCGGAGACGAACGCGGAGGCGACCACCAGCAGACCGACCGGCAGCAGCGCCAGCGACAGCTTCAGCGGCGACCAGCCGAGGGTCTCCTGCAGGTACAGCGTGGTGATGAACTGCCAGCTGAAGTAGGAGCCCGCGACCGCGATGATGGCGAGGCTGGCCCGCACCAGGCTGGCCTTGCGCAGGATGCCCAGGCGGATGAGCGGGTACTGCACGCGCTTTTCCACGGCGACGAATCCGGCGAACAGGGCGGCGGCGACCACGAACGATCCGAGGGTGCGCGCCGAGGTCCAGCCCACTTCGGGAGCGGTGACCACGGTGTAGACCAGCAGCAGCATGGCACCGGTGGACAGCACCGCGCCCAGGATGTCGTGTCCGCCTTCTTCGGCGGGCTTGTCCTTGGGCACCAGGTAGTAGGCGGCGATCAGGGCGGCGGCCGCGACCGGAACCGGGAGCAGGAAGGTCCAGCGCCAGCCGAGGCCGGTCATCAGGCCGCCGAACAGCAGGCCCATGGAGTAGCCGCCCGCGCCGAACACGGTGTAGATGGACAGCGCCTTGTTGCGGGCCGGGCCCTCGGCGAAGTTGGTGGTGATGATCGACAGACCGGTCGGCGCGGTGAACGCGGCGGCCAGGCCCTTGATGAAGCGGGTGATGATCAGCAGCGGGCCGGAGCTGACGAAGGCGCCGGCGAGCGAGGCGATCGCGAAGACGGCCAGGGCGATCAGGAAGACCTTGCGCCGCCCGAGCAGGTCGGCGGTGCGGCCGCCGAGCAGCAGCAGGCCGCCGTAGCCGAGGACGTAGCCGGAGACCAGCCACTGCAGGGTGGAGGTGGACAGATCGAGTTCGGCGCCGATGGAGGGGAGCGCGACTCCGATCATCGAGACATCGAGTCCGTCGAGGAACAGCACGATGCAGAGAGTGATCAGCATGCCCCAGAGCCGCGCGGTCCATTGTGTCGGATCGGTCGCCTGCTTGGCGGCCGAGAGCGTTGCCGGTGAAGTCATGATCGAAACAATTGCATGCACGCGCATTAGATGTCAACACATCTAATGCGTTTGCATAGAACGCCTCGACTCACTAAGATGTGGGCATGTCGAAGCCGTCTCTTCTCGAGACAGCCCGGGGCAGCGCCGCCTCCGGGCTGGTGGGCGAGTGGCGAGAGCTGCTCGATCGTCACGCGACGGTCAGTTGTGCCCTGGAGAAAGCGCTCCAGCACCAGCACGAGATCGGACTCAGCGAGTTCGAGACGCTGGATCGGCTGGTCGAAGCGAACTGCGGCGATTACCGGATGAGCGATCTGGCCGAGGACATCCACCTGAGCCAGAGCGCACTGTCCCGCACGGTGGCGCGCCTGGAGCGCGACGGCCTGGTCTCGCGGCGCATGTGCGCCGACGACCGGCGCGCGGTCTTCGTGTGCCTGACCGAGAAGGGGCGCGCCACCTACCAGGCGGCGCTGCCCACGCATCGCGAAACACTCGCCGCCAGTTGGGAATCCAAGCCCGCCTGCGGGCGCTGACTCAGACCAGGCTGGCCCGGGCGTCCTCGATGATCGCGCGGGCGTCCACCGAGGCCGCCTTGATGTCGGCGAAAGCCGCACGGTAGCGGTCGATTTCGGGCGCCTTGTCCAAATACACCGGGCCCGTGAAGGCTTCGATGTAGACCACCGGCGGCTCGGGGCGCTCCCCCATCGCGCCCTCGGGGAATTCCAGCATGACGAAGCGGCCGGTCTCCATGCCCTCGTGGAACTCCGACTCCGACTGCACCACCTGCACGCGCACGTTCGGCAGATCGCAGACCCGGCGCAGATGCTCGAGCTGCGCGGCCGTCACCGCCGAGCCGCCGATCCGGCGCCACAGCACCGCCTCGCTGATCACGACGTCCAGCTGCACCGGCGACTCGCTGCGCAGGATCAGCTGCTGGCGCGCCAGGCGCAGTTGCACGCGCCGTTCCACCTCGGCGGCCGGCATGCTCGGGCGACCGGCCACGATCAGCGCGCGGGCGTACTCCTCGGTTTGCAGCAGGCCCGGGACCAGCTCGTTCTCGTAGGAGGTGAGCACGCGGGCGGCTTCCTCGAGCCCGATGTAGACATCGAAGCCCTCGGGTATCACGTCGCCGAAGCTGGTCCACCAGCCCCGCGACTTGGTCTCCTTGGCCAGCGCGGCCAGCGGCGCGACGAGCTCTTCGGGCGCGCCGTAGATCTTGCACATGGCCTCGACGTCGAGGCTGCGCAGCGAGGTCTGACCGGTTTCGATCCGCCAGATCTTGGCTTCCGACCATTCCAGCTGCTGAGCGGCGGTGCGGGTGGTCATGCGAGCCCGGGTGCGCAGCTCGCGCAGCTGGCGGCCGAGCTGGCGGCGCGGCATGGTCGATCCGGTTGTTCCCTGCGGTAAAGCCATGCTTCCCCCTCGTACTGATACGGCACCGGGCCGCGCGCCGACTACCCGGCGGCACCTCCACTGCCACCGGTACGACGCTTCCCTACCAGCGTCCGTCGTCGTGACCCGGACACTCGAACAGCATTGTTTCACAGCAAATCTGACATAGCGTACGTCGACCAACACAGGTACGCCAGTGTCACAATCATGCCAAAGGGGTTAGGTGTAGGCTTGATTGGGGAATTTAGGCAGGTTATCTACTTTTTGAGGCCCCTTTTCCGGAACCGCCAGAACTGGACCGCGCGAACATCCTCGGACAGCTGGTTCACCGGTTCGGCCACATCGGAGAGCGCTTGGAACAGGTCGTCGGCCAGCTCGCTGATGTGCTCCACGCGGGTCGCCAAGCGGGAGGCATTCACCAGGAACTCGAGCAGCAGACGCACCACCGCCGCAATGGTCAGTCCCAGCGGGATGCCGATCAGGACGGCCAGCACCCCCAGCACCGCCGATATCCGCCACATCAGCACGATCAGCACGACCGGGACGGCCACCGCCCCGGCCAGGCCGAGGATGTAGGCCAGCGGGAGCAGGGTGCGGGTGGCGGGGCGGTGGAACTGCACATCCAGCAGGGCACGCGCCGCCTCGACGCTCCACTCGCGGAACGCCCGCGGGCTGCGGAACGGTTCGGCGGGCGGCTCCTCCTCGACCTCGCGGGGCCGGGAGAAGCGGTCTTTCCAAGTGATCCAACGAGATTCGGTCTCGTACTCCTCGGGGTCCAGCGGGACCTCCGCGGCGTCATCGTTCATGGCGCGATCCTGCACCTATTCGCCTACACCGGCCAACCGGAAATTGATAGCGGCGTTGCCCCGGTGAGACGAATCCGACACTCACGAAGAAGTTTCCGATCAATCCGTAACGCTGGAGCTACCTGGTGTCGATACGACCCATGAACGCAGCAGGACCAGCAGGACCCAGATCTATCGGGGAATGGAGAAAGACAGTGCGCACCACGTTTCTGACTTCCGTCTCGGCGGCCGAGATGACCGCCGCAGCGCAGGACTACAGCCAGCGCGGGTGGACGGTTGCCGA
This sequence comes from Nocardia sp. NPDC050435, assembly GCF_040655395.1. Lineage (NCBI taxonomy): Bacteria > Bacillati > Actinomycetota > Actinomycetes > Mycobacteriales > Nocardiaceae > Nocardia > Nocardia sp. NPDC050435. The sequence continues at coordinate 338,930 of NZ_JBFAJW010000002.1, forward strand.
AACGGCCAACGGGATCTGCCTGATCACCGATGCCGACGTTTCCGGCATCGAGGTGACCGGCGAACTGGCCGGCGAGGTGCGCCGATTCCTGCGCGCGAACAACCTCTCCGGGCCGGTCATCGAGGTCCCGGGCGCCGAGCGCCGCGAGATCCACCTGGTCACCGGCGCCCGCAAGGCCGCCGCCGCCCTGGAGGCGCTGCGCGAGGCCGGCGCCGTCGTCTACACCGACGGCGCGGGTATCCCGCTGCCCCCCACTCAGCTCTCCGCCGGTTCGGCCTGCTGGGGCGTCGCCCCGCACGAGGCCCGCTGGCTGCCGCCGGTCGTCGCGATCGGCGCGGCGGTGCGCTCGGTGCTGTCCCGGCGGCGCGCCGGGCTGCCCGCCAGCGTCGCCTGCTGAGTCGCACCACCCGCCACACCGCACCGACCTGCGTTCACCCCACGATTCCCCCCTGCAGGGGCGACCGGCTCTCCGGAACCGGACGCGGAACGACCGGTACCCGCCGCGCGCGGATACCGGTCGTTGTGGTTCCCGGGGTGTTGTCGGCGCGCAATAAGGGACATGATGGTGGGTATGAGCCAGATCACGTCCCGGAACCTGCTGCGCACCTGCCCGCTGTGTGAGGCCGTGTGCGGCCTGGAGTTGCAACTGGACGGCGACGACCACATCACCTCCGTGCGCGGGGACAAGCGGGATCCGTTCAGCCACGGCTTCCTCTGTCCCAAAGGCGCCAGCTTCGGCCACCTCGACGAGGACCCGGACCGGGTGACCGAGCCGCTGATCCGGGACCGGGCCACCGGGACCTGGCGCACCGCCGGCTGGGACGAGGCCTTCGACTACATCGCCGAGCGGTTCGCGCCGATCGTCGCCGAGCACGGGCGGCAGGCGAGCGCGCTGTATCTGGGCAATCCGAACGCGCACACCGTGGCGGGCGCGCTGTACGTGCCGGTGCTGATCCGCGCGCTCGGCACCAAGAACCTGTTCTCCGCGAGCACCGCCGACCAGATGCCCAAGCAGGTGGCCAGCGGCCTGATGTTCGGCGACCCGCTGCGCATCCCGGTGCCCGACCTGGACCGCACCGACTACCTGCTGATGTTAGGGGCGAATCCGCTCGAGTCGAACGGCTCGCTGTGCACCGCGCCGGACTTCCCCGGCCGGTTGAAGGCGCTGCGGCAGCGCGGCGGGAAGTTCGTGGTGGTGGACCCGCGCCGCACCCGCACCGCCAAGCTGGCCGACGAGCACCTGTTCGTCCGGCCCGGCAGCGACGCCTACCTGCTCTTCGGCATCGTGCACACGCTCTTCGCCGAGGAGCTCACCCGAGTGCGGGTCGAGGTCGAGGGCCTGGACGAATTGCGCACGGCGGCGCTGAAATTCACGCCCGAGGCGGTCGCGGCCCGGACCGGCGTGCCGGCGGCGACGATCGCGCGGCTGGCCCGCGAGCTCGCGGCCGCGCCGACCGCCGCCGTGTACGCGCGCATCGGCACCTGCACCGCCGAATTCGGCACGGTCACACAGTGGTTGGTGGACGCGATCAACGTGCTCACCGGCAACCTGGACGCGCCCGGCGGCGTGATGTTCCCCGAGGCCGCGGCGGGCGGCATCCCGCGCACCAAGCCGTTCCGGCTCGGGCGCTGGGCCAGCCGGGTGCGCGGGCTGCCGGAGGCGATGGGCGAGCTGCCCGTGGCCACGCTCGCGGACGAAATCCAGACGCCCGGAACGGGTCAGGTGCGCGCGCTGGTCACCGTCGCGGGCAATCCGGTGCTCTCCGCGCCGAGTGGCCCCCGGCTCGACGACGCGTTCGCACGGCTGGACTTCATGGTGAGCGTGGACCGCTACGTCAACGAGACGACCCGGCACGCGGATGTCATCCTGCCGCCGCCGCGGCCGGTGCAGTCGCCGCACTACGATTTCGCGCTGCTGCAGTTCGCGGTGCGCAATTACACGCGCTACTCGCCGCCGCTGGTGCCGCTGGGCGAGCGGCCGTCCGAGGCGGCGGTGCTCGCGCGGCTGGGCGCGGCCCTGACCGGGCAGCCGCACACCGGCGACGTGCTGGCCGCGGTGGACGAGCTGATCATCTCCGGCACCCTGCACAAGGCCGGGCTGGCGGAGCGGCGCCCGGAGCTGCGCGGCGCGACCAGCACCGAGCAGCGGCTGGATCTCATGCTGCGCGTCGGGCCTTACGGCGAGTGGAACGGCGGGACCCTGAATCTGCAGGCGCTGCTGGACAATCCGCACGGCATCGACCTCGGCCCGCTGCGGCCGCGGCTGCCCGGCGTGCTGATCACGGCCTCCGGCCGGGTGGAGCTGGCGCCGCCGCAGCTGCTGGCCGAGGTGGAGCGGATGCGGGCCCGGATCGGCGACGCCGCACCGGATTTCGTGCTGATCGGACGCCGGCAGCTGCGCTCCAACAACAGCTGGATGCACAATGTCGCCCCGCTGGTCAGCGGCTCCAATCGGTGCACGCTGCACATCCACCCCGAGGACGTGGCCCGGCTCGGGCTCGGCGAGCACGCGGTGGTGAAGTCGGCGGCGGGCACCCTGACGGTGCCGCTGGAACCGACCGAGGCGATCATGCCCGGCGTGGTGAGCCTGCCGCACGGCTGGGGTCACGGCGACAGCGAGCAGACCGTCGCGCGGGCGCACGCCGGAGTGAACGCCAATGTGCTGACCGATGATTCGGTGGTCGACGTCCCCTCCGGCAACGCCGTGTTCAACGGGGTGCCGGTCACCCTGATCGCCACCTAGGCCGCGACCGCCTTCCGCGCGAGCGCCGCCTGTGCGCGCCGGGCCAGGTCCACACCGTGTTCGTGGGCCTGGCGGGCCAGGTCGGCGTGCGCGGCGGGGTCGGCGGTCTCGGTGCCGTAGAGGAATTCGAGCGAGGAGTGCGCGATCGCCGAGTACCCGGCGATGCCGTGCTGGAGCTGGGTGGTGATCGCGTCCTTGTAGCCGCGGCGGTCGTAGGTGCGTTCGCCGACGCCGGCCAGGCCGCGGAAATGCAGTTCGTCCAGGGCGCTGCCGGTCGCGGTCGCGCTGTTCTCGTAGGCCCAGCCGCGGCTGAAGACGCGATCGATCCAGCCCTTGGCGAGCGCGGGCATGGACCACCAGTACACCGGGAACAGCACCGCGACCAGATCCGCGGATTCGATCAGCCGCTGTTCGCGCGCCACGTCGGCGGGCACCGGCGCCAGGGCGCGGTGCACCTCCAGATCCGCGGCGGTGAAGACCGGGTCGAAGCCGGTGGCGGTCAGGTCGTGCACGGTGACCTCGGCGCCGCTGGCGCGGATGCCCTGCTCGATCGCGCGGGTGAGGGTGCCGGTGGCCGAATCGCGATCGGGGTGCGAAACCACGAGCAGGACATGCGGCCGGTTCGATTCGTTCGTCATACGGCCAAGCTAAAGTATGACATCAACGTCAATGTCAAGGAGCGAGCCGGGATGCGAATCAGCGACCTCAGCCGGGCCACCGGCGCCAGCCCGCGCATGTTGCGGCACTACGAGAACGCGGGCGTGCTGACACCCGGGCGCGATCCCAACGGCTACCGGCGCTATCGCGCCGAGGATGTCCAGACCGTGCACGACATCCGGTGCCTGCTGGGTTCGGGTCTGTCGCTGGCCGAGGCGGTCGAGCTGATCGAGATCATCTGCACCGCACCGCAGGAGGCCACCGACGACGACCGCGCCGCGGTGCTGGCCCAGCTCGACGAGCGGGCCCGCCGGCTGGAGGCGGGGATCGACCGGCTGCGGGCCGAGCGGGCGAGCATCATGCAGCTGCGCGCCGATCTGGCCGGGCGTACCGTCAGCTAAGCGATACAAAACGTCCGGTCGGAATGTAGCTAACGATCGGAAACCCTTGTGCTAACTAAGCATTGCGTGCGTTCTCCATTTCGATTTCGTAGGGTAGCCCGTACCGTTTCCCCTAGAATGGACTGGATTTGGTGTGCCTGGCGTGCTCATCGGGGAGCCGCGGCGCACGCGGTTTCCGGCAACCCTAGGGGGCACCCATGCCCGGTACACGTTGCGGCAGTGACGGCGAGCACGAACTGCAGGACAGATGCGGTACGCAGGACAGAGCCGAGCGCTTCTACGCCGACCAGGTCCTGGACCGGCTGAACCCGGTGATGATCGAATTCATCGCGCGGATGGATATGGCCTTCCTCGCCACCGCCGACAAACACGGTGAATGCGACACCACCTTCCGGGCCGGCCCGCCCGGATTCCTGCACGTCATCGACGAACGCACGATTACCTATCCGGAATATCGAGGAAACGGCGTAATGGCCAGTCTCGGCAACATCCTGGAGAATCCGCACGTAGGCATCCTGCTAATCGATTTCGTGCGCGACCTCATCGGATTGCACATCAACGGCTCCGCCCGCATCGTCGAGGACGCCGCGCTGCGCCGCTGCGTCGCCGACCTGCCGCCGAATCTCAAGGGGCGCACCGCCGAGCACTGGGTGGTCGTCGACGTCGAAGAGGCCTACATCCACTGCCGCAAGCACATTCCGCACCTGGTGCCCGCCCCGCGCGAACAGCGTGAGTGGGGCACCGACAACGTGCGCGCCAAGGGCGGCGACTACTTCGGCGCCAAGGCCGACGCGGCCGACCGCGACCTGGCGGGCGCGCCCGGCCGCTAGTGGATGCGGAAGATCACCAGCCGCTGCACCACGAAATTGATCACCGTGGCCGTGCCCTGCGCGATCAGGAACGCCAGCGGCACGCGCCACCAGTGCTCCGCGATAGTGGAGTACATCACCTGATTGATGCCGACCTGGATCGCGAAGGTGCAGGCGTAGAGCGCGATCACCGCGAGAAAGCGCAGGCGGCTCGGCTCGGCCTTGAAGGTCCAGCGCCGATTGATCAAGTACGCCGTTGTCGTCCCCGCGACGAAGCCGAGGGATTTCGCGACGCTGACCGGCAGCCCGGCCACATTCAATAGGAGTACGTACAACCCGAAATCCACGATCGCCGACAGCCCGCCGGTGACGGTGAATCGGATGATCTGGGTCTTGAGGTCGACATCGGTCCCGCCCGGCTCGTCTACCAGCGGAAGCTCGGCAGGCAACGGGAGGTGGGGTTCGGCTTGCACGCGACGAGCCTAACGGTGTCACGACCGAGTAGCCTCTATGCCGATGTCCACGAAAGCTCCGGCCCCCACACCGACCACCGACAGCGAGTCCGCTGGCAGTGACAACGGCGGCGTTTCCGCTGCCGTGGATTTCACGTTGCCGACGCGGACCAGGTCGCTGACCGGCTGGGGTCGCACCGCACCGACCTCGTCCGAAGTGCTCTCCACCAGCGATCCCGAAGTGATCGCCAAGGCAGTCGCCATGGTGGCCGAGGACAACGACAGCAAGCCCGCCCACCTGCGCCGCGGCGTCATCGCGCGCGGCCTCGGCCGCTCCTACGGCGACCACGCGCAGAACGCGGGCGGCCTCGTCGTCGACATGACAGCGCTGCACAACATCCACCGCATCGACCGCGACACCCGCATCGTCGACGTGGACGGCGGCGTCAGCCTGGATCAGTTGATGAAGGCCGCGCTGCCGTTCGGGCTGTGGGTGCCCGTGCTGCCCGGTACCCGCCAGGTGACCATCGGCGGCGCGATCGCCTCCGATATCCACGGCAAGAACCACCACAGCGAGGGCAGCTTCGGCAACCACGTGCGCTCGATCGATCTGCTCACCGCGGACGGCAATGTGCAGCACCTCACGCCCAAGCGCAACGCCAAGCTGTTCTGGGCGACGGTCGGCGGCAACGGCCTGACCGGAATCATCCTGCGGGCCACCATCGAGATGGTCCCGACGGAGACGGCCTACTTCCTCAACGACGGTGTGAAAACCCACACCCTCGACGAGACCATCGCCGCGCACAGCGACGGCAGCGAGGCGAACTACACCTACTCCAGCGCGTGGTTCGACGTGATCAGCCCGCTGCCGAAGCTCGGCCGCGCCACCATCACCCGCGGCCGGCTGGCCAAGCTCGACGAGCTGCCCAAGAAGCTGCAGCGCAAGCCGCTGAAGTTCGATGCGCCGCACCTGATGACGGTGCCGGACATCTTCCCGAACTTCACCATGAACAAGCTGACGCTCTCGGCGATCGGCGAGGCGTACTACGCCATGGGCGGCGATTACACCGGCAAGGTGCAGAATCTGACGCAGTTCTACCACCCGCTGGACATGATCTCGGAGTGGAACCGCGGCTACGGCTCCAACGGCTTCCTGCAGTACCAGTTCGTGGTGCCGACCGAGGCCGTCGACGAGTTCAAGAAGATCATCATCGACATCCAGGCGTCGGGGCACTACTCGGCGCTGAACGTGTTCAAGCTGTTCGGCCCGGGTAACCAGGCGCCGCTGAGCTTCCCGATGCCGGGCTGGAACATCTGCGTGGACTTCCCGATCAAGCCGGGCCTGAACGAGCTGGTCACCGAATTGGACCGGCGCGTCACCGAATTCGGCGGCCGGCTCTACACCGCGAAGGATTCGCGCACCACCGCCGAGACCTTCCACAAGATGTACCCGCGGATCGACGAGTGGATCAAGGTCCGCCGAACCGTGGATCCCACAGGCGTTTTCATGTCCGATATGGCGAGAAGGCTGGAGCTGCAGTGATCAATGCCGTTGGTAACCCGCAGACGATTCTGCTGCTCGGCGGGTCCTCCGAGATCGGCCTGGCGATCTGCGCGGAATACCTGAAGAAGGGTCCCGCCCACATCATCCTGGCCATGCTGCCGAACGATCCACTGCGCGAACAGGCTTCCGAGCAGATGACGGCGGCCGGCGCCGGCAAGGTCACCGTCGTCGACTTCGACGCGCTCGACACCGACAGCCACCCCAAGGTGATCGACGCGGCCTGGGACAGCGGCGATGTCGACGTGGCGATCGTGGCCTTCGGCGTGCTCGGCGACGCCGAGGAGCTGTGGCAGAACCAGCGCAAGGCCGTGCTCACCGTCGGGATCAACTACACCGCGGCGGTGTCGGTCGGCGTGCTGATCGGCGAGAAGATGAAGGCCCAGGGTTACGGCCGCATCATCGCCATGTCCTCGGTGGCGGGTGAGCGGGTGCGCCGGTCCAACTTCGTCTACGGCTCCACCAAGGCCGGCCTGGACGGCTTCTACCTGGGTCTGGGCGAGGCGCTGCGGCCGCACGGCCCGCGCGTGCTGGTGATCCGGCCCGGCCAGGTGCGCACCACCACCACGCTGGAGCACTGGAAGGCCACCGGCGCCAAGGAGGCCCCGTTCACGGTGGACAAGGAAGATGTTGCCGCGCTGGCGGTTTCGGCTTCCGAGAAGGGCAAGGAACTGATCTGGGCGCCCGGCCCGGTGCGGTACCTGATGTCGGTCATCCGGCACATCCCCCGGCCGGTCTTCCGCAAGCTGCCGCTCTGACGGCACTCGACGGCGACGGCCCGCACACCGGAAGGTGTGCGGGCCGTTTTCTTTTCACCTCAGACCTCGGGCTCGGGGTCGAGCCGGTTCCAGCCCAGGATCATGCCCGGGGTGCAACCGCCGGCGAGCAATGTCGCCAGCACCATCACCCCGCCGGCGTAGGCCGTCTGAAAGGTGCTGAGGTGGGGGAAGAGCGAGGACGAGAAGATCAGGTAGAACACCGGCGGCAGCGCGAGCGTCTGCGTGACGGTCAGGCCGATGGAGCGGGCCGTGTCGCGCTGGGTGATCTCCAGTTCGTCCAGCGTCGCGTTCGGCGCGGTGTCCTGCACGTGCGACACGATCCGCAGCATGCCCCAGGCCGGAAGGAAGATCAGGGCGGCGGGCAGCATGGCCAGGGCCGCGAAGCGCAGCTCGAAGGCGCAGAGCAGGCCGGCGACGAACATGACGGCGAGGGTGAGCGCCACCGTGACGACCAGCGCGCGCCGGCGGCCCCGCGTGCGCCAGGCGGGCAGGAGGCCCGACAGCCGCTGCTCCTGCAGCAGCCAGCGCCGGAGCCGGTAGTTCTGGTAGCGGTCGAGCAGGCCGTTGGTCATGGTGGTCATGGCCGTCCTTTCGTGTAGATCTCGGCCGAGAGCGCGGTGAATTCGGAGCGGGCGAACACGGCTTCGATCGGCAGCTCGAAGACATCGCAGATCCGCATGGCGAGATCCAGGCTCGGGTAGTGATCGCCCCGCTCGAGTGCGCCGATGGTCTGCACGTTCACGTTCACCGCGTCCGCCAGTGCGGCGCGGCTCATCCGGTGCACGGCGCGCAGCACCGCGATGCGGTTGTAGATCGGGAGGGTTTCTCCCCTTCTCACTGGGCTCACACAACATAGTGTTGTGAAAACACAACATCATGTCAAGTAGTTCACACGCGCGACCGAGCGCGAGCGCGGTCAGTCGCGCGCGGCCACGGCCTGCTGCCACTTGTCGATGGCCTGCTGCAACGCCTCGCTCACCAGGGCGAGCAGCTCGGCGGAGGCTTCGAAGCGGGCGCCCGCGGGCGTCTCCGGGCCCAGCACCTCGGCGGCCCGCCGCGACTCGGCCGCCACCGCGTTGTTCGAGCGCACCGAGGCGTGCAGGTTCTGCAGCCAGATCCCCTCGTCCATGACGTAGCGCTCGCGGCGACCGCCGGGGACGCGCTCGCGCCGGATGATGCCCTGCTGCTCGAGGAACGCGACGGCGTGCGAGACCGACGCCGGACTGACCCGCAGCCGCTGCACCAGATCGGCGGCGGTGAGCGCGCCGGAGTCGGCGATGTGCAGGCAGGCGAGCACACGCGCCTCCATCTTCGGAAGACCTTGCAGCACCAGCAGTTCGGTGAATCGTTCGGTGAGCTCCCGGACCGCCACCGGATCGCGGCCGTAGCCGACCTCCGGCAGCGGCGGCGGTTCGGGCGCGGCCGGCCTGCCGCGCCGCGCGCGCGCACCGGTCGCGTGCTGCGCGCTGTCCGCCCGGTAATGCTCCGGGCCGCCGTTGCGGGTGACCTCGCGCATGATCGTCGAGGCCGGGCGGTCCAAGCGGCGGCCGATCTCGGCGTAACCGAGACCCTCGGACAGGCCCGCGGCGATCTGTTCACGGTCGGCCGTGGTGAGTCTGCCTCCGGGCATCGGGCCGTCTCCTCTCGCGGGCAGGTCCGGCGCCCGCCGCCTGCAAGTATGCCCGCACGGCGAGTTCATTGCAAAGCAGGCGAGCGAATCGGTGCATTGCGTTCACCTATATTGTCATTGCAATACGGGATCTATCAGCACTCTGAACTGGATTTATTTTCTTTCATTGCATGTTGACAGATTTCTAAACGCAACGTAGCTTCGTTCTTGTTCAGAGAATCCCGAACAAATCGACCTGATGCGAGGAGAACACCATGAACATCACCAGCGGCTCGGCCTGGACCGGCATGGTCCCCACCGAGGACACCGAACTGGCGGTGACCGACACCGGCGGCACCGGGCAGGCGATCATCTACATGAACGGCGCCTACGCCAGTCAGAAGGCGTGGAAGCCGGTCATCGCCGAGCTGGGCCCGGAATTCCGCCACATCACCTACGACAAGCGGGCCCGCGGCAAGTCCAAGCAATCGGCCGACTACTCCTTCGAAGCCTGCCTGCGCGATGTCGACGCGGTGCTGGCCGCCACCGGCGTGCGGCGGGCGATCGTCGTCGGCTGGTCCTACGGCGCGACCCTGGCCGCGCACTGGGCCGAGCGCAATCCCGACCGCGTGGTCGGCGTGGTCGCGGTGGACGGGGCGATGCCCTACGGCCTGACCGGCGAGGCCGGCCGGGAGCAGATCCGCAAGCTGTTCCACAAGATGCGGTTCCTGTTCCCGCTGGTGCGCCCGTTCGGTCTGGCCGCGAAGATGTCGGTCACCGAGCACGCCGAGGTCGGCATCGAGATCAACCAGATCAGCGCCGATATGGCCCCGGTGCTGGAGCGGGTCCGCGTGCCGATGCGGTACGTGCTGGCCTCGGGCTCGAATCTGGGTGGCAGCGAGGAGGAGATGGCGGCGGCGCGCGCCTCGCTGGACCCGGTGCTGGCCGCCAACCCGCACCTGACCATCGCGGCCCAGGTGCCGAGCAACCACTCGCACATCCTGCGCAAGGATTTCCGCGCCGTCGCCGCGGCCGTCCGCGCCACCGCGGCCGGTGACGCCGCTTGATGCGCGGTCGACCCGCACCACCGCCACGACTCGAAGGCCCCGAACGCGATCCGTTCGGGGCCTTCGCCGTTGCGCGGGGACGTGGTGGTGGGCTGTGGGTGGTGATCATCGGGCACTAGGCTGACGACGGCTTTTCGGTGTATAGGACGACAAAGGGAACCGGAGGGGCTATGAGCGCCGCGACCGAGGGTGGCACTGCGACGACGGCTGGGCGGTTCGCGCCCGCGGTCCGCCAGGCCGGGGCGGGGCTGGGCGAAGCGGTGCTGGCGGCCGTCGTCGCGGCCATCGTCGCCGGGGTCGGGCTGGTCGCGTTCTCGCTGGTGCAGTGGCCGGCGTTCAACTCCTCCAACGTCACCCGGGCACTGACCACCGTCGGCCAGGTCGGTTCGGCGGCGCTGCTCGTCGCGGCGATCTGGCTGCGCCGGGAACGCCTGTGGCCGTGGGTGGCGAAAATCCTTTCCTGGGTGGGCATTTCGTCGTTCGTCACGGTGACGCTCGGCCTGCCGCTGGCGGCGACCAAGCTCTACCTCTTCGGCGTCTCGGTCGACCAGGAGTTCCGGACCGAATACCTGACGCGGCTCACCGACAGCGCGGCGCTGCGCGACATGACCTACACCGACCTGCCGCCGTTCTATCCCGCCGGCTGGTTCTGGGCCGGCGGACGCTTCGCCGACCTGCTCGGCCTGGCCGGGTGGGAGGCGTTCAAGCCGTACGCGATCGTGTCGCTGGCGGTGGCCGCGGTGCTGTCGCTGGTGTTGTGGTCCAAGCTGATTCGCGCGGACTGGGCGGTCGCGGTGACCGCGGCGACCACCGCCGTGACCGTGACCTGGGCCGCGCCCGAGGCCTACAGCGCGGTCATCGTCATGCTGCTGGCCCCCGCGCTGGTGCTCGCCTGGGGCGCGCTGTACCGGCCCGCCGAGCCGGGCACCGAGGCCACGGCCGGCGGGTGGGGCGCGGTGCTGGGCACCGGGCTGTTCCTCGGCATGGCCGCCACCTTCTACACCCTGCATTTCCTGGCCGCCGCCTTCGCCGTCGCGCTGATGGGGCTGCTCGCCGCGGGGCTCGCGGTGCGCGCGCAGCGGCGGGTCAACAATCCGCGCGGGGTGAATATCGGTGCGGGCGGGGGCAGTCCGGCCTGGCGCGCCGCCGTGCCCCCGCTGCTGCGCCTGCTCGCCATCGCGGTGCTCGCGGGGCTGATCGCGGCGACGGTGTGGCTGCCGTACCTGCTGAAGATGCTGACCACCACGGTGCCGAAGTCCGGGACCGCGCTGCACTACCTGCCGCAGGCCGGGGCCGAATTGCCGCTGCCGATGGTGGAATTCACGTTGCAGGGCGGCCTGTGCCTGATCGGCACCATCTGGCTGGTGCTGCGCGCGGCCTCCTCGCGACGGGCACAGGCGCTCGGCATCGGCGTGGTGGCCATCTATCTGTGGACGCTGCTGTCCATGCTGGCCACCGTGGCGGGCACCACGCTGCTGTCGTTCCGGCTGGACGCCCCGCTGAAAGTGCTGCTGGCCGCGGCCGGTGCGTTCGGCTTCGTCGAAGGGGCGCGGGCGGTGTATCAGGCGCTGAACGAGCCGCCCGCGGTCAAGCCGATCGCGGCCGTGCTGGCCGTCCTCGGCGCACTCGCGTTCGCCCAGGACATTCCGCATGTGCTGGCCCCCGAGATCACCACCGCCTACACCGACACCGACGGCAACGGCGAGCGCGCCGACAAGCGGCCGCCCTCGGCGGTGCGGCACTATCGCGAGATCGACGCGGCGCTGCGCGCGCAAACCGGGCGACCGCGCGACGAGTCCGTGGTGCTGACCGCCGACACCAGCTTCCTGGCCTTCTATCCCTACTTCGGCTTCCAGGCGCTGACCTCGCACTACGCCAACCCGCTCGCCGACTTCCCCGCCCGCGCCGCCCTGATCCAGGACTGGAGCGAGCTGAAGACCTCCGGCGAGCTGGTGGCCGCGCTGGAGCGCAGCCCGTGGCGGGCCCCGGACGCCTTCCTGTTCCGCCGCAGCGGGGACAACTACACCCTGCGCCTGGCCCGCGACGTCTACCCGAACGACCCGAACGTGGAGCGCTACACCGTCGCGTTCCCGAAGTCCCTGTTCACCGATTCCGCGTTCACCACCACCGATATCGGGCCCTTCACCCTGGTCACGGTCCGGCGCTGAGCCGGACCGGCCGGTCCCGGGTGACCGGTGGCTAGCATGAGTCCTCGTGCGAACGGACCGATCGACTTCAGCGTTCAACCGTTACCGCCTGATCGCCCTCGTCTCCGGCCTGCTCGGATTCGTGCTGGCGCTGCTGACGCCGGTCTTACCGGTCGAACAGGACCGGGCGACGTTGGACTGGCCGCAGGCGGGCAACAGCACCAGCGTGGAAGCGCCGCTGGTGTCCTACGTTCCGCTGCGGCTGACCGCGGAGCTGCCGTGCTCGGTGCTGCAGGGCCCGGCCCCGGCCGACGGTGCGTCGCGCACGCTGCTCTCGACCATCCCGGTCGGATCCGGCAAGGCGTCCTCCAAGGGGCTGCTGGTGTCGATCACCGACGGGAATCTGGCGGTGCTGCAACGCGATGTGCCGCTGCTGTCGGCCCCGGTCGCGGAGATCGCGGGCTGTAGCGCGATCACGGTCGAAACCACGAACACCGCCACCACGGTGGAGTTCACCGGCGCGCAGCGCCAGGACGGCACGCCGTTCCGCAATACCGTCACCCGGGACATCCGGCCGCAGGTGGTGGGCGTTTTCACCGAACTGGATCGGGCGCAGCTGTCCGGGGCGGCCCTGCACGCCGACATCGACTCGCGGTTCACCTCGACGCCCAGCGCGCTGAAGCTGGCCGCGATGATCGCCGCCGCGCTCTGCACCGTGATCGCGTTGCTCGCCCTGCACCTGCTCGACAACTCCGACGGCCGCCGCGCCCGCCGCTTCCTGCCCGCGCACTGGTGGCGCTTCTCCCCCGCCGACGCGGTGGTGCTCGGCGTTCTGCTGATCTGGCACTTCCTCGGCGCGAACACCTCCGACGACGGCTACATCCTGAATATGGCGCGCGCGTCGGAACATTCGGGGTACATGGCCAACTACTACCGCTGGCTCGGCGTGCCCGAGGCGCCGTTCGGCTGGTCCTACGAGGTGCTGGCCTGGATGACGCGGGTCTCCGACGCCAGCCCGTGGGTCCGGCTGCCCACGCTGCTCGCCGGAATCGTGTGCTGGCTGGTGATCTCGCGCGAGGTGCTCCCCCGGCTCGGCGCGCGGGTGCGCCGGCACAAGATCGCGCTGTGGACCGCGGGCCTGGTGTTCCTGGCCTTCTGGCTGCCCTACGACAACGGGCTGCGCCCGGAGCCGCTGATCGCGGCGGGCGCGCTGCTCACCTGGTGCTCCATCGAACGCGCCATCGCGACCGGGCGGCTGCTGCCCGCGGCCATCGGCGTGCTGATCGCCGCCTTCTCGCTCGCGGCCGGGCCCACCGGGCTGATCTGCGTCGCCGCGCTCATCGCGGGCTCGCGCCCGGTGCTGGAGATCATCGTCAAGCGGGCCCAGGGCCGGCGGCCGGAACAGATCGCCGCGGACGCCTTCGCGCCCGCCGCGAACGACCCGGGCGCGACGACGAACTCGCCGTCCGTGGTCGGCGAATCCGCGGGCGGGGACGCCGGTTCCGGAACCCGGCCGGTCTACGCCGCCGACGCCGCCGACCCGGCCAGCAGCTCACGGCTGACCACCTTCTTCCGCTACGCCGCGCTGATCGCGCCCGGCCTGGCCGCCGGAACCCTGGTGCTGGCCGTGGTTTTCGCCGATCAGACGCTGGCCACCGTCATGGAGGCGACCCGCGTCCGGACCGTGATCGGGCCGAACGTGGCGTGGTTCGACGAGCGCACGCGCTGGGATTCGCTGCTGATGCTGTCCCCCGACGGCTCGCTGGCCCGCCGGTTCGGCGTGCTGATCATGCTGCTGGCGCTGCTGGTGTGCGTGCTGCAGGTGCTGCGCAAGGGCCGGATTCCCGGCACCTCGCGCGGGCCCTCGGTGCGCATTCTCGGCATCGTGTTCGCCTCGCTGCTGCTGATGATGTTCACGCCCACGAAGTGGACGCACCACTTCGGTGTCTATGCGGGACTGGCGGGTTCGCTCGCGGCGCTCGCCGCGGTCGCGGTCGGCAGCGAGGGTATCCGGTCCCCGCGCAATCGCGCGCTGTTCGGCGCGGCGGTGCTGTTCGTGCTGGCGATCACCTTCACCGGTTCCAACGGCTGGTGGTACGTCTCCTCCTTCGGGGTGCCATGGTGGGACAAGGCGCCGCTGGTCGCGGGCAAGGGCATCTCGACGCTGTTCCTGGGGCTGGCGGTGCTGGCCCTGCTGTGGGCGATCTGGGAGCACTACCGCGCGCCCTACCAGAAGACCGTGGTCACCCGGCGTTTCGATCGGCTGGCCTCCGCGCCGCTGACCATCGCGGCCGCGCTGCTGGTGCTGTTCGAGGTGGCCTCGCTGGCCAAGGCGGCGGTCACCCAGTACCCCGCGTATTCGATCGGCAAGTCGAATATCCGGACGATGCAGGGTGATCCGTGCGCCCTCGCCGACGAAGTGCTGGTCGAGACCGATACGGCGGATTCGCTGCTCCAGCCCTACGAGGGCAGCCCGGCCGACGGTTTGTCCGCCGAGTCCAAGGGTTTCACGCCCAACGGCGTCGCCGACGACCTCACCGCCGATCAGGAGGAAACCGTCTCCGGCGGCGCGAATTCGATCAGCACGGACGAGAACAAGACGACCAACACCACCGGCGCGGGCACCGGCGGCGGCACCACCGAGCAGACCGGCCTCAACGGCAGCACCGTGGCGCTGCCCTTCGGCCTGGACCCGGCCCGCACCCCGGTGCTGGGCAGCTACCGCGAAGACGCGCAGCAGCAGGCCGAGCTCGTCTCGCAGTGGTACCGCCTGGAGCTGACCGACAGCATGCGGGCCGACCCCGCCTACCAGGTGCTCACCATCACCGCGGCGGGCCGCATCCGCTCGGTGGACCCCGACGGCGTGCTCACCTACGGTCAGGAACTGCACCTGGAGTACGGAACCCGCACTCCCGACGGGCGATTCGAGACGCTCGGCTCGATCGATCCGATCGACATCGGCCCGGCCCCGTCCTGGCGCAATCTGCGCGTCCCGCTGGATCGGCTGCCGGCGGCCGCGAACGCGGTGCGCCTGGTCGCCGTCGACAACGACATCACCCCGAAGCAGTGGCTGGCGGTGACCCCGCCCCGGCTCCCGCGCCTGGCCACCCTGAATTCGGTGGTCGGGTCGGCGGATCCGGTGCTGCTGGACTGGCACGTCGGGCTGGCCTTCCCGTGCCAGCGGCCCTTCGATCACCACGACGGCGTCGCCGAGGTGCCGCGGTGGCGCATCCTGCCCGACCGCGTCGGCTCGGACGCCTCCAACGCCTGGCAGGACGACATCGGCGGCGGCCCGCTCGGCTGGACCGGTCTGCTGCTGCGCGCCGAGTCCATCCCGAGTTATCTGCGCGACGACTGGGGCCGGGACTGGGGTTCGCTGGAACAGTTCGAGCCCTACGACCCCGCCGCCCGCCCGGCCGACATCGGCTCGACCGTGCAGAAGCGCTGGGGCGTGGCCGAGGACGCGCCGATCATGATTCCGTGATCGGCGCGAGCTGGGCAACACCCCGCTATCACCTGTGACGCAGATTTCTCGGCAACCTGTCACGTGGCGCTCGCCCCGGCCCCGGGGCGAGTTTGCTATTTGTCATGTTCCGGGCCGATTACGGCGGCATGCCGCCAGCAAGATCATGAAACTACTTGGGGGACTGATCGTTTCGCGACAGTGACACCTCCGTAACCGATGATCGGAAATAGAGACGGCGGAGGTTTGAATCCGTAATGTAGTGGGCATGACAGCGTTCGATGACATGGGTCTGCGCGATCTCGTCGATCTGCTCACCGACGAGGAGCAATCGGAATTGCGACCGGAAGTTCTGCGCGTTCTCGGGCGGCTGCCCTCGCAAGAGGTGCTGCGCCGAGAGCTCGGCCGGCGCATGTTGAAGGTATAAACCACTACTCACGAAACAGGCCCTGCCGAGAGCTTCCCGGCAGGGCCTGTCCCGGCTTTCGCCGGGATGACAACGCGGCTAGAACACCCGCATCAGACCGGGCGTCCAGAAGCCCCAGCGGTTTTCGCTGCCGGTCCGCAACTGTGCCGCCGTGGCGGGCAGGTACTGGTCGTAGCGTTCCAGCGAACCCCAGTCCCGGGCCCAGTCGTCGCGCAGGTAGGTCGGCAGGGTGGTCGACTTGGCCAGCATCTGACTGAACCCGAGCGGGCCGCCGAACTCCTGGGCCTGCCAAGTGTTGGTGGAGCTGATGGCCAGCGGGCGGTCCGGCAGGATGCGGAATTTCGGCACCTGGGCCACGCCGTTCTGGTGCAGGAACGGCTGCTGGCACGGGAACTGCAGGCCGACCGCCCAGTCCTCCAGGATCGGCTGCTCGGAACCGAGGAAGGTGTTCAGCGACTCCAGCTTCGGCATGCGCGGCGGCGTGAACGCCAGCCACTGGTCACCGATCAGGATCGGGTCGTTGGCGACGATGCGCACGGTGTCGGCCTCGGGCGCGATCTCCGACAGCGGCACCCGCAGGTTGCGCCAGGACGGGAACGGGCCGATATCGCGCGGCAGGTAGGTGCCGAGCTTCTCCACGCCGCCGTCGGGCAGGCGCCGGCCGTAGTCCACGGTGAGCGACTGCCCGTAGTTCAGATCGCCGGTGTCGTCGTAGGACAGGATGCGGCCCGCGGCGGAGATCACCACCAGCGGCTTGTCCGCCGAGCGCGGCGCCAGTTCGTACCAGCTCGAGGTCAGGCGCGCGGGCTGCTGCACGCCGGGCTGGTAGCTGCCCATGATCGGGGTGCCGGCCGGGTCCAGGCCGAACGGCAGCGCGACATTGGAGCCGTTCACGCCGACCGCGCCCTTGCCGCCGCCGGTGCCGGCGCTCTCGCCCTCGGCGAAGGCCGCGCCGACCGACTGGGTCGAGGTGTTGCCGGTGCCCGGCTTCACCTCCACGCTGTCGGCGGACAGGTCGTCGGGCACGCCGTTGGGCGTGAAGCCGACCGGCTCGGCCCCGCCCAGCGGATCGTCGTCCTTGGGCGGATTCGCAGGATCGACGACCGGCTGCAGCCGGCCCGCGTTCGGATCCGCCTCCACCAGGACGTCATTGGCCAGGCCGCAGGAGTTCCCGGTGACCGCGTCGTAGTTCGAACGTGCCAGCGAATACGCCGGGTACTGCGAGTAAGCGCCCTTGACCAGCGAGAGCACCTCCAGCGCCACCATCAGGGCCGCCACCACGGTCAGCGGAATCGCGGCGAACTTCCGGATCCGCCGCCCGCGCTCGGACTTGGCCGAACTCTCCGGCTTGGCATAGCCCTCGCGCAGCGCGTGCCAGGCGACCAGCGCCAGCGCCAGCGCGAACAGCACCAGCATCAGCGTGTTGCCCTGGTAACCCTGCAGCGAGATCCGCTTGTCGAACCACGGCACGCCGAAGCTGGAGACGTACCAGTAGCCGTTGATGCCGGAGAAGGCCACCGCGAGCACGAACAGCAGACCGGCCAGGAAGATGGCCCGGTTCTTGCGATGCCGCAGCGCCGTCGCCGACACCGCGACCGCGGTGACCGCGGCCAGCGAACCGGCGATGCCCGCGTACGCGCCGAAGTGGTGCGTCCACTTCGTCGGGTTGAACATCATGAAGAAGATGGTGCCGAAGACGATGCCCATCAACCGCCAGGTCGGCCCGCTCGCGATGCCCGCCACCTGCCGCCGGCGCAGCAGCACCAGCATGGTGGTGAACAGGCACAGCAGCATGGTCAGGAAGGCGAAGCGGCGGGGCAGCGAGCCGTCCACCGTCTCCACGAACAGGTAGTAGTAGCGCAGGTAGTCCTCGTACCAGGCCAGGTTCGGGCCGGTCGCCTGCCGCACCCGGTTGGCTTCCTGGATCGCCGAGAAGGTCTGGTCGCTGTAGACCACGGTCAGCACCAGCACGCCCGCCGCCGCGATCGGCGCGAGCAAGGGCAGCGTCGAACCCCACCAGGCCGAGGCGCCCAGCTTCATGAAGTCGCGACGGCGGCGCACCACGATCCAGATCAGCGGGCGGATGCCGGCGAGCAGCGCGGCCACGCACATCAGGCCGGTCGGCGCGGCCGCCAGCGTGAAGGCGGCGATGAGCACCGCCATGGCGGCCGGCAGCAGGCGGCCGGTGGCGATGGCGCGTTCGATCGAGACCCAGGTCAGCAGGGCGCCCAGCGCGACGATCGGCTCCGAACGCAGGCCGTTGTCGTAGGGCAGCCAGAAGGCCAGGAAGACCAGGCCGCCGGTCCACAGCGCCACCTTGCTGTTGCGCACGCCGCGGCCCAGGCGCGGCACCACCTCGCGGCTGATCACCATCCAGCACAGGATCGCGCAGGCCAGCGCGGGCAGCCGGACCCACGGGCTGGCGGTGGAGATCTCCGCGAAGACCTGGATCACGTTGTAGTACCAGCCGAACGGCGCCTCCGGCACGCCGTACCAGCGGAAGTAGTTGGCCATGTACCCGGCGTGCGGGGCGACCCGCACCATGCTCAGGATGTAGCCGTCGTCGGAGGTGTTGGCGCCGATGAAGTGCCACACCAGCAGCGTGCCGATCACCGCGCCGTCGGCCCAGGTCGGCTTCAGCCAGTGCGCCGGGAAGAACCGCCGGTGCCCGCGGCCGTCGCTGGTGTCCAGCTTGGCCAGGGCGGCGAGCGCGATCAGCGTCAGCACGACCGCGGCGAGCATCGCCACCATCTTGATCAGGGTCGGGCTCGTGGTGAACCGGGTGTCGATGGTGGATTCGAAGGACAACCCGGCGGGCGCCGCGCCGCGCAGGTCCGAGAACACGCCCACGATCTGCGGCCGCAGATCACCCGTCAGCTCGCCGGCCAGCGGCTCGTCCACGATCACCGAATCCGCGCCGGGCACCTGCTTTTCCACCGGCCTGGTCAGGCCGACGAACTCCGCCCGGGTCTTCTGATCGTCGGAGCTGATCAGGAGCTCCGAGCACTGGCCCATGTCCGACCGCGGCGCGGACGCCACCACCGCGTTGCGGTCGACCACGTCCACGGTGCTGTCGGAGACGCGCACGAACATCGCCTCCAGGGCCGCCCGGTCGCCCTGCGGCGGCGCGGTCGCCAGCAGCATGCCGCCCTGCTCGGGCAGCGCCTGCACCGCCGAACACGGAATCGTGGCCTTCAGCTCGATCGGCACCTGCGACATCAGCGGCGCGCTGACATTGCCGAGCGTTCCGCTCTGTGGCCAATTCAACGTCGCCGTAGTCTGACTGACCGGCAGGAACGGGGTGGCCAGCGCCAGCAGCGCGCCTAACAGACCGGTGATCAGCGCGATCGCGCGCGCGGTCCGGAAATCGCGTGGCGCGACCTGCGGAGCGGGGGCCGGGCGTTCGAGTACGGCGGTGGCGGCGTCTGACACGGTTGGCAATGCTAGCTGTACCGGTCCGTCCGGGTACACCAGCCGGTGCGCGCCCTGGTCATCGACCCCACCGCAGAGCCCCCGCGTGATAGCCGGATCCCCGAAAATGGACCCGAGTGGCTGACCGTGGTCGGGGTCTTTGGCAGGGTGGGGGTATGACCAAGGTGAATCTCGTGACCAATTACGGCCCCATCGTCCTGGAGCTGGACGACGCCCAGGCGCCGAACACGGCGCAGAACTTCGTGAGCTACGTGAACGCCGGCCACTACAACGGCACCATCTTCCACCGCGTCATCCCGAACTTCATGATTCAGGGCGGCGGCTTCGAACCGGGCCTGCGCCAGAAGGGCACCCAGGCGCCGATCCAGAACGAGGCCACCAACGGCCTGAAGAACGACAAGTACACCATCGCGATGGCCCGCACGAACGACCCGCACTCGGCCACCGCGCAGTTCTTCATCAACACCTCGGACAACGACTTCCTGAACCACTCCGCGCCGACGCCGTCGGGCTGGGGCTACACCGTCTTCGGCAAGGTCGTCGAGGGCCACGAGGTCGTCGACAAGATCGGCGCCGTGGCCACCGGTTCGGCCGGCGGGCACCAGGACGTGCCGCGCGAGGACGTGGTCATCGAGTCCGCGACCATCGCCTGAGGTTTCGCACCGACCGACGGGAATCGGGCCGTCTCGCAACGGAGTACGGCCCGATTCCCGGTACGGCGGAGTCCGGGGTTACAGCGGGATCAGGTGGTGCTTGCGCGGGTAGCGCACCATCTTCTTGTCCCGCAACAGCTTCAGCGCGCGCCGCAGCTCCAGCCGGGTCGCGGACGGCTCGATGACCGCGTCCAGGTACCCGCGCTCGGCCGCCAGCCACGGCGTGGCCACGGTGGCGTTGTAGAAGTCGATCATCTGCTTGCGCATGCCCTCGCGCTGATCCTCGGGCATGGCCTCGATCTGCTTGCCGCCCATCAGGCTGACCGCGCTCTCGGCGCCCATCACCGCGATGCGCGCGGTGGGCCAGGCCAGATACACGTCCGAGCCGAGCGCCTTGGAGCCCATGACCGCCCAGCCGCCGCCGTAGGCCTTGCGCACCACCACGGTCACCTTCGGCACGGACGCGGCCGTGTAGGCGAACAGGAACCGGCCGCCGCGCTTGATGACGCCGATCTTCTCCTGCTCCACACCCGGCATGAAGCCCGGCGTGTCCACCACCAGCACCAGCGGGATCTCGAACGCGTCGCAGACGCGGATGAAATGCGCCGCCTTGTCCGAGGCGGCCGCGTCCAGCGCGCCCGCGTAGTGCATGGGCTGGTTGGCGACCACGCCCACCGGATTGCCGTCCACCCGGGCGAATCCGGTGATGACGTTCTGCGCGACCTGGCCGCCGATCTCGTGGAAGCCGCCGTCGTCGAAGATCCGCAGCAGCACCTCGTGCATGTCGTAGCCGGCGTTGTCGGAATCCGGGACCAGCCCGTTCAATTCCAGATCCGAGTCCGTGACCTCCGGCTCCAGACCGGGATTCACCACCGGCGGCAGCTCGACGCAGCTGGAGGGCAGGTAGCCCAGGTAATCCCGGACCCAGGCGAAGGCCGCCTGCTCGTCCTTGGCGACGTGGTGGATATTGCCGTACCCGGCCTGGCTGCGCGCGCCGCCGAGCTCCTCGATGCTCACGTCCTCGCCGGTGACCTCGCGGATCACCTTCGGCCCGGTGACGAACATGTGCGCGTCCTCGGTGGCGACGACGACGTCGGTGCAGATCGGCTGGTACACCGCGCCGCCCGCGCAGTTGCCCAGGATCAGCGAGATCATCGGGACGTACCCCGACAGCGGTTCCATCGCGGTGGCCAGCTGGCCGTACCAGTGCAGTGAGGTGACCGCCTCCTGCACGCGCGCGCCGCCGGAGTCGTTGATGCCGACCAGCGGGCAGCCGATCTTGGCCGCGAACTCCATCGTGGCGACGATCTTGCGGCCGAACATCTCGCCGACCGAACCGCCGTAGACGGTCTGGTCATGGGAGAAGACCGCGACCGGACGCCCGTCGACCAGGCCGTGCCCGGTGACCACGCCGTCGCTGTAGAGCGCCTTCTTGTCGTTCGGATTGCGCACCAGCGCACCGATTTCCACGAAGCTGCCCGGATCCAGCAGCATGCCGATCCGGTCGCGGGCGCTGGGAATCCCCTTCTTCGCCCGCTTGGCCACGCCCGCTTCGCCCGTCGGCTCCTGTGCGAGCTCCAAACGCTTCCACAGGTCGGCGAGCTTCTCGGCAGTGGTGGTCACTTGGCTCCCTTCGCCTCGATATCGGCGAGCTTGGCGGCGAGGTCCAGACCGATCTTGCCGATCCGGGGCTCGTCGACGATCTGCAGGTGGTCGCCGGGGATGTGGACGATCTCGAGATTGGTGATGTACTCGTCCCAGCCGCCGTTGGGCCGCCGATCCGCGTATCGCGGCTCGAGCTCGATCGCACCGTCGTGATAGCGATCGGCGAGGTAGAGCACCACGTCACCGTCGTACTGGCGCTGCTGTGCTTGCTGCAACGCCCGGTGTTCCAGCCAGGAGGTGCGCTGATGTTCGAGCACGCCGCCCGGAATCTTCGCGCCGCTCAATTTGATCAGGTCGCCGATCATCTTGAACTGCTCCTCGTCACTGGCCGCGGCCAGTTCCTCGAGCTGTTCGCGATCCAATTCGTGCGGCACGTTGTAGGTCTTCTTCGCGAATGCCTGATAGCGCTCGAGCCGGCGGATCCGCTCCTCGGGACTGTTGTCCTCGGGGGCCGCGGGAATCGCGAGATCGATCAGGCCCACCGTGCGCACATCGGCGCCCTCTTCCCGCAGCAGCTGACCGACCTGCAGCGCGAGCACCGCGCCCAGCGACCAGCCGTACAGCACGTACGGCCCGTCGCCCTGGATCTTGCGCAGCTCCGGCACGTACTGGCGGGCCCGCTCCTCGATCGAACCGTCGACGCGCTCGAAGCCATACATCGGGGTGTCGGCCGGGAGCCGCTTCAGCAGCGGTTCGTAGACCAGGGTGTTGCCGCCCGCCGGGTGGAACACGAAGACCGGCACCGCGTTCGAGCCCTCGGCGCGGGCCCGCAGCGGCCGCACGAAACCGTCGATCTCGGCGCCGCTGTCCTGCAGTTCGCGCACGATATTGGCGAGATCCTCGATGGTCTCGCTGTCGAGCACGTCGTCGACGGTGATCTCGGAGCCGACCCGCTCGGTGAGGCGGGCCGCCATCTTCTCCGCGACGTCCTCCTCCAGGATCGGCAGGGTGTTGAAGATGCCGCCCGCGGACTTGCCGGTGACCAGGGCCCAGGTGCCGTAGGCCAGCCGCTCGGCCGCGTCGCGCGGTGGCACGTCGTCCTCGTTCTCGGCCTCGTAGGCCACCCCGCCGAGCACGGCCTGCTCGGCCACCGGGACCTCGGTCGCGACGGCGGCCTCGGCCACCAGCGCGCCCGCCGCCGACTCGATCGCTTCCTTCTTCTCCGCGGCCGGAGCCGCTTCGGCCGCGGCGGCTTTCGCGACGGCGGCCGGGTCCGCGCCCGCCTCGATCGCGGCCCGCGCCTGGTTGACGAAGTCGGCGTCGATGCTGACGTCTTCGCCGGCGGCCTGCCGCTCGGCGATCGCGGCCACCTCGTCGCGATGCTCGATGGCGTAGCGCAGCACCTTGCCGACCTCGGTCAGGTTGGCGTCGCGCACGGCTTGGATCTGCAACTGCGGAATGTCGAATTCGTATTCGACACGGTTCTTGATGCGCATCGCCATCAGCGAATCGAGCCCGAGCTCCATCAGCGGGATCTCCATCGGGAGATCCTCCACCGCGTAACCCATGGACTCGGCGACGATCAGCGCGAGCCGCTCCTCGAGCTGCTGGCTGCCGTTCGGATCCCAGCGGTCACCGAAGCTCTCCACCACCGCGACCTCCGCGGCCGCCGGGGCGGCCTGCGCGACCGGCTGCGCCGCAACCGGTTCCGGCAGCGGAGCGCCCGAGGTGACGACACCGTCGAACAGCAGCGTGAACTGGTTGCCGTCCTTGGCGTGCACCTGCGCCGCCGCGCCGCCCGGGTACGGGGTCAGCGTCGTGGTGAGCGTGCCGGTGGCCGGGATCGGAGCGTAGGCATAGGACGCGCCCGCCTGCACCTGCGAAAGCACCTGCGCGGCAGCGGCGGTCACCAGCGCGCCGAGATCGGTGACGGCTCCCGCCTGGACCTCCCACACGTGGCGGCCATCGGGCAGCGACACGTGCGCGCCCGGGACCTTGGCGTTGCCGCCGCCCGTGGCGATCGCCTTGCCCGTGGGCCAGAACTCCTTGCGCACGAACGTCGTCCGCGGGATGTCGGCGTACGGGCCGGCGGGCAGCAGCGAGGACAGGTCCACGCGATGGCCGTTGACGTAGAGCTGGGCCAGCGCCGAGATCACGGCGGCCGACTCGTCTTCCTTGCGCTTGAGCGTCGGGATCAGCGCGGCGTTGTGCACGCCCGCCGCGAACGTGGTGCCCATGACCTGCATGAGCGCGACCGAATTCGGGGCCAGCTCGAGGAAGGTGGTGATGCCGGTGTCCACCGCGGCGCGGACGGCGTGGGTGAAGTACACCGAGCCGCGCATGTTGGTGACCCAGTAGTCCTCGTTGTGCACGGGCTCGTGACCCGCCTTGTAGAGCGCGCCCCGGTGCACGGTCGAGTACAGATCGACCTGCAGCGGGGTCGGCTCGATACCGGCCAGCTCCGCCGCCAATTCGCCGAGCAGCACGTCCATCTGCGAGGTGTGGCCGGCGCCGCGGGTCTGCAGTACGCGCGCGAACTTGCCCTGCTCCTCGACCTTGGCCACGATCGCGTGCACCTGATCCGGCGGGCCGCCGATCACGGTGTTGGTCGGCGCGGCGAAGACCGCGAGCTCGATGTCCGGGAAGTCCGGCAGCATCGCCTCGACGTCCTCGGCGCTCAACTCGACCAGCGCCATGTTGCGCACCTGGTCGTCGGTGATCATGGCCTCGCCCTCGGCCATCAGGCGGCCGCGCGAAACAATGACGCGCACCGCGTCTTCCAGCGGCAGGCCGCCGGAGATGTAGGCGCCGGCGACCTCGCCCTGGGAGTGGCCGACCACGCCCTCGGGCTCCGCGCCGTGCGCGCGCAGGATGGCGGCCAGACCGGCCTGGATGGTGAAGGTGCCGACCTGGCCGGTGCCGATGTCCCAATCCTGGGCGTCGTCGAGGATCATCTCGCGCACCGAGTACCCGGCCTCGTCGACGACGAGTTCGTCGATCTTGTCCACGGTGTCGCGGAAGATCCGGTTCTCGGCGTAGAGCTGCTTGCCCATCTTGCGGTGCTGCGCGCCGAATCCGGCCATCACCCACAGCGGGCCCTTGGCGGCGGGCGAGTCGACGGTGAAGACGCCGTTGCCCGGCTTGCCCGCGGCGATCGCACGCAGACCGGCGACGGCCTCGTCGTGATCCTTCGCGATCACGACGCCGCGCGAACGCCAGTGGCTGCGCTTGGCCAGCGACCGGGCCACGTCCTCCAGCGGCACGTCCTTGCCGTCGGCCTCGAGCCAATCGGCGAGTTCCCCGGCGGCGCGGCGGCGGCGCGAGGGCAGATAGCCCGACACCGCCAGGATGACCGGCAGCGGCTCCGCGCGCTCGGACCACTCCGGCTCCGGCACCGCGTCGGCGGCGATCGCGGTGGCCTCGGCCACCACGTCGGTGCCGGCGACCTCGGTCTCGATATCTTCGTCTCGCGCGGCGGGCTCGGCGGCCGGGGCCGGCTTGTACTCCTGCAGCACCAGATGCGCGTTGGTGCCGCCGAATCCGAAGCCGGAGATGCCGACCGTGGCGGTGCCGCTGTAGCGCGGGTACTCCGTCGGCTGGTCGACGACCTTCAGGTGCGCCTGCTCGAACGGGATGAACGGGCTGGGGCCCGCGTAGCCCAGGTTCGGCGGAATGACGTTGTGCTGGAACGACATCACGACCTTGGCCAGGCTGGCCGCGCCGGCGCCGGATTCCAGGTGGCCGAAGTTCGTCTTGGCCGAACCCAGCAGCGCGGGCTTGTCGGCGTCGCGGCCGCGGCCGATCACCCGGCCCAGCGCCTCGGCCTCGATCGGATCGCCGATCGGGGTGCCGGTGCCGTGCGCCTCGATGTAATCCACGGTGGATGGCTTGATGCCCGCGTCCCGGTAGGCACGGCGCAGCACGTCGGCCTGCGCCTCCGGGTTCGGCGCGAACAGGCCGTTGGAGCGGCCGTCGCTGTTGACCGCCGAACCCTTGATCACGGCGAGGATGTCGTCGCCGTCGCGCTCGGCGTCGGCCAGGCGCTTGAGCACCACCAGGCCCGCGCCCTCCGAGCGCACCATGCCGTCGGCGTCGGAGGAGAACGCCTTGATGTGCCCGTCCTTGGCGACCGCGCCGTTCTTCTCGAAGCCGAGCGTCGCGACCGGGGCCAGGATCATGTTCACGCCGCCGGCCAGGGCCAGGTCGGCGTCGCCGTCGCGCAGCGCGCGCACGGCCTGGTGCACCGCGACGATGGTCGAGGAGCAGGCGGTGTCGACGGTGACCGACGGGCCGCGGAAGTCGAAGAAGTAGGAGACCCGGTTGGCGATGATGCCGGTGGAGGCGCCCAGCAGGGCGTAGGCCTCGGCCGAGATCGGCATGTTCGGGTCGATGTCGCCGAGCCCGAGGGCGGCGATCAACTGGAAGTCGCTGGTGGACGAGCCGACGAAGACGCCGACGGATTCGCCGCGCAGATCGCTGGCCGGAATCCGGGCGTGCTCCAGGGCCTCCCAGGTCAGCTCCATCATCAGGCGCTGCTGCGGATCGACCCGCTCGACCTCGACCGGCGACATCGCGAAGAACTCCGCGTCGAAGCCCTTGACGACGTCCTGGTCGAGGTAGCCGCCGAGGGTGTTGGACTCCTCGACGATCTGCTTGACCGACGGATCCGCGGTGAACTCTTCCCAGCGGCCCTCCGGCAGTTCCCGGATCCCGTCGCCGCGGTTGATGAGGAACTCCCAGGTCGACTCCGGGGTGTCGCCCGCGCCGGGCAGCCGGGTGGACAGGCCGACGATGGCGATGTCGTGCGCCTCGCCGGGGGTGTAGCCCGCGTAGAACGCGTCGTCGGCCGACTCCTCGGGCAGCTCGGGCACGCCGTTGACGATCACCTCGGCCAGCGAGCCGATGGTCGGATGCTGGTAGACGACGGTCGCGTTGAGCACGACGCCGGTCAGCTCCTCGATGTCGCCGCCGAGGGCGAGCGCGTCGCGCGAGGCCAGCCCGAACTCCTCCATCGGCCGGTCCACCGTGATGTTCTCCAACGGTTGACCGGTCGCGTCGGATACCCAGCGCCGCAACCACTCTCGCAGTTCCGCCACCGAGATGTCGGGATTGGCCGCATCCTTGACGGGTGCGGGCGACTCGGGCGTCGCCGAGCTGTCGGCGGCCTCGGTCGTCTGGGTGGGTGTGCCCTCGTTGTCAGCCATCAATTCCTCAAGCTACCTGTCTGCGTACCGGGCGCGCCGCGAATTGACGCTCGGTGGTTGATACCCCGCGCGCAGTCGCCCGGGCGTGGTTACGAGCGACTTGCAAAAGCACATTACTTACCCACCCCGCCGACTGCCGACCCCCGGAGCACCCGCGGGTGCGGCCGGCGCCGAACGGCGCCGGAACCGCACCACCGCGGGCGGTTGCGTCGGTTTCCTACTCGGCATCCGGAGCATCGGGGAACGCCTGCTGGGTGTACCCGCCCCGCAGCGTGCCGCCGACGTATTCGGCCTTGCAGGCCCGCCGGGCGATCTTGCCGCTGGAGGTGCGCGGGATCGAACCCGCCGGCACCAGCAGCACGTCGCGCACGGTGACACCGTGGCGCAGCGACACCGCCGCCCGGACCGCGTCGGCGATCGGCAGCGGATCGGCCTTGCCCGCGCCCGGCCCGCGCTCGGCCACGATCACCAGCTGCTCGGAGGCGTCGTCGGCGTCGAACTTCAGGCCCGAGTGGCTGCCCTGCGCGAAGACCTCGGCGGGTAACTGGTTGGCGGGCACGGAGAATGCGGCCACGAAGCCCGGCCGCAGCGCGGTGGAGGCCTCCTGCGCCGAGAACTCGAGATCCTGCGGGTAGTGGTTGCGGCCGTCGACGATCACCAGGTCCTTCACGCGGCCGGTGATGTAGAGCTCGCCTTCGAAGTACACGCCGTAGTCGCCGGTGCGCATCCAGTTGGCGTCGTCCGCGGTGCCCTCGGCGTGGCTGTCCTCGGGGTTTCTCTTGCTGATCTTGTTCTGGAAGGTGGCGGCGGTCTCTTCCTTGCGCGCCCAGTACCCGATGCCCATGTTGTTGCCGTGCAACCAGATCTCGCCGACCTGGCCGTCGGGCAGCTCGTGGCCGCCGTCGCCGTCCACCGTGGCCGGATCGACGATCGCGGCCCACTGGGATAGCGCCACATAGCCGCAGGAAACCTGCGCGATCGCGTTCTCGGTGCCCTGCTCGACCTTCACCATGCGGCCGGCGTTGAGCTCGTTGCGATCGACGTAGACGACCTTGGCCTCGTCCTCGGCCTTGGTGGCCGACACGAACAGCGTCGCCTCGGCCATGCCGTAGCAGGGCTTGATCGCGGTCTTGGGTAGCCCGTAGGGGGCGAACGCCTCGTTGAACTTCTTCATCGACGAGGTGGTCACCGGCTCGGAGCCGTTGATCAGGCCGAGCACGTTGGATAGATCCAGCGATTCGCCCGGCTTGGGCAGGCCGCGCGCCGCGGCGTGCTCGAAGGCGAAGTTCGGTGCGGCGGCGAAGGTTCCGGCACCGTCGGAGACGGCGGCCAGTTCCTTGATCCAGCGGTAGGGGCGGCGCACGAACGCGCTCGGCGACATGATGGTGATGTACTTGCCGCCCACGGCGGGCAGGATCACCGTCAGCAGGCCCATGTCGTGGAACAGCGGCAGCCAGGTGACGCCGCGCGAGCTCCAGTCCAGGTTCAGCGCCTTGACCATCTGCAGCAGGTTGGTGCCCACGGCCCGGTGCGTGATCTCCACACCGGCCGGCACCCGGGTGGAACCCGAGGTGTACTGCAGGTAGGCGATGTCGTCGACCTTGCTGTCCGGGCGCACCCAGCTCTCGCCGACGCTGTCCGGGATCGCGTCCACGGCGATGATGCGCGGGCGCTGCGCGGCGGGCAGCGCGCGGAAGAACTGGCGCACCCCGGCCGCGGAGGAGCTGGCGGTCAGGATGGCCGACGGGGTGCAGTCACCGAGGACGGCGTGCAGGCGATCGGTGTGACCCGGCTCGTCCGGATCGAACAGCGGCACCGAGATGCAGCCCGCGTAGATCGCGGCGAAGAAGGAGATCACGTAATCCAGGCCCTGCGGCGCCAGGATGGCGACCCGGTCCCCGGGCTTGGTGACCTGCTGCAGACGAGCGGCCACCGCGCGCAGCCGTACACCGAACTCCTGCCACGTCAGCTCTTGCACCTCGCCGTCGCGTTCCCGCGAGTAGTCGATGTAGCGGTACGCAAGCGTGTTCGCGTCGTTGCGGGTGTGCTTCTCGACGTGTTCGACCAGGGTGCGACCCTCGGGAATATGGATGTTCCCGGTTTCGTCCAGGTAGTCGTCGAAAGTCTCTTCCATTCCTTCTTCTCCTCCGAGGCACACGCAGCAAAACGGCTGAACTTCGCCGCTGCTTACCTGTGAGGCCCCGACTCGCTATCGCCCCGCGGGTCGCTCAGCACGCTACGCGTGCGGCTCGTGCATGAGCCAGCCTGCAGATTCTGGTGCGGTCGCGCGGTGACCGCATATCGGCTAGATGTACTCAAACCGCTGTTATGTTACAGAGGAGAGCTGTTCACTCGTCCCTCAGCAGGGGGATCACCGGTGCGAAGGCGTCCATCTGGGTGGGAAATACCCCGACGTACGACATCGACGTGAGTTGCCGCACACGTTTGATCTGCTCGGCGATTTCCTCGAACGTTCCGATCGCCACATAGGGCGAGTTCAAGATCTCTTCTACCGAGAGTTTCACGTCCACCTCGAGATCCGGGTGCAGGCCCCGCTCGATGGCGGTCAGCGCCATCTCCGCGGTCTTCTCCCGGTCGTCGGTGATGACGATGGCGGTGATCGCCCAGTTCAATTCGATCTCGTTGAACCGGTCTCCGGCAGCCTCCTTGATCAGCTCGACCTTCTCGATGGTCTTGGCCATCGTGATGCCCGAGAGCAGGCCCTTGCCCTGCTTGGTCGTGACCGGCACGACCGAGACGATGTCGGCGTGCTTGGCGGCCAGGCGCAGCATCTTCGGTCCGCCGCCGCCGGTGCAGATCGGCGGACGCGGGCCCTGGCGCGGACGCGGGGTGCCCTTGATGCCGTCCACCTGGTAGTACTTGCCGTCGAAGCTGCACTCCTGGCCGCGCAGCAGCACGTCCAGGATGGTCAGCGCCTCATCCAGTTTCGCCAGGCGGACACCCGGGGTGTCGTACGGCAGCCCGGCGGCCAGGAATTCGTCCTGCTTCCAGCCCGCGCCCAAGCCCACCTCGAGGCGGCCCTTGGACAGCACGTCGATGGTCGCCAGATCCTTGGCCAGCACCACCGGATGGCGGAACCCGTTGGCCAGCACCGAGGTTCCCAGCCGGATCCGGCTGGTGGCCTGGCTCAGCGCGCCCAGCGCGGCGATCGGGCCGATCTGGTCACCCAGGTGGTCCGGGACGACGAAGGTGTCGTACCCGTACTCCTCGGCCTGCTGTGCCGTCTGGATGAACTTGCGTGCCCCGCCCTCCTGCTTGTTCCCCTCGCCCGCAGCCGCGAAGCGGAAGGGACGCAGCGGCGTACCCAGCGCGGTCAGCTCACCGGCGGGTGCGGCAGCTTGTGTCATGAACTCATGCTCCTGGCGGATAGACGGCGTGAACTTCAGCGCACTTTACAACGTGCCGACCGATCGCATTGCCAATGTCACAGCGGCACAGAGCCGGACACGACCGTCCACCGGCCTGGACTGTGGAAATTCACGATTGCCTCAGGAATGCGGCGGGTGCGGAGCGTTGTTCACCAAGCCCGCGGCCCAGCCGACCGTCCACTGCGTCGCGGTGGCTCCGGTGGCCGGATCGACCACGTAGCCGTTGTACAGGCTGTGCACCGGATTGCCCGCCGCGCGGACCAGGGTCAGCACGCTGGGGATGAAGTTCGCCGGGTTCAGCGCCTGTTTGGGCGAATCGCAGATCATGTCGCCGGGTGCGCAGATGGTGAAGGTGCGGTCGGCGAGCTTGCCGAAGCCGGGACGCGCGCCGGTCATGGTGATACCGGGGACCTTCAGGCCGCGCAGCGCGACCTCCGCGCCGACGCCCGGCGGGGCGGTACCGATCAAGGTCGCTTGACCGTCACCGGGTTCGCGGCGGCCGTCGGCCAGCAACGTGACACCGAGCACACGATCGGCAGAGACCGGGCCGTCGCCCGCGCCGATCCTGGCCGCGACGTCACCGGCGATCACCGCACCCTGCGAGAACCCCGCGAGCACGTAGTTGGTCAGCGGGCATTCCTTCTGCCGCCCGATCATGAAATCGAGGGTGCGCTGTTCGCCCTCGGCGCGGCTGAGGTTGTAGGAGGTCTGCCCGTCCGGCGGGATGGCCACCGGATTGGAGAACTGCGCCACGTACGGGACGGTGTAGACGTCGAGCCGGCTGCCCGGGAACTGCTCCTGCAGCGGCTTGGAGATGTTGAGCATCAACGAGACCGGGTTCGCCGTCGGGTTGTACGGGTCGTCGTCGGCGTTGGACTCCCAGGTGCCGGGAATCGAGATGAACTGCACATCCGGGCAGCTCTCCGGTTGGGTTTTCGGCGTCTCCTCCGGCGGCTTGGTGGGCCCCGGTGGTTTCCACCAGCCGGCGGCGATCGACCAGATCAGCAGGACGATCGCCACCAGCAGTGCGACGACTGCGAGGAAGATCAGGCACCCCACCGGTCGGGACCGGCGGGGGCTGGAGCCTCGGCGCGCGTTCACTGGCAGTACGTCGACTTAGCCGTGCTGATGTACTTCTTGCCCGCGTCCTCGACCGACATCTTGCTCGCGTCGAACGACGGATCCGAGCCGGCCATCGCGTTGACGAAGGTGGTCAGGTCGGCCTCGCTCGCGCCGGCGGTGACGCCCTGGCAGACGTAGGTGCCGATGCTCAGCGCGATATCCGGGCTGGACGGCGCGATGCCCTCGGCCTTGAGCGCGTCCAGGAACTTCTTGTCCTTGTCGGTCAGCTTCGAGGTGTCGGCGGGGGCGGACTCGGTGGGCACCGGCTGCGGGCGCTCCAGCTCGGAGCTGGGGGCCGCGGGCGCCGAGCTGCTGGTCTCGGTGCTGGAGGGCGACTCCGCCGGCGCGGCCGAGGACGGCGCCGCGGCGGCCGTCGTGGTGTGGCTCAGCGTCGGCGTGCTCGATGCGGTCGAGTCGTTGCCGCCACAGGCGGCGAGCAGGCCGGAGGCGGCGATGGCCACGGCGACGCCGAGAACCTTTCCACGGGTCCGATGCATGAATTCGTATCCTCGATCTGTCACGGGGGCTGCGGGTCGCCAACCAGGCTAGCGGGCGATCCCAGGGACCGCCGGAGTCCTCCGGCGGTCCCTGCACGTTTTACCCCACCTCACAGACCTTGAATCTCAACCTTGCCGTTCTTGATCACGATTCGCCCGAGCTGGAAGTTCTGCTGCACACCGCCCGGAATCTCGGTCTCGTCGCCGGTCGGGTAACCGAGGCGGCCGTTCTCGAAGCCGGCTGTGCGCCACGCCTCGAAAATCGGCCCGGAGCGCACCGCCCACGCACCCGACAGCGGACTCCAGTAGATGGCCCCGCCCTCGAACCGGCTGTAGCGGCCGAAGTCCTTGAGCGGCTGCTCCTCGCTTGCCGGGAAGCCCAGCCAGCCGTTCTCGTAACCCATCTGCTTGTACTTGTCGAGAATCTGGCCCTGCACCCGGAACACGCCGGTCTTGGGGCTGTAGTAGATCGGGCCGCCCTCGAACGCCTGCACCGCGCCGTCCCGGGTCGGCGTCTTCTCCTCCGGCGCCAGCGGATAACCGGCCGGTCCGTGCTCGTAACCCTGCTTGGCCCACTCCTGCAGGATCGCGCCGCGCACCATCTGCGCGCCGGTCTGCGGCGTCCAGTACAGCGAGCCGCGCTCGAAATCCTGGACCCGGCCGCGGCCGTCGGGCAGCCCGCGCTCACCGCTGATCGGCAGGCCCAGCGGACCCGCCGGACCGTTCGCCGCCTGGTAGCCACCGCCGATCATGCCGCCCACCGCGTGCGTGCCCGCCGCCGAATTGAACACCCGGCCGCCCAGGAAATCCTGGGCGGTGCCGCCGGGCACCTGGTACTCGGCGGTGGTGCAGTTGCCCAGCCACGCCGCCTGCTGGACCAGACCCTCCATCGAACCGGCCGGCTTGCAGTCGATCGCGTTCGCGTCCACGCCGAGCGCGGACGCGGCCTGCGTCCAGGACTGGCGCAGCTCGAAATCCCAGTACGGCCACGAATGTGTGCCGGAGGGACGGTAATTCACCTGCGCCGGGATCTGCAGCTTGCCCAGCTTGGTGACGAAGTTCTGCGAGGTGAGCCGGGACAGGATCTCCAGGCCCATGCCCGCGTAATTGGTGCTCACGCCCGGGATCCCGCCCGCCTGGTCGAACGGGCCGGTGCTGCCCGAACCGCTGGAGATGTAGAGGCTGACGCCCTTGAGCTTGTCGGCCAGGTTGTAGGGATCGTGGTTGTCCCACTCGTCGCTGGTCGGCGGACCCCACATGGCGTTGGCGTCGAAACCGCCCGCGTCGCGCAGCGCGTACATGATCGCCTGCGGCATACCGAGGGTGGTCGTGGTGAGGAAGCCCGAGTAGGAGGCCGCGTACTTGGCGAAGCCGGGGTTGCGGCCGGCCAGGAACATCGCGGCGGTGCCGCCCATGGACAGACCGGCCAGGCCGCGCGCGTCCGTCGCCCGCCAGTGCTGCTCGAGCAGCGGCGGCAACTCCTTGGTCAGGAACGTCTCCCACTTGTAGTTCTTGCCGTTGTTCGGGGCGACCCAGTCCGAGTAGAAGCTGGACTGGCCGCCGATCGGCAGCACCACGGTGACGTTCTTGTCGGCGAAGAAATCCTCGGCGCCCGCGTCCTTGGTCCAGCCGCTCTCGTCGTCGGTGGCGCGCAGGCCGTCGAGCAGATACAGCGTCGGGAACTTGGCGTCCTTGCGCGTGTTCCAGTCGCGCGGCAACAACAGCTGCACCTGGATCGGCGTCGCCATGGCCGCGGACTCCACCCACACCGCGACCCGACGATCGTTGAGCCACACCACCTTCTGCACCCGCGGATCGCCCGCGACCGGGGCCGCGGCGGGCGTCGGCTCCGGCGCGTGCACGGCGGGCGCCGCCGCCTCCGGCGCAGGTCCTTGCTCCGGCGCACGGGCCGCATTCGGTTCAGGCGCCGGTTCGGAAGCGCGGGGCGCGTTCGGCTCCGCAGGCGCCGTGGCCGATTCGGGTGCGCGGGCCGCGTTCGGCTCCGGAGCCGCGGCCGATTCGGGGGCACGGGCCGTGTTCGGCTCGGCAGGCGCCGTGGCCGATTCGGGTGCGCGGGCCGCGTTCGGCTCCGGAGCCGGAGCCGGTTCCGGCGCACGAGCCACCGTCGGCTCGGCCGCGGGCGCAGGCGCGGGTTCCGGGGCGCGGACCGGGGTCGGCTCGAGCGCGGTCCGAGGTTCAAGGGCCGGGGCTGCGTTCGATTCGGGAGCAGTTTCCGGCGCACGCGCCGCGTTCGGTTCGGGAGCAGTTTCCGGCGCACGCGCCGCGTTCGATTCGGGAGCGGCAGCGGCTTCCGGCACACGGGCTGCGTTGGATTCGGACGCCGGGGTCGATTCCGGTGCCCGTTCGGCGGGCTGCTCGGGGGCGGCGGGTACGACAGGCCCGTAGACGGGGGCTTGAACCGGAGTGAGTTCCGGGGCCGGAGCGGCGGGCTCGGACGGCGCGGGAACGGGTTGCGCGGCGGGGGGAACGGGGTCCGCCGCGGGGGCCGGTGCCGGATTCGGCGGGGCGGGATCGGCGGAGAGTGCGGGCGCCGGTCTGGGCGCGGGCTCGAAGACCACGGGATCGGCCACCGCGGCCGGGGCGATCCCGGCGGCCAGCGGCAGGACCAGCGCGGCCGCGATCAATATCCGGCGGCGCGCCCGATCAGCGCGTCGAACGTATCTCCCCCGTCTGCCGCTCTCAGCCCCTGTCATAGGTGTTTTTGTACCCCGGCCCAGGTCGAGAACCCGGGAGGACGCGCTGATAGCGAACAGGTATATCCAGTTGATAGCTGCCGCAAAGACAACGACGCCGCCGCTTCGGAAGAAGCGGCGGCGTCGCTCAGCTCAGGGCTGCGCCGGGATCACCAGGCGCCGGTGGCGTCCAGGATTCCCTTGCGGGAGTTGAACAGCTGGCCTTCCCAGTACTTCCAGGAGTGCGTGCCGCTGGCCGGGAAGTCGAAGAACGCCGGGATGTCCAGCGTCTTCAACCGGGCCTGGAACGCACGGGTGTTCACCAGCGAGAGCGCTTCCAGCGCCATCGCGTTACCGGTGTTGAACAGGCCGACCGGGGAGTTCGGCTTGTCGAACTGACCCGGCAGACCGCTCGCCGCCGAGATGTACATCGGCAGACCCTTCAGCTGCGGCGCGAACACGAACGGGTCCATGCGCAGCCAGGCCGGGCTCCACGGCGCGGCCATCGAGTCGACGTTGTACTTGCCGGCGTCCAGCATCGCGATGCGGATCGCCTCACGCATGCCGGGCGCGGAGATGTTCAGGTAGCCGGAGTAGGACGCGGCGTACTTGAACTGATCGCGGTGGTAGGCGGCCAGCGCCAGGGCGGCCGAGCCACCCATGGACAGACCCGCGACCGCGTTGTTGGTCTTGGAGACGCCGTAGTTCGCCAGGAAGTTCGGCAGTTCCCGGGATAGGAACGTCTCCCACTTGTAGGTGGTCTTCTGGCCGTTGGTGTTCGACGGCGAGACCCAGTCCGTGTAGAAGCTGGACTGACCGCCGACCGGCATCACCAGGGTGATGTTGTCGTTCTTGAACTGCTCGATCGCGTTGGTCTCGAAAGACCAGGCGTTGCGGTCGTCGCGTGCGCGCAGACCGTCGAGCAGGTACAGCGCGGCGCTACCGCCCCGCGATGCCCACTGGACCTGGACCTTGATCGGGCCCATGGCCGAGGGCACCATCAGCTCCTCGTAACCGCCCGCGGGCGCGCGCAACACCGGAGCGGTGATGGGCGCGGCAACAGCGGTCGGAGCGGCCACACCAGCGGCAATCGGCAGCGCCAGGGTGGCGGCGCCGACAGCCAGAATTCGATTACGCCAACCGCGAGGTTCGCTTCGCCGGCCCGGCTGAGTACTCTTCGGCGCGGCGGCCCTGCCGAAACGCATGAATTCTGCTCTCTTTCTGCTGTTGTGGCATCACTCGAGACGCACGCCACATTCGATGCCGGGCCCGACCTCCCGGCTCAACGGCGGCGCTACAACGATCTGGTCACACACTTGCGCTCGCAGGAGGATATTCGACCCCGGATTCCTTAGCAAGAGCGAGTCGCTCAGCGCGAGTCATCGGAGTCCGAAATCCCCTGGAGCACAATCTGTGATCGTGCGGTGACACTACCGCGTCGGCCGCGTGATGTCGTCCCCAAGGCCGGATTTTGTTAAAGCGAGCCGGATTTCACAAAGAAAGCGAACCGCCCGGCGAGTGGCGCCGGGCGGTGCTATCCGATCTTGCTATGAACCGGGGAATCAGCCGATATTCGCCGACAGGTCCGGCGCCATCCGGGCAGCCTCCTCGATCCAGTTGTGCCAGTTGTGGATCCCACCCGGCGGGAACGAATACACGGCGTTCCCGCCGCCTAGGGTGTCCATTCGCACCTGGAAAGCCCTGGTATTGGCCAGGGCCAGCGCCTCCAGCGGCATGCCCTGGATGACGTCCATCGGCCCGCGGATGTCGCCGTCCAGCGGCGCGCCGCTGCCCGCCGCGATCCACAGCCGGGTGCCGTTCTGAACCAGATTGGGCGCGAACACGAACGGATCCATCCGCAGCCAGCTCGGGCCCCACGGCGGGGCCATGGAATCCACGTTGTAGCCGCCCGCGTCGACCATCCCGATCCGCAGCGCCTCGCGCATACCGGGCGCGGAGATATTCAGGAAGCCCGACATCGAACCGGCGAAGCTGAATTGATCCGGGTGATAGGCGGCCAGCGTCAGGGCCGCGCTGCCGCCCATGGACAGGCCGAACACGCCATTGCGATAGGGGTTGAATCCGAGCCGGTCGCTGAGCGCGTTGCGCAGGTCCCTGGTGAGGAAGGTTTCCCACTCGTAGCGATAGCTCTTGCCCGGGCCCGTGGAAATCACGTTCAGCCCACCGGATCCGGAGTTACTCGAGCCCGCGTCGGGGGCCAGGCCGAAGAACGAGCTCGGCGCGTTCCAGTCGGCATAGAAGCTGGACATGCCGCCGACCGGCATCACCACGTTGATATTCCAATCCGCCAGCATGGCGGGGACGCCGGTTTCGATTTCCCAGCCGCTCAGAGTTTCCGGCGCTCTCATCCCGTCGAGGGCGTAGACCACTCTGCTGGTGTTGCCGTCCCGGGCGCGCAGCACCCGGGTTTTGATCGGACCCATGACCGGTGAGTCCACCCAGAAGTCGAATGCGGCGGGATCGAATCCCGCGTGCGCCGGCGTCGGACCGCCGAACGCGATTCCCAGTGGCGCCAGTACCGCGATGGCTAAGCCGGCCGCCCAGGGGCGGAGTCGGAATCCCGAGGTTGCTGAGCTCCCTGGTCTTCCATTCCAGCGGGCAATTCGCATTCGACTCGACCTCTCATTTCGGACGATCAGCCAGCAAATCTGAGTAGCTCACCCAAAGAATGACTACATGTTGCTGGAAGTTGACCCACGCCACAAGCACCGTGCGTATATGGCCCTTGCGATTCGTTGCGGGGCGAGTCGTGGATGTGCCCGGAAACAGCAAACCGCCCGGTGCGCGAACGCACCGGGCGGCGGTGAAAGCGGCGGCGGGTCAGCCGATGTGCGCCGACAGGTCGGGGATCATGCGGTTGGCCTCGGCCTCCCAGTTCGCCCAGTTGTGGATGCCGGCGGCCGGGAAGCTGTAGGTCACGTTCTGGTAGCCCAGCGTGGCCATGCGGACCTGGAAGGCGCGCGTGTTGACCAGCGCCAGCGCCTCCAGCGGCATGCCCTGGATGACGTCCATCGGGTTGTTGATGTCACCGGCCTGCGGCAGCGCGCTGCCCGCGGCCACCCAGAGGCGGGTGTTGTCGGCCTTGAGCTTCGGCGCGAACACGAACGGATCCATCCGCAGCCACTGCGGGCCCCACGGCGGCGCCATCGCGTCGATGTTGTAGCCGCCGGCCGAGACCATGGCCACGCGCAGCGCCTCGCGCATGCCCGGCGCGGAGATGTTCAGGTAGCCGGAGTAGGAGCCGGCGTAGTTGAACTGGTCCGGGTGGTAGGCGGCCAGCGTCAGCGCGGCCGAGCCGCCCATGGACAGACCGAACACGCCGTTGCGCACCGGGCTGAAGCCCAGGCGATCCCGCAGCGCGTTCTTCAGGTTCTGGGTGAGGAAGGTTTCCCACTTGTAGGTGTTCGCCTTGCCGAGCGTCTCCTGCCAGCCCGAGGAGCCCGTCATCGAGGAGCCCGAGGAGGAGCCGGAGGGGCCGGAGCCGGTGGCGATGCCGAGGAAGGTGCTCGGGCCGTTCCAGTCGGCGTAGAAGCTGGACGGGCCGCCGACCGGCATGACCACGTTGATGTTGGCGTTGGCCAGGGCGGCGGGAACGTTGGTCTCGATTTCCCAGCCGCTCATGTCGCCGCGGGCGCGCATGCCGTCGAGCACGTAGACGACGCGGTTGGTGTTGCCGTCGGCGGCGCGGATGACGCGGGACTTGATCGGCCCCATGCTGGAATCGACCCAGAAGTCGAAGGCCGCCGGGTTGAACGCGGCCTGCGCGGGGACGGCCGCGCCGACCGAGGCCCCGAGTGGCAGCACCACGGCCAAGGAGACCAGCACCGACTTCTTCAGCCAATTACCGGCTCTCCGGACTCTGAGAGGTCGCATATCTATTCGGGGCCTTTCCCTCATCGCGACCGAGCCGGCCGCCTTCGACGATCAGCCCCGCCGGAATCTGCCCACGCAGAGTGGACGCCCCCGACGGGCGCACTTTCACCGAGCGTATCGCGCCATCGATGCCTCGGCGTTATCAAACCGAAATGATTGAGGCGCACGCCACGTTTGTCTCTAAATGTGATCTCGCCCGGAAACGGGCGAATACCTCGAACAACGCGAAGGGCCCACGATGCGCGCGCATCGTGAGCCCGTGCCGATCAGCAGCCTACGGCTATCGCGGCGGATCCGGGTAGGGGTTCACCAGCCCGCAGCGCTCGATCTCGTACTTGGGCACCCGATCGATCCGGTACTTGGCGAAGGTCAGCGAGTGCAGCAGGTTGTGCTTGAACCGTTCGAAGGTGAACGGATCCCGGTAGGAGATCATCAGCGCCTCGGTCGCCGGGCAGGACATCGCCGTGCGCGCCTGCGCGACCCACTTCTCGTCCAGGTACCAGGGCATCCACGGCTTCACGTCGACCATGCCCGCCTCCACGATGACCCAGTCCGGGTACAGGCTCTTGTCGTGCCCGATGCGCCCGTCGACCAGCCGGTCGGTGTGCGCGGCCAGCGGATAGGCCAGGCCCATCGGATCGATGACGCGCACGTCCAGCGGGACGTTCATGCTCGTCATGCCGAGGTTCAGGAAGAACACCGCGTGCCCGGCGCCGCCCTCGGGGATCGGCAGCGGCGGCGGCGCGACGTACCAGAACATGAACGACGGCGAATTCAGCAGCACGCCGCCGTTGGGGCTGGCCGTGATGTCGTCGACCATGGCCCGGATGCGCGGGTAGTCGAGGTAGTCCTCGGCGCGGATCGGATGGTCGTGGCCGGTGTTGAGCACGTAGTAGATGCGCTCGTCGACGATGCCGGAGGAGCGAATCGTGGTGCCGGACTTGATCGCGGTGGTGCTCGCCGCAAACAGCGACCAGCCCACGGTGCCGATCCAGGCGAGCACGAGCACGGCCAGCGCCCAGTTCGCCGGGCGGCCACGCTCCGGCAGCCGGAACGGGACGACGGCGACCGGCAGCAGCAGCAGGAACAACTGCGGCAGCAGCATGCGCCCGTGCATGAAGTCACCGCCGACGCGCAACGCGTACACGGTGAGCAGCAGCCCGGCGCCCAGCACCAGGGTGACCACCGCGCCCGGCGAGCGCAGCCACTCGCGGAACCGCCGCACCGTCCAGCGCTGCCGCTCCCCGCCCGTGCGGCGCGCCCAGCCGGCGACCACGCCGACGACCAGCAGCACCAGCAGCGGGATGTAGAGGTGGTAGGGCCCGACGAAATCCCACAGGTAGGTGAAGCCCTGGCTCCACTTCGCGCCGCCCGCGTCCTTGGCGACGGCGGTGTTCGGATAGGGCAGGCCGTAGTAGCCCATCCGCCAGATCTGGTAGCCCAGCGGCACCAGGCCGGCGATCGCGATGATGCAGCCGCGCACCAGGAATGGGCGCAGCCGCGACTCCGGCATCGGCGCGAGGAAGATCATCAGCAGCGCCAGCGCGCCGACCAGCGTCATCTCCGGGCGGATCAGCGGCGCCAGGCCGGCCACGAACACCAGGCCGAACAGTCCGGGCAGGCGCACCCGCCCGGCCTGCGCCCAGCGCATCAGCAGCCACCACAGCAGGCCGATCCAGCAGATGACCAAGCCGCTCTCCAGACCGGAGGTGGCGTAGTCACGCGCGGGCGGCAGCGCGATGTAGACCAGCACGCCCGCCGGCAGCAGCAGGGCCGAGGCGGTGCCGCCCCACAGCCGCGCCGAGCCGAGCATGGCGAACACGATCGCCAGGACCGACATGGTCAGCGCGATGCCGAGCACCACGTACTCCAGCCGCGCCTGGGTCAGCCAGCTGAAGAACCAGACCAGGTAGGTCCACGCGGTGCTGGTGTTGGCCTCGACGCGTTCGCCCGCGTTGAACACCGGTCCGTTGCCCGCGAGCAGGTTGCGGATGGTGCGCAGCACGATCAGGCCGTCGTCGGCGATCCAGCGCCGGTTCCAGCCGCCGATCGCGAAAAGCACAGCGGTGAGCGCGATCCCACCGACGAAGGTGGCACGGGATAGCACAGCGAACCGCGAGGCGGAGCGCTCTGCACGCTCCGCCTCGTCTCCGATCCGATCTACTTCCTCGACCAGCATCTCGTCAGGTGAGATAGACAGCGACACCTACCGCTCCGATCAAAGCGATTGCGAGAAGCTGGAGGACACGGTCCCCCAGCGCGATCTCTTCGGGTTCACCGGCCGCGCCGCCGTCGACGTCGACCGCATAACGCAGGACTGCGATCGTGAACGGCACCATCGAAATCGCGTACCAGATGGTGTCGTTCTTCTCGCCCTGCTGGAATGCCCACAGACCATAGAAGATCACCAGGGCGGTCGCCGCGAGGGTCCAGACGAAGCGCAGGTAGGTGGGGGTGTAGTACTCCAGCGACTTGCGGATCTTGGCGCCGGTGCCGAGCGCGATCTGCAACTCGGCGTAGCGCTTGCCGGCCGCCATGAACAGCGAGCCGAACGCCATGACCAGCAGGAACCACTGCGACAGGTCGATGCCCGCCGCCGCGCCGCCGGCCACCGCGCGCAGCAGGAAGCCCGAGGACACGATGCAGATGTCCAGCACCGCCTGGTGCTTGAGCCCGAAGCAGTACGCCAGCTGGATGCCGATGTAGACGCTCATCACGACGGCCAGATGCCAGGACGCCGCGAACGAGACCAGGATCGAGCCGATCAGCAGCACCAGCGCCAGCGCGTAGGCCAGGTTCACCGGCACCACGCCGGCGGCGATCGGGCGGTACCGCTTGGTCGGGTGCGCCCGGTCGGCCTCGACGTCCATCGAGTCGTTGACCAGATAGATGCCCGAGGCCGCCATGCAGAACACCACGAAGGCGATCGCGACGCTGCCGAGGACGCCGGCGTCGCCGACCACGTCCGGGCCCGCGGCCAGCGGTGCGGCCAGCACCAGGACGTTCTTCACCCACTGGCGCGGGCGCACGGCCTTGAACAGGCCGCCCGCCAAGGTCTTCGGGGGACCCTTGACGACCGCTTCGGCTAGATCGGTGCCGGTCGGCTCTTCACTCATGACTTCACCTCGCTGGCGCTCTGCTCCGTCATGTGCGAAGCACGCTGTTTCATGGCTCGTTCGCTTCGCTCTCTCACGGTGAGTCTTTTCCTGTGCGGTGGTCACGACTATCGAGTCTCTTTTCGGCGGCGAGCACTACGGCGGCGGACGCTGCGCCGAGCGCGGATCCGGCGAGCACGTCGGAGGGATAGTGCACTCCGAGCACCACTCGGGAGAGCAACATCGGCGGAACGATCACCGCTGGCAAGGGTAGCCCGGTCAGTCTGCCGAGCAACACCGCAGCCGCGGTCGTCGAGGTCGCGTGCGAGGACGGGAAGCTCAACTTGCTCGGCGTACCCACATTGACCTGCACCGACGGGTCGTTCGGGCGCGGGCGGCGGACCACCCGCTTGATCACGATCGAGGCCGCGTGCGCCCCGACCGCGCCGACCGCGACCCCGGCCCACTGCCGGCGGCGCGGCTTGTCGACCAGCCAGCCGGCCGCCGCGATGCCGATCCAGCCGAGCGCGTGCTCACCGAAGTGCGACATGCCCCGGGCCGCGGCGACCACGGACGGGTTGGCGCCGATGGTGGATTGCACCGCGTTCAGGATCGCGACCTCGGGCGGGCGTTTGGTCTCGGCCGCACGGTCTTCCAGCCGGAACTCCTCGGGCAGGTCCTGCGCCGAGAAGCTCTGGTTCACCGCGTTCACTGCTGATCGCTCCCCTTCTCGATACCGAATGCCTTTTCCCAGGCCGCCGTGCTCGTGAGTTCCGGATGCGCGGCACGATAGCGCTTCTGCATTTCCGGGAACCGGGCGGCCAGTTCTTTCCGCAGTCGCAGCGCCTCTTTGAACAGGCCGAGCGCCTGGCGCGGATCGCGCTTGCGGTACACGACGCCGCGGCCGTCTGCCGTGGTGACGGTGACGCCGTCGACCTGCGACAGCAGGAACCAGCGCGCGTCCAGCGTGGGCACGTTCAACTGCGGCACCTGGTGATGCTCGGTGTGCGCGGGCTTGACGTTGTGCACCACGCCCTTGGCCAGGCGGATCACCTTGGCGATCGGGTTCGCCGGCTCGCCGACCGCGCCGACGCCGAGGTGGCTGGCCAGCGGCAGCTCGGTGGAGGACGGCAGGATCACCGCGTCCGGGTACTGCTTGCGCAGCGCGTGCACCGCGCCCAGCGCGCTCGGCAGCAGCTGGAACAGCCGCTCCGGGCCCGCGAGGAAGTCCTTGATCGCCAGGTTCTGGATCGCGACCGTCGAGTACTCCAGGCAGAGCAGGTGTTTCAGCGTCGCCTTGACGGTGTTGACCACCATGCCGCGGCCGTTGCCCGGCAGTTGCAGCGAGGCCACCACCAGGCGGTTGCGCAGATGGAAGTAGGCCTGCCAGTCGATGGCGTCGTCCTTGTCGCTCCACGCCATGTGCCACACCGCCGCGCCGGGCAGGGTGACCGTCGGGTAGCCGTGATCGCGCGCGCGCAGACCGTATTCGACGTCGTCCCACTTCAGGAACAGCGGCAGTGGCTGTCCGATCTCCTCGGCCACCTGGCGCGGGATCACGCAGGTCCACCAGCCGTTGAAGTCGACGTCGATGCGCCGGTGCAGCAGCTTGGAGTTGTCGCGGTCCTTGAGCGGGTACTTCGAGAAGTCGTGGTCGTATTCGACATTGGGCGCCGAGGACCACATGAAGACGCCGCGGTCGACGACCTCGCCCATGGAGTGCAGGTGCGAGCGCTCCTGCAGGTTCAGCATCTGCCCGCCCACCAGCAGCGGGGACTTGGCGAAGCGGGAGAAGGCCAGCGCGCGCAGGATCGAGTCGGGTTCGATCTCGATGTCGTCGTCCATGTAGACGATGAATTCGGCGTCGGAGTGCCGCAG
This sequence comes from Nocardia sp. NPDC050435, assembly GCF_040655395.1. NCBI lineage: Bacteria > Bacillati > Actinomycetota > Actinomycetes > Mycobacteriales > Nocardiaceae > Nocardia > Nocardia sp. NPDC050435. The sequence goes on from NZ_JBFAJW010000002.1 coordinate 382,507, forward strand.
CGCCTCGTACATGACGCGGCTGTAGCCGCCGGAGCCGCCGAGATTGGGCTGGTCGCGGATGACCAGCCGGTCGCCCAGGGTCGCCGCGGCCTCGGTGAAGCCGGGCTCGTCGACCACCTTGCGGTTGCCCTGATCGGCGACGATGACCGCGCTGACATGCTCGAGCACCAGCGGGTCCGAGCCGAGCGCGGCCAGGGTCTTCACCAGATCGGTGGGGCGGTTGAAGGTCGGCATGCCGCAGGCGATGGTGCCCGCGCCCGGGGCCTGGACCGGCGCGTACCAGCCGCCGGAGAGCAGCGTGACCGCCGTGTCGGTGGTGATGTCGAACCAGAGCCAGCCGCCGTCCTCGAACGGGCCCAGGTCCGCCTCGAACTCCACCGTGGTGGAGTCGGCGCCGGGCGCGACCGCGAATTCGTCACCCTGCACGTGGATTCGCGAGCCGTCGGCCTTGGAGCGGTACAGGTCGACGCGGCCGTGGCCGGCCAGCTCCAGGCGCAGCACCACCGACTTCAGGACGCTCCAGCGCCGCCAGTAGCTGGCGGGCAGCGCGTTGAAGTAGGTGCAGAACGAGACCTCGGATTCCGCGCCGATGGACAGCTCGGTACGGGTGGAGGCGTGCGCGCGGCGCGCGTTGGTGTCCGACTCCTCCAGGTAGAGGGTGCGCACGTCCAGCGGCTCGCCCGGCCGCGGCAGGATGATGCGCTGCAGCAGCGAAATCGCGCGGGTCTCGGTCACTTCGTCCACCATTGCCGGGGAACTCACACGCTCTCCTGATCCACCAGCGCCGCACCGGATTCCAGGTGCGGGCGCAGGACGTTGTCGAACATGTTGAGCGCGCTGCCGATCGCCATGTGCATGTCCAGGTACTGGTAGGTGCCCAGGCGGCCGCCGAAAAGCACCTTCTGCGAGGCGGTTTCGGCCTTGGCGCGCTCGCGGTAGGCGAGCAGCTTGGCGCGGTCCTCCGGGGTGTTGATCGGGTAGTACGGCTCGTCGCCGGTCTGGGCGAAGCGCGAGTACTCGCGCATGATCACCGTCTTGTCCTGCGGGTAGTCGCGTTCCGGGTGGAAGTGCCGCGGCTCGATGATGCGGGTGTAGGGCACGTCCGCGTCGTTGTAGTTCATCACCGAGGTGCCCTGGTAATCACCGGTTTCCAGCACTTCGGTCTCGAAATCGATGGTGCGCCAGCCCAGTTCGCCTTCGGCGTAGTCGAAGTAGCGGTCCAGCGGGCCGGTGTAGACGACGGGCGCGTCCGGGTTCTGGGCGCGCAGTTCGTCGCGCACGTCGAACCAGTCGGTGTTCACCCGCACCTCGATGAGGTCCGAGGTCGCCATGTTCTCCAGCCACTTGGTGTAGCCGTGCTTGGGCAGACCCTCGTAGGTGTCGTTGAAGTAGCGGTTGTCGAAGGTGTAGCGCACCGGCAGGCGGGTGATGTTGCCCGCGGGCAGTTCCTTCGGATCGGTCTGCCACTGCTTGGCGGTGTAGTCGCGGATGAATGCCTCGTAGAGCGGGCGGCCGATCAGGGAGACGGCTTTTTCCTCGAGGTTCTGCGCGTCCTTGGTCTCGATCTCCGCGGACTGCTCGGCGATCAGCTTCTTGGCTTCCTCGGGGGTGAAGTAGCGGCCGAAGAACTGGGAGATCAGGCCCAGGCCCATCGGGAACTGGTAGGCCTGCCCCTTGTGCATCGCGAACACGCGGTGGTTGTAGTTGGTGAACTCGGTGAACTGGGTGACGTAATCCCAGACCCGCTTGTTCGAGGTGTGGAACAGGTGCGCGCCGTAGACGTGAACCTCGATCCCGGTCTGCGGTTCCGGCTCCGAATAGGCATTGCCACCCAGGTGGTGGCGGCGGTCGAGGACCAGTACGCGCTTGCCCAATTGGCTCGCGGCGCGTTCGGCGACGGTCAGGCCGAAGAAGCCCGAACCGACGACGATCAGGTCGAAAGAGGAGTTTGCGGAGTTACCGGGGGACGATGCGACGGTCACGGGAGCCCAGAGTATCGGAAGTGCGCAAGCCGTCCGGGTGCAGTATTGGCGGGCGCTGGTCTGCGGCCGATTTCGCGCCGCGGCAATCGGAATTTCAATCGGAGTTAGCCGAAACGCCGATGTGGCGGAAACACGGCCGCTATTACATGGGCACCGAACTGAACGACCGTCCAGTTCTCGTGTAGCCAGATCATCGGAGCTCGCCCCATGCGGATACCCCGCCTCCTCACCCCGCTGCTCGGGGCCCTCGCGCTGACCGGGGTACTCGGCACCGCGATCCTCGTCCCCACCGCCCCGGCGCACGCCGACGCCACCGGCACCCTCGCCGCGACCCCGATCAGCGACGGCTGCGCGGCAGGCGCGCCCTCCTTCGACGACGTGGTCACCGCGGCCGCCACCGCCCTGCGAACCCAGGTGCCCGCCGCCCAGCTCGCCGGCTTCGACCAGCAGGTCGACGATTTCCGGCGCGGCATCGCCGCGGTGCGCGTGCATCGCGACGGACTGCCGGTCGCCCCCGCATTCGTCGGCGCGCGACCCGATTACCTCGACGACCCGATCGTCACCTACCTGGTCAACGGCTTGGACGCGGTGCGCACGGGCCGCGTGCACCAGACCCTGTCGGTGTCCCGGCTGACCGTGAACGACGCCATCGAGGTCTTCATCCTGGCCACCCGGATCGTCAAGATCCCGGCCCAGCTCACCGCCAGCCTGGTGCCCTCGGTCGGCATCCTGCTGAAGCCGATCGTCGGAGCGATCTTCAACGGCGTGAAAGCGCTGAGCCGAAAGCTGCAGGAGCACATCGCCGCCCAGTGCGCGGCGCCCAGCGCCTACGCCCCGCTCGACCTCGGCGATCCGGTCGTGGAACGCGTGGATCTGCCCGCGCCCCTGGTGGATCTGGCGAACTCACTGGTGAACGCGAACGAATCCTGCACGCCGGTGGCCGAACTCACCACCCGCGAGCTCATCGAACGCACCCGCGGCTACCTGAACACCGCCGACCTGCCGCTGGACCGCGCCGTCATGAACGCCGGAGCCGACAGCCTGCAGGCGTTCCTGGCCGGAAACCGGGTCACCGAACTCCTGCTGCTGCGCCGCACCGAGGAGCTCGGGCCGCTGGTCGCCGCCGCCGACTACGGCCCGATCACCCTGCTCGCCAACCTGGGCTTCAGCGTCTACGAGGGCAAGGCCCTGAATACGGTGCCGCTCGCGGAGATTCAGGTGGAGAACGCGTTCGACCTGGCGATGCTGTCGCTGGACGTGACCAGTCTGCTGCTGTCCCTGGGCAATCTGGCGCTGGGCTTCACCGGCGTGGCGTCCACGGTGACCACACCGCTGTCGGTGGTGCAGACGCTGGCGTTCGCGCCGACCACCTACGGTGCGCCGATCGTGCGCGGCGTCATGCAGTCGATGTGCGCCGCCTAGGCCGGGAAGCCGACGTCCAGCTCCACGGTGTCGCGCTCGGTGACCATGCGCCAATAGTGCTCGCCCAGTTCGTCGTTGCCCATGCGGGCGATCTCGAGGCCCGGCGGGATCAGGTCCGGGTCGGCGTCGATCAGGCGTTCGGCCTCGCTGTTGCCGATCAGCGCGCCGATATTGAGCAGGCCGGCGTAGACGCCGGTGCCCGCCAGCTCCAGCGCCAGCTGCTGCACGTAGCCGCGCTGGGCGGCCAGCGCGACGCCGAAGTTGGCCAGGTAGGGCAGCGGGAGGCGGGCCGAGGAGCCGGAGGAGTAGAGCAGGGCGCCGTCGCCGCGCTCGAGCATCGCGGGCGCGAGGGCGCGGGTCATCCAGACCGGTGAATAGAGCTTGAGCGTCAACGCGGTGCGCAGCGCGGCGGTATCCGTCCCGAGGGTGGCGGGCGCGCGATCGGACATGTTCGCCGCCGCGTTGTGCAGGGCGACGTCGATGCGGCCGAAACGGGCCGTGACCTCCCCCGTCACTCGGTCGACCTCCGATTCCACGCTGACGTCGGCCGGGAAGGCGGTGGCCTCGATGCCGGCCGCGGCCAGTTCCGCGACATGGCCGTCGGCCTTGTCCGGGTTGCGGCCGATCACCGCCACCCGGTAGCCCTCGCGGCCGAAGCGCCGGGCGGTGCCCAGGCCGAGGCCCGGCCCGAAGCCGAAGATCGCCAGTGTCTTGGACATTCGCTACCTCATTAAGTTGAGTCACGGTTCAAGTTCGATTCGACGGTAGCTTAAGTTGAACCTATGCTCAAGATATTGCCGGACCCGGATTTGTAGGATCGGCGGATGCCCGAGGACAAGCCGCTCCGCAGCGATGCCCAACGCAACCGGAACGCGCTGGTCACCGCGGCCCGGGCCGTCTTCCTCGAACGCGGTCTCGACGCACCGCTCAAGGAGGTCGCCGCCCGCGCGGGCGTGGCCATCGGGACGCTCTACAACAGATTCCCCACCCGCGACGACCTGATCGCCGCGGCGGTCGAAGACCGGATCGAAGCGGGCGGCCGGATCGCCGAACAGGCGCTGGCCATGACCGACCCCTGGGAATCGTTCGTCTACCTGGTCGAAAACGTCTGTGAATTACAGGCCGGCGACCGCCTGCTCAGCGATCTGGCCCTGCGCGCCGCCCCCAGCCCCGCCGTCGCCCGCGCCCAGGAACACGGCCACCGCCTGATGCGCCAGATCATCACCCGCGCCCAGGACGCCGGCGCTCTGCGCGCCGACTGGGTACTCGAGGACATCGCCTTCATCACCTGGTCGCACACCCGCATCGTCGAGGCCCTCGCCCACCTCGCCCCCCAAGCCTGGCGCCGCCACCTCGCCCTGGTCCTGGACGGCCTGCGCGCCACCGCCGCCCACCCCCTCCCCGTCCCCCCGATCACCGAAGACCAGCTGATGCAGGCCCTCCGCAAGTAGTTGTCAGCCCGACCCGATCCAACGCGCGAGCGGCGGCGGCACACCGGAGACCACAGCCGATAGGCGGCCGCCACTCTCCCCCGCTGTCAGCACTGCTGGGGACTTAATCAGTAGCGTGGCGGATACTGCTGCTGGCCATAGGGATTGGGTGGGGGCGGGACGGGTTGACCGTAGGGCGGCTGACCGTAGGGCGCGGGGCCGTAGGCGGGTTGGCCGTACGGGGGCCGGGCGTTGGCGGGCATACCGAAGCGCGGGGCGGTGATCAGCCATTCGCTGGTCGACTTGAGCAGGCACAGGATGGCGATGACGGCGGCGATCAGGAGGGACAGGCCGTTGAGGGCGACCAGGTCACCGACATCGGCGCCCCGGTACTTGTTGGAGATCTCCGCGGCTTGCACCAGACCGTAGATGCTGAATCCGGCGGCGACGAGGGACAGGATCAGGACGATCACGCGGCCCGCGGGCTTGCGGCCGAACAGCAGCAGCGCGCCGATGCCCCAGGCGACCATGAGACCGAAATTGACGGTGGCGAGGAATTCCCATTGGCCGGTATCGATTTTGGGCACCTTGATGCCGCTGCCGTTGAGCGACTGCAAGGACTTGCTCGCGTCTTTCATCTTGTCGATCGCCGACAGCAGCCGGGCGCCGGAGATCGCGTGCAGGACGGCGATCACCAAGCCCATCGCCGCCGCGGTCTTGGCGGTGCCGCCGGTGGGATACCCGGGCACGCGCCCCGGCATCGGTGGATACCCCGGCGGGCGGTATCCACCCTGCGGCGCATACGGATTCGGCTGATATCCCCCGCCCGGCACCCCTTGCGGCCCATACGGATAGCTCATCAGGTCCTCCCCCTCAGAAGTGTTTCCGGGAACCCTACCGGCCCGAGCCGGCCGACCGCACAACGAAATCCGGGCCGGCGGCGATCCACCGCCCCGTCGAATTCCAGCAGCCGAGCAGCAGAACAACCAGCCACGGCGTGGTTGCCAGCGCGGTGAACGCGACGAGATCGCCGGCGGGAACCGCACCGAACAGCGTCATGAAGGTCACCAGCGGAAAGGTCGCGAGCAGCGCGCTGCCGAGCGCGCCGGTGACGACCATGGCCCGGCCGATCCGGGAGCGCGCGGCCAGCAGCAGTCCGCCGAGCAGCAACAGCCCGGTGCTCAGCGCCTCGGCGCCGAGGAAGACGAGAATGGTGGTGTCGGCCCAGGGCGGTGTCGCCCCGTCCCGGATCAGCGCGAGTGCCAGGTTGTCCCGGGTCAGCAGTTCGTACAGTCCCAACACGTTCCAGCCGCCGCCCAGCAGCGCCAGTACCGCGGCGAGACAGGCGGTTACGCCGCTCGGGCGCTGATAGCCCGCAGGCGAGCGCAGTGGCTGTCCGGGATAGGCGGGCAGGAATGTCGTCATGTGGATCGTCCCCTCTCACGGTGTGCGCGAAACGTAACGAGGCCCGCCTACGGGTACGCATAACGAATCCTTGGCACAGCGAAGGCGCCCGCACCGGCCGTGCGGGCGCCTCGGGGATTACGTCGATCAGTCCGTGTGCTGTTCGGCGTAGGCCTTCATGGCGTCACGGACGAACTCCGCGGTGCCGTCGCCGTGGACGTCGTAGTTGACGCGGAACCGGTCGTCGGAGACATACATCTCGCCGATGCAGGCGAAGGTCTCCAGCGGGACCTGCTTTCCGCCCCAGCCGTCGCCCATCCAGGCGCGGTGGCGCGCGGAGATGGCCAGCACCTCGGGGCTGTCCGGCGCCTGCCCGGCCGCGTGCGCCGCGCCGTAGGCGGCGGAGATGTCGCCCGCCTCCTGCATGAACGCCTGCTTGCCGGCGTCGTCGAGCGAGCGCCACCATTTGTCGCTGTCGGCGTAGGCCTGCTTGCCCCACCGCTGTTCGACCTCGTCCTTGTACTGGGTGTGATCGAACCCGTCGAATACTTCTGCGGCCACGAGCTTTTCACCTCTTTCCGTCTTGTCCAGCGTGACCAATACCGACTCGATCCGGCGCCGGATCCGATCCTGTTCCTGCCGAAGCAAATCCAGGTGCGTGCGCAATGCGGCGGCGGTATCCTGCTCTCCGGCAAGGACTTCGGCGATGGCCGGGAGGCCGAGGCCGAGCTGCCGGAGCAGCAGGATGCGCTGCAGCCGCACGAGGGAGTGCTGGTCGTAGTAGCGGTATCCGTTGGCGCCGACTCGGCTGGGCGGCAACAGCCCCAGCTCGCCGTAGTGGCGCAGCGTGCGGCTGGTGGTACCGGCCGCCTTCGCCAGATCCTGGATGGACCATTCGCCGGTGCGGACAGTCGCGGTCATGACCAGTTCTCCTTCCCGTTTCTCGTCGGTGAAATCAGTCTGCAAGTTGACGTAACGTCAAGGTCAAGCCTATTTGGCCGCTCCCACCAGAATGCCCTGCACCGGCGCCGGGGCCACCGGCTGAACGACGCGGGCCCGCGTGGCGGTCTGCCCGAGCACGGTGCCGCCGAGCGCCACGGCCATGCCCAGGACCTGCAGCGGAGTGAGCACCTGCCCGAGCGCGACCCAGCCGATCACCGCCGCCGAGACCGGCGAGAGCAGGCCGAGGAAGGCGACCGAGGTGGCGGGCACCCGGGAGATGCCGCGCACCCAGATCCAGTAGGCGACGGCGGTGCCGATGATGCCGAGGTAGAGGTAGCCGCCGATCGCGCGACCGTCCAGCGCGGGCGGCGCGCCCTCGACGAGCAGGGCGAGCGGGGCGATGATCAGGCCGCCGGCGGTGAGCTGCCAGCCGGTCATCGCGAGCGGGCCGACGCCCTCGGGGCGGCCCCAGCGCTTGGTCAGAATGGTGCCGAGCGCCATGGACGCGGCGCCCGCGAGTCCGGCCAGCACGCCGACGGCGTCGAGCTGCGCGGTGGCCTTCAGCACCACCAGCGCTACGCCGCCGACGCCGACGAGTGCCGCGATCAGCTTGCGTGGGGTGAGCTTCTCACCCAGGATCGCGGCGGCGAAACCGAGCGCGAACATCGGCGCCACCGCGCCGAGCACGCCGGCCACACCACCCGGCAGCCGATAGGCGGCCAGGAACAGCAGCGGGAAGAACGCGCCGATATTGAGCAGTCCGAGCACGGCCGCGCGTCCGAGCCAGGCGGCGCCGTGCGGCAGCGTGCGAGTGAGGGCGAGCAGGATCAGCCCGGCCGGCAGCGCCCGCATGAGCGCGGTGAACAGCGGCCGGTCCGGCGGCAGGAACTCGGTGGTGACGGCGTAGGTGGATCCCCAGACGACGGGGGTGAGAGCGGTGAGCGCGAGGGTGGCGGCGGGTGAGCCGATACGCGCCGGGGTGCTGATCATGTCGTTCGCTCCTCATTGATAATCTCAACGTTGAAATATTTACTCCCCCGGGTGTCTCATCGTCAAGTAGATGAACGTTGAGATATTTCAGATCGAGAGGAATCCGCGATGAGCGACGCGATCGACCTCATCACCGAGCACTGGAACCGCGAGCGCCCCGACGTGGACGTCGCGCCGATGGCGGTGATCGGCCGCATCTCCCGGCTGGCGCAGATCCTGGAGGGTGAGCTCAAGAAGTTCTTCAACGGCCACGGCCTGGAGTTCTGGGAGTTCGACGTGCTGGCCACGCTGCGCCGCTCCGGCGGCGAAAAGGGCCTCACCGCAGGAGCTTTGAACGCCGCGGCCATGCGAACCTCGGGCGCGATCACCAATCGCGTCGACCGCCTGACCACGAAGGGGCTGGTGCGCCGCGCCGCCGATCCCAGCGACCGGCGCTGCATCCGGGTCCAGCTCACCCCGGCGGGCCGCGCCCTCGTCGACGAGCTGCTCCCGCTGCACATGGCCAACGAGGCACGGCTGCTCGCCGAACTCGGCGCCGACGATCGTGACCAGCTGGTGCGCCTGCTGCGCGGGCTCGCCGAGACCCTGGGCGACACCAGCCTCGGCTGAGCTACCCGGTGGGCCCGTCCTCCCGGGCGATCGCGCCGGGCGCCAGGTCCGCGAGCGCGGCGAAGTCCACCACCCGCGCGCCCAGCTCCGGGGTCGCGATGATGACGCCGTTGCTGAACACCCGGTAGGTGCCGATGCTGCGCGGCAGCCGCAGCTCCGGGCCCAGCGGTGCGCCGAGCGAGCCGTAATCACCGCCGAGCCTGCGGTATTCGGCGTCGATCGGCGAGAGCTCGGCCGCGGAGTCGATCATCGGTTCCGGGACGTCACCGCCGCCGAGCTCGGCGGGCGTCGGGCCGACCTCGAAGGTGAAGATGTCGGCCGGGCTGCCGCCGTCGGGGGCGGAGGAGTACTCCGAACGCAGAATCCGGCCGTCGCGCAGCAGCACGGTGCCCGCGGTGGCGGCGACGGCCTCGGCCGCGCGCGGATCCTCGATGACCGTGCCCGCGTATACCTGACAGTCGGTGGTGTCGCAGGTCTGGGCATACGGGTAGCGCGATTCGGCGAGCGCGTAGGAACGCGCCGCGATGGCCTGGGCGCGCAGCGCTTCCCGCGCACCCTGATCGACCCAGTTCGCCTGCATCTCCGCGGGGACCACACCGAGCAGGTAGTCCTCGACGTCCACCCGGTTCACGGTGCGCGCCACGCCGTCCTCCAGGGCCAGGCCCAGCGCGCCGCGATATCCGGTGCCGTTGCACAGCATCAGGTGCTCCGCGCCGGGGCGACCCGGGCCCGGATCGACCGGGTACACCCACGGATCCTGAGTGTCGCTCTGCCACAGCACTTCTCCGTCGCATCCGACCGTCACGACGACGTGCGCGCCGCCGTCGGGCAATGCGGTCAGATGCGCCACTTCGCCGGGCGCCAGCACCTGTCCGGCAACTATCGCGCCGGCGGCGGCGTAGGTGTCCAGGGTCGAGTCGTCCTGCGCACTGAGCCGGACCGCGACGGTGGTCGGCGGCACCGTGCCCAAACTCGCGCCGGGATAGTAGTGCTCGAGAATGCGCTCGGCGACCCAGCCCTGCACCGCATTGTCGAAAGCGCCGTGCTGACTCATGCCGCGGCCGTGCCCGGGACCGGCCAGCTGCCGATATGCCGTGGGCAGATAAGCGCAGGTGAGAACGATTCCGATGAATGCGGCCGCACATCCGGTGACCAGCAGGGGCCGCCACATTCCGGTAAATGTCGATGGTTTGATCCGACGTCTATTCCGGTTTATTCCGAATCCGCCGGATCGGCGGATTCCAGCCCGCTGGGGGCGCTGTCTGGCTCGCATTCGTCTACTCCCGCCGGTTATTCGCCGACCGCATCGGTTCGATCGCCGTCGGCATGTCGCTGGGTCCGAGGAGATTTCGGAAGCTACATTCGAGCAATCCTCAACTAAAGATTTAGGGCTTGTGACATTTGTTGCTTAGTGTGATCTGTGATGCATCGAGAAGCAAGCACATGTGATCGCTGATTCGACCTGAATGGAGATGCTCGTGCCGTACCGCAGACCGAAACGCTCCTACCTGCTCCCGGTGGTCGCCACGCTCGCGGTTTCGGCCCCGTTCGCGACACTGCACCTGGCCGAGGACTTCCGCGTGGCGAACGACAGCGAATTCGCGGCGGTACCCACGCAACTGGCCGAGGTCGTGCTGAACTCGGTCCCCGACATCACCCTGCCGCTGCGCGAGCTCACCGGCCTGGAGCTACCCGACCTGCACCTCTCCGACCTGCGCAGATTGCCGCTGCCCGCCTCGATCGAGGTGCCCGAGGGCCTGCCGCTGCCGCCCGGGATCGAGCTACCGAGACAGATCCCGCTCCCCAGATTGGGCTCCGGCACCGACGACCCGGGCCAGTACTCCCAGCCCGGACAGACCACCACCGCGACACCCACCTCCGCGCAGAATCCCCCGCGCACCGGTCAGACGCCCGGCCCCACGGCCTCGGCTCCCGGTCAGACGCCTCCCGCGGGCGCCGTGAATCCCGGCCCCGCCCAGACTCCCGGCCCGGCGGCCGTGCCCACTCCCGGCCCCGCACCCGCAGCACCGGCCCAGGCACAAAATCCGGCTACCCCCGGCTCAGCACAAAATCCCGCCGCCCCCGGCCCGGCACAAAATCCCGCCGCCCCCGGCCCGGCACAAAACCCCGCTGCCCCCGGCGCGGCACAGACTCCCGCCGCGCCGGACCCGGCACAGACTCCCGCCGCACCGGCCCCGGCGCCGAACCCAGTGCCGGTCGCGCCCATCTCCGCGTCCCAGATTTCCCTGGCGAACGGCAGTCCCATTGCCGCACCCAATGCGCAGGGCGCGAGCATCGGTCACTCTCTCGGTGTTTCCGATCCACGAGCGCCCGGCGGCATCCGACTGGTCGCTGATCCGGTGGACGTCGAAACACCTACCGCCGTCGATGATCTCGCAGCACCCGGTCCGGTCCCCCCGGCCGATCCGGCGCAGCCGATCCCTGAAAACCTCTCCGGCCCAGCGCAGCACACCGCCGACCCCATCCCGGCGAAAGCGGACGGACCGCTCTTCGGCCCCGAAACTCGCCCGGACACACCGGCTCTCGAACCCGGTGCCGTCCCGGACGACCTGATCCAGCAGGTCGGCGCTCAGGTCAAGGAGCTGTCCCGCGAGACACCGTTCAGCGTGGTCGCGCTGACCGCCAAGGATCTCGGCGGCACCAAGGCGATGATCCGCGCCAAGCAGGCCGACGGCAGCTGGGGCCCCTGGTACGAGACCGAACCCGTCGACACCCATCGCAACGATCGGGGCGCGCCCAGCCGCACCTCGGGCACCGAGCCGATCTACGTCGGCAGCACCAACGCCGTGCAGATCCTGGTGACCCGCAAGGACGCCGCCCAGGGCAAGCCCGCCGTGGCGCCCGAGCTGTCCCCGCCGCCCGCGGACGCGGCCGAGCCGATCGCCACCGCGCACCCCGAGGGTGAGCTCCAATTCCCCAGCAACGAAGAGGTTTTCGGTAAGCAGGTGCTCTCGCAGCTGACCGCGGTGCTGATCGATCCGGGCCGCGGCGCCGTCGACGCCGCGGTGTCCCCGGTGGCCGCCGCACTGCCGGGCGGCGGTCCGAGCGTGATCAGCCGCGCCGGCTGGGGCGCGGACGAGTCGATCCGCTGCGAGGACCCCACCTACGACGATTTCCTCGGCGGCGTCACCGTGCACCACACCGCGGGCCGCAACGACTACGACAAATCCGAGTCCGCGGGCATCGTCCGCGCCATCTACGCCTATCACGCGAAAACGCTGGGCTGGTGCGACATCGGCTACAACGCCCTGGTCGACAAGTACGGCCAGATCTTCGAGGGCCGCGCCGGCGGCCTGGACCGCCCGGTGCAGGGCGCGCACGCCGGCGGGTTCAACGAGAACACCTCGGGTGTGGCGCTGATGGGCAACTACGTGTCCGAGTCGCCGAGCGAGGAGTCGATCGAGGCGATCGGGAGCTTCGTCGGCTGGCGGGCCAAGCTGGCCGGGCTGGACCCCCAGGGCGACACGGTGATGGAGTCCGAAGGCACGGAGTTCACGTCGATCCCGCAGGGCCAAACCATCGACCTGCCCATCGTTTTCGCGCATCGCGATGTCGGCAACACGACCTGCCCGGGTGACGCCGCCTACGCGCTGATGGATCGCATCCGCGAGATCGCCGCCGACGTGCCCGCGCCCAAGGTGCGGGTCTCCCAGCAGCAGCGCAAGGCGAACGCGACACCGAACCCGGTGGGCCCGCCGAAGCCGGCCACGCCCGGCCCGCGCGTCGAATCGGAACCCGCCGACGACGTGGAGCAGCTGGCCGCGCTGACGAAACGGCTGCTCGGCATGCTCGACCACAATGCCATCGCCAAGTACTGGGCGGCCAAGGGCGGCGCCGAGGGCGCGCTGGGCGCTCCCCGCACGGAGCCGATGCCCGCCGCGGGCGGCGGGCAGTACGCGAAGTTCGTCAACGGCTACGTCTACAACCCGCCGTCCGGCCAGGTGTTCGAGGTGGCCGGCCACGTGCTGGACCGGTTCCTCGAGCTCGGCGGCGACACCGGCCTGCTCGGCGTCCCGGTCAGCAACGCCTACCCCGTGCTGAACGGGCTGCGCTCGGACTTCCAGAACGGGTCTCTGATCGTCAACGAGGTGACCGGGATCGTGACCACCGCCTGGAAAGAGATCAACGCCGATCCGCGCACCGCGCCGGACGGCCCTGCCCCGGTGGAGGTTTCGGCTCCGGCCGACGGCCTCGCACCGGCTCCGGCCGACATCCCTCCGCCAGGGGATGTCGTGCCGCCCGCCGCGGACAGCGTCCCGCCCGGCGACGGGCAGGGGTGACCCGAACTCCCCGGCACGCGAGCAGCGGGATCAGGACCACCAGCGTTCGAGCACCTGGGCGACGCCGTCGGTGGCATTGGTGCCGGTGACCTCGTCGGCCGCGGCGATGGCCTCGGGGTGCGCGTTGGCCATCGCGACGCCGTGCCCGGCCATCGACAGCATGGGCACGTCGTTGGGCATGTCGCCGAAGGCGATGATGGTCGAGTGCTCGACGCCGAGGCGCTGGGCGACCAGCGCCAGGCCGGAGGCCTTGGTGACGCCCGGGGCGGACAGTTCGATCAGCCCGTGATCGGTGGAGTAGGTGATGTCGGCGCGGTCGCCGATCAGCGGCGCCAGCTTGGCCCGCATCGCGCCGCTGGACATACCGCGCAGCCGGATCAGCATCTTGATCGCGGGCGAATCGATCACCTCGTGCCGGGCGACCATCGTGTCGTCGGGGTTCAGCCAGGCGTGCTCGTACTGCGGTGAGCTGACGAACTGCGGGGTGACGGCGTCGTGGGCGCTGGCGCCGACGCGCTCGGCCGCCAGGCCGCAGCCGGGCAGCGCGGTCTCGGCGAGATCGGCGATCCAGGACAGGGTGTCCACGTCGAGGGTGCGGCTGGCGAGCACGCTGTCGGTGGCGCTGTCGTAGATCACCGCGCCGTTGCCGCAGACGCAGAGCGGGGCATAGCCCAGGCCGTCGACCACCGGATCGATCCAGCGCGGCGGCCGGCCGGTGGCCAGGACGAAGGGCACGCCGTCGGTGATGAGAGCGTCGACGGCCGCCTTGGTGCGGGCGGTCACGCGCTCGTCGTGATCGATCAGCGTGCCGTCCACATCGGAGGCCACCATCTTGGGCTTGGGTAGGTGCAGGCGGGTCACCTATTCCATCCTGCCGGAAAACCGTCTCGGCGCGGTCGCAGTCAGGAGTTCGGGCGCTGCCACTGGTCGTCGGCGGGCTTGCCGAAGGGGCCGGGCTGGGCGCCCGGCACCACCTGGGTCGCGGCGTCGGCGGCCTGGGTCGGGGCGATCTGGGTCGGGACGTGCGCGAAGGGGTCGGCTCGAGGCGGCGCGGGAGCGAAAGGGTCGGCTTGGGCCGGCGCGGGCGCGAAGGGGTTGACCGGCGGCAGACCGGATTGCGGAGCGCCGGGGTAACCCGGCTGCGGCGCGAAGCCCGCGCCCGGGTAGCCCGGCTGCGCCGGGTAGCCACCGGAAGGGTTGTAGCCGTAGGGGTTCGGCTGCTGGTATCCCATCGGCTGACCCGCCGCGGCAGGCTGGTACGCCGCCCAGCGCGCCGTCGACGGCAGCAGGGCCAGCACCATCGTGATGACCGGGAAGATCAGGCTGATCAGGGCGGACACCCCGGCGATCGCCATGATCGAGCCGTCGTCATCGATGTCGGCGAACATCGTCGCGAGCAGCACGTTGCTCAGGATCTGCATCACGATCACCAACCCGCATCCGGCCGCGATCAGGATCCGCCCGACCGGGCGACGCGTGAACAGCATGACCGCCCCGACGCCCAGCAGCAGCGCCGACAAGATCGCGACCGCCCCCGTGATCATGGTCAACGTCGTGAACCCGGACTCGAGATCGCCGCCCGTATCGAGACTGCTGATCTGCGAGCTCGTGAAGAAGTTGGCGAACCCGCCGATGAGCTGGAACACCGCGCCGATACAGGCCAGCACTCCGGCCGTGATCGCGGTGCCGCCGCTCGGGGCCGCCGCGGGCATGGCGTACCCGCCCGCATACGGCTCGTACTGCCCCGGATACTGCGGATACGCCATGAGATTCCCCCATCCGGAATCCCATCCCGGATCCCTCGAACACGCTGAACACCTCACAGTAATGCGCGATCACGGCTCCCGCCGAACCCGCGCACGCCGCCGCGAGCCGACATGCCTGGCATCGGCTCGCCTGCGCGAACCACGATTCCGTCCTTATGATCAGTGCCTACCGACCACCCCAGGTGAAAGACCGTGAGGACTGATGACCGGCTTCTTGCTGCGGCGCGCTCTCAATTACGTCGTGCTGTTGCTGCTGGCGTCGTTTCTCACCTTCGCCTTGACATCGTTGACATTTCGGCCACTGGACAGCCTGGAGCAGCGCAGTCCCCGCCCGCCGCAGTACGTGATCGATCAGAAGGCGAAGGAGCTGCGGCTCGACGAGCCGATTCCGGTGCGCTACGTGAGCTGGCTGAAGGGCATCCCGGAGGGCGACTTCGGCAAGACCCTGGCCGGGCAGCCGGTCAGCCAGGAGTTGGGCCGCCGGATCGGGGTCAGCCTGCGGTTGCTGATCATCGGGTCGATCGTGGGTACGGTGCTGGGCGTGCTGATCGGCGCCGCCAGTGCCATTCGGCAATACAAATTCTTCGACTATTTCGCCACGGTGTTGTCGCTGCTGTTGTTGAGCACACCGATCTTCCTGCTCGCGACTCTGCTCAAATACGGTGCGCTGGAGGTCAACGCGCTGACCGGCGAGCAGATCTTCCTCTATACCGGCGAGACGTCGGCGACCCAGATCAACGGATTCTGGCCGCAGATGCTGGACCGGCTCCAGCATCTGGTGCTCCCGACGGCCGCGCTCGCCTTGGGCGCGATGGCCGGATACAGCCGCTACCAGCGCAACGCGATGCTGGACGTGCTGCAGAGTGATTTCATCCGGACCGCGCGGGCGAAGGGGCTGTCCCGCAGTAAGGCCCTGTACAAGCACGGACTGCGCACGGCGCTCATTCCGATGGCCACGCTGTTCGCCTACAGCCTGGGCGGCCTGATCACCGGAGCGACGTTCGTGGAGAAGATCTTCGGCTGGCACGGGGTCGGCGAATGGCTGGTCGACTCCATCAACGCCCAGGATGTGTACGTGGTGGTCACGCTCACCGCGTTCGCCGGATTGGTGGTGCTGGTGTCGGGCCTGCTGTCGGATGTGGTGCTGGCCCTGCTGGACCCGCGGGTGCGTGTGTCATGACCGAAACGGCCATCCTCGTCGAGGGCGCGCCCGAAGTCGCGGCCGCCGGACGGCGCAAACTGGTGTGGCGGCGCTTCCTGCGCAACCGGCCCGCCGTCGCGGGCGCGGTGATCCTGCTGCTGATGCTGGTGCTCGCCTTCGCGCTGCCGCCCTTCCTGCAGTGGGACTACCAGCAGATGGACCCGACGGCGTTCCGCAAGCCGCCGAGCGCACGACATCCGTTCGGCACCACGCAGATCGGGCAGGACGTCCTCGCGCAGACTCTGCGCGGGCTGCAGAAATCGCTGATCATCGGTGTCTGCGTCGCCCTGATCTCGACACTGATCGCCGCGACGGCCGGCGCGGTGGCGGGCCTGCTCGGCGGCTGGACCGACAAGGCCATCATGTGGCTGGTCGACCTGCTGCTGGTGATCCCCAGCTTCATCATCATTGCGATCTTCGCACCGCGCACCAAGGGCAGCGGATCGATTCTGGTGCTCATCGTCCTGCTGTCCCTGTTCAGCTGGATGATCAGCGCGCGGATCGTCCGGGGGCTGAGTCTGAGTCTGCGCGATCGCGAATTCGTCCGCGCGGCCCGCTATATGGGCGCACCGACGCGCACCGTGATCGTCAGCCACATCCTGCCGAACATCGCCTCGATCCTGATCATCGACACCACGCTGTCCGTCGGCGCGGCGATCATGGCCGAAACCGGTTTGAGTTTCCTCGGATTCGGCGTGCAGCCGCCGGACGTCTCGCTCGGCTCGCTGATCGCGGCGGGCACCCAGAGCGCGCTGGTCTTCCCGTGGCTCTACATGTTCGCCGGTGGCTTCCTGATCCTGACCGTGCTGTGCGCGAACCTGGTCGGCGACGGCCTGCGCGACGCCTTCGATCCGAGCGCGCACCGCGCCCGCGCACGCAAGAAGCGGGTGAAGTCGTGACGAACCTGGAGAAGGGGGATCCGGCCGCGCCGCTGCTGGAGGTGTCCGAGCTGCGGGTGTCCTTCCCGAGCGAGGAGGGCCGCGTAGACGCTGTCCGGGGCGTCGATTTCAGCGTCGCCGACGGCGAAGTGCTTGCCATCGTCGGCGAATCCGGTTCGGGCAAGTCGGTGTCGTCGATGGCCGTCATGGGTTTGCTGCCCGATCAGGCCCGCGTGCGCGGTTCGGTGCGTTTGCGCGGGCGGGAGCTGATCGGCCTGGGCGACCGGGACATGTCCCGGCTGCGCGGCAGTGCCATCAGCATGGTGTTCCAGGACCCGCTCTCGGCACTGACCCCGGTGTACCGGGTCGGGGATCAGATCGCCGAAGCGCTGCTGGCCCACGGCACGCTGAGCAAGAAGCAGGCCGCGGCGCGCGCGGTCGAACTGCTCGATCTGGTCGGCATCGCCGACGCTCCCGTACGCGCCAGGGCATTTCCGCACGAGTTCTCCGGCGGCATGCGCCAGCGGGTGGTGATCGCGATGGCCATCGCCAACGACCCCCAGCTGATCATCTGTGACGAACCGACCACGGCGCTCGACGTCACGGTGCAGAAGCAGATCCTCGGACTGCTGCGCAAGGCGCGCGACATCACCGGCGCGGGCGTCGTCATGATCACCCACGACATGGGTATCGCGGCCACCGTCGCCGACCGCGTCGCGGTCATGTACGCCGGCAAGATCGTCGAAACCGCGCCCGCCGCCGATCTTTTCGCCGAGCCGCGGATGCCGTACACGGTCGGGCTGCTCGGCTCGATCCCGCGGATGGACGGCCCGGCGCGGACCCCGCTGATCCCCATCGTTGGGGCGCCGCCCGCCATGCACGCGCTGGCACCGGGCTGCACGTTCGCACCGCGCTGCCCGATCGTCGCCGAGGAGTGCCGCAACGCCGAACCGCCGCTGGCCGAGGTCGCAGCGGCGCACACCGCCGCGTGCTTCCGCACCGGCGAATTCGATTCCACCGCACTGTTCGACGCCTACCGAGCCGACATCGCCGAACCCGAGACCGTGACGCCGACCGCGCCCGAGGTGGTGCTGCGGGTCACCGACCTGGTGAAAACCTTTCCACTCACCCGGGGCGTGGTGTTCCGCCGCCGGACCGGAGAGGTGCGGGCGGTCGACGGCATCAGCTTCGAGGTGCACGCCGGTCGCACCCTGGCCCTGGTGGGCGAATCCGGCTCGGGCAAATCCACCACACTGAGCCAGATCCTGGATCTGGTGCGGCCCGAGTCGGGCACCATCGAGATCCTCGGCCGCGACGTCGGCAGCCTGTCCAAGCCGGAGAAACGCGCGATCCGCAGGCAGATGCAGATCGTCTTCCAGGACCCGACGGCCTCGTTGGATCCGCGCCTGCCGATCTTCGACGTGGTGGCCGAGCCGTTGCGCGTAGACGGCCGTTCCCGCACCGAGATCGCCACGCGGGTACCGCAATTGCTGGAGCAGGTCGGCCTGCAACCGGAGCACGCCGATCGCTATCCCGCCGATTTCTCCGGCGGGCAGAAGCAGCGGATCAGCATCGCCCGCGCCTTGGCGCTGGAACCCTCCATGCTGGTGCTCGACGAGCCGGTGTCGTCGCTGGACGTCTCGATCCAGGCGGGTGTGCTGAACCTGCTGCGAGACCTGCAGGCCGAACGCGGATTGTCGTACCTGTTCGTCTCCCACGACCTTTCGGTGGTTCGCAATCTCGCGCACGAGATCGCCGTCATGCATCGCGGCAAGATCGTCGAGTACGGACCCGCCGAGCAGATCTTCGCCGATCCCCGGGACCCGTACACCCGGGCGCTGATCGACGCCGTGCCGCTACCGGTCGCCGGCCGGTAAGTCCCTCAAAAGTCAGGAGTTCGCGATGCGAGTCGGAGCCAGGCGGCGGCGGTGGGCGGTGTCGCTGGTCGCGATCGGACTGATCGCCGCGGGGTGCGGCAACGCGGATGACGCGGGCCAGGGCCTGACCGATGCCCTCGGCACCAGCAACGACATCAATCCGAAGGCGCGGGACGAAGTGCGAGACGGCGGCAATCTGCGCCTGGCCACCTCCGCGCTTCCGGACAACTGGAACACCCTGTCCAACGACGGCAACAACGGCGAGATCGCCGATCTGCAGCGGCCGATGATGCCGCGCGCGTTCACCGTCGACGCCGCGGGCAACCTGGCGGTCAACCGCGACTACTTCACCGACGTGGCATTGACCGGCACCACTCCGCAGCAGGTCACCTACACCATCAATCCCGCGGCCGTCTGGTCCGACGGAAAGCCGATCACCTGGGAGGACATCGCGGCGCAAGCCAACGCCCTGAGCACCCGGGACAAACGTTTCCTGATCGCGATCTCCAGCGGATTCGAGTTCGTGTCGAAGGTGGAGCGCGGCGTCGACGACCGCCAAGCGGTGCTGACCTTCTCCCAGCCGTACGGCGAGTGGCGCGGCCAGTTCGCCGGGAACTCGGCGCTGTACCCGAAATCGGTGACCGAGACGCCGGAGGCGTTCAACACCGGCCTGGTCGACGCGATGGGACCGACGGCGGGCCCGTTCCAGGTCCGTTCGGTGGACAAGACGCAGAAACGCATAGTGCTGGAGCGCAATCCGAAGTGGTGGGGCGAGCAGCCCAAGCTCGACACCATGACCTATGTGGTGCTCGATCAGTCGGCCTGGTCCGGCGCGCTGCAGAACAACGAGATCGACATCACGCGGCTGAGCTCGATCGAGGACGTCACGACCATCCGCAACACCCAGGGCCTGCAGATCCGCCGCACGCCGGGTAACCGCTGGCGGCACATCACCTTCAACGGCGCGCCCGGCTCGATCCTGGCCGATCAGGGTGTGCGGGTGGCGATTTCGAAGGCGATCGACCGTCAGGGCATCGCCGCGGTGAGCCAGATGGGTCTGGTCGAGAATCCCCAGCCGTTGAACAACCACATCTTCCTGCAGGGTCAGGAGGGATACCGCGACAACAGCCTGGGTTACGACCCCGACGCCGCGGCCCGGGAACTCGACGCGCTCGGCTGGAAACTGGCCGGCGAGGTCCGCGAGAAAGACGGACGGCAACTGATCGTTCGCGACGTCATGTACAACGACCCGCTGTGGGTGCAGATCGCGCAGATCATCCAGCAGAATCTCGCGCGCATCGGCGTGAAACTGGTGATCGACACGAAACCGGCCGCCGGCTTCTTCCCCGACGTCATCCAGACCGGTGATTTCGACGCGGCGCAGTTCGTGTTCCAGGGAGACGCGTTCCCGTTCAGCAGTATTCCGCAGATCTACTACTACGACCCCGACAATCTGCAGGGCAACTACGGGCGCATCGGCTCACCCGAAATGAACGCGCTGATCGATCGGACCATCGCGGAACTCGACCAGAAGCGAGCGATCGAATTGGCCAACGAGGTGGACCGGAAGGTATTCGAGGAGGGCCACTCCCTGCCGCTCACCCAGGATCCGGGCAACTTCGGGGCGCGGGCGGAAGTGGCGAATATGGGTTCGCCGGGGTTGGCGTCGTACGACTACACGAAGATCGGATTTGTGAAGTGACAATTCAGTATTCACGCAGGCTGCGTGGTATCGCAGCGCCGGTGCTCGCGATCTCGCTGCTCGTGGCCGGGTGCGGGGGCGGCGACGACGACGTGCGATCCGGGTCCAGCGACGTCGGTCAGCCCAGCGAGATCAACCCCCGCGATCCCGCCGATCTGCGGGAAGGCGGGAATCTGCGCCTCGCACTCACCAGTTTCCCGGCGACATTCAACCCGTTGCACGTCGATTCCGACGGTGATGTCTCCACCGTCGTGGGCTGGACTTTGCCCAGCACGGTGACCGCCGACGAGGCAGGTGTCGTCAGCACCGACCCGGATTTCTATTCCGATATCCGGCTCGTCAACACCAATCCCCAGCAGATCGAATACACCATCAATCCGAAAGCCGTGTGGTCCGACGGCAGCCCGATTACCTGGGAAGACCTGCGGTCGCAGGCCAATGCGCTGAGCGGGCGCGACACCGGGTTCCTGGTTTCGCACACCCAGGGCTACAGCCGGATCGAGAAGGTCGAGCGGGGTGCCGACGACCGCCAGGCGATCGTCACGTTCGGACAGCATTACGCGGAATGGCGCGGACTGTTCAGTCCACTGATGCCCAAGGAGTCGACCGCGACGCCGCAGGCGCTGAACGATGTCGATCGCTCCCGGCCCGCGAAATCGGCGGGGCCGTTCATGGTCACCGCGATCGATCAGGGGCAGAAGCGAATCACGCTGCAGCGCAATCCGAAATGGTGGGGCAATGCCCCCAAGCTCGACACCGTGACCTTCAGCGTTCTCGACTCCTCCGCCCGGCTGACCGCGCTCCAGAACAACGAGATCGACGCGGTCGACATCTACGGCGCCGAGGAGGCGAAATCCGCCGGAAGTTCCCCCGGCATCGTGGTGCGCCGCGCGCCCGACGCCACGAATTCGCATTTCACGTTCAACGGCGCTCCCGGCTCCATCCTCGAGGATCCGCGCCTGCGGGTGGCCATTTCGAAGGCGATCGATCGGAAGACCATTACGACCGCGCTGCAGAACGGGGTCGTGATCGATCCGAAGCCGGTCAACAATCACATCTACCTGGAGGGGCAGAAGGGATACCAGGACAATTCCGCCGTGGTGTCCTACGATCCGGCGGCGGCAGCGCGCATGCTGGACGACCTGGGCTGGCGGCTCAACGGTGAAGTGCGCGAGAAGGATGGGCGGCAGCTGGTTATCCGGGACGTGATGGTCCAGCAGGATCGCCAGGTCCAGATGGCGCAGATCGCCCAGCAGAACCTGGCCCAGATCGGGGTCAAGCTGGTGATCGAAACGCACTCGGGCACCGACTTGTTCACCAAGGTCATCGATCCCGGCAATTTCGATATCGCACAGTTCTCCTGGGGCCGGAGTCTTTTCCCGCTGGGCGCCCTGGAGCAGATCTACGCCTACAATCCCGCCAACAATCTGAGCAACAAGGGCCGGGTCGGCTCACCCGAGTTGAATGCCCTCATCGATCAGGTTCTCTCCGAGCTCGATCCGGAGAAGGCGATCGAGATGGCCAACCAGGCCGACCGGATGATCTTCGAGCTCGGCCACTCGCTGCCGGTGTTCCAGGGTGCCGGCAATGTCGCCGTCCGCGACAACGTCGCCAACTACGGCGCCTTCGGCCTCTCCTCCGCCGACTACACGAAGGTCGGTTTCGTGAAGTGAACCCCGCGCACCCGCTGACCTACCCGGTCGGCGTGACGATCGGCGCCCTCGCGGTCTGTGCCGTGTGGGCGCCGTTCGCCACTTCCAGCCAGTTGGCCGCGTTGGCGGCGCTGGTCGCGGTGATGCTGGGGTACACGGCTTTTCAGGTGGGGCTGGCTCGGGGGGTGGTGGGTGCGGGGGTGCCCGGGCCGGGGACGGCGGCGGTGCGGCGGGTGCGGCAGGAGCATCGGCTGCTCAGTCGTTCGTGGCTGGAGCTTTCCGGTTTCGCGGCGGGGCCGGATTGTGCACAGTCGTCCACAGGGGCTGGGGACAGCTGGTGGGTGCCGGTGTTTTTCGATCCGGCGCTGCTGCGGCTGACCGAGGCGCGGGCCGAGCTGGGTGAGCGGGAGATCCGTATCGGCGGCGCGCGGCTGGCTCCGTCGGGGCGGGCGCGCGGGAGTGAGCCGCCGGGCCGCCTGATCGACAATCCGTCGCGACCGGATCCCGAATTCGCCACTCTCGCTGCCACTTCCGCGCGGGTGTCGCGGCGGCTGCTGCTGGACGCGCAGCCGGCGGTGGCCGCGCCGTTCGTCGCGCTGCTCTGGGTGTACCTCGACGGCGGCGGGTTGCCCGCGTTCCTCGGGGCCTGCTGCGTGGCTTTCGCCGCGGCGGTGTGGCTCTCCGCCGTGCGCGGCTCCGACCCCAGCTAGGACAGCAGGCCGAGGGCGTCGGCGTGGTCGAGGGTTTTGCGCACGTGCCACACCAGGGGGACGTGCGTGGCTTCCGCGTAGGTCATCCATTCGAATTCGTCGTGCTCGTCGTCGGGCAGGCGCACGGCGCGGCCGAGTTCGTTCTCGAAGCAGCCGAAGGTGATCGTGTGGAAATCGATGTCGCGCCCCTCGGCGTCCGGATTGACGAAGTGCGTGAGCTCGTCGGTGACGAGCACGTCCAGGCCGGTTTCCTCGGCGACCTCCCGGCGGGCGGCTTCGGCCGGGCTCTCGCCGGGCACCACGGTGCCGCCCGGAATATCCCACATGCCGCCCAGCGGCAGTGTCGGATTGCGGTGCAGCAGTAGTACTTTGCCGGTGCGGATCGGCAGGGCGTGCGCTGTCCACCGCTGCTCCCCGTTGCGTTCTGTCATCTCCGCTCCCTCCTCCCGCTGACGAGTCTGCCACGCTCGGCGGCGGGGTGACCGATCGAGGCAAATTGGTCTGACCACTTGACCAACTGACCATCAGGGCGCACAGTGGGGGCATGGCGTTGCAACCTGTGGTCAAGCGGTCGGTGTCGGCGGATGTGTTCGAGCAGATCGCCGCGGAGGTGCTCAGCGGCGAACTCGCCCCGGGCGCGACGCTGCCGAGCGAACGGCAGCTGGCCGAGGCACTCGGGGTGTCGCGGCCCGCAGTGCGCGAGGCGCTGCAGCGGCTCGCGGCGGCCGGGCTGGTCGCGGTCCGCCAGGGCGACGCGACCACGGTGCTGGACTACCGGCGCGGCGCCGGGCTGGAGGTGCTGCCGCGACTGCTGGTGCAGTCCGGCGTGCTCGAACCGGCGGTGGCGCGCAGCATCCTGGAGGCCCGGCTGCACAACGGTCCCAAGATCGCCGAGCTGGCCGCGGCGCGCCGCTCCGATCCCGAGCGGGTGCGCGCCGCGTTCGACCGGATCCTCGCGGCCCTCGCGGCCGAGGCGGATCCGATCGCCAAGCAGCGCCACGCCCTGGCGTTCTGGGACGAGGTGGTCGACACCGCCGATTCCATCGTGTTCGGCCTGATGTTCAACATGCTGCGCGCCGCCTACGAACCCGCGCTCGCGGCGCTGGCCCCGATCATGTCCGCCGAGGTGGACAACGTCGCGGGCTACCGCGATCTGGCCGCCGCCATCGTGGCGGGCCGCCCCAAGCAGGCCGCCAAACACGCTCGGGCCCTGCTCGAGCCGGCGACCGAAGCCCTGATCGACGCCCTCGGCGCCTGATCACGCGTCACCTAGGAAGTTCCATGAGCAAATCCGTTCCCGCCCGGCCCGATTCGACCCGGGGCAAGCCCGCGCTGCGGCGCGGGCTGAGCCTCGGCGCCGCGTTCCGCGAGTTCACCCGGCATCCCTCGCCGTGGATGATCGGCACGGCGCTGGTGGCGGCGCTGACCCTGCGCGTGCTGGTGGGCGATTGGCAACTCACCGACGCGCTGCTGCCGCTGGCGATGCTCGCCCTGTTCCCCGCGTTCGAGTGGGTCGTCCACGTGCTGGTGCTGCACTGGCGGCCCAAGCGCCTGGGCCGGTTCCAGCTGGACAGCGAGCTGGCCCGCAAACACCGTGCGCACCACGTGGATCCGCGCGATATCCCGCTGATCTTCATTCCGACGCGCTCGCTGGTGGTGGTGATCGTGGTGCTGCTGGCGCTGGCGGCCTTCGCCTTCCCGCGCCCCGGCCTGGGCCTGACGTTCCTGCTCACCGTCACCGTGCTCGGGCTGGGCTACGAGTGGACGCACTACCTGATCCACACCGACTACAAGCCGAAGCGCGCGCCCTATCGCGCGGTGTGGAAGAACCACCGGCATCACCACTACAAGAACGAGCACTACTGGTTCACCGTCACCAGCTCCGGTACCGCCGACCGGGTCTTGGGCACCTATCCGGATCCGGGCGCGACGCCCGCCTCCCCGACCGCGCGCAACCTGCACGCGCGTCCGGCCGGCTAGCGACTCCGCGCACCCGAGGCACCCCCGCACGTCGGGGGTGCCTTTTTCGTGTGCGGCCGACCTGGTTGACAAAATACCCTAGGGGGGTATGGTAACTCTCGTAACGACGGCACGGGATCGTCGACAGACCCCAGGGAGAGCACCATGAGCACCGCAGTCAGCACCGCCACCGTCACCGTCTCCGGGATGACCTGCGGCGGCTGCGCCAACTCGGTCCGCACCGAGGTCGGCCGGATCGACGGCGTCACCTCCGTGGACATCGACCTGGCCAGCGGCCGGGTCACCGTCGACAGCACCGCCCCGGTCGCCCCCGGCGTCCTCGCCGCGGCCGTGACCAAGGCCGGCTACCGGCTCGCCGAATGACCGCGCGGGATCGCGGGCCCGGCCCGCGATCCCGCCCTCGACCCGACGGAGCGATCCGATGAACACCACCACGAAATTCGCCGGCTTCACCGTCGGCCTGGCCGCGGTCTTCGGGATCGCGCTCGGCGCGGGCGCCCTGCTGGGCCCCGCACCGGCCGCGCCCGAGACGCACGACGCCGGCGCGCACGCCGCGCCCGCACCGGCCGCCGACCAGCTGCCCGGCGGCCTGCTGTCCACCGAATCCGGTTACACCCTCAGCCTGGACAACACGCGACAGCCGGCCGACGCCACGGTGCGCTTCCGCATCCTGGACGACCAGGGCCGCCCGGTCACCCGCTACATCCGCGCCCACGACAAAGACCTGCACCTGATCGTGGTCCGCCGCGACATGGCCGCCTTCCAGCACGTGCACCCGGTGCTCGACGCCGCCGGCACCTGGAGCGTCCCGCTGAACCTCACCCGCGCCGGTGAGTACCGGGTCTTCGCCGACTTCACCCCCGAGGGCGGCCAGAACCTGACCCTGGGCGCGGACCTGCGCGTCGCCGGGAACTACGACGCCCAGCCGCTGCCGCCGCCCGCGGCCACCGCCACCGTCGGGGCCTACACCGTCCGCCTGACCGGCGCCGTCACCCCCGGGGCCGCCTCGAAGGTCACCCTCGCCGTCGAGCGCGACGGGAAGCCGGTCACCGATCTGCAGCCCTACCTCGGCGCGTATGGTCACCTGGTCGCGCTGCGCAGCGCCGACCTGGCCTACCTGCACGTCCATCCGGACGGTCACCCCGGTGACGGCGTCACGCCCGCGGGGCCGGGCATCACCTTCTTCGTGACCGCGCCGAGCGCGGGCGACTACCGCCTGTTCCTCGACTTCCAGCACGAGGGCGTGGTCCGCACCGCCGAATTCACGGTCGCCGTCGGCGGCTCCGGCGGCGCCCCGCAGCCCGCCCCCGAACCCGAACAGCCCGGCCACGGGCACTGACCCGCCGCACCCCCGCTCCCGGAAAGGAACCCTACGATGACCACCGTGACAGAACCGTCCGCGCAGGTCGAATTGGTGATCGGCGGGATGACCTGCGCGTCGTGCGCCAATCGGATCGAGAAGAAGCTCAACCGGCTCGACGGCGTCACCGCGACCGTGAACTACGCGACCGAGAAGGCCCGCGTCGATTACACCGGCGAGGTCACCCCCGCCGATCTGATCGCCACGGTCGAGGCCACCGGCTACACCGCCAGCCTGCCCGAACCCCCGGCCGCCGAGCCGGAAACCGCCGCCGCCGAGCCCGATCCGACCGCCGCGCTGCGGACCCGCCTGCTGGTCTCGCTGGTGCTGACCGTGCCGGTGATCGCCATGGCGATGATCCCGGCGCTGCAATTCGACAACTGGCAGTGGCTCTCGCTGACGCTGGCCGCGCCGGTGGTGGTGTGGGGCGCGCTGCCGTTCCACCGCGCCGCCTGGACGAACCTGCGCCACGGCGCCGCCACCATGGACACCCTGGTGTCGATGGGCACGCTGGCCGCGTTCGCCTGGTCGCTGTACGCGCTGTTCTGGGGCACCGCCGGCACGCCCGGTATGAAGCACCCGTTCGAATTCACCATCTCCCGCATGGACGGGACCGGCAACATCTATCTGGAAGCCGCGGCGGGCGTCACCACGTTCATCCTGGCCGGGCGCTATTTCGAGGCCCGGTCCAAGCGCCGGGCCGGCGCGGCCCTGCGGGCGCTGCTGGAGCTGGGCGCCAAAGAGGTGTCCGTCCTGCGCGACGGCGCCGAACAGCGGATTCCGGTGGAACAGCTGAGCGTCGGCGACCAGTTCGTGGTGCGGCCCGGCGAGAAGATCGCCACCGACGGCGTGGTGGTCGAGGGCTCCTCGGCGGTCGACGCGTCCATGCTGACCGGCGAATCGGTGCCGGTCGAAGTCGGTCCCGAGGACACGGTGGTCGGCGCCACCGTCAATGTCGGCGGCCGGATCATGGTGCGCGCCACCAGAATCGGCTCCGACACCCAGCTGGCCCAGATGGCCCGGATGGTGGAGGACGCGCAGAACGGCAAGGCCCAGGCGCAGCGGCTGGCCGACACGATCTCGGGCATCTTCGTGCCGATCGTGATCGCGCTGGCGGTGGCGACCCTCGGATTCTGGCTCGGCACCGGCGGTTCCGTCGCCGCGGCCTTCACCGCCGCGGTCGCCGTCCTGATCATCGCCTGCCCGTGCGCCCTTGGCCTGGCCACCCCGACCGCGCTGATGGTCGGCACCGGGCGCGGCGCGCAGCTCGGCATCCTGATCAAGGGCCCGGAGGTGCTGGAATCCACCCGCCGCGTGGACACCATCGTGCTGGACAAGACCGGCACCGTCACCACCGGCAAGATGACCCTGCTCGACGTCGTCGCCGCGACCGGCGAGGACACCGACCGGGTGCTGGAACTGGCCGGGGCACTGGAGGATTCCTCCGAGCACCCGATCGCCCAGGCGATCGCCAAGGGCGCGCGGGAGCGTTCCGGCACGCTGCCGCCGGTCCAGGATTTCGCGAATATCGAGGGCCTCGGCGTGCAGGGCATGGTGGACGGCCACGCGGTCCTGGTGGGCCGGGTCCGGCTGCTGGCCGACTGGTCCCAGCACCTGGATGCCGAACTGGCCGCGGCGGTGCGCGAGGCGGAAGCCGCGGGCCGGACGGCCGTGGCCATCGGCTGGGACGGGAAGGCGCGCGGCGTGCTGGTGGTCGCCGACGCGGTGAAAACCACCTCGGCCGAGGCGATCACGCAGCTGAAGGCGCTCGGGCTCACCCCGATCATGCTGACCGGCGACAACGCGGCCGCCGCCCGCGCCATCGCGGACGAGGTCGGCATCGACGAGGTCATCGCGGAGGTCATGCCGCAGGACAAGGTCGACACCGTCCGGCGGCTGCAGGCCGAGGGCAAGGTCGTGGCCATGGTGGGCGACGGCGTCAACGACGCGGCCGCGCTGGCCCAGGCCGATCTGGGCCTGGCCATGGGCACCGGCACCGATGTCGCGATCGAGGCGAGCGAC
The DNA here is from genome assembly GCF_040655395.1 of Nocardia sp. NPDC050435. Taxonomy (NCBI): domain Bacteria; kingdom Bacillati; phylum Actinomycetota; class Actinomycetes; order Mycobacteriales; family Nocardiaceae; genus Nocardia; species Nocardia sp. NPDC050435. The sequence continues at coordinate 410,735 of NZ_JBFAJW010000002.1, forward strand.
CTCACGCTGGTCCGCGGTGACCTGCGGGCGGCGGTCGACGCGATCCGCCTGTCCCGCAAGACACTCGGCACCATCAAGGGCAATCTGTTCTGGGCCTTCGCCTACAACATCGCCATGATTCCGCTGGCGATGGCGGGGCTACTGAATCCGATGCTCGCGGGCGCCGCGATGGCGTTCAGCTCGGTGTTCGTGGTCACCAACAGCCTGCGGCTGCGGAGCTTCCGCTCCACCGCGCGATAGGACGACGACTGCGGGCGGGACGGTGGAAACCGTCCCGCCCGCAGTCGTTTCCGGGTCAGCGCCCGCCCGGCCGGTTCTGCAGCAGGTGGCCGGCGACCTGGCGGCCGAGTGTGTAGAGGTTTTCCAGTGCCAGCCGGAACCCGTCGCCCTCGGCCTCGAGATGTTCGACCACCGTCTGCCCGGGATGCGGCTGATCGAAATTGCTGACCGTGCGCAGCGAGAGGTAGCGGTTCAGATAGCCGTGCCGGGCCAGGGCGGTGGCGGTGGCGTTGTCCTCCATCTGGGTGGTGCAGTAGGTGCCCTGGTCCTCGGTGCGCACACCCATGATGTAGCGGGCGGTGTCGGAGGGCGTCTTGCCGGAGAAGTAGTCGTCGCCGGTGACGGTGTCGCACTTCATGACCGCGGGCACGCGCCCGGCCTGGCCGGGGTAGCGGTCGCGTTCGGCGGCGGCGGCCTCGCTGTCGGCCAGCTGGGTCCGTTCGGTGAGCCGGAAGGCGGTGTCCACCAGCGCGTCGTCCAGGTGATAGGCGGCGGTGGGGTACTTCTCGACCGGACGGAACCCGAACGGCACCTCGGGCGCCTCGGCCGGATCGAGGTGGTTGCCGAGGTCGAAGTCGACCACCCAGCGCGCCCACGCCGCCGAGCCGAGCGTGCCCTGATCGGGCGGGGTCCCGGCGATGCCGGTGGTGAGGAAGTAGGCGCGGGAGAAGTCGAACTTCGGGCTGTCCAGCACGGCCATCATGGTGGCGGCGGCGTTGGATTTGCCCTGGCCGGTCTCGACGACGCACAGCCCGTCGGCATTGCACTGGACCGTCTTGTCCACGGTCGGCACCTTGACGGTGACCGGCAGCGATTCCCTGGTCAGCCACGCCTGATGCTCGGGCTCGAACATGGTGACGATCAGCACCCCGACGTCGATCGGAGCCGCGTCCCGGTCGTCCCCGGCGCAACCCGCGATCACCGTCGCGGCCACGCCCAGCACTGCGGCAACCTTCCAGCAACGTAGCGTCATCGCGCGATCGTAAGCACAGGCCCGGGAAATCCGCGGTACCCCGCGACACGAAAAAGGCCCACGCACCAGGTGCGTGGGCCTCTCCGAGCGGATGACGAGATTCGAACTCGCGACCCTCACCTTGGCAAGGTGATGCGCTACCAGCTGCGCTACATCCGCACGCCCGGCGCTGCCGAAACCGGCACCGTCGTGCGAACGAGAACTTTAGCCGGTTTCCGGTCAATACAGAAATCCGCTGGTCACGGTGCCGCTACCCGGCGAGCAGCGCGGGCAGGGCGTCGAGATCGTCGACAACCGTGCCGTAGCGGGTGGCCTGCGGCAATTCCGCGTGCAGATAGCCCCAGGGCCCGCGCCGGATCAGGACCGGTTTCATGCCCGCGGCGTGCGCGGGCAGCACGTCGTTGTCGACGCGGTCGCCGACGTAGCAGATCTGTGCGGGGCGGACCCCGACCACCTCGGCGACCTTCAGGAAGAACTTCGGATCCGGCTTCTCCAGGCCCCATTCGGCGGAGGTGTAGACGCCGTCGACCGGAAGTTCCATCTCCTCCAGCGCCGCCTTCGCCTGCGGCGGCTGGTTTCCGGCGACGATCACCCGCAACCCCTGCGCGCGCAGGGCACTAAGCGCGCGCCGCACATCCGGATACAGATCCTCGGCATCGAAATTCACCCGCAGGCCGTCGGGTTCCTCGGCGGCCCAGGCGATCTGCTCGGCCTCGACGTCGATTCCGGGCGCCACCAGTGCGAAGGCGTCGGTGAGCGGCCGGCCCGTCGCCGCCATCCCGCCGATCACGCCGAGCAGCGCGAACCGCGGCACGCCCAGCCGGTCCGCCCACCGGCTCCAGATCCGCGTCTCGTCGATCAGCGTCTCGCCGACGTCGAACACCACCACCTTGATCATCCGGTCAGCGTATCGGTGCGGGCTCGTTCACCGTGCCGCGAACGCGGCGACGTTGGCGGCGGCCCACGCCGCGTAGGTGTGCGGCGGACGGCCGAGCACGGTGGCGACGTCCGCGGTGAGTACCGCGTTGCCGCCCGCCCGGATGTAGGCCTGACCCGCGAGGGCGCCCTCCACGAACCGCGCCGACATGCCCGCGGCCCGCATGTGTTCGGCGGCGTCGGCATGCGGGATGTCGGCGACCTCGAGGCGGCGGCCGAGGGCGGCGCCGAGGATCGCGGCCTGATCGGGTCCGCTCAGCAGTTCCGGACCGGTCAGCGTGTACAGGCGGCCCGCGTGCTCCGAGGTGCGCAGGGCGTGGACCGCGACGGCGGCGACGTCGCGCGGATCGATCACGCCCTGGATGCCGGTGCCGGTCAGATTGGGGACCGGTTGCCCGGCCCGAATCGGGTCGGCCCAGCTCAGGGTGTTGGACGCAAACGAACTGGGGCGCAGGATCGTCCACTCCAGCCCGCTGTCGCGCACCGCGTTCTCCCCCGGCAGGTGCCAGGTGCTGAAATCGCCCAGACCCGGTTCGCCGGTGCCGATCGCCGACAGTTTCACCACACGCCGCACGCCCGCGTCCCGGGCGGTGGCGACGAGCGCGCGATCGGCGTCCAGATCGTCGGGTCCCAGTACGCTCACCAGGAAGACCGCTTCGGCCCCCGTCATCGCGGCCGCCATCGACGCGGCGTCGGTGTAGTCGCCGCGCACCACCTCCACGCCCGCCGGGACCCTGGCCCGCGCCGGATCGCGGGTGACCGCACGTACTTTCCCGCCGTCCGCCGCGAGCTGCCGGACGATCTCACTGCCGATGGTGCCCGTGGCACCGGTAACCAGAATCATGGATCCGAGCCTGCCGCCGCGAACCCCCGCGGCTATAGGAGATTTCGGCACCACGCGATCCGTGCACATCCGCTAACAGCGCGCTGTGGCCGCCTGGGGATAACTTTCGCCCCGTGCATAGGAGAATTCGGCACACTCACCGCGCCCCGATCTCTTTTACAGTGGTGCTGTGAGCACGACGCGGCTGTCCGCACCCCCGAGCCGTTCGGTGCTGACCACCGACCTGGCCGAATCGGTCGTGCCGGCGCCGGAGTCGTTGCGGCCGTGGCTCACCGAGCTCGGGCACATCCCGACCGGCACCGATGTCTCCGCGCCGTTCACCCACGTTCCGCAGACCACGACCACCATCGTGCTGCGCGCCGAGCGCAGCGGGCGGCGGGACGCGCTGGTACTCGGCCCGCAAACCCGCGCCGTCTACTCCGTCACCGACGAACCGGCCGGCTGCACCCGCCTGCGGCTCGCCCCCGGCGCCACCGCCCGGCTGCTCGGCGTACCCGCCGTCGATCTGGCCGATCGCGTCCTCCGCCTGACCGACCTGCCGGGCCCCGCCGCCGACCTCGCCCCCGACCTCACCGAACTCGACCCGCGCGAGATCTTCCCGTTCCTGGAAAGCGCCCTCCCCCACCTGCTGTCCGAGCACCCGGCCGAGCGCGCCCACCGCCGCCTGCTGCACACCGCGACCGCCGCCCTCGCCACCGCCCCGGTACACGCCGTCGCCGCCCACCTCGCGGTCAGCGAACGCCAGCTCCGCAACCTCTTCACCGCCGGAATCGGCGTCTCCCCCAAGCACTTCGCTCGCATCGACCGGGTCCGCTCGGTCCTCGCCCACGCCGGGGACACGCCCTGGGCCCAGGTGGCCGCGGCCAGTGGCTACTACGACCAGTCCCACATGACGGCGGATTTCCGGTCCCTCATGGGCACGACTCCGGCCGGTTACCGCAGCGGGAAGCTGCCCGCGCCGACAGCCTGCCGGGCCCTCGGCCGCAGTTCCTCGTAGCCGCCGTCAGCCGCGGGGCAGGTGACCGTACAGGAAGGTGTGTACGCCGGTTTCGGCGTCACCGGTCGAGTCCTGACTCCAGCTGTTGGTGACGAGCACCGCGTAATGCTGTGCCGCGACAACGGGATCGGCCACCTGCAGTAACCCGCGCGCGCCGAGTGCGGCCAGGTGCTCGGCCAGCGCGCGCTGCACCCGCCGGGGCCCGGATTCCCGCCAGGTCTCCACCAGTTCGGCGGGGAAGTCCTCACCCTCGGCGTGCATCCGTCGCACGATCGCGAAGTGCTCGGCGGCTTCCGCGTCCGGCCGCCGCCACTCCGTCGCCAGCGCCACGAGCGCCGATTCGAGGGTCGCGGCGGTGACGCCGTCGTGGAGGTGCCGCGCGATCATCGCCTCGTGCCGGGCGGCGACCTGCTCGGAACTCTCGGTCAGGGCGACGGCGAAGAGCTGTTCCTTGTTGGCGAAGTGGTTGTAGATGGTGCGCGTGGACACCTGGGCCTCGGTGGCGATCATGTCGATGCTCGCCCCCAGGTATCCGACCTGCCCGAAGACCTTGCGGGCCGCCCCGAGAACGGCCTCCCGCTTGTCGGCCGCGCCCTTGCGCGGCCGGCCCGTCCGCTGTGCCGTGCTGTTCACCGACTGCTCCTCTCGATAAGTACAACGATCACTTTACAACATGCAATGCACGTTGTACTTTACTTTCCGTACCGACGTTCTTCCTGGAGGAATCACATGTTCATCGCTTACACCGTCATCGCTGTCCTGCTGGCCGTCGTCCTGGTCGTCTCCGGTCGCGCGAAGCTCGTGCGGGACGAGGAGGTGACCTCGACGATGGTGCGGCTCGGCGTGCCGCTGCGGCTGTTCCCGGTCCTCGCGGCGCTGGAATTCGCGGGCGCCGCGGGCCTGCTCGCCGGAATCGTCTATCGACCGCTCGGCATCGCGGCCGCCATCGGGGTGGTGCTGTACTTCCTCGGCGCGGTGGCCGCACACCTGCGCGCCAAGGATGTCGCCGGCAGCCCCGCCGCCGCGGCGCTGACCTTGGCCGCGGCCGCACCGGTCGTCCTCGGCGTCCTCACCGCCTGAGCCGGGTGCTGGTCATGACGATCGAACCCGAAGTGCTGCGGTGGATCCGGGACAACGCGCGTCCCGTGTCCGACGGTGCGGCCCTGGCCGATGCGGTCGGCGCCGCGGCGGTCGTCGGACTCGGCGAATCGACGCGGTTCTCCCGAGAGACCTTCGGCATCCGCCGACGCGTGTTCCAGGAACTGGTGCACCGCTATGGTTTCCGCGCGCTGGCCGTGCAGGACACGGTCGCGGCCGGGGAGCGACTCGACCATCACGTGCGCACCGGAGCGGGTGACGCCCGCGCGGTACTGTCGGGCGCTTGGCGGCCGTGGCGGACCGAGGAAATGGCCGAAACCCTCGACTGGATCGCCGAATACAACCGCGGCCATCCCGGCGATCCGATCCGGATCTTCGGCATCGAGCCGACCCTGGCCGCGCCCTCGGACTACGACGCGGTGCTCGCCGGAGTCCGGCCCCTCTCGACGACGGCCGCGACCGAGATCGAAACGCACTACGCGGTGATCCGCACCGCCCACACGATCGACGAGCATGTGCAGCGCGCGCAGGGCACCCACCCCGGCCGGCCATTCGCCGAGCAGGCCCGCGACGCATATGAACTGGTGAAAACGCTGCCGGTCCCCGCCGAAACGGTCGAGCACGCCGGGCGCATCCTCGAATTCCACGAGCAGAGCATCGCGGGCACGGGCGGCTTCGCCTACGACGAACGCCGCTCGGCGGCGCGAATTCTCGACTGGCGCCACCGCACCGGCGCGAAAATCGCCTACTGGGACGGCACAGCGCACGTCGCCGCGTCGTCACCGCGGGTGGGCCTGTCCCCCGACGGCGAGTTCCGCAGCGCCGGAAGCTATCTCGCCGCCGCCCTGGGCGACGACTACGTCAGCGTGGCGATCGGTTTCCACCACGGCGATCTGGGCGTCGCCGTGGTGCCGGAGCCGGCGCCCGAGTGGCTGGACGCCTCGCTCGGCACGGCAGGTCTCACCGACCACTGGCTCGAACTGCGTGGCGACGCACCGGAATTGGTGCACCGATGGCGACGCCGCGCCACGACCACCCGCACGATCAGCGGCGTGTACTCCCCCGATCGCGACGCCGACGAACACCTCACCGTCGACGCGCTCGCCGATGCCTTCCACCTGCTCGTGCATATCCGGGAGGTCACACCGGTGCGCTGGCTTCCGGCTGATTGACCTGGGCATCGAGCCTCGGCTGCGACGTTCTCCGGCTGCGACGGGTTGATCCGGCTCCCGGCCGCAGCCCTGCCGGGTTACCCCCGGGGCGCGTTGATCCGCCTCTCGCCGCCGCCATGCCGGGTTACCCCTGCGGCGAGTTCATCGGCCTCCCGACTTCGGCGGTCCCGGTTACCCCCTGCGCCCATTGACGAGTTATCGCGCGCTGGAATGAATTCCAGGGGCGGGCGTTGGTAGTACGCATGCGATTGGATGACTCTGCACGGGAACTGATCGGGGCGGGCGCGGACGCGACGCTGGTGACGCTGAACGCCGACGGGAGCCCGCAGGTTTCGGTGGTGTGGGTGGCGCTGCGGGAGACGCCGGAGGGCGACGAGCTGGTGACGGCGCACCTCGGGGAGTACCTGAAGGTGCGCAATGTGCGCCGGGACGGGCGGGTCGCGGTGACGATCTTGGCCCAGGAGCCGGGCGAACTTATGCGGCCCTACCTGTCGATCAAGGGGACGGCGCGCGTGGTCGAGGGCGGCGCGCCGGAACTGCTGACCGAGCTGGCGCAGACGCTCGCGAGCCCGGACGTGGACTTCCCGCCCGCCGACGCGCCGCCGGGCCTGCTGACCCGGATCCGGATCGAGAAGGTCGGCGGCATCGGCCCCTGGGCGTCCTAGCTACTCGGACTTCCGGCGGGCGGCGCGCTCGGCCACCTCGGCGGCGTCCATCGCGTCGGCCTCCTCCAGGGTGGGCGCGCTGCCGCCGAGGCGAGCGGGCACCCAGTAGGCGCCGGGCTCGTGGACGTAGTCCTTTTGCAGGTCCCGCAGCATCTCCTGCATGGTGGCGCGCAGTTCGGCGGTGAGCTCCGCGGCCGGCTCGTAAGGCTGGATCGGCTTGCCGACGGCGATGAAGATCGGAGTGTTGGTGCGGCCCAGGCGCTTCGGGAAGCCCTTGGTCCACACCCGCTGCGCGCCCCAGATGACGATCGGGATCACCGGCACCCCGGACTCGATGGCCATGCGCGCCGCGCCGGACTTGAATTCCTTGATCTCGAAGCTGCGGCTGATGGTCGCCTCGGGATACACCCCGACCAATTCGCCGCGCTTCAGGTAATCGACGGCCGCCTTATAGGAATCCGCGCCCGCGCCCCGATCCACCGGGATGTGCTTGAGCGCCCGCATGATCGGGCCGGAGATGGCGTTGTCGAAGACTTCTTTCTTGGCCATGAACCGGATGTAGCGCTTGGGGGTGCGCACCGGCAGACCGGCATAGGTGAAGTCCATGTAGCCGGTGTGGTTGACCGCGAGCACGGCCCCACCCGAGGCGGGGATGTTCTCCGCGCCCTTGACGGTGAACTTCAGACCTTCGACGAAGAAGACGGTTCGGGCCAGCCCGATGATCGTCCGGTAGACGGGTTCCACAATTTCGATAGCGTAGTCACACCACTCCGGATCCGGCAGAGGCGAGCCCCGGGCCGGGGGCGGTAGCGCGGCGGCACCCCGGTACGGCAGAGTGAGCACCGCAATTCGATCGGAAAGAAAGAGGATCGTCGAAGTGGAATCCACTCGGCCGAAATCGCGTGTCCGCGAACGGAAAACACTACGCGGGCGGGCCGTGCTGGGTGGGCTCGCGGTGTTGCTGCTCGCGGGGTGCGATTCCGTCTCCGGCATTCCGGGCGACGAGCCGAGCCCGGCTGCCGCGCCGGCCCGCACCACCCCGCCGGCCGCGATTCCCACGCCGGTCACCTCGACCTCGGCCCCGCCGCCCGCCGACGCGCCCCCGGTCGGGGCCGTGCCGGGCGTGCCGGAGGCCGCGCCCGCCCTGCAGCGCTGGGCCGCCGATCTGACTTCGATCGAGCTCGCCGAGCTGCAGGATCGGTGCTGGATCATCCCGCCGAAGAGCGTGGAGTCGATGTACGCCGACCAGACCGGCATCCTGGCGGCGCTGGCCACGCCGGGCACCGCGACGAAGGACGTGGTGACCTGGAAGGATTCCGAGACGACCGTCACCGTCGAACGCGACGCGCTCGCCTCGGGTTACGCCTGCCCGCGGGTGTATCCGGCGGGTACGCAGGCCGGGTACGACGACGCCGACGCCCGGCACACCGTCCGCCGCTACCTGTCCCGCTTCGTCGGCACACCGCTCGACCCGGCCGACAAAGAGGCCGAATATCCGCTGGTCTGCAAGGCGAGCCCGGCCGCCTGGGATCCCACCGGCAGCGGCAAGCCGGTGCCCGCGCCCCTGTTCGGCAATCCGGGCCGGCTCACCGGCAGCACCCGGTTCGCCGATCAGCAGATCAGTTCCGAGCGGCTGCGCGGCGACTACATCGCGGTGACGGTGCCGGTCACCAATTCCTCGGGCGTCGCGCAAACGCGCACCTTCACCCTGGTAGAACAGCCCGAGGGGTACTGCATCGGAGACGTTTCGCCCTAGCGGCGGGCACGCGGGGCACCGCGCACGCCGATTCGACACCGCCGTACCCTGGATCACTGGTAACGGTAGGAGGAGCAGCTCGTGCAGATCACCAGCGTCGGACACGCCGGATTCCACATCCGCACCGCGGCCGGGACGATCCTTTGCGATCCCTGGGTCAATCCCGCGTACTTCGGTTCGTGGTTCCCGTTTCCCGACAACACCCAGCTGGACTGGGACGAGCTGGGCAATTGCGATTTCCTCTACGTCTCGCACCTGCACCGCGATCACTTCGACGCGAAGCTGCTGGCCCGGCACGTCAACAAGGACGCGACGGTGCTGCTGCCGGACTACCCGGTGCCGGACCTGCGCCGCGAGCTGGTGAATCTGGGCTTCCACCGCTTCTTCGAGACCAACGACTCGGTCAAGCACTCCCTGATCGGCCTGCCCTGGCGGGCGGGCGTCCCCGCCGACGCTCAGCTCGACATCATGATCGTGGCCTTGCGCGCACCCGCCGACGGCCCGATCGGCGACTCCGGCCTGATCGTCTCCGACGGTGAGACCACCTGTTTCAACATGAACGACGCCCGCCCGGTGGACATGGACGTGGTGCACGACGCGTTCGGTCACATCGACGTGCATCTGCTCCAGTACTCCGGCGCCATCTGGTATCCGATGGTGTACGACATCCCGGCCCGCACCAAGGCCAACTTCGGCAAGCAGAAGCGCCAGCGCGGAATGGACCGGGCGCGCAGCTACATCGAGCAGGTCGGCGCGACCTGGGTGGTGCCCTCCGCCGGCCCGCCGGTGTTCCTCGACGACGAGCTGCGCTACCTCAACGACGACCGCGGTGACGAAGGCAACATCTTCCCGGATCAGATGACGTTCCTGGAGCAGATGCGGATCCACGGCAACGAAGGCGGGATCCTGATGATCCCGGGTTCGGTCGCCGACGTGCAGGGCAAAGACCTCGCGGACCTGTCCCATCCGGTCGATCCGGCGCGGATCTACGACGACAAGGCCGCCTACATCGAGCAGATGGCGCAGCGGCTCGCACCGGTGCTGGCGGCGGAGAAGGCTTCCTGGGCAACGGGTTCCGAGCCGTTCCTGGAGCCGCTGCAGGCGCTGTTCGAACCGATCATGGCGCAGTCGGATCTGATCTGCGACGGCATCGGCTACCCCGTCGGCCTGGTCATCGGCGAGGAAACCGTGGTGCTGGACTTCCCGAAGCGGGTGGTGCGCGCGCCGATCGAGGGCGAGGGCCGCTACCGCTACGGTTTCCGGATCGCGCCGGAACTGGTGCGCACCGTGCTGCGCGACAACGAACCCGACTGGGTGAACACCATCTTCCTGTCCACCCGCTTCCAGGCGTGGCGGATCGGCGGGTACAACGAATTCCTCTACACCTTCTTCAAATGCCTCACCGATGAGCGCATCGCCTACGCCGACGGCTGGTTCTCCGAGGCGCACGACGACACCGCGTCCACCGAGCTGGCCGGCTGGGAGGTGCAGCGGCGCTGCCCGCACCTGAAGGCGGATCTGTCGAAGTTCGGTGTGGTGGAGGGCAATACGCTGACCTGCAACCTGCACGGCTGGCAGTGGGATCTGGAGACGGGGCGCTGCAAGACGTCCAAGGGTCACGAACTGCGCACGCGCAAACTCTGAGCCGAGGTAGGGCCGGTGCTGCGCCGAACCGGCCCCGGTAGCGATATCAGGCGGTCAGCTCCCTGGTCAGCCTGGACGACCAGGGGCACCAGAAGCAGCCGGGCAGGAACGCGCCACACGCCTCGTCCAAGTGGTCGTCCACGTAGGTGATGCTGGCATCACACACCTCGATCGCCACCGTGAAGAAGGTGATCGTGTCGGAGTCGAGATGGAAACTCCAGCCCGGGTTGTACTCCGCGGGTTGTTTCCGGATTCGGCCCATCACATGGACCGACATCGTCTCCTCGCCGGAGAGGATGCGGCGTGCCTCCTGGATTCGCTGCTCGTTGGTCAGCCGGATAACGAATTCTTTGCCGGAGTAGTCGGTAAAAGCGAAATCCGCCATGATCTTTCACCTCGTTGCTGGTCGGCGGGTAGATCCTTGCACCAACAATGGTATCGACGGGGCCGGTCGGTTATTTGCCGAAATCGATTGTGCGGCAGAAGAATTGAAGGACCGACCCGTTTTGTCCGGAAATACCGGGCGGCCTCGAAATCGCCACTCGGGAGTTTCGGACCAAATGTCTGATTCTTCCGTCCGTCATTGCCGGACAACCGTTTTCGCCTGCATGATCAATTCGCGGACGGCCATCGCGCCGCGCGCCACCGGTGCCGCCACCCGCTCCCCGGCGATCAGCACCGCCGACGGCGTACCGCGCACCCGATACCGCAACGCCGCCTCGTTGGCCTGCTGCACCAGCACCGGGATCGCGCCAATCCCCAGCTCACGACCCCACCGCGCGTGCTCCTCCGGGTCGCCGTTGCCCACCAGGACGATACGCAGCGTGCGGGCGGTGCGCTCCTGCCAGCGTGGCAGTTCCCGGGCCAGGGCGGCGCACATCTCGCAGCCGGGATGCACGAAGACCAGCAGCACCTGGGGCGTGCGCGCCAGCAATCCGGCCAGGTCGACCCGGTCGCCGTCGGCGGCGGCGAGCTCGAACTCCGGCGCGACCGCGCCCACCGGCAGGCCCTCCGCGCCGAGCGAGGACAGCGCCTGCTCGTCCAGGCGTCTGCGGACCTGCCGGACCTCGGTAAGCAGCCACAGCAGTACGGCGCAGCAGGCGGCCGCCGCCACGAGGCCGACCGCGTGATCGGCAGGCAGAGCCTGCGGAACCCGCTGGTAGCGGGCCGAACTCACGCCCGCGAGTACGGCGAGCAGGAGCAGCAGCGCGTTGCGGATCAGCGTGTGCCGGCCGATCGGCGTGTTGCTCGCCGCGCCGAAGCACGAGCACGCCGGCCGCCTGCCGAGCACGAGCAATCGGATTATCGCGCCGGTGAATACGCCCAGCACCAGGACGGCGGCGGCCGCGGCGACCACTGCCGTCCACGGAATCAGCAGCGCCACCGCCAATCCGGCTTCCACCGCCGGCAGGGCCCAGGCCACAGCGGGAGCCCAGCGGACCGGCACTCCGAAATCGACCACCGCCTGCCTGGCTCCGACCCGGTCCGCCAGCTTCGCCCAAGCCGCCAGCCCGAACACCACGGCCAGCCCCAACCGCACGATCCACACCCCGTACTCGGCCATGACCGCACGATCCCATATCGCGGTTGACCGTGAATTACGAATGGGCGGAACGCTTTTCGGAGAAGTTTACGGCTGACCGTACGGTTTGCGTAGGTCGGCCCGGGAACGCCGGGTGGCGATCACCACCGCCGCCAGGGTGAGCAGGCAGCCGAGCACCGACAGCGGCGACAACCCCGGGCCCGCCGGGAGCAGCAGATCCAGCAGCAGCGCCGTGGTGAGCTGGCCCGCGACCGAGGTGAGCCCCAGCAGCAGCACGCTGATCCACCGCACGGTCACCGCCGCCAGCGCGATGAACGCGACACCGAGGAAGCCGCCGAGATACAGCCATGGCGTGCGGGGGAATTCGGCGGGACCGCCCACGGTCACCAGCACCAGCGCTTCGAGCGCGACCAGAACCACCAGCCCCACCGCGAAATTCACCAGCGCCGCGGCGAACGGACCACCGACCGCGCCGACCCGCCCGTTCACCGCCTGCTGCCAGGCCAGCCCGATCCCGGCCAGTGCGGGCAGCACGATCAACAGCGCGGGCGACAAGTCCCGCACCGAATCCGGCAGCGCGAGCGCACCCTCGGACCCACCGCGCCGCCCCAGCCCCGCGAGCAGCACCGCACCCACCGCCAGCACCGCACCGCCGATCCGCACCCCGGTCACCGCCGCGCGGCCGCTCGGCGCCACCCCGAGCCGATCCACCACCAGACTGCTCACCAACTGCCCTGCCACCGCCGCCACGGTGAACGCGGTCACCCCGATCGCCCCGACCGTCAACCCCTGGCACCCCACGAAAACCGCCCCGAACAACCCACCCAGCAACTGCCAGTTCCGCAACTCCCCGCCCCGCACCGCCGACCACACCCGCCCCGCCCCGGCCCGCAACCGCCCGCTGACCCCGAACACGACAGCCAGCACCAGCAGCCCGGTCCCGAAACTGACCACCGCCGCGGCGATCCCGTCGTGCAACCGCACCCCCAGCGCCCCATTGATCCGGCTCTGCACCGCCACCCCGGCCCCGATACAGAACCCGAACACCACTCCCCACCGCGTCCGCCGATCCATCCCCGCACCGTACCGTCGCCCGATTCCGGGCCAGGGTGTGCGGAGATTCGTCCACAGGCATCCACAAGCGATCCGCCATGAACCGATCGCCTGCGCGCTGGCCACGCGTAGGTGATCGTCGCCGCCGCATCGGCATACCACCGATCTCCACCGGGCCGGTCCGAGCCTCCACAGCGCGGCCCGCGCGCAACCGCAGGCTCGGCGTCGACCAACCAGCTGAACCGCGTAGTTCCTTTGCGGTGCCCTCAGGCGTGTCGACCGCAATTCCACTACGAGGTCGCGCTGTAGCGGCATGGCGATCGGATTCGACCTTCTCGCCTCGGGGTCCGGCCGGTTGGTCCGCGTCCGGAGCGGGCGCGGGCGGCGGCGACTCAACAGGCTGCATGCCAGGCCGCAGATAGATACGGCCGGCGCGCCGATCGCTCAGCCCGTGCGGACCGGCCCGCCGGAAGCTTGCGGATTCCGGCCGACGGCAGCTCGCTCGGCCCACGTGTTCAGGCGCAGGCGTAGACAGCAACGCGTCGATCAACTCGGCGGCCGGCCGCCGAAAGCGGCAGTCGCAGAGCGCAGTTGACGGCGGCCGCCGCAATCCGCGCGCAGGGTGGTGCCGCGGCCCGGTCGCGGCAGCGGCTCGATCCGCCCGAACCCAGGGCCCCACGGGCGGGGCTGCCGTTCGATCACCCCGCGCAGGGCGGATGCGTGCAGGTCGGCGGTCAGCCCGCGCGGAGGGCGGGACGGGCGTAGGTGTCGTGGCGGGCGTAGGTGCGGTCGCCGCCGTTGCGGGCGATGGAGCCGCGGACCAGGCGGGTGCGGACGTGGGCGCCGATGCGTTCGTGCAGGCGGGTGGCGCCGGGGATGAGTTGGCGCGGGGTTTCCAGGATGCCGTTGACGGCGGCGGTGGCCAAGACGGCGGACTTGAAGAGCCGCCGGTCGGGGAGGCCGAGGAAGTCGGAGTTGGTCGGGCCGAGAACGATTCGGCTGTAGGCGACCATGTACTCGGTGAGCAGGCGGCGCACCACGCGGCGGGGCGCGGTCTCGTCGCCGACGAACAGCCCACCGGCGGCGGGGATCAAGGCCTGGGCCAGGCGCTGGGAATCGGCGTCGGGGATGAACTCGGTGTCGGCGAGGATCCAGAAGGCGCGCCAGGTATCGGATTCGCAGGTGGGCAGGATTTCCTGGTCGATGCCGAGCAGGAAGCCGATGTAGCGCCAGAGCTGGAACACGGCGTCCTTCTCGGTGGCGGAGAAACGCAGGCCGAGCGCCTGCGCGCCCACCAGATTCGCCATCGAGAACAGGCCGAGGGTGCCGACGGTGAGCACCTGGTTGATCGGGTGGTCCCAGGCTTCGTAATCCCAATCCGGGCGGCGGTTCATGCCGGCGCGGACCAGCGCGTGCATGAGACGCACCCGCAGCACGCTCTGATACCCGGTCGAATTACGCCGCAGCGCACCGGGAGTGGTGACGTCGAGCCACCACTGGGTGGTCTCGGCCAGCCGGCGCGGCGCCATCGAATCCAGATCACCGGTGCCGACCAGGGCCTTGTCGGCGCGGGACGCGAGATAGCCGCCCATCAGCGCGAACATGCCCATCGCGATGCCGCCCCACACGCTGGTGCGGCCCACCACCCGCGCCCCACGGTCGATCTTCGCGCGATCCAGCCAATACGGCTCGGCCTCGACCTGCGCGAAGAAGGCGCGCAGTTCCTCGGGTGCGTCCGGCACGGCCTCGATGCCGCGCGCCAGCGCGACCTCGAACATCCGCCGCCCCTCGCCGACCGGCAACTGCCGGAACATGGCGACCACCGCGTCCGCCAGCGGATCGCCCTGCTGGGCGAATCGGCGGAAGGAATCCCGCTGCGCCGTCGTGCAGCGCAGATCGCCCGGCGCGAACACCGGCACCGCGTATTTGAACGGGAACTCCGTGAACAACCGCGGAGTCGGCAGGAAGGCCTGGTTGTCATGCGCCATTGCATCGCACCCATCGGATCGAGCGCCCGGCCTGATCGTCGAGCGCGTCTGATACCGACGGTCTCACACCTTCGGCAATCTGGCAATGCTCCATGCCAGATATGCGACTCATCGGTGACGCGGCAGCCAGGACGGGGTGACCAGGGCGATGGCCAGGATCAGGCCGCCGAGCAACGCCAGCGTGCTCGCCATCGACAGCCACACCGTGGCCAGGGCGACGAACCCGAAGATCGCCAGCGCGACCACCTCCGCCAGCAGGCCCGAAACGGAGGTGACCGTGGCCCGCGCCGGACCCTCGATCGAATCCTGCAGCCGCGCCTCGGCCACCACGCTGCTGTTGTAGACGATGCCGTAGGACGCGCCGATCGCCGTGAAGCCGAACCCGGTCAGCAGGTAGACCGAGGCCGAGTGCGCGGTGGCCAGGCCCGCCACCACCACACCGGTGATGAACAGCGCCGCCGCGAGCACCAGCGCCAGCGCCATCGTCCGCGCCGCGATTCCCTCGGTCCGCCCGGCCAGCAGCGCACCGGCCATCGACCCCAGCACCGTCACCCCGACCAGCACCGCCACCACCGCCGTCGCCGCACCCGCCGACTGCGCCAGCAACGCGAAATACTCGTCGAAGGCGGTGATGCCGTACAGCAGCGAGCCGAGCAGCACGCCGTACCGCACCCGCGGCACCCGCACCGCCTCCCCGATCCCGGTGCGCAGCATCAGCAGATATCGCGCGAAGACATCCGGTTCCCGGGACTCCCCGGCCGCCTGCCCGTTCCGCGACGGTGCCTGCCCATTGGCCCCGGCCGAATCCGGCTGCGGTGCTGCCGGATTCGTCAGCACGCTGCCACGCCCCGGCGACGAGCCGACGAGTTCCAGCCTGCCGCCCGCCTCCGGTGCGGGAGTTCGGGGCGCCTGTTCGCTCGCTGAATCCGCCCGGACGGCGGGTCGATTCCCGTGCCCCGACGAGCCGGTCTGCTCCGCTCTGCCGTTCGACAGAACTACGCTCTCCGTCGGCCCCGCGTCGTCCTCGGCCGAATCCGCCTCGGCGACCTGCTCTTCCAGCTCTTCGACCGCTCCGGCCGACACCGCCATCGGCGCGCGCGGCATGGACAGCGCGATGACGGCGTGCACCGCGGCGACGGCCACGCTGGACCAGCCGACGAGTGCGTAACCGCCCCAGGCGTAGAGGAGTGCGGCGGCCATGATCGCGACGACGACGGTGGTTTCCTCCGCGGCGCGGGTGTAACCCATGATGCGGGGGTAGGCGGCGCGTTCACCGCGCGCGACCAGGTCGTCGTAGACCAGAGCTTCGAAGGTGCCCGATTCGAGCGCGCCCGCGGTGCCCCACAGCACGAAGCCGATCGCGAAACCCAGGTAGGACGGCGCGACGGTCCAGGCCGTGAAGCCGCAGACCATGAGGACGGCGCTGAGGATCAGCAGTGCGCGGCGCGAGACGGTGTCGGCCCACGCGCCCGAGGGCACCTCGAGCACGAACGCCGTCAACGACCAGATCGCGAGCAGCGAGGAGATCTGCGCGGTGCTGAGCCCGTGCTCGGCGAACAACAGGGCGTACAGCGCATAGAGCGGGATGAGATCGCCGGAGCCCTTGAACAGGACGGCCCGCAGCGTCAGGCCGCGAACGCCGTAATCAGGCGGCGGCCGGTGACCGGCCGGGGAGCCACGACCCGGGACCAGCCTTCGGACCGCGACCAGACGCCCGAGCAGGGCCGCCATGGAGCTGAAAGATCAACAGCCATAAATGAGCATGCGCATGCCTCAACTTCACCGCACGCCGCCCAACCCGTCAACCCAATTTCCCCGGGTGCCGAAGTCGGGGGGCCGGATTTCGGGCGAGCTACTGTCAAGGGCAGTTGATCGATTCCGTGGAGGTTGTGAAGATGGCTCGGATTCCTACGTCGTTGCTCGCCGCCGGTGGCTTGACCGGTGGCTTCGCGCTCGCCCAGGCGACCAAGCAGCGGCAGCTCGGCGGCGCGGTGTTCGCGGCGGGCACGCTGGCTGCCGTCCCGCAGTGGTACCGGACGGCCGGCGCGGGCGGCGCCGCGGCGCTCACCGGAGTCGCGGTGGGAGCCATGGGCGCGTCGCATCCGCTGGCGAAGAAGATCGGCGCGTGGCCGTCGGTGGCCGTGGTTTCCGGCGTTGTGGCGTTGGCCGCATGGGCAACAGTGGATCGACGTTCCTGAGACAGGGCGTATATGGTGCTTCTTAAGCTTAGGCTTACCTACGCATAAGGAGATGTACCCATGATCCGCAAGTTCGCCGCGGCGTCGATGACCGCTGCCGCCCTGCTGATTCCGGTGGGCGCCGCCGTCGTCGTCACCGCTCCCGCCGCCATCGCGGCCCCCGCCGCCCCGTCGACGGGCGCGCTGCAGGGCAAGCTGCAGGCCGCGCTCAACGGCTCCGCCGCGGAGCTGGAATCGGGCGACCCGAGCAAGCTCGCGGTCGTCGGCGCGGTCATCAACCGGATCCCCGGGTACAACTGGTCGGTCATCGGCCCGGTCTCGGTGAACGGCGACGTGCTCAGCGCGAACCTCAACAGCTGCCTGGGCGAGAACTGCTACCCGATCCCGGTGACCTGGAAGAACGTCGACAACACCTGGAAGTTCTCGCGGGAGTCCGAGGAACTGCTGGCGAGCTACGCGAACATGGCGTAATAACAAGCGCTTCGGCCGGGGGCCGCTCACCCGAGCGGCAACCAGCCGTTCGTCGAGGCCATGGGGTCGTCGTCGGTCATCGGACCGACCCGGCCCTGGCCCTCGTTCAGATCGCTGATCAGCTCGGCCACCGGATGCGAATCGCTGTAGTGATACCCCTGCGCGAGCGCGAAACCCAGCTCGGTGAGCACCGCCGCCTGGTACTCGGTCTCCACGCCCTCGGCGATCACCTGCAGATCCAGCGCGGAACTCAGCGCCGCGATCACGCCCAGCAGCGGCGGCGCGGGCGAATCGGAACGGATTGCGGCGACGAAGGATTGGTCGACCTTGAGGATGTCGCTGGGCAGGGTCGCCAGGCGGCTCAGCGAGGAATAGCCGGTGCCGAAATCGTCGATCGCGATCCGCACGCCCCGGTCGCGCAGGGTGTGCAGATTGGCGATGGCGGTCTGGGATTCCGCGGCCAGCTCGCTCTCGGTGACCTCCAGCACGAGCTGATCGGCGGGCCATCCGGTGCTGGCGAGGATCCCGGAAACCCGGTCGGCGTAACCGCTTTCGGCCAGCTCCAGCCCGCTGACGTTCACGTTCAGTGTCAGGTCCAGCTGGGTGAAGGTCTCCTGCAGCCGTGCGGCGTCCGCGCAGGCGCGGCGCAGCACCAGCTCGTCCAGATCGGCGATCAGGTCGTATTCCTCGGCGACCCGGATCAGCCCCTCGGTCGTCACGTCCGGCTGGGCATTGGAGGACCAGCGCAGCAGCGCCTCCACGCCGACCGCTTTCCCGCCGCCCTCGCTCAGGCTGACGATCGGCTGGTAGTGCACGTCCAGCGCGCCGCGATCGATGGCCTCGCGCAACTCCACCGCCAGCGGCAACTGCCGGGACGACTCCAGCACGGTCCGATTGCGCCCGGCCTGCTTGGCCCGGTACAGCCCGACATCGGCGCGCGAGACCAGCAGCGAACCGGATTCGCCCGGCTGCCAGGACGTCACGCCCGCGGAACAGCCGGTGGTGACCGCCGCCCGCAACTGCTCGGTGAGCAGGATCGCGGCCTGCTCGGTGGTGTTCGGCAACAACAGCGCGAACGCGTCGCCGCCGTAGCGGGCCAGCACCTGCTCCGGCTGCAGCAGCGCCGACCAGGTGTCGGCGACCCGCTGCAGCACCGCGTCACCGGCGCGGTGCCCGAGGTGGTCGTTGATCTTCTGGAAGCGGTCCAGGTCCACCAGGACCAGCGAGAGCCCCTGGCCGGTACGGGTGGCCAGCTCGATCGCCGAGTTCAGCGCGCGATCGAAACCGCGCCGGTTGTGCAGCCCGGTGAGCACGTCGATATCGGCCTCCGACGCCATCCTGGTCAGGATGCCGACGACCACGCCGACGCCGAAGGTGACGCCCGCCGGAATCAGGCCCGACCACCACGGCAGATCCCGGGTCGGCAGCACCCACAGGCACATCAACACCGCGAAGGCGATGTGCGCGGCGGCCTGACTCCACCGGAAGAACAGCGCCGCGTCACAGGCCACGAAGACATAGAAGGCCGCGAGACTGATCGCGCCGACGGTGTTCGGGAACGAATGCACCGCGATCGTCACCAGCACCGTCGCTATCGCGACATAGGCGTGATGGATCCCGTGGGGTAATCGCGGACCCCACGCCAGCAACGTCAGGCCCAGCGCCAGCGCGATCGCTGCCGCCGTGCCGACCAGCGGTCGATTACCTTCCGAACCCGGGGCGATGGCGGTGATCACCAAGCCCAGCACACCACCCATGACGTAGAACGCCCCGGTGGTCCGAGCCATAACCATTGCTGTCGCCAGCGCCGATGCCGCCCGCACCCGGGTTCGGGTATCGCCGCGCGCCCCGATTCCTCGCACGGGGAACAGCGTAGAGGCAATGATTCTCGGCAGTTGCCACAACAGGGGAATCAGCTCCGGCGAACCACCGGCTATTTACCGGCTGGAAACTTTCGGCGGGGTGAGCACCGCGGTGCCGACGAAGGGCACCAGCGCCTCGGGGACGCGCACCGAGCCGTCGGCCTGCTGGTGGTTCTCCAGGATCGCCACGATCCACCGGGTGGTCGCCAGTGTGCCGTTCAAAGTGGCCGCGATCTGCGGTTTTCCATTTTCGTCGCGATAGCGCACGGCCAGGCGACGGGCCTGGAAGGTGGTGCAGTTCGAGGTCGAGGACAGTTCGCGGTAGGCCGCCTGGGTGGGAACCCAGGCCTCGCAGTCGAATTTGCGCGCCGCCGAGCTGCCCAGATCGCCCGCCGCGGTGTCGATGATGCGATAAGGCACCTCGACAGCCGCGAGCATCTCGCGCTCCCACGCCAGCAGCCGCTGATGCTCCTCGTCGGCCTGCTCGGGGGTGGTGTAGACGAACATCTCCACCTTGTCGAACTGGTGCACGCGGATGATGCCGCGGGTGTCCTTGCCGTAGCTGCCGGCCTCGCTGCGGAAGCACGACGACCAGCCCGCGTACCGCTTCGGGCCCTCGGACAGATCCAGGATCTCGTCCGAGTGGTAGCCGGCCAGCGGCACCTCCGAGGTGCCGACCAGGTACAGATCCTGATCCGGCAGGTGATAGACCTCGTCGGCGTGCTGGCCGAGGAAGCCGGTGCCCGCCATGATCTCCGGGCGCACCAGCACCGGCGGGATCATCATGGTGAAGCCGTTGGCCACCGCCTTCTGGGCCGCCAGTTGCAGCATGCCCAGCTGCAGCAGCGCGCCGTAGCCGGTGAGGAAGTAGAAGCGCGAGCCCGACACCTTCGCGCCGCGCTCCATGTCGATCAGGCCCAGCGACTCGCCGAGTTCCAGGTGGTCCTTGGGCTCGAAGTCGAATTCGGTCGGCGCGCCGACCGTTTCCAGCACGACGTAATCGTCCTCGCCGCCGGCGGGCGCGCCGTCCTGCACCACGTTGGACAGGGCGCGGTGCGCGGTGTCGAGTTCGGCCTCGGCGGCGGCCTGGGCGGCCTCGGCCTCCTTGACCTTGGCCGACATCTCGGTCGCCTGCGCGAGCAGGGCGGGCCGCTCCTCCTTGGACGCCTTGCCGATCACCTTGCCCATCGCCTTGTGCTCGGCGCGCAGGGTGTCGGCGGTGGCGATGGCGGAACGGCGGGCCACGTCGGCTGCCAGCAGTGCGTCGACGAGGGCCGGGTCTTCACCGCGGGCGCGCTGCGAGGCGCGGACCGCTTCGGGGTCTTCCCGCAGGAGTCGGAGGTCGATCATGGGCAATCAGCCTAGTCGCCGGGATATCGCGGGTTCACCTGGATATCCGGCGGCCGGTTCGGACCGATATGTCCAGTTCCGGCCAGTTGATCATGCGGTACGCGCATAGTTGGCCTGTGGGTACGACTTTCGACGAAACGACCATCGACAACGCGCTGTCCGACCTGGCCGCGGGCGAGAAGGTCTGGGCCCAGACCTCGCTGCGCCGGCGCCGCGAACTGCTCGACACCATCCATCAGCGCACCGGCCGCTTCGCCGAGGACTGGGTGCGCGCGGCCCGCGAGATCAAAGACCTGGACGCGGCCTCGCCGCTGGTCGGCGAGGAGTGGATCTCGGGTCCGCTGGCCCTGCTGCAGGCCACCGCGGCGCTGTCGGCGACCATGACCGCACTGGAGGCCGGGCGCAGCCCGCTCGACGGCGTGCGGCTGGGGACCGCCCCGGGCGACCGGGTCGCGGTGCCGATTCTGCCGCACGACCGCTACGACCGCCTGCTGCTCAGCGGTTTTCGCGGCGAGGTCTGGTTGCGGCCCGGCGTGGACGCCGACACCGCCCGCCGGCACGCGGGCCTGGCCCAGCTCGACCCCACCGCCACCGGCGGCATCGGCGCGGTGCTCGGCGCGGGCAACATCACCTCGATCCCCGCGCTCGACACCCTCTACGAGCTGTACGCGCACAACCGGGTCGTGGCGTTGAAGCTGAACCCGATCACCGACCCGCTGTTCACGGTGTTCGAGATGATCTTCGCGCCGCTGCTGGAGCTCGGGGTGCTGCGCGTTCTGGTGGGCGGGGCCGAGGCGGGCGACTATCTGGTGCGGCACGGCGAGGTCGCGCACGTACACATGACCGGGAGCGCGAACACCCACGACGCGATCGTCTGGGGCACCGGCACACGCGGGAAGAAGCTGCTCGACAAGCCGATCACCAGCGAACTCGGCGGCGTCTCGCCGACGATCGTGGTGCCCGGCGACTGGTCCGACGCCGACCTGCAGTTCCAGGCCGAGCACATCGCCACCCAGCGGCTGCACAACGGCGGCTACAACTGCGTCGCGACCCAGGTCGTCGTGCTCGCCGCCGACTGGCCGCTCAAACACAAGTTCCTGAACGAGCTGCGTGCCGCGCTCGAGCTGGCGCCGCAGCGCACGCCCTACTACCCCGGCAGCGCGGCCCGCGTCGCGAGCGCGCTCGACTCCTACGCCGACGCCGAACGGCTCGGCCAGGGCCGGGTACTGATCGACCGGCTGCCGGCCACCGAGACACCGCTGCTGCGCACCGAGTACTTCGCTCCGGTCCTGGGCGTGGTCGAGTTGCCGGGCTCCGGCGGCGAATTCCTCGCACGCGCCGTCGATTTCGCGAACGACGAACTGGCCGGGACGCTGGGCGCGAACGTGCTGGCGCAGCCGGGCGCCATCCACCGCCTCGGCATCGCCTTCGACCGCGCCCTGGAACGCCTGCGCTACGGCACGATCGCCGTGAACGCCTGGACCGGTCTGGCCTTCCTGACGCCGCGCGCCTCCTGGGGCGCGTTCCCGGGCCACACGCTCGAGGACGTGCAGAGCGGAATCGGCGTGGTGCACAACGCGTTCCTGCTGGCCGATGTGGAACGCACCGTGGTGCACGGCCCGTTCCGCCCGGCGCCGCGGGCGCTGCTGCACGGCGAACTCTCGCTGACTCCCAAGCCGCCGTGGTTCGTCGGCAACACCACCGCGGCCGCGACCGGACGCAAACTCACCGAGTTCTACGCCGGGGCCAATCCGGCCCGGCTGCCCGGTATCTTCCTGTCCGCCCTGCGCGGCTGAGCTCGCGAAACCGGCCGCGCGGCGCGACCGGGTCGTGGCACAGGCGCGCCGACACTGCCATGATGGACCGCGATGTCCGAAGACGATGCGCACACCGACTACCCCGACTCCGAGCGCCCCTCGGGGGCGTCGTCGCGCGCCGAGGCGCTGCGGGATCAGCTGATCATCGACCGAAAGGTGCTCTCCGGCGGCAAGGTGGCGCTGCCCGCGCCGACGCTGCGCTGGGTGCTGCTCGCGACGGCAGCGGGCGCCGTCGTCGCCTCGCTGATCGGCCTGTTCATCACCGGCTTCGACAACGAGAACGGCCTCGAGGCGCACAATCCCGGCGCCCCGGCGGAGACGGTGCTGGACAAGGAGTTCGGCACGGCGTCCGCCGGCGATTGCCTGAGCTGGACCAAGCCCGACCGGTCCGACCTGGTCAAGGTCGCCTGCGACAGCAAGCACCTGTTCGAGGTCGCCTCGGATATCGACATGAGCAAGTACCCCGGCGTGGAATTCGGTTCCGGCTCCCGTTTCCCGGATTCGCTGCGGCTGACCGAGCTGAAGGAAGAGCACTGCGTGCCCGCGGTGCAGCAGTACATGCAGGGGAAGTTCGATCCGCGCGGCCGCTACGTGGTCGGCCTGATGTATCCGAGCCCCGACGGCTGGAAGCACGGCGATCGCACGCTGCGCTGTGGTCTGCAGTTCTCCGGCAGCACCGGCACCCCGCTCGCCTCCACCGGCACCGCGGTCGAGCACGACCAGTCCAAGGTCTTCGAGGCCGGCACCTGCCTGGGCATCAACCAGAACCTGCCGACCGATCCGGTGGATTGCGCGCAGGCGCACGCGGTCGAGATCGTGTCCACCGTCGATCTGGCCGCGCGGTTCCAGGGCCCGCCGCCCGCCAAGGAGGAGCAGGACAAGTTCGTCGAGGAGGAATGCGCCCGCACCTCCACCGAATATCTCGGCGCCCCCGACGCGATCCGCAACAAGACGCTGACGCTGTTCTTCGACTACATCGACGCGCGCAGCTGGCTGGCCGGCAGCCGCAAACTGGATTGCATGATCGGCAAGGGCACCGACCGCGAGGGCTTCGCGCCGATCCAGGGTTCGGCCCGGGGGGAGATCCTGATCAACGGCCAGGCGCCGGTGCCGCCGCCGAATTCGGGCCGCTCGACCCCGGCGCCACTGCCCGGCGCCGCCCCGCTGCCGCCGCAGCCGCAGCCCCGGTAAGGCGCGTTCGATGGCGGTTTTCATGTCCGAGCGGCGTTTCGAGGAATTGGTCGGCGACGCGCTCGATCAGATCCCCCCGGAGCTGGCCCGCGGCATCGACAACGTGGTCGTGCTGATCGAGGCTCGCAATCCGGAAGATCCGGATCTGCTGGGTCTCTATCAGGGGATTGCGCTCACCGACCGGATGGACAGCCAGTACGGCGGCGCGCTGCCCGACACGGTGACGATCTACCGGGACGCGATTCTCGGCATCTGCGCCGATGAGGAGCAGGTCGTGCACGAGGTGGCGGTCACCGTGATCCATGAGATCGCGCACTATTTCGGGATTGACGAAGACCGGCTGCATGAGCTGGGATGGGGATAATCTTGTCCGAGCTTGCGGGTTCATTAAGAGCTGGGCAAGATCGCTGAAAGAAGTAGGGGATTCGATGGAACCGATCGCAGCGCTATCGCGTCCTATCACTCGAAGGGGGAATTCTCGTGGTTCCGCCCATTTGCCGCCACTAGAAGGAGTCGAGTCATGGTTGGCCTGGTAAACATCACACCCGAAGCCGTTCTCGCCGCCGCCGCCGAGCTGGATCTGCTCGCCGATCGGCTCGCCGCCGCCGGGGCGCTCACCGCACCGGCCACACATGTCATCCCCTCCGGCGCCGAAGAGGTTTCGCTGCTGGCCGCCAATCACTTCAACCAGGGTGCGAGCTCGCACGACCGCGTGGTCGCCCAGGGTGTTCTCGAGCTGCACCACGCCGCCAACGTGCTGCGCGCCCAGCTCGCCGGCCACATCTCCGAAGATACGGCCAAGGCGGGCCTGATGAGCGCCGTCATGAACACCATCGTCTGAACCACGGGTTCACCAGCTTCGCAGTACTGAATACAGGGGAGAAATAGTCATGGTTGCAGGTATCACCGGGGTGTTCTGGCTGCCCCGTATGGCCGAGGCCAATTCCATCGCGCTCAACGCGGGCGCCCACGCCGTCCCGATCTCGGCGGCGTCCACCGCCTGGGGCGCGCTCACCGCCGTCTGGACCGAGGCCACGGCGACCACCACCCGCGTGATGGCCGAGCTCGGCTTCGGCATGCAGGGCGTCAACGGTCTCAGCGCGATCAGCAAGCTCACCGGGTTCACCGGCTGGGCCGAGCAGCAGGCCGTGCAGGCCGCGGCGATGAGCGCCAAGACCGCCGCCAACGCGACCGCCTACACGGTGGCCTCGCTGGCGATGCCGAGTCTGCCGGAAATCGTCGCCACCAACGCCGCGGTCGTGGCCTCGGCCAACCCGCCGGGTGCGGTCTCGGGCGCCTTCGAGGCCGCCGAGCTCGCCAAGCACGCCATGGACGTGCGCGCCGCCCTGGTGATGGAGACCTACGAGGCCGCCACCACCGCCCAGGTCGCGAGCCCCAGCGAGTTCAGCGATCCGCCGCACATCGCCGAGGGCGCGGGTTCGGCCGATCCGGTCGGCATGGTGCTCAGCGCCGTCTCCACCGCACTGCAGAACGCGGGCGGCGCGGCCAGCCAGATCGCGAATGTCGCCGGCTCCGTGGCCAGTACGGCCGTCGGCACCGGCACCAACCTGGCCGGCGCCGCCATCTCCGCGGCCACCGCGCCGGCTACCGCCGCGGTCGCACCGGCCGCCGCTGCCGTGGCGCCCGCCGCGGTCGCCGCGCCCGCCGCCGCCATCACCACCGCGGCCACCGTCGGCGCCACCACGGTGCAGCTGCCCTCCGGCTGGGGCACCCCGGCCACCGTCGGCGGCGGCTTCGGTATGCCCACCGGCACCGGCGGCCTGCGCGCGGAGACGGCCACCACCCGTCCGGCCTCCACGCTGAACAGCCCGCTGACGCCGACGCGTACGGCGGACAGCGAGGACGAGGAGCAGGAGCGCAAGTCGGCCATCGATCTGCAGGAAGATCAGTTCACCGACGGTCGCTTCATCGCCGACGGCGTCATCGGCGGCAGCACCGGGGCGTCGAATAAGTGACGATTCTGGGGGCGGGCCGCGGTCCGTCAACGCTCGGGAGCGTCGTGCTGTCGCTCGACGAGATGCAGTTCCTGATGGAGGATCTGCAGCTCGACGAGATGCCCGTGGTGCTGCAAGCCATGGGTCGATACGACGACGAGGCAGCTCACGACGCGGCGATGGCCGTGGCCGCCCAGTCGCTCGGCGACCGGCAGTTGCTGGTCGACCGGGCGGTGCACGGCGAACTCGAAGACAGGCTGCGCACGCTGTATCGGCCGCACTGGGTGCTGTCGCTGCGGCTGGTGGTCGCCGGCGCGATCAGCCGGCTGTGTCTCGCCAAGGGCGATGACCTGGTGGTTCTCGCCCTGCGCGGCGCGGATTCCTACGTCCTCAGCACAGTCGACGACGACCTGCCCGGTCCGATCATCGCGGCCCTCGGCGTCGCCGAGCCGCTCGAACTGACCGGCATGAACGCCCAAACCGAGCTGCTCGCACCAATTTTCGGTGACACGGGCGACGCGGCGGCGACAGCCAACCGGCTGGCGAAGGTCTGCACCCCCAACCGGGATGCGCAGGTCCTCGCCTCGGCGCTGGTCGAAATCCATTCGCACGCACAGATTTCGGCCGTGGTCTACGGTGACGGCACCCGCGATATCGCCGACAGCCACATCGCCGTCTTCAACACGCGCAACGGCCGTTTTCTCATCACCGCCTCGCTCGCCGAGGACGGCACCAAGTGGTCCTCGATCAGCGGCGGCGGCAACGCCCGGCTGCGCCAGGCCCTGCTCGATCTGATGAACTCGCTGCCGGAGCGGGCGGATTTCCCGCCGAACGCCAAAGTTCAGTAGCACCATCGACATTCACCCCGTCGCAGCCCGCTGCGGCGGGGTGAAGTGCGTCCGGGCCTAGCCCATGGGGTCGTCCTGGGTGGGTGCGGCCTTGAAGCCGAACGGCGGGGTGAAGCGGCCCCAGCGGGTGCACTCCCAGCCACCGTCGGCGCGCGGGACCAATTCGATGGTCTCGGTGTTGTCCAGATGGTTGTTGGTGCTGAACGGCGGCACGACACCGGCCAGCGTGCGGCCGATCAAACGCATGGCGGCACCGTGGTTCACGAGCAGCACATCACCGGACGACTCGCCGGACAGGAACCGCGTGCGCAACTCCCCCAGGATCGGGACGAACCGTTCCAGAACCTCGTGACCGGATTCGCCGCCCGGAACGCGCAGACTCAGCTCCCCCTCGTGCCAGGCGTGGTAGACGTCGAGAAACCGTTCGTGCGAAGGGCTGTCGTGCCGCCCCTCCAACTCCCCGACCTGGACCTCGTGCACGCCCTCGAGCACCTGCGCGGCGCTGCCGGTGGCCGCCGCGATGTAGCTCGCGGTCTGTCTGGCGCGCAGGGCGGCCGAGCTGAACAGCGCCAGCGGTGGCGCCGCTAGGTGCGCGCCGAACGTCTTCGCCTGTGCCACACCGCGTTCGGTCAGTGGCAGACCCGGGACGCGAGTATCCAGGATCTTGGCGACATTGCCTTCGGTTTCGCCGTGCCGAACCAGAATCAGCTTTCCGCTCACCGGTCCGCCACCCCCTTTCGCAACTGCGTCAGCCATTCCGCCGCCGGTTCGTCCGCGGGCGGCGGGGTCCCGGTGGCCGAGGTCGCCGGCCAGGAACCGAGGAAGCGGATCCGCGCGGTGCGGTGCAGCGCCTTGAGCGCTTCGGCGACCGCGGCGTCGTCGAGGTGGCCCACGCAGTCCAGGTAGAACCGGTAGGTGCCGAAACTGGTTCGGGTGGGCCGGGATTCGATGCGGGTCAGATCGATGCCGCGGATGGAGAACTCGCCGAACGCGCGCATCAGCGCGCCGGGCTCGTTGGCCAGCTCCAGCACGATCGAGGTGCGATCGGCGCCCGTCGCGGGCGGCGCCACGCAGGGCGGGGTGACCAGCACGAAACGGGTGATGGCCTGCTCGTGATCGGCGACGCCCGCGGCGAGCACCTCGAGCCCGAGCCGCTCGCCCGCCAGCGCCGTGGACACGGCGGCGTCGGCGTGGCCGGCCGCCACGTCTTCGGCGGCCGCCGCGTTCGAGGCCGAGGTATACAGCTCGGCGCCGGGCAGTTCCCGGGCGACCCATTCGCGCACCTGGGCCGCGGCCACCGGGTAGGCGGCGAGCGTGCGCACGTCGCTCAGCCTGGTGCCGGAACGGCTCAGGATCGTGAAGGTGACCTCGAGTTCGGTTTCGGCGACGATCTGTAGCCGCGGGCCGATCGCCAAGGAATCGAGTGTCGCCGAGATCGACCCCTCGACCGAGCTCTCGATCGGCACCACCGCGCCGTCCACCTGCCCCGCGCGGATCAATTCCAGCGCGGCCCCCTGACTGGGCGCGGCGACGCGCTCCACCGCCTCGTCGAAGGCGCCGGAGGATTCGAGCTTGGCCAGAGCCATCTCGGTGAACGTCCCGGAGGGACCGAAGTAGGCGATGCGCGGCACGCTTACGAGATTACTTGCGTCCGGAGAGCAGGCTCCGGGATCGCGGGCTAATTCGGGGCAAGAATGGTGAGCGCGCGCCGGACCTCGTCGACGGAATCCGTTTCCACAGCCAGCAACACGCCTCGCGCGGCCTCCACGGCAGGCGGTTTCAGCGCGGTCAGAAACGCGATGTCCGGCCGCTCCAGCGCCGCGCGAATGTCCTCCCCGCACAGCGCCGCCACCGTAGCCGCGACCACGGCGACAGCGCGCTCACCGTGCGCCGTCCGCGCCACGAACCCGCCCTGGGCGTGCGCCGCCCCGGCCAGGAAATCGGCCAGCTCGGCGTCGGGCACATCGACATCGATCACCGCGGCGCCGCCCCCCACCCCGATGGCCCGCACCAAGCCCTCGACCAGACTCCTTCGCGCGGGCGCGGTCAACGCCACCAGCACCGGCTCGTTCGCATCACCCACCCGGCCACCGTAACTCCGGCAAACCCCCGGCCGCCCGCCGGGTGCAACCGCCCCCGCAGCACCCGCCGGACCGCCACACCCAGTTCAACCTGGCCCGACCATCCTCCGCGGTACCCGCCGGCCCGCCGCACCCAGATCGACCTGGGCCCGACCACGCGGACCCCGAATGCGGTCACCCACGCCGGTGCCGCCAGGACAGGGCGCGGGCGAACTGTCGAATGCGGAGACGCCGACCCAGTCGCCAGGACACGTCGCGGGTGAACTGTCCGGTGGAGGCCGCGGGCCGGACTGCCAGGGCGCGGCGCGGCGGGCTGTCGACGGCGAAGGCCGCCGACCGAGACCGCTGGGCGCGGCGCGGCGAATTGTCTGGGGCGAAGACCGCGGGCCGCGTGGTGGATCATCCCGGGACGAAGCCGCCGGACCCAGACTGCGGGCGGCGCGGTGGATCATCCGTGGGCGGAGTCTGCGGCGAACGGCACCACCGCGCCGACGGTGACCAGCCCGACCGTGACCCCGCCCAGCACCGCCCGGGCCGGACTGCCAGGGCGCGGGGGCGCGGCGGGGCGGGCGAGGCGGGTGGATTGTGCGGGTACAGGCCGCCGGAACGGGCGTGGGGCGCTGAAACCCGTGTGGGCCAAGCGTTCCCCGGTCGCGTCCCAGAAAAGAGTTACCGGCTAGAGGTTGCGGAAGTGATCTCCGTGACTTAGCTTAGGTTTACCTAATTCCGCCGCCTGCTCCCTGGAGGTACGCATGCCGACATCGACCATCGCGCCGACGACCGCTGAGCGGGTCCGCAGCGCGTGTGCCCATGCCGAGCAGGCCGTGCTCGCCCTACCCGGCGTCGATCCCACCCCGACGGCGGTCCACTACCTGCGCGAATGCGGTGATGTGGTGCTCGCCGTGCCCTCGGCCTCGGTCGCCGCGGTGCTGGTCGGCAATGCCCGCGCCGGAGCCTCGGCGGCGGTCCTGGAGTTGACCGATCACGCCCCGTTGCCGCTGCGCGAGCCGGTGCGTTCGCTGGTCTGGCTGCGCGGATCGGTGCGGTCGGTGCCGCTGCAGGCCCAGCGCGCGCTGGCGACCGAGGTCGCCAAGGAGCACCCGCATCCGGATCTGCTCGATGTCGGCCACACCGCGACCCTGCTGCGCCTGGTGCTCGAATCGGCGGTCATGGCCGACGCCACCGGCGCGGAATCGGTATGTGTGGAACAGCTGCGCCTGGCGCGACCGGATCCGTTCTGCGGTATGGAATCCGCGTGGCTGCAGCACCTCGAGGAGGACCACGCCGACATCATCGCCCAGCTCGCCCGGCACCTGCCGCCGCGCCTGCGCACCGGCGCCGTGCACCCGCTCGCCATCGACCGCTACGGCCTGACCCTGCGCATCGAAGGCCACGACGGCGACCACGATTTCCGCCTGCCGTTCAACGCCCCGGCCGACGACATCGAGTCGCTCAGCCGCGCGGTGCGCACCCTGGCGGGCTGCCCGTTCCTGAACGGCATCCGCCGCATCTGACCAACGCGGGCGCGGGGGCAATAGATTCGAGGCATGCGCGCTGAGTCGGGAGCCGACGGTTCCGAGATCGAGTTGACCGAGCGGGACCGCCGCGGGATACGCCTCGAGATCGTGGTGGTGCTGCTCGTCACCTTCGGGCTCAGCGGGATGAGCGCGGCGCTGTCGCTGGTGGAGAGCGCGCTCTCGCCCGGCGGGGTCGGCGGGCAGACGATGAAGCTGAACCCGTCGCGCTCCGCGCAATCGATGCTGGACCTGCTGTTTCAGCTGCTCGGGGTGCTGCGGCTGCTGGCCTGGGCGGCGCTCGGGCTGTATCTGCTGTGGCGCAGCGGGATCGGGCCGCGCGCGATCGGGCTGGCGCGCCGGATCCGCTGGCGCCAGGACGTGCTGCCCGGGCTCGGGCTGGCCGCGTTGATCGGAATCCCCGGGCTGGGACTGTATTTGACCGCGCACGCGCTCGGCATGAGCGTGACGATCGTGCCCGCCTCGCTCGGCGAGCACTGGTGGCGGTTGCCGGTGCTCGTGCTGGCGGCGTGCGCGAACGCGGTGGCCGAGGAAGTCCTGGTGGTCGGCTACCTGCTGACCAGGTTGCGGCAACTCGGCTGGACCGCGAACCGATCCCTGCTCGCCTCCGCTCTGCTACGCGGTAGCTATCACCTGTATCAGGGCCTCGGTGGCGGAGTCGGCAATCTGGTGATGGGTGTGATCTTCGCCCGGTTCTGGCAGCGCACAGATCGGCTCTGGCCCTTGGTCCTCGCGCACGCCACGATCGACACGGTGGCCTATATCGGGTACACATTCCTGCACGGCCACGTGAGCTGGCTGCCGTAACGCGGGCCCGTCCCGCGTGGATCGATAAGGGAAGGCCGTGTAGTGCTTGCTGCCCGCAGCGACCGCAAGGGGCCTGAACAGATTCCACCCCGGCCGACTCTTCTTCCCCGCTTCCGGGCCGCCCGTACGCGACCCGCCGATCAGTAAAGTCAGTGTGATGAACGGCGACGACCACCAGCGCAATGCCCGACCTCGCCGGATGCCGCCGCCCAATTACGTTCCCGGATCGGCCGGTTCGCAGCATCTGAAACCGACCGAGGTGCTGCGGCGCGACGGGCAGGCCTACGAGCCGCCGCAGGCGTATTCGCAGATGCGGCGGCAACAGCCGCCGCCCCCGCCGCGGCGCACTCACGCACCCACCCAGCAACCCCAGCCCTATCACGAGCCCGAGCCGCGCCAGCGCCGCCGGCCGCCCCCGCCGCCGCCCGCCGCGCCGCCCACCCGCCGGGAACGCGATCCGCGCCCGCCGCGCGCCCGCCGCAAGCGCCGCCCGTTCCGGTGGCTGCTCGTCTTCCTGCTGGTCCTGGTGGTCGGCTCGGTCGCCGGCGTGATCTACCTGGACGGCAAACTGCAGCGCATCGACGCGCTCGCCGGTTACGAAGGGCGCGTGGGCGATACCCCCGGCACCAACTGGCTGCTCGTGGGTTCCGACTCCCGCACCGGCCTCACGGCCGCGCAGGAGAGCGAGCTGGCGACCGGCGGCGATGTCGGCAGCGAACGCACCGACACGATCATGCTGATCCATGTCCCGAAGTCGGGCAGCACCACCATGGTCAGCCTGCCGCGCGATTCCTACGTCTCCATTCCGGGCTACGGTCGCGACAAACTCAACGCCGCCTTCACCTTCGGCGGCGCGCAACTGCTGGTGCAGACGGTCGAGATCGCGACGGGCCTGCACATCGACCACTACGCACAGATCGGCTTCTCCGGTTTCGCGGGCATCGTCGACGCGCTCGGCGGCATCGACGTCTGCGTCCCGAACGCGATCGACGACCCGCTCGCCGGCATCAACCTGGAAGCCGGTTGCCAAGAGCTCAGCGGCCCCGAGGCTTTGGGGTTCGTGCGCTCGCGCGCGACCGCGCTCGCCGACATCGATCGGATGAACAATCAGCGGCTGTTCATGTCGGCGCTGCTGAAGAAGGCGACCAGCTGGTCGACGCTGGTGAACCCGTTCCGGCTCTGGCCGATGGCCAGTGACACCGCGAAATCTCTGAAGGTGGACGACGGCGATCACCTCTGGCATCTGGCCCGGCTGGGCTGGGCGATGCGCGCCGACACGGTGGCGACCTCGGTGCCGATCGGCGGCTTCGACAACACCGACAGCGGCAACGTGCTGCTCTGGGACAAGGCGAAGGCCGGTCAGTTCTTCGAAGCGCTCGCATCCGACCAACCCGTGCCGGAGGCGCTGCTCACGCGGTAACGTCGGAGTATGGCCGGTACCGAGTCCTTCCCCGTCCTGCTTCGCGATCAGATCCGGCACGGCTTCACCGCCGCGCAGCAGTGCCTGGCCGGAGCGGTGTATTTCGATTCGCATCGGCTGCCGCAGCTGGCCAGACACTGCTATCACCGCTCCGAGCTGCACCGCGCGCACGCGCTGCGGATGATCCAATATCTGCTCGACCGCGATCTCGAGGTGCGGGTCGGCAATCTGGACGAGGTGCGCGCCGATTTCGATTCCCCGCAGGCCGCGCTGCGCTTTTTGCAGCAGGGTGAGGAAACCCACACCGAGCAGATCACCGAACTCGCCGGCGCGGCGCGCGCGGCGAACGACTTCCTGGGCGAGCGCTTCGTGCAGTGGTTCCTCAAGGAGCAGGTCGACAATCTGGCGCGGATCAACACGCTGGTAGCCGTGCTGGATCGCGGCATCGGCGATCTTTTCGACGTCGAAGAGTTCATCGCGCGCGAGGTGCCGACGCCGCAGCACCCGGACCGCAATGCCCCGAAAATGGCCGGTGCGGCGCGCAATTAATTAGGAATGGCTGACCTCAATAAGGGCGTGCTCAATAAGGCTGCACTTGGATGACACGCGCTCTGACCAGCGTTAATGTGTCACTCATGTCCAGCCACCCAGAGACCCCGCGCAGCAAATTCCACAAATTGCTTCACGATCAGATTCGGCATGAATTCAATGCCGAGCACCAGTACATTGCGATCGCGGTGTGGTTCGATAATGCCGACCTGCCGCAGCTGGCGAAGCGCTTCTACGCCCAGGCGGTCGAAGAGCGCAACCACGCCATGATGATCGTGCAGTACTTCCTCGATCGTGACCTGAGCGTCGAACTCTCCGGAGTCGACTCCGCCAAGTCCGCGTTCAAGAATGTGGTCGACCCGATCCAGCTTGCGCTCAAGCAGGAGAAGACGGTCACCGACCAGATCATCCAGCTCGCCAGCACCGCCCGCGAAGAGGGCGATTACCTGGGCGAACAGTTCATGCAGTGGTTCCTGAAGGAGCAGGTCGAGGAGGTCGCCTCCATGACCACCCTGCTGAACATCGCCGAGCGGGCGGAAGGCAACCTGTTCGATCTGGAGAACTTCATGGCCCGCGAGTTGAGCGGCGTCTCGGATGCTTCCGGCGCGCCGTCGGCCGCGGGTGGCTCCCTGTAGCACCGGCTGTTGGACGAATTCGGGCCCAGCTCGTCGTGACGAGCTGGGCCCGAGTCACGTCCGGCTCCGGGTGGAACCGGCTCAGCGCAGGGTGACCTGGCGCGAGCGCAGCCCGTCCCGGGAACGCCGCTCGTCCGCGGTCATCGGCGCGTCGTCGGCCAGCGCCGCCGCCAGCCGGACCCCGAATTCCTTTGCGGGCGCTTCCCACTCGGTCGGGTGCCGCTCCGGATCCAGATCGAACACCGGCACCAGCAGACCGTGCGTGCGGAACGAGCCCGCGAACCGCGAACCCTCGCCCAGGTTCAGTTCGCCCCGGGCGTGCAGCCGGGCCAGCGCCAGCATCAGGTCGTCCTCGTTCTCGGGACGCACCCAGCGCAGATGCGCCTTCTCGCCCGCGTCGACCCACCAGCCCGCGCCGATCGCGTCCGGGCCGAGATCCAGCCGCGCCGACGGCATGATCGCCTGCTTGGCCTGCTCGATGGTCGCGGCGACCTGCGGATCGGGGGTGACGCCCTCGGGCACCCACCAGTCGAAGTCCTGGTGCACCGTGAGCTCCAGATCCGCACCGGGATCGATGACGTCGGCCAGGCGCGGACCGCCCTCGACGCCCTCGGCCGCGGTCAGCGACTCGCCGCCTTCGGCGGACTGGGTCCACAGGATCGCGGCCGCCATGTCGGCGCTCGGGTCCGCGCTCTGGACTTGCACCTGGGTGCCGACGAAACCGGTCTCCTGCTCACCGGCGCGCACCAGCGCGGCCACCGCGCCCGGCAGCACCGTGGCCAGCACCACCGGCCGCTCGGCCGCCGCACCCGGCGCCAGCTTCAACGTCGCGGTCGCCGACGGCACGAACTCCCGCAGCGCCACCAGATCACATTCGGCGGCCAGCCCCTCGAACGGGCGCGTCACGGCCTGCGCCGCCTGCTCCAGCGCCGCCTTCCGCTCGGCGAGACGCTGGGCCCGGTTCCCTCCGGGCTTAGGACTATTGCGCTTGCTTTTACCCACAGCGTTAGTTTTGCAGCGCCTCCGGCACTGCCTGTTCGCGCCCCCCGATGTCGCGCTACTCGGCGTTGAGGAGGGCCTTGGTGCGGCCGGGGTGGTTGGTGGCGACCCAGCTGACGCCGAGGTCGGCGCAGAGTTGGACGTCGTCGGCGTCGTCGACGGTCCAGCAGTAGGTGGCGCGGCCGGCGGCGGCGGCCTTGTCGACCAGTTCGGGGTGCTCGCGCAGGGTTTTCACGGACGGGCCGACGGCGGTGGCGCCGACCGTGGTGGCCGCGCCGCCACCGAGGTAGCGCGAGGATTCGCCGAGCAGCACGGTGGGCAGCAGCGGCGCGGCACGGCGGATGCGCCAGACCGCGGTGGCCGCGAAAGACATGACGACGGCACGGGAATGGTCGGCCGAGGCCGGGGTCGCGATGCCGAAGCGCTGCAACTCGGCGAGCAGCTTGTTCTCCACCAGCGCGCCGTAGCGGACCGGGTGCTTGGTCTCGATGAACAGCTTGGTGGGACGGCTGCGCCAATCCAGCACCAGCTCGATCAACTCCGCCAGGGTGAGCACGGCGGCGGGCGCGTCCTTGCCGCCGAAGTCGAGTTCCCGGAGCTCGTCCAAGGTCATCTCGCTGACCAGGCCGGTGCCGTCGGAGGTGCGATCGACGGTGCGGTCGTGCACGCAGACCAGCTGACCGTCGCGGGTGAGCCGGACATCGCACTCGACGCCGTCGGCGCCCTCCTGGAGCGCGAGTTCGTAAGCGGCGAGCGTGTGCTCGGGCCGCGCCGCCGAGGCCCCCCGGTGCGCCACGACGAACGGTGCGCGATTGCCCTGGCTCACTTGGCCATAACCTCCTGGTCCGCTTTCTGCGTCTGCTCGGTGGCCGGGTGCACCGGCTCGATGACGGGCACGGCCGCGTCCGCGGCGACCACCCAGCGCCGGGCAAGCCTGGTGCGGCCGAGCAGATCCCGCCCGGCCAGCAGGCGGACGACCCAGAGCGTGAGCACCGCGACGGCGGCGGCGACCAGGTCGGTCCAGAACATGAACAGCACGCCGTCGGCCTTGGCCTGCAACGAATCCGCGGTGCGCCAGAGCAGGGCGGCGACCGCCATCGCACCGCCGAGAACCCAGGCACACCACCAGATCCGGACGGCGCGCAGGGCGCGCGGGTTGCCGCGCTGCTCGGCGAGCTCGGTGAGGAAGACGCCGGGCCACAGCAGATTCACGCCGGGCACGACGCAGCCCAGGGTGAGCGTGCGCGCCGAGCGCGGATCGCGGCGGCCGGACCGCGCGAACGCCGCGGTGCGGGCTTCGATCAGCCAGCCGACCAGCGCGACGGCGGCCAGTAACGCGAAACCCAGGGCCAGCACGGCGGATCCGATGACGAGCGCGTCGGAGGCGCGCAGCAGCAGCGGTTCGATCAGGCGGGTCCGGTTGCGCAGCAGGATGCCGTAGCGCCCCAGCTCGGCGAGCGCGGCGAGCGCGAACAATCCGGCGGTGACCACGAGCAGCGGTTCCACCCGCTGCGTCCAGCGCTGCCAGCGGTCCAGCACCGGAGCGGCCGCCTCCGGCCGCGGATCGAGCAACCCCCAGCGTGGGATCTCGGTGTACTTCGGTGTGGCGGGGCGGGTTCCGGGCCGGGCGCCGCCGGGACGGCGGGTGCGCTGATCCGGGCGCCGGGCGATCCAGCGGTAGTTGCGGCGTTCCGGGGGCGCGCCGATGGGCGCGGGCGAGAGGAGAACGCCGCGGCAGCGCGGGCACCAGTGCATCGGGGTCGTCTGCACGGCCCAGCGCGCGCCGCAGCGGGCGCACGGTTGCACCACGCTCATGGCTCACTCCTCTCGGGGACGGCAGACGGCGCAGCCGGTGGGGTGGGTGGATACAGCAGCATTGTCAGTAGATCTTCGCGGGGTGGTCGCCTGCGCCCGTCAGCGGGCGGCCGTGTTTCTGCCAGGCCACCATGCCACCGCTCACCTGGATGGCGTCGAACCCGACATGGGCGAGATATCTGGCCACCTCGATGGAGCGACCGCCCTGGCGGCACACGACGTAGAGATCGACGTCGAATTCCAGCTCGTCGAGGCGGGCCGGGACATCGACCATCGGAATGTGGATCGCACCGGGGGCGTGCCCTAGTTCCCATTCGTCGTCCTCGCGCACGTCGAGCAGGATGGGACCCGCCCCCTCGCGCACGGGGTTGTCGAATTCGGCGGGCACGGCCTGCGCCGGCACCGACGGAACTTCGGGGCTCGTCACCTTTCCGATCCTGCCATGTCGGCCGGGCTGTCGCCCCGGCGAAGCGAGGGTCGTAGCGAAACCGGCGATTTTCAACCTTAGGTATGTTCTTTCCCCGCCGACCCTATCGGGCGACCCGCCCCGGCGGACCTGTGCATATCTCCCACAGAGTTATCCACATAATCCACAACCTCATCCACAGGTTCAGACTTCGCGATCCGCAGGCGCGATGCCGACAAGATCGGCTCAGCAAACTTGTAGTTGATAGTTCATCCTGCGCAGATTCGGCATAACCGGGTTTCAGACGATCAACAGCAAACGACGCGGCGCGAACGACCGATCCGGAACTCCCCTCCTGAAATCCCGGAGCGGTCATCCGCCGCTGCCGCGGGAACCCCCTGCGGGACCCGGCAACTACTTGGACGGAACAACCGGACAATCGGTTCCGCCGGAAAGACGAAAATGTGAAATACGGGGTTCCACAAGGTCGTATCGGTAGCCTTGATGCATGAACGTGAGCAGGGGGCTACTCGACGGATTGGACACCACCGGACTCGATACCGCTCTGTCCGAGGCCACATGCCTCGGCCTGGATGTCGACACCAAGGCGCGTGAGCTGCGCCTGCAACTCGAGGTGCTGACACTTCCTGCCAAGGGGCAGGCCAGCGACGATTTTCCCGTGCAACTGACCTTCTCCGGAGTCAGCCGAGTCGCGGCGTCCCTGCGCATCCAGCGCTGGGACGACGTGGAGCCGCAGGTCTTACCCCTGCAGCTCGACGGCCTCGACGCGGCGATCCACAGCTTCGGCGGCGGCCGCCTGCACGGCTGGGAGTTCATCGATCTCGACGACAGCGGCTGGGCACTCTGGCGGGAGCTGCTCAGCTTCGACACCACCTTCGACGATCACATCTCCGCGCACGTTCTCGAGTTCTCCCAGGAAGAGGGCATCGATCCTCGCGAACTCGACATCCGCGTGTGGTTCGACACCATGAAGATCCACGATTCGACCGGCAGACAAATTCCGCTCGAGGAGTTCATCACGGGCGGTCAGAACTGGTGGAAGGCCCACGACGCGGGCGATCCACGCACCATCCGGCCCGGC
Organism: Nocardia sp. NPDC050435; assembly: GCF_040655395.1. Lineage (NCBI taxonomy): Bacteria > Bacillati > Actinomycetota > Actinomycetes > Mycobacteriales > Nocardiaceae > Nocardia > Nocardia sp. NPDC050435. The sequence continues at coordinate 448,724 of NZ_JBFAJW010000002.1, forward strand.
ATCGTGCCGCAGCTGTAACCCGGCCGGAGCACACACTTCCGCGACCGCGCACCCGGCAGGGGTGCGCGGTCGCTTCGTTCGCGGCGAAAAAGACGGGTTTTCTGGCGCGCAGCGGGTACCCGGCAGCCGGAGCCGCGCGGTAGCTTCGCTGGGGGAATGAGGGGGGACCGAGCCAGGTTGCTACCTAGCGGGTGTACGAATGGTGGTTGGGTGTTGCTCGAAAGCGGGCACACACGGCCCGACATTAGGAAGGGACATCGTGGCTGTTTACACGCTGCCAGAACTCGATTACGACTACAGCGCCCTGGAGCCGTTCATCTCCGGGGAGATCAACGAACTCCACCACTCCAAGCACCACGCCGCCTACGTCGCCGGCGCGAACACCGCGCTGGAAAAGCTGGAGGCCGCCCGTGAGTCGGGCGACCACGGTTCGATCTTCCTGCTGGAGAAGAACCTGGCCTTCCATCTCGGCGGCCACGTGAACCACTCCATCTGGTGGAAGAGCCTGTCCAAGGACGGCGGCGACAAGCCGGTCGGTGACCTGGAAGCCGCCATCGTGGACCAGTTCGGGTCCTTCGACAAGTTCCGCGACCAGTTCTCCGCGGCCGCCAACGGCCTGCAGGGCTCGGGCTGGGCCTGGCTGGGCTACGACACCCTGGCCGGCAAGCTGCTCACCTTCCAGCTGACCGATCAGCAGGGCAACGTGCCGCTGGGCATCATCCCGCTGCTCGGCCTGGACATGTGGGAGCACGCCTTCTACCTGCAGTACAAGAACGTCAAGGCCGACTACGTGAAGGCGTTCTGGAACGTCGTCAACTGGGCCGAGGTGCAGGATCGCTTCGCGCGCGCCGTCACCCAGGGCAAGGGCCTCATCTTCGGCTGAGCCACCCCGCGTCGCAGCCCGCGAACCCGCTCGGGTTCGCGGGCTGTCTGCGTTCCTGTGGAGAACCGGTGAAGATGTGGTGTTCTTTGGCCGGTGGCATGGCGGACGCCAAGATCTCTCGCCCATCCTGAGGGCATGGATGTGCTCGAACGGGTGGGGCCGAACCTGATGGACGTGGTTCGGCGAGATTTCCTCTGGATGACCTGGAACACGATTCTGGCGTGGATCCCGGTGGGTGTCGCGATGTTGATCTTCCGGGTGAAACCGGCTGAGAACCGGGCGTTTCCGCGATCACCGCTGTGGTGGGCGGGCCTGGTGGGCTTCGTGCTGTTCCTGCCGAACGCGCCGTACGTCGTGACGGATCTGGTGCACCTGCGCTACGACATCGAGTTCGTGGGCGAGGGGCCGGTGGTGACCACGGTGCTCCCGGTCTACCTGGTGTTCATCGGATCCGGGTTCCTCGCCTACTACCTGGCGCTGGATCAACTGGGGCGCTACCTCGACCGCGCCGGACTGGGGAACTGGCGGGTTCCGGTCAACCTGACACTGCATTTCCTGTGCGCGGTGGGCGTTTTCCTCGGTCGCTGGACGCGGCTGAACAGCTGGGAGCCGGTGGTGCAGCCCGCCGACACCTTCGAGCGGGTGCTCCTGGCGCTGACCTGGTCCTGGGCGCCGATCCTGATCGCCGCGGTCTTCGTGGCCACCGCGACCGGGCATTTCGTCACCAAGGCGGTGGTGGAGGCCACGCTCGCCAGCACCTGGCGCGGTGCGCGATGGTTGCGGGCCGCCGTGGCCCGGTCCGCCTAGCCGCCCGGACCCGTTAGGGCGCAGCGATATTGGGCCCGCGGCGGTGGTTACCGGGCGGGGTAGCCGCGTAACCTGAGAAGGTTGGGTAGATCGTGGAGGAAAGACATGTCCGGAAACCCCTTGGCCGCCGCCGAACCGTGGGATCTCGTCGCCGACGGTTACGCCGAGGAAGCGCTGGCGATCATGGCGCCGTTCTCCGCGCGCGCCCTGGAACTGGCCGGGCTGTCCCGGGATTCGCGGGTGCTGGACGTGGCCGCCGGCCCCGGCACCCTGAGCCTGCTCGCCGCCGGTCAGTCCGCCCGGGTCACCGCCCTCGATTTCGCCGCGCACATGCTGGAGGTGCTGAAGCAGGCCGCCGACGCGGCGGGGCACGACAATGTCGACACCCACGTCGGGGACGGCCAAGCGCTGCCGTTCGCGGACAACACCTTCGACGCCGGCTTCTCCATGTTCGGCCTGATGTTCTTCCCCGACCGGGCCAAGGGCTTCGCCGAACTGCTGCGGGTGCTGGTGCCGGGCGGGGTGGCGGTGGTGTCGAGCTGGGCGCCGGTGGTCGAATCGCCGCTGATGCGGATGATGTTCGGCGCCATGAGCGCCGCCGACCCGGGCATCCAGGAGCCGCAACCGAACTATCTGAGCCTGGAGAACCCGGAGGTCTTCGCCAGCGAGATGCGTGCGGCCGGTTTCGCGGGCGTCACGATCCAGCGGCACACCACCGAGGTGGCCTGGGACAGCGGCGAACAGCTGTGGGATGGCATGGCGCGCAGCAGCGCTCCGCTGGCGCTGCTGCGGCGGCGGCTCGGGGAAGCGGTATGGGCCGAGCGCGCCCCGATCATGCGCGACCATCTCGCCCGCCACTATCGGCCGAAGACGCCGCTGGCGACCACCGCGTTCCTCGGCATCGGGCACAAGCCGGGGGCCTGAAACGACGACTGCGCGTGACCTTTTCGGTCACGCGCAGTCGGTATGTTCTGCCGCGAAAAATCAGCGCGGCGCCATGCGCAGCGCGCCGTCCATACGGAAGGTCTCGCCGTTCAGGTAGTCGTGCTCGGTGATGTACTGCGCCAGCTGCGCGTACTCGTCCGGGCGGCCCAGGCGCGAGGGGAACGGCACGCCGGCCTCGAGGCCCTTGCGGTACTCCTCGGTGACGCCGGCCAGCATCGGGGTGTCGATGATGCCGGGGGCGATGGTGTTCACGCGGATGCCGAACTGCGCCAGGTCACGCGCGGCCGGAACGGTCATGCCGTGCACGCCGCCCTTGGAGGCGGAGTAGGCGATCTGGCCGATCTGGCCCTCGAAGGCCGCGACCGAGGCGGTGTTGATGATGACGCCGCGCTGGCCGTACTCGTCGACCGCGTCGGTCTTGGCGATCGCGTCGGCGGCCAGGCGCATCACGTTGAAGGTGCCCAGCAGGTTCACGGTGATGACCGTGCGGAACAGTTCCAGATCGTGCGGGCCGTTCTTGGACAGGATGCGCCCGGCCCAGCCGACACCGGCGCAGTTGACCACCACGCGCAGCGGCACACCGGACTCGACGACCTTCGCGACGGCCGCGGAGACCTCGTCGTGGCTGGTCACATCGGCCGGAATCAGGGTGACGCCCGCGGGCACGTTGTCGCCCGCGCGCTCGATGGACTGCGGCACGTCAAGGCCGAAAACGGTCGCGCCGAGGTCGGCGAAACGCTTGGCGGTGGCGGCGCCGAGGCCGGATGCGCCTCCGGTGACAATGGCGGCGGAACCCGAAATCTCCACGATGGTCCTCTCGTTCGTGACAGCCAGTTGGCCTTTCGTCAATTGCACCCTAGCGCCTGCCCCGTGAGAGACCTAGCACCCCTCCTTCTCACCCGAGAGGACCATCGCGTCGGCCCGGCACTACCGCACGGTGACCTTGGCTCCGCCGGAGAACATGGAGTCGTGCAGCACCAGATGACTCGGCGTGGCCTCGGCGGGAAGATCGAACACCACCTGGGCGGTGATCGAGTTGCCGGGGTTGACCGACGCATAGAGGCTGGTGTCCGCCTGCAAGTTGATCGCGGCGGCCACGTCGCTCTCGAACTTCCGGTTCTGGGTGTCGAACAGATATTGCGAGCTGGGGCTGAACCCCTGCGGCTTGCCGGAGGTGTTCTTGATCGTCATCGTGACGACCGTGTAGCTGCCCTGGGCCTTCCGTTGCAGGTAGGGGTTGTCGCCGATCTCGCCGAGACCGGTCTCGATCCGGGTGACGACGAACTCGAACTTGCCGTCCCGGACCGGGGTGTTCAGGCCCGGGAGCGCCGCCTCGGGTTCGGCCGGCGCGTCGGCTTCGGGCGCGGCGGCCGCGGTCGCGGAGCTTCCGGCTTGTTTCTCGTCTTCGGATCCACCGGAAACCGCCGCGATCAGCCCGCCGAATCCGCACAGGCCGATGATGCCGGCGATAACGATGAGAGCGATCTTGCCGCCGTTGGACTTTCGCGGCGGTAGCGCGTGGCCGGGGTGCCCGGGCTGTCCCGCGTACGGGACGCCGGGCCCTTGCGGCGGCTGGCCGCTCCAGTTCGGATTCTGCGGTGTGTGGTCTGCCGGCGGAGTCGTCATTTCTGTGCTTTCTGCGCGAAGTGATGGAACCGGTACGGCTCTAATCGAGGGCCGGAAAGCCCTGTTACAAGCGCTCGGCGTGCCGCTTTTCCCTCGCGTGGCGGAAGCGAAATTCCCACGAACAGGGCTGTTCATCGGTGGTATCGTCGCCGGCATGAGGCTGTTCACCGGCTCGGGGGTTCGTGGCCGGAAGGTTTTGATCACGGGTGCCGCGCGTGGGATCGGGGCGGCGCTGGCGCGGCAGTTGCATGCGCGGGGTGCGGCGGTGGCGCTGCTGGGGTTGGAGCCGGATCTGCTGGCGGAGCTCGCGCGGGAGTGCGGGGAGGCGCCGTGGCGGTACTGCGATATCGGGGATCCGGCGCAGGTGGAGCGGGTGGTGCAGACGCTGGTCGCGGAGCTGGGCGGGCTGGATGTGGTGATCGCGAACGCCGGTGTGGCCAAGCAGCTTCCGTTGCTCGGCGGGGATCCGCGGGTGATGGAGGAGACGCTCGCGGTGAACACGCTGGGCGTGTATTACACACTGCGCGCGGCCGGGCCGCACGTGCTGCACCCGAGCGGATACGTGCTGATCGTGTCCTCGCTCGCCGCGGCCGTGAACCTGCCGCTGGCCGGGGCCTACAGCGCGTCCAAGGCGGGCGTGGAGGCGCTCGGCAACACCCTGCGCAACGAGATCCGGCACACCGGCGCCAAGGTCGGCATCGCCTATTTCGCCGAACTCGATACCGACATGACCACCCGCGGCTTCGGCACCGCCGCGGCGCGCGCCATCCTCGGCCGGTCCACGGTCTCGGGCACGGCGCCCCTGGGCCCCGCGATCGACGGCATCGAACACGCCATCGCGCGGCGCAAGCGCCAGGTGGTCTCGCCCTGGTGGGTGGCGGTGGCGCTGCCGATGCGCGCGATCGCCCAGCGGCTCATCGATTTCACGCTGCGCGGCGGCGTCGCGACGGCACTGGAGATCGCGCGCACCGAGGACGCGCCGTTCACCACGGATCAGCCCCGCCGGCCCCGCCGCGTGCGCTCCGAATCCGGCGGCGCTGCGTAATTCCGCCGCGCCCACCGGCGAACACCGCGCAGACGAGCCCGCGCCACCGAGCAGAATGGGAGCGCAGCCGCGCACCCACCCCCGACCCCCGGAGCCACCGCATGACCCGACCCGCCGCCCGCCAACTACCCCGCGGCCGTCACGGCCTGCCGCGGGAGCAGGTCATCGCCTCCCAGCGTGAGCGCATCCTGCAGGCGATGGCCGAGGCGATGGTGGAGAACGGCTACGTGGGCACCTCGGTCGCGGTGATCCTGAAACGGGCCGGCGTCTCCCGGGAAACCTTCTACGAACAGTTCCGCTCCAAGGAGGACTGCTTCGAAGCCGCCTACGAACGCGCCGTCGCCGGCCTGCTGAACCACATCGGACACGCCTCCGCCGACGCCGCTCCGGCCACCGGTGCCGCCGCGGACCTGGACCGCATGGGCCGCATCTTCGGGGCCTACCTCGACGGCCTGGCCGCCGAACCCGCCTACGCCCGGCTGTTCCTCGTCGAGGTCTACGCGGCCGGTTCGAAGGCGGTGGCGCGGCGGGCGGTGCTGCAGGAATCGTTCGTCGAGCTGATCGCCGAGACGCTCGGCGCGCACACCGAGCCGCAGCGCTTCGCCTGCCAGACCCTGGCCGCCGCGGTGAGCGCCATGGTCACCGCGCGGATCGCCGCCGACGACCTGGACGGCCTGCGCGCGCTGCGCGATCCGCTGCTGGATCTGGTCCGCCGCGGCGGCGAGCTCTACGGCGCCGCGCTGGCGCGCCCCGCCGCCGCGGGGCGCTGAAAACCGGTGCCGCACGCGGCAATAGCCGTTGCCCTTCCGGTCACAAGCTCCCTATTCTGAGCGACTGTGAGAACTTTCCAGCGCGCCACGATCGCCGTCCTGTCCGTGGCCGTCCTGTCCGCGGGCCTCTCCGGCTGCAGTAGCAACAAACGCTGGTGCGAACACGACGCCACCGACACCGTCGTCGACGACAGCTACTGCAAGAAGAACACGCCGGGCTACGAGTGGGAGTCCGGCAGCAACAGCACCTACAAGAAGAAAAAGAAGCGGCACTGACGGCTACCCGGCGGACCGGACCGGTTCCCGGTCGGTGCGGCGCCGGCGCGTCAGCAGCGCCGCGCCGGCGGCGGCGGGCGCGATGACCGCCAGGCCCGCGCCCGCGAGGAGGCCGAGGCCGGGGAACACGGTGCCGATCAGCGTGGCCGCGCCGAAGTAGAGGAACAGCAGCCCGGCCGCCAAGCCGATGGCGCGCTCGGGCAGGTGCTTGCCGATGAGGATGCCGGCGGCGATGGCCAAGGCGTCGGCGGCGACCATGCCGAGCGTGGAGCCGAGCCAGACGCCGAACCAGTTGTTGTCGGTGGCCAGCGCGGCGGTGGCGAACATGGTGCGGTCGCCGAGCTCGGCGAGCAGGAAGGCCGACAGCACCACGAAGTAGGGCGCCTTGCTGGAGCGCGGCGCCTTCGGCTCGTCGCCGGCGACGGCGGGCGCCCAGTTCTCGCGCAGCGTCCACAGGCCGACGCCGAGGAACATCAGCCCCGCGACCAGCGCGATGGCCTGGGTGGGCAGGGCCGCGCCGAGGAAATGGCCGACGGCGACGGAGATGACGTGCACCAGCGCGGTGGCGGTGGCGATGCCGCCGAGGACGACCCACCACCGATAGCGCAGGGCGAACGTCAGGGCCATCAGCTGGGATTTGTCACCCAGCTCGGCCAGGAAGACGATGCCGATACTCAGCAATATCGTGGCGATCATGATTGGTGGCTGCTCCCAGGTCTCCGGCCTGCCGACCTGGAGACGGGTACTCCTCCGGCCGACAACGAATGGTTGTTCAGGCCGAAGGTCTCGCCCACCGGTGTGCGAACCGGTTCATGCAACCGGACCCGGGCTCACGGTGAGCGGTGGATCAGTATGTCGACTGCATGATTGGGGGCTACTCCCCTTCGCTGCCATCGACCCTACCCGGACGCTCCCCGATTGCCAAGCGCATGTAGTCGAAATCGCAATGCGCACAATAAGTTTGGGCCACGACATCGGAAGTTTCGGGTACCCTTACCGAGCCGCTCGGCCAGGCTCACGCCGCCAGCAGCATGGCCAGAACCGCGGTGTCGGGGTCACTGATCGGATCCAGTCCGACCCGGCTGACCAGGGATGTGATGGTGCCGTCCGACTCCGCCTCGACCCACGCCGCCCGGTGCTCCAGCCCCAGATGCGGCACGCCCGGCAGCAGCACGCACCCGGAAGCGGCGCCCGCGCACTCCGGCAGCGACGGCCGCGTCTCCGACGGTGGATGCAGCATCAACAGGGCCGGTGGCAGATGTTCGGCAAACCTGCCGGGCTCGACCGCCCGCTCCCCCAGCACCGGCCCCTCGGCCAGCACCAGCCCGACCATGTCGGGCGCGGGGTCGTCGGGCAGCTCCTCCCGGACACCGAAGACAGTCGACGTGTGCAGCAGGCCGGGCAGTGAGGCGACCCGCACGGCGAGCACCAGTACCTGCGCCCATTCCTTGGTGGTATCGGGCCAACGCCCGCTGATGACGAAACCCCGCAGCAATCCGCTCGCCTGAAACGGCGTGATGCCGATCGGTCCACTGGTCCGCATGATGCCTCCAATCTCCTGGCATCGGCTTTCCGCCAACTGTTGGAGTCGAAGAATGAACCAGACATCACCTGGCACACAAGTACCAATGAGTGCCAGCCGTGTGATTTCCCGTGCACTCGGCCAACTCCTGTACCAGGGATTACCCCGGTCGAAACCCCCGTAACGCCGAATGGCCACCCCTGTCCGGGGTGGCCATTCGTAACCAGAACTTCTCAGAGCGTCCGGGTGAGCCGGTCGGTCAGGATGTGGGCGAACCGCGCCGGATCCTTCAGCTCGCCGCCCTCGGCCAGGACCGCGGTGCCGTACAGCAATTCGGCGGTTTCGGTCAGCTCGGGCACCTTGGCCGCGTCGGCATCTTCCTTGCGCGCGAAATACGCCTCCTTGAGGCCGTTGACCAGCGGATGCGTCGGATTCAGCTCCAGAATCCGCTTGCTCTCCGGCACGGCCTGGCCCGAAGCCCGGTACATGCGCTCCAGCATCGGGGTGAAGTCGTAGACATCCCCGACCAGGCAGGCCGGCGAGGTGGTGAGCCGGTTGGTCAGGCGCACCTCCTTGACGTTCTCGTCCAGGGTCTTGCCGAGCCAGCTCAGCACGTCGGCGTAGTCCTTGTCCTGCTGCTCGCGCAGCGCCTCGGAGGCCTTCTTCTCCTCCTCGGACTCCAGATCCACCTCGCCCTTCGCGATGGACTGGAAGGACTTGCCGTCGAACTCCGTCACCGAGCCGACCCACATCTCGTCGACCGGGTCGGTGAGGATCAGCACCTCGCGGCCCTTGGCCTTGAACGCCTCGATGTGCGGCGAGGATTCGATCTGCTGCCGGCTCTCACCGGTCATGTAGTAGATCTGCTCCTGGCCCTCGGGCATGCGCTCGAGGTACTGCGCCAGCGTGGTGAGCTCGGTCTCGGAGTTCGTCGAGGCGAACGAGCTGACCTGCAGCAGGGTTTCGCGGTTGTCGAAGTCGGAGAGCAGGCCCTCCTTGAGGACGCGCCCGAACTCCTTCCAGAAGGTCTGGTACTTCTCCTGGTCTTCGGCGCCCTGCATGTCCTTGACCATGGACAGCACCTTCTTGACCAGGCGCTTGCGGATCATCTGGATCTGCCGGTCCTGCTGCAGGATCTCGCGGGAGACGTTGAGCGAGAGATCCTGCGCGTCCACCACGCCCTTGATGAAGCGCAGGTACTCCGGCATCAGCTCTTCGCAGTTGTCCATGATGAACACCCGCTTGACGTAGAGCTGCACGCCGCGCTTGTGCTCGCGGGTGAACAGGTCGAACGGCGCGTGCGAGGGAATGAACAGCAGCGCCTGGTATTCGAAGGTGCCCTCGGCCTTGAGCGGGATGATCTCGAGCGGATCGTCCCAGCCGTGGCTGACGTGGCGGTAGAACTCCTTGTACTCCTCGTCGCTGACCTCGCTCTTGGGGCGGGTCCACAGCGCCTTCATGGAGTTGAGGGTCTGCTCCTCGGTGACCGTCTTCTCGGTCTTCTCCTCACCCTCGCCTTCGGTGACGGTGCGCTCCACCGACATCCGGATCGGCCAGGCGATGAAATCGGAGTACTTCTTGACGATCTCGCGGAGCTTCCACTCCAGCGTGTAATCGAAGAGGTGGTCCTCTTCGTCGGCCGGCTTGAGGTGCAGCGCGACCGCGGTGCCCTGCGGGGCGTCCTCGACGGTCTCGATGGTGTAGGTGGAGCTGCCGGCCGCCGACTCCCAGCGGGTGCCCTCGGTCTCGCCCGCCTTGCGGGTGGTCAGGGTGACCTTGTCGGCGACCATGAAGGTGGAGTAGAAGCCGATGCCGAATTGGCCGATCAGCTCCTCGGCGGCGGCCTCGGACTTGGCTTCGTTGAGTTGGCGGCGCAGTTCCGCGGTGCCGGACTTGGCCAGGGTGCCGATCAGGTCGACGACCTCGGCCCGGGACATGCCGATGCCGTTGTCCCGGACGGTCAGGATCCGCGCGTCCTTGTCGACCTCCAGCTCGATGTGCAGGTCGGAGGTGTCGACGTGCAGGTCCTTGTCCTTGAAGGACTCCAGCCGCAGTTTGTCCAGGGCGTCGGAAGCGTTCGAGATCAGCTCCCGCAGGAACGAGTCTTTGTTGGAGTAGATCGAGTGGATCATCAGCTCCAGGAGCTGATGTGCCTCGGCCTGGAACTCGAGTTTTTCGACGTGCTCTGTCACGCCCGAAATATTAGCGGCACCCGCTCAAGGCCCGACCGGGACGGTGAAATCCCGCAATCCCGGAACCTCGACATCGGCGCTGTGCGCGGCGGGTTCGCGCGGGCACATCCATTCCCGCAGCACCATGGTGGCGCGGACATCGTCCTCGTTGTACTCGAGCAGGCGGGTGCGCTGCGACATGTCCGGCTCGTCGTCGTAGCCGACGGCCAGGCGGTACCAGCTCATCGAGGCCTCGCCGCCCGCTTCCGGATCACGCCAGGAGAACCCGGCGACCGGCGCGATCTTCTTCAGGCCCTTGCCGCTCGGGCAGATGAACTGATCGGAGACCGCCTGGAACATGTCCACCCACTCCGGCCCGTCCACGAAGGCGCGGATCTGATCGACGGTGGGCACGCCCGGCTGCCCCGCGAACCGGCGGGCCGACTCGTAGAGCCATTTGTCCTCGGCGGTGCGGGAATAGCAGTAGGCGGCAAAGGTTTTCCCGGCCAGCGCGGCTTCGGCGCGCACCTGCATCAGCCAGGTCCAGAACTCGGCGAAGGAACGGCCCTCGTCCTCGGTGGGCAGCGGATCCCAGGTGACGAACGGGCGATACACCCCCTCCAGCAGGGTGCCCCACAGGTAGGCGCCGTACTCCTGGTAGCTCTCCAGATCGACGTCGACCTCGACGTCGGCCCGCTTGACCCACACCCGGTCGACGCGGCGCACCAGCGGCGCGTTCGCCAGCCAGGCGCGCGCGGTGACCACGGCCTCGTCGAACGGGCCGTGCTGCCAGTCGTCGGGATCCTCGCCCGTCCAGCCGGCCAGATCGTCGATGGTCTGCACGCCGTGCCCGCGCAGCACGTCGGCCCGCGAACCGGGCGCGACCAGGCTGACATCACGATGCTCGGCCAGCCAGTCGGCACAGCTGCTGAGCCCGGGGGCCGCGCGGTTCCACCACGGGCACTGCCGGCACTCGGGCACCTTCGACGGGATGGTCGGCAGTTCGCCGCGCACCACCGCGATGCGGTCGGCGTAGCGCTGGTCGTAATCGGCCAGCAACGGGCCCAGATCGTGCACGAGGATGCGGTCCAGGTGGTAGCCGATGACGCCGCCGACCAGCGCGGGACTGGCCAGCCCGTGCCGCTGCAGCATCCGGTACAGATGCGCCAGGCGCTGCTGATCGCGCGGCTGCTGGCGCAGCTTGCGGGTGGGATCCGGTTGCGGATTCCACTGGAAGGGATCGGAGGTGGTGGGGTGGAAATCGGCCGGCTCGGGACGGCGCGGGTCGGTGACCTTGTGGTTGACGACGATGATCGGGATGTAGCCGCCGCGCTCGCGATCGCGCAGCAGGATCTCGGAGCCGCCGCGTCTGCCGGTGTCGGGCTCCTGCGGCAGCAGACCGCCCCAAATGTGCTGGGCCGCAGCCTCGCACGCGGCCATGGTGGCCGCAGCGCGGGCCCGCGCGGGCAGCGCCGGATCGATGACCACCCAGTTCTCCGGATCGGCGGCGATCAGCGCCTCGCGCACCCGGGTGCGGTGCGCGGCCGCGGCCTCGCGGCGCTGGCGCACGCCCGGATCCTCCACGACACCGGTGAGTTCCCGGGGAAAAGCGGCATCGAGGTGCAGCCGGTGGCGGCAGCCGATGAGCGAACGCGCATCGATGAACGCGGCCGGAGTGCCGCTGCCGGACGCATCGATTCCCGACGATCGCCGCACGGCCGAAGCGTCGTTTCTGCGACCGTCGTGGTCGTCGATGCCCGAATACACGTAGGCAAGTATGGTCCCTACCCCTGACATGTCCCGCATTGGCTGACATGCGTGGTTCACCCGATGGCAGCGGGGGGCGGTGAACCGATAGGGTACTGGCAAACCATGTGACATGGGCGGACGGGCGTTTACGCACGTCGATCCGCCGTGGCGAACCAGCATGACGGAGGGCCTTCGATGGGGTTGTTCACGAAGCGCAAGCGGCGGCCGAGCCGCCGGGCCGAGGCGAAAGCTCTCAAACACAAGGCCGCCTTGGAGGCCAAGTACGAGGCCAAGATCTCGCGCAAGGCCAAGCGCGGCGAAGCCCGCACCCAGCGTCAGGTCGCGAAGGCGCAGATCGCCGCCTTCCAGGCCGAGGAGAAGGCCGCCAACAAGCTGGCCGCCAAGGCCGAGCGGGATCCGTTCAGCGCCGCGCAGGTCCGCAAGTATCTCGGCGTGGCCCGCATCCTGGTGCCCGTGCTGGCGCCGCTGGCCTACCGCGCCGCCACGATGGTGCGCGCCCAGCTCGACGCCCGCCGGGCCCAGCAGCTCGGCATCGGCATCGATCAGCTCGGCGATTTCACCGGCCACGGCGGCAAGCTGCACGCCCGCATCGCCAATACCGAAGCCGCCCTGGCCAAGATCGGCGATCAGGGCGAGTTCACCCGCGCCACCCGCGATCGGCTGGACAGCCTCAGCGCCGCCGTGCGCACCGCCGAGCAGATGCCGCCGCAGCGCCGGCGCGCCGTGCACACCTCGATCGGCCACGAGCTCACCACCATCGAGACGGACGTGCTGTCCCGCCTCGGCGTGAGCTGATCCACCCGTGAACACGACGGCGTCCGCGCGCACCCCGGTGCGATCGCGGATCGCCGTCGGCCGCGCCTCGCGGCACCTCGGCCGCGCGGGTAATCCGGGCCGCGCGGGTAATCCGGTGCTCGGCGCTCTGATCGGTGCGGTGGTCGCCGTGCTCGCCATCGCCGCGCACGGTCTGGCCGGGGGCGCGCTACCGGGTTCCGCGGAGGGCGCGTTGGTGCTGCTGATCGCCGCGCTCACCGGCACCTGCGCCGCCACCCTGCCCGCGATGTCCGGCCGGGTCGGTGTGTTCGCCGCACTGGCGGCCGGTCAATCCGCCTGCCACAGCTTGCTTTCCGGCTTCGACAGCCACGACCACGGTCCGTCCGGGACGGCGCTCGCGAGCGGATGGATGCTGCTCGCCCACACCGTCGCGACCCTGGCCTGTGCGGCGCTGGTGCTGCTGGCGCTGCGGCTCTATCTCGTTGTCTCCGGCGCGATCCGGGCGGCGCTCAGCGGGCCGCGCAGCCCGCTCCCCCGCGTCCCCCGCCACGGCTGGGCCACGCTCGGCCCGGCACCGCACTCCCGTTCTCCGCATGGCGCGCTCGGCCCGCGCGCACCGCCCGCTGCCGCCTGATCCCGTTTCCGGGGTCCAGCTGTACGGGTCCAATACCATTCGGAGAGAAAGTCTTTCATCATGCGTAGTTCTGTTCTGCGTGCCTGCGGCGCGGTGCTGCCCGCCGTCGGCTTCATCCTGCTCGCCGGCGGCGTCGCCGGGGCGCACGTCACCGTGGACGCGCCCGGCGCCCAGCAGGGCAAGTACTCGGTGGCCACCTTCCGGGTGCCCACCGAGTCCGACACCGCCTCCACCACCGCGCTCACCGTCACCCTGCCGAACCTGAAAAGCGCCCGCACCGAGCCGATTCCGGGTTGGAGTTCCAAGGTCGAGAAGAACGACAAGAAGGAAGCCGTGTCCGTCACCTGGACAGCGGATCCGGGCAACCCCGGCGTCGCGCCCGGGCAGTTCCAGCGGTTCGTGCTCTCGGTCGGCCCGCTGCCGAAGGAAGCGACAGTGAGCTTCCCGGCCAAGCAGACCTACAGCGACGGCAAGGTCGTGGCCTGGGATCAGCCGGCCGGGGCCGACGGCGCCGAACCCGAACATCCCGCTCCCACACTGACGCTGGCGGCGAGCAAGGACGACCCCGAGGACGGCCACCAGGTCGGCGACAGCACCGCCGCGGCGCCGAAGTCCACCGACGACACTGCCCGCTGGCTCGGCGGCGCCGGGCTCGCGCTCGGCATCTTCGCCGTCGCGCTCGGCCTGGGCAACGTCCTGCGCGGGCGGCGCTCGTGAGGGCCGCCCGGGTGACCCGCCTGGTCGGCGCCCTCGGCGCGGGCCTGCTGCTGCTCGGTCTCGGTGTGACCGGCGCCGGTCCGGCGGCGGCGCATTCCGCGCCGGTGGCCAGCGTCCCGGCGGACAAGGCCAGCATCGAGGCCAGCCCCGGCAAGGTATCGATCACCTTCAACGAGGAACTGCAGCCCAGCTTTCCGTCGCTGACGGTGGTGGGCCCGCCGGACCGCAATCTGTGGTCCACGGGCAAACCGGTGGTCGAGGGCAACACCATCAGCATGGAGGTCGGCGAGCTCGGCCCGGCCGGCGAGTACACCATCGCCTACCGTGTCACCTCCGCCGACGGCCATCCGGTCAGCGGCACCATGACCTTCACGCTGACCAAGGCGGGCACCGGTACGCCGGGGCCGCGCGCGGACGGCAAGACCCAGGACGACGACGCCGGTGATTCCGGCGGAGTTCCGCTGTGGGTCTTCATCGCCGGCGCGGTCGTGCTGTTCGGCGGCGGTCTGGCCTTCGCGCTGTTCGGCGGCAAAGGCGGGAAAGCCGAACGGTGAGCACCGGCAGCGGCGGCCGGGACGCGGGGACCCTGCTCTTGCTCGTCCCGGCCGGGCTGCTCGGCGTCGCCGTGGCCTGGGCGCTGGCCGAGCGGAGTCCGGCGGCCGCGGAGGCGGCGATGCGCATGCTCGCCGACTGCCTCGGCGCCACCGTGCTCGGCCTGGCCGCGCTGCCGCGACTGCACGACCGGCTGGATCCGCCCTGGCGGGCGCTGGCCGTGCTGGCCGGAACCTGGTGTGCCGCCGAGGCGGCGGTGCTCGTCGTCGACGCGGCCGGCGTGGTCGGGGTGCCGGTGGGCCGGCTCAGCGCGCAGCGCTTCGGCACCTACCTGACCGACATCAGCGGCGGGCAGATCGGGATCGCGGTGCTCGTCGGCACCGCGGTGGTCGCGGGGTACGCCGCGCTGGCGTTCCGGCGCACGGAGGTCGCGGCGACGGATCTGGTGCTGGTGTTCGCCGCGGTGGCGCTGGCGCTGCGGCCGATCACCGGCCATATGTCGCAGCAGCCGTTCGGTTCGGTGCTCGCCGCCGCGCACGCGCTGGCCGCGGCCGCCTGGTTCGGCCTGCTGGTGGCGCTGGCACTGGTGCTGCGGTCCCGCGGCGAGTGGGCGGCCGTGCTGCCCCGGTACTCGGCGGTGGCGCTGCCGCTGGCGGGCGTCGTGACCGGCACGGGGGTGATCAACGGGCTGGTCCGGGTAGGTGGGCTGCCCGAGCTGGTGAGCACCGGCTACGGACGCATCCTGCTCGCGAAAGCCGCTGTGCTGGTGACGCTGCTGGCGCTGGGCTGGTGGTGGCGGCGCACCTGGGTGCGCCGCGCCGCCGATCATCGGATGAGCGCGCGGGATTCGCTGCGGCGCGCGGTGCTCGAGGTCGTGGTGCTGGCGTTCGTGTTCGGTTTGGCGGCGACGCTGGCCGTCACCGCCTGAAGAGCCAACCGCTATAGAAACCCGTTACAGTTGCCGGATGACCGAAGTCACGATCATCGAGACCTGTGCGGCATCGGCCGAATCCGCTTTCAGCTACATGAACGATTACCGCAACCTGACGAAGTTTCTCTACGGGATCCAGTCCTTCACCCCGGTCGGCACCCAGGTGGAGGGCATCGGCGCCGCGTTCGACGGTCACGTGAAACTCGGCCCGGCTTCGCTGAAATCCCGTGTCGAGGTGGACAAGTGGGAAGAGAACGCGGTCATCGGCATCACCACCGTCAAGGGTTTCGAGATCCATTCGACGTTCCGGTTCCGCCCGAAATCCGCCGACGAGTGCGTCATCGACGCTCTTGTCGACTACCGGGTGCCCGGCGGCCTGGCGGGCAAGGCCCTCGGCCGGACCATCGAGCCGTTCGTGAAGATCGCGGTCAAGCACACCACCGAGAACCTGATCAAGCAGATCACCGAATTCCACGCGGCCCGTAGCCAGCGCTGACAAGGTCACCCCGGCCGCCCGATCGACCATCGCGACGCAGGTCACACCCGGTGCGGGTCGGCCGGGCGCGGGCCCGGGCCGCCCCTAAGCTGAGCCCATGACCGAATCGAATGTTGTTGCCACCGCGGACCTCGCCGACGAGATCGGCCCGGAGATTCGCAGCTGCGATACCCAGTTCATTCAGTTCGGCGGACGCGAGGCGTTTTCCGGGCCGATCACCACCATCCGCTGCTTCCAGGACAACCTGCTGGTGAAGCAGACGCTGAGCGAGCCGGGCAACGGCGGGGTGCTGGTCGTCGACGGCGGCGCGAGCGTGCACACCGCGCTGGTCGGCGACATCATCGCCGGTCGCGGCGTGGACAACGGCTGGGCCGGCGTCATCGTCAACGGCGCCGTGCGCGACTCGGCGATCCTGCGCACCCTCGACATCGGCGTCAAGGCGCTGGGCACCAACCCGCGCAAGAGCACCCAGACCGGTAGCGGCGAGAAGGACGTGCCGGTCGAATTCGGCGGCGTCACCTTCGAACCCGGCCACATGCTCTACAGCGACCACGACGGCGTCGTGGTGCGCGACGAGCGTTAGACCGAGACGATGGCCTTGTGACCGGCGAGGGCGACGACATCGCCGACGTGCAATTGCCGTCCGCGCCGTAGTTCGACCTCGTCGTTCACCCGGACCAGCCCGTTGGCGATCACGGTCTTGGCCTCGGACCCGGAATCGATCAGGTTGGCCAGCTTCAGAAACTGGCCGAGCCGAATGACTTCGTCATCGATCGGAACCTCGACTGGATCTGACATGCCTACATGCTTACCTTGCCGGCGAACCGGCCGGAACGCCCACCCCTCCCGAGTCGACTGACACGCCAGAACGACGCGCCGAGGCAGCCCCGAGCCGCCACACCGTACACACTGGTTCGGTGACTTCCACGCAAGCCGGGCACCGCAACACCGAACACACGCCGGAAAGATCGAATCCATCCGTTCCACTGGGTTCACCCACCCCGTCGGCTTCGCCTCGTGCCGTCCCCCATGGCGGCCACGGACGCCTCAGCGACGTCCCGCACCTCGCGGCCACGATCTTGGGCGTCTTCGCGGTCACCTGTTTCCTGTGGAGCCTGTCGCCGGCTTTCCGCTACCTGACCCAGGTGCCGCGGCGCTACCTCGACAACTACTACATCGACGCCCCCGAGACGAACCTGATGTGGGCGTTGATCGTCGGGTTGCTGGCCGGCGCCGTGGCCAGCCGCAAACGCATCGCCTGGTGGCTGCTGATCGGCTACTCGGTGATCTGGTCGATCGCCAACGCGCTCGACTTCGCCCTCAACGGCAGCATCCACGCGCTGGTGGCGCTGGTCGTGCACATCCTGGTGCTCGGCCTGCTGCTGGCCGCCTGGCGCGAGTTCTACACCCGGGTCCGCTCCGGCGCGGGCTGGAAGGCGCTGGGCGTGCTGGCCGGTGGGCTGGCGGCGGGCTGCCTGCTCGGCTGGGGTCTGGTGGAGTTGTTCCCGGGCACGCTGCCCTCGGGCTGGCAGCGACCCGGCTGGGCGGTCTACCGGGTGACGGCCGCGGTGCTGGTCGACAACGAGCATTTCGACGGCCGCCCACCGCAAATCGTGAACTTCCTGCTCGGCCTGTTCGGCGCGGCCGCACTGCTGGCGGCGGTGATCGTGCTGCTGCGGTCCCAGCGCGCCGAGAACGCGATGACCGGCACCGACGAGTCCGCCATCCGCGGGCTGCTGGAGCGCTCCGACGTGGAGGATTCACTCGGCTACTTCGCCACGCGGCGCGACAAGGCGGTGGTGTTCGCGCCGAGCGGCAAGGCGGCCATCACCTATCGGGTCGAACTCGGCGTCTGCCTGGCCAGCGGCGATCCGATCGGCATCCGCGAGGCGTGGCCGCAGGCGATCGACGCGTGGCTGCGCCAGGCCGACCAGTTCGGCTGGGCGCCCGCGGTCATGGGCGCCAGCGAGCTGGGCGCGACGGCGTTCCGCCGGGCCGGGCTCTCCGCGCTGCGCCTGGGCGACGAGGCGATCCTCGACACCCGCGCCTTCTCCCTGGCCGGACCGGAACTCAAGCAGGTCCGGCAGGCCGCGAACCGCTTGCGCAAACACGGTGCGACCGTGCGTGTCCGGCGGCACCGCGACATCCCGGCCGCGGAGTTCGAGCAGATCATCGCCCGCGCCGACGCCTGGCGCGACACCGAGACCGAGCGCGGCTTCTCCATGGCGCTGGGCCGGCTCGGCGACCCGCTGGACGGCGACTGCCTGCTGGTGGAGGCGGTGAACAGCCACGAGGACGTGCTGGGCATGCTGTCGCTGGTGCCGTGGGGCCGCACCGGGGCGTCGCTGGAACTCATGCGCCGGGATCCGGGCGGGCCCAACGGCGTGATGGAGCTGATGATCTCGCAGCTGGCGCTGACCTCCGAACAGCACGGCATCACCAAGGTGTCGCTGAACTTCGCCGTCTTCCGGTCGGTGTTCGAGGAGGGCGCGCGCATCGGCGCCGGGCCGGTGCTGCGCATGTGGCGCGGTGTGCTGCTGTTCTTCTCGCGCTGGTGGCAGCTGGAGGCGCTGTACCGCTCCAACGTGAAATACCAGCCGCACTGGGTGCCCCGGTTCTTCCTGTTCGAAGAGCGCCGCCACCTGCCGCGCGTCGCCATCGCCAGCGCGCTGGCCGAGGGCTTCCTGCCGCGCCTCGGCCACGACCCGGAAACGGTCACGCACACCGGCCTGCACAGTGCCGCGCCCGCGACCATGACCGGTCTGCACGCCGACGGCAGCGCGCCGGAACCCCCGGAAAGCGAAGCCGAGGAACAGTTCTCGCGCCGCCCGGAGCAGGTGCGGGTGCGGATGGACAAGCTGGACCGGCTCACCGCCGCCGGGATCGACGCCTACCCGACCGCCTATCCGCCGACCCACACGGTGGCGGCGGCGCGCCGTTCGCCGCGCGGCACCACGGTCCGAATCTGCGGCCGGCTGCTGCGGATCCGGGATTACGGCGGCGTCATCTTCGCCGTGGTGCGGGACTGGTCCGACGACATCCAGCTGGTCATCGATCGGGACCGGGTCGGCCCGGAACGCAGTGCCGAGTTCACCGAATACTTCGATCTCGGTGACCTGATCGAGGTCAGCGGACAGATCGGCACCAGTCGCCGGGGCGAGCTGTCGCTGCTGGCCGCGGACTGGCGGATGAACGGCAAGTGCCTGCATCCGCTGCCGGACAAGTGGAAAGGTCTCGCCGATCCCGAAGCGCGGGTGCGCCAGCGCTACGTCGACATGGCGATCAATCCGGAGACCCGCGAGATCCTGGCCAAGCGCAGCGCGGTGGTGCGCTCGCTGCGCGACTCACTGACCGCGCTGGGCTATCTCGAGGTGGAGACCCCGATCCTGCAGCAGGTGCACGGCGGAGCCAACGCGACACCGTTCCGCACCCATATCAATGCCTACGACCTGGACCTGTATCTGCGTATCGCGCCCGAACTGTATTTGAAACGGCTGTGCGTCGGCGGCATGGAAAAGGTGTTCGAGCTGGGCCGCACATTTCGCAACGAAGGCGTGGATTTCAGCCACAATCCGGAATTCACGATCTTGGAAGCCTATGAGGCGCACAGCGATTACCAGCGCATGATGGATACCTGCCGCCAGCTGATCCAGCAGGCGGCCCTCGCGGCCAATGGAAAGATGGTCGCGTTGCGCTCCGGCCCGGACGGCCTGCTCACCGAGGTCGACATCTCCGGCAAGTGGACGGTCAAGACGGTGCACGGCGCGGTCTCCGAGGCGATCGGCACCGAGGTCACCCCGCAGACGCCGCTGGCCGACCTGCGCGAGCTGTGCGACAAGGCCGACGTGCCCTATCAGCACGGCTGGGACGCGGGCCAGGTGGTGCTGGAAATGTATGAGCACCTGGTGGAATCGCACACCGAGGAGCCGACGTTCTACATCGACTTCCCCACCTCGGTCTCCCCGCTGACGCGCGCGCACCGCAGCGTTCCGGGCGTCACCGAGCGGTGGGACCTGGTGGCCTGGGGCGTCGAACTGGGCACCGCCTACAGCGAACTCACCGATCCGGTGGAGCAGCGGCGCCGGCTCACCGAGCAGTCGATGCTGGCCGCCAACGGCGATCCCGAAGCCATGGAATTGGACGAGGATTTCCTGCAGGCGCTCGAGCACGCGATGCCGCCGACCGGCGGACTGGGCATGGGTGTGGACCGCGTGGTCATGCTCATCACCGGTCGCAGCATTCGCGAAACGCTGCCGTTCCCCTTGGTGAAACCACGGTGATCGTTAACGGATGCGCGTAAATTTCAGGGTGAGATTTCGCATCGAAAAACTGCGCACATCGGACGAAAGCACCCGTTAGTGTGGGAAACTCGGCCCCGGGAGGAGGCCGTTTCACCGTCGACATGGGGAGCATTATGTACCTCGACCTGCTGCACAACGTCTCGTTGATCGACCACTCGGTGTGGGCCAATCCGGACACCTACTTGGCGTCGGACACCTACACCCAGGCCATCGAGTACGCGGCCAAGAAAAAGAAGAGCAAGAGCGGCGGCGGCCTGATCTTCGGCCTGATCTGCCTCCTGGTCATCGTCGCGCTGGCGGTCGGCGGGTACCTGCTCTACAAGCGCAGCAAGCGGAACTGACCCCGCGAACAGCACCACCCGGCCCGGGATCGCCCAGTGCGACCCGGGCCGGGTCTGTTCGGGCCCCTAAGGCACAGTTGGGGGTGTGCAGTTGATTCTCGTCCGTCACGCCCAGCCGCTCCGCGTCGTCAACACCAGCGGCCCCGCCGATCCGGAGCTCTCGCCCACCGGGCAGGAGCAGGCCGAGCGCGTGCCCGCGGCGCTGAGCCCGCACCGGATCAGCCGCATCCTGAGCAGCCCGCAGCGCCGGGCCCGCGACACAGCCGCGCCGCTGGCCACCAAGCTCGGCCTGGCAGTGGAGGTCGTCGACGATCTGGCCGAGTACGACCGGGACCTGCCCGCCTACATCCCGATCGAGGACGCCAAAACCGAATTCCAGGCCACCTACGAGCGGATCAAGGCCGGCCACCTGCCCGAGCAGATCGACGGGCCCGCCTTCGTCCAGCGGGTCCGCGACGCCATCACCGAGATCGCCGCGAGCACCGATCCCGCCGACACGGTGGTCGCGTTCGCGCACGGCGGCGTGATCAACGTGCTGCTCCAGGAGGTACTGGGCCTGGCCCGGCCGCTCACCTTCCCGATCGACTACTGCTCGATCACCCGGATCCTGTTCTCCCGGACCGGCCGGCGCACCGCCGCCACCGTGAACGAGAACGGGCACGTCTGGGACCTGCTGCCACGCAACCTGAAGTAGCGCTCCCAGCCGATTGCCAGCTTCGTCGCACCGTCGTCCCAGTGAGCGGTCCTTTGATGGGTCCGGTGAGCCGCCGCGAGGCGGAACTCCGCCCCCGAGAAAGGAACCGACGTGCAATCGAAGAAGAACACTTTCCGTCGCCGCGCCGCCCGCTTCGTGGTGGCCGGTGCCCTGGTCACCGTTCCGCTCGGCGCCCTCGCCGTCACCGCCAACGCGCAGGCCCCGACCGACGAGCCGCTCGAGCTCGAGACCACCACCGTCGCCGGCGAGACCGTGCCCGAGGGTACCGAGATCCACGAGCGCTGGACCCCCGCCGTCCCCGCGCTGCCCGGCCCGCAGGGGCCCGGCCAGACCATCATCATCCCCGGCCCGGCCGACTCGGTGCCGGCCCGGCCGCACCCGGGCGGTCCCCGGGTGGAATACCGCGAGCGCCCCGAGCAGGGTCCGACCTTCCACCTCCAGCACCGGCCGCCGACCGGCTCCGCCGGCAGCAGCTAGTCCGCGAACGACGAAGGCCCGCCTCGGGAAGCGAGGCGGGCCTTCGGCTTTCGTTCAGCGGATCACGCCATGCCGGCGATCCAGTTGTGCATCCAGGAGATCGCGGTCTGCCCGCCCTCGACGCGGTAGCTGCCGTACAGGGTGTGCGCCTGGGACTTGTAGAAGTTCTCCAGGGTCTTGGCCCGCTCCTGATTCGCCGAATCCGTCAGCTGCCCCTGCAGCGTCGGGATGCCGCCGTGCGACATCAGGTCGTTGATGATGGCGCCGGCCTCGAGCTGGTAGCGCCAGATGTTGGCCGGGTTGGCCTCGGAGCTCTGAGCCAGGAAGCCCGCGAAGCGGGTGACGAAATCGTCGGTGGCCGTAGCGCAGTAGAGGTCGTCGACGGCGCAGATGGTGCGGGTGCGATCGGACAGGAAGCCGAACCCGCCGACGCGCGGGCCGCCCGCGCCCGCGCCGGCCGCGAACGGGCCGATCTGGATATCGGTGGGCGAGCGGCGCGGATCGGAGATCAGGCCGACACCGGCGACGCGGTCGGGCAGCACGACGCCGAGCCCGGTGCCGATCTCCGCGGCGAGATCGCCTGCGGCGTCGGCGCCCTGGCTGTAGCCGACCAGTGCGATCTTGGTGGCGGCGCAGCGGGCCGCCATCGCGCCGATCAGGCCGCGGGCGTTGCTCACGGCCTCCTTCTTGGAGTTGCCGTAGACCTCGCCCTCCCACGGGAAGGCGGTCGCGGCATAGGTCACGTAGTCGACCTCGGTGTTGCGCGGTAGACCGCGCGTGACACCGGCGAGCATGCCGGGACCCGGTTCCTTGTCATGGCCGGTCTCCCACGTGCCGGGGATCGCCACCACGTAGAGGCTCGGGCAGCCGGGAGCCGCTGTGGCGGACCCGGTTCCGAGCATCAGGCCGGACGCAACCGTCGCGGACACGCCGAGGGCCGCGACAACCTTCTTCAACCGCATACTGCTCCAGTTCAAACCTGCCCTCTTGCGGAGGGCACACCCCGACAAGTTGCCGCTAACCATAGTGAACTCGGCGGATGACTCACTAGTGCACGCCGAGTAACTGCATAGTTAACCCGGTGGTACAGCGCTGTGGAATCTCACATCCCGAAAGATCCGCAGCACGCCGTTGATCACACTAGAGCCCAACCGTCCTGCGCGCCACGCGAACCGGGCGAGCATGTCCGATTTCCGTCGGAGATCAGTTCAGCAGAGCCGCCGCCGGAATGCAAAAGCGCCTGCGGACTCGCGGTCCGCAGGCGCTCTCGACTATTCGTTCCGGATCAGCGCTGAGCCACCATGGTGGGGGTGATCGGCGACGGCAGCGCCGTCTCGCCCTCCAGGTAGTTGTCCACCGCGGCGGCCGCGGCGCGGCCCTCGGCGATGGCCCACACGATCAGCGACTGGCCGCGGCCCATATCGCCGGCGACGAAGACGCCGGGGATGTTGGTGGACCAGCCCTTGTCCCGCTGCACGTTGCCGCGCTGGTCGTAGCCGACGCCCAGATCCTCCAGCAGGCCCGGCTTTTCGGGACCGGTGAAGCCCATGGCCAGCAGCACCAGATCGGCCTCGAGGGTGAAGTCGGTGCCCTCGACCTTCTCGAAGCGGCCGTTGGCCATCTTCACCTCGTGCGCCTGCAGACCGGTGACCTTGCCGTCCGCACCCACGAAACGCTCGGTGTTGACGGAGAACACGCGCTCGCCGCCCTCCTCGTGCGCCGAGGACACCCGGTACATCAGCGGGTAGGTCGGCCACGGGGTGGAACCGGCGCGCTCCTCCGGCGGACGCGGCATGATCTCGAACTGGTGGATGCTCTCCGCGCCCTGACGGTGCGAGGTGCCCAGGCAGTCCGCGCCGGTGTCGCCACCGCCGATGATGACGACCTTCTTGCCGCGCGCGTGAATCGGCGGCAGGCCGTCGGCGTCGGTGACGTCGTCACCGAGCTGCACGCGGTTGGCCCACGGCAGGAACTCCATCGCCTGGTGGATGCCGTCCAGTTCCCGACCCGGGATCGGCAGATCGCGGGCCAGGGTGGCGCCGCCGGCCAGCACGACCGAGTCGAACTGCTCGCGCAGCTGCTCGGCGGTGATGTCGACGCCGACGTTCACGCCGGTCTTGAAGATGGTGCCCTCGGCCTCCATCTGCGCCATCCGGCGATCGATGAAGCGCTTCTCCATCTTGAATTCCGGGATGCCGTAGCGCAGCAGGCCGCCGATGCGGTCGGCGCGCTCGAACACGGTCACGGTGTGACCGGCGCGGGTCAACTGCTGCGCGGCGGCCAGGCCGGCCGGGCCGGAGCCCACGACGGCGACCTTCTTGCCGGTCAGGCGGGTCGGGTAGACCGGGGTCACCCAGCCCTCGTCGAAGGCGTTCTCGATCAGCTCGACCTCGACCTGCTTGATCGTCACCGGATCCTGGTTGATGCCCAGGACGCAGGACGCCTCACAGGGTGCGGGGCACAGCCGCCCGGTGAACTCCGGGAAGTTGTTGGTCGCGTGCAGCCGGTCGATGCCCTCGCGCCACTGACCCTTGTAGACCAGGTCGTTCCACTCGGGGATCAGGTTCCCGAGCGGACAGCCGTTGTGACAGAACGGGATACCGCAGTCCATGCAGCGGCTGGCCTGACGCTTGAGGGTGTCCTTCTCGAACCCCTCCTCGTAGACCTCTTTCCAGTCCATCAGGCGCAGCGGCACCGGACGGCGGGTGGGGAGCTCCCGCTTGGTGTGCTTCAGAAATCCCTGTGGGTCAGCCACGAGCCGCCTCCATGATCGCCTCGTTCACGTCCGCGCCGTTCTTCTCGGCCTCGGAGATCGCGAGCAAAACCTTCTTGTATTCCCGCGGCATGACCTTCACGAAGTGGGCCGTCTGCTGCGACCAGTCGTTCAGGATGCGTTCGGCCACCGCCGAGCCGGTCTGCGCCCGGTGCTCGGAGATGATGTCGTGCAGCCAGGTGCGGTCCTCGTCGTCCAGCATCTCCAGCGCCTCGGCCTGTTCCGGGTTGACCCGGTCCGGGAAGGTGCCGTTGGGGCTGTAGACGTAGGCGACGCCGCCGGACATACCGGCGCCGAAGTTGCGGCCGGTCTCGCCGAGGATGACCACCTTGCCGCCGGTCATGTACTCGAGCGCGTGGTCGCCCACGCCCTCGACGACCGCGGTGGCGCCGGAGTTGCGGACCGCGAAACGCTCGCCGACCACACCGGACAGGAACGCCTTGCCGCTGGTGGCGCCGAACAGGATCACGTTGCCCGCGATGATGTTCTGCTCCGCCTTGAAGTTGGCCGGGGCGTTCACCGCCGGGCGCACCACCAGGTGGCCGCCCGAAAGGCCCTTGCCCACATAGTCGTTCGCGTCGCCCTGCACCCGCAGCGTGATGCCGGCCGGCACGAAGGCGCCGAAGCTGTTGCCCGCGGAGCCGGAGAAGGTGATGTCGATGGTGTCGTCGGGCAGGCCGACGCCGCCGAAGTTCTTCGTCACCTCGTGGCCGAGCATGGTGCCGACGGTCCGGTTCACGTTCGTGATCTTGGTCTCGAACTTGACCGGCTTGCCGCGCTCCAGCGCGTCCCGCGCCTGGGTGATCAGCTGCTGATCCAGCGCCTTGTCCAGGCCGTGGTCCTGGGTCTTGGTGCAGCGGCGATCCTGGTACATGAACGCCGTCTCGACATCGTCGAGGATCGGCGACAGGTCCAGCTTGCTGGCCTTCCAGTGCTGCTTGGCCTTGGCGGTGTCGAGCATGTCGACCCGGCCGATGGCCTCGTCCAGCGTGCGGAAGCCCAGCGAGGCCAGCAGTTCCCGGACCTCTTCGGCGATGTACAGGAAGAAGTTCTCGACGAACTCCGGCTTGCCGGTGAAGCGCTCGCGCAGGGTCGGGTTCTGCGTCGCGACACCCACGGGGCAGGTGTCGAGATGGCAGACGCGCATCATGATGCAGCCCGAGACCACCAGCGGAGCAGTCGCGAAGCCGTACTCCTCCGCGCCGAGCAGCGCGGCGATCATGACGTCGCGGCCGGTCTTCATCTGACCGTCGACCTGCACCACGATCCGGTCGCGCAGACCGTTGAGCAGCAGCGTCTGCTGGGTCTCGGCCAGGCCGAGCTCCCAGGGACCGCCCGCGTGCTTGAGCGAGGTCAGCGGCGAGGCGCCGGTGCCGCCGTCGTGGCCCGAGATCAGCACCACGTCGGCGTGCGCCTTGGAGACGCCCGCGGCGACGGTGCCGACGCCCGGCTCCGCGACAAGTTTCACGTGAATCCGCGCCTGCGGGTTCGCGTTCTTCAGATCGTGGATCAGCTGCGCCAGATCCTCGATCGAGTAGATGTCGTGGTGCGGCGGCGGGGAGATCAGACCCACGCCCGGCGTCGAGTGCCGCACCTCGGCGACCCACGGGTACACCTTGTGCGCGGGCAGCTGGCCGCCCTCGCCCGGCTTGGCGCCCTGGGCCATCTTGATCTGGATGTCGGTGCAGTTGGACAGGTAGTGCGAGGTCACGCCGAAGCGGCCGGAGGCCACCTGCTTGATCGCACTGCGCCGCCAGTCGCCGTTCTCCTCGACCTCGAAGCGGGCCGGGTGCTCGCCGCCCTCACCGGAGTTCGAGCGGCCGCCGAGCCGGTTCATCGCGATCGCGAGGGTCTCGTGCGCCTCGGCCGAGATGGAGCCGTAGCTCATCGCGCCGGTGGAGAACCGCTTGACGATCTCCGAGGCGGGCTCGACCTCCTCGATCGGGATCGGCGAGCGCGACTTGGACTTGAACTTGAACAGGCCGCGCAGCGAAGCCAGGCGCTCGGACTGATCGTCGACCAGCTTGGTGTACTCCTTGAAGATCGAGTACTGGCCGGTGCGGGTCGCGTGCTGCAGCTTGAACACGGTGTCCGGGTTGAACAGGTGGTATTCACCCTCGCGCCGCCACTGGTACTCACCGCCCACCTCGAGCTCGCGGTGCGCGCGCTCGTTGCGGTTCTCCAGGAACGCCACCCGGTGCCGGGCCGCGACGTCGTCGGCGATCTCGTCCAGGCCGATGCCGTCCAGCGGGGACTTCAGGCCGGTGAAGTACTCGTCGACCAGGTCCTGCGAGAGACCGATGACCTGGAACAGCTTGGCGCCGTTGTAGGAGGCCACGGTGGAGATGCCCATCTTGGACATCACCTTCAGCACGCCCTTGCCGGCCGCCTTGTTGTAGTTGGCGACCGCCTTGCGGAAGTCGGCGGCCAGATCGCCGGTGCTGCCCGGCATCTCCAGCGCGCCGCGCTCGAGCAGGTCCTCGATGGTCTCGAAGGCCATGTACGGGTTGATCGCGGCCGCGCCGAAACCGACCAGCATGGCCATGTGGTGCACCTCGCGGGCGTCACCGGCCTCCACGACCAGACCGACCTTGGTGCGGGTGCGCTCGCGCACCAGGTGGTGGTGCACCGAGGCGGTGAGCAGCAGCGACGGGATCGGCGCCAGCTTCTCGTTGGACTCGCGGTCGGACAGCACGATGATCCGGGCGCCGCCGTCGATGGCCGCCGAGACCTGGGTGTTGATGGCCTCCAGCGCCTTGCGCAGGCCCTTGCCACCCTTCTTCACCGGGTACAGGCCGCGCACCACGACCGAGCGCAGCTCGGGCTTGGAGCCGTCGTCGTTGATGTGCACGAGCTTGGCCAGCTCGTCGTTGTCGAGGATCGGTCCCTCGAGCGCGATCTGCTGACAGGACTCCGGGCCCGGGTGCAACAGGTCGGCCTCCGGGCCGATGGCCCGCTTCAGGCTGGTGACGACCTCTTCGCGGATGGCGTCCAGCGGCGGGTTGGTGACCTGCGCGAACAACTGCGAGAAGTAGTCGAACAGCAGGCGCGGCCGCGCCGAGAGCACCGCGATCGGGGTGTCGGTGCCCATGGAGCCGAGTGCTTCCATGCCGCTCTTCGCCATCGGCGAGATCAGCAGGTTCAGCTCCTCGGTGGTGTATCCGAAGATCTGCTGACGGATCAGCACGCGGTCGTGCGACATGTGCACGTGCGGGCGGTCCGGCAGATCGCTGAGCTTGGTGACGCCCGCGTCCAGCCATTCCTGGTAGGGCTGCTCGGCGGCCAGCTGCGACTTGAATTCGTCGTCGCTGATGATGCGGCCCTGGGAGGTGTCGACCAGGAACATCTTGCCGGGCTGTAGTCGGAACTTCTGCACCACCTTGGACGGCTCGATGTCGAGCACGCCGACCTCGGAGGCCAGCACGACCAGGCCGTCCTCGGTCACCCAGATGCGGCCGGGGCGCAGGCCGTTGCGGTCCAGCACGGCGCCGACGACGGTGCCGTCGGAGAAGCAGACCGAGGCCGGGCCGTCCCACGGTTCCATCATGTAGGAGTGGTACTCGTAGAAGGCGCGCAGCTGCGGATCCATGGCCTCGCTGCGTTCCCACGCCTCGGGGATCATCATCAGCACGGCGTGCGCCAGGCTGCGGCCGCCCAGGTGCAGCAGTTCCAGCACCTCGTCGAAACGGGCGGTGTCGGAGGCGCCGGGGGTGCAGACCGGGAAGATCTTCTCCAGGCGGTTCTTGCCGGCCGAGTCGGTGCCGAACACGTCGGAGTTCAGCAGCGCCTCGCGGGCGCGCATCCAGTTCTCGTTGCCGGTGACGGTGTTGATCTCACCGTTGTGCGCGACGCGGCGGAACGGGTGCGCCAGCGGCCAGGACGGGAAGGTGTTGGTGGAGAACCGGGAGTGCACGATGCCCAGCGCCGACTCGACGCGGTCGTCCTGCAGGTCCAGGTAGAAGGCGCGCAGCTGCGGCGTGGTGAACATGCCCTTGTAGACGAAGGTCTCACCGGACAGGCTCGGGAAATACACCGACTCCTTGCCGGTCGAGCCCTCGCCCGCGCCGGACTTGCCGAGCTCGTGCTCGACCCGCTTGCGGATGACGTAGGCGCGGCGCTCCAGGGCGACGCCGGAGAGCTGTTCGGCGCTGTCCTTGGGCGAGGCGACGAAGATCTGGCGGAAGGTCGGCATGGCGTCGCGGGCCAGCGCGCCCAGCGAAGTCTCGTCGATCGGGACCTCACGCCAGCCGAGGACCTCGAGGCCCTCTTCCTTGACGATCTTCTCCACGCCGTAGGCGGCGCGCGCGGCTTCCCGGCGAGCCTGCGGCAGGAAGGCGATGCCGGTGGCGTAGGCACCTTCCGCGGGCAGCTCGAAGTCCACGATGGCGCGGAAGAACCGGTCCGGCACCTGCAGCAGGATGCCCGCACCGTCACCGGAGTTCGGTTCGGCGCCGGCCGCACCGCGGTGCTCCAGGTTCAACAGAGCCGTAATAGCCTTGTCGACGATGTCGCGGCTGCGGCGGCCGTGCATGTCGACGACGAACGCGACGCCGCAGGCGTCGTGCTCGTTCGCCGGGTCATAAAGCCCGATGGGTCCGGGGGACCTGTGGCCAGGAAGTTGCGTCATGCCTCTGCCTTCAAGAAAAGTCGGCCTTCGAAGAGAAAAATGGCCTTTCCGTCGAACGCCTACGTCAAGACTGCGCCCGTACGCTCCGAATCCAGCCGCGCTGATGGTTCGGTGTGCAGTCACGTCTCCAGTTGTCCACCCGCTGGGTTGTGGGGTGCTCGGAAGTAACGGAACTCTTACTAGTTCCTAACCTCCTGCGGGTGTTCGCCCGCTACGCTGGGGCACCGGCTGGGTGAACCGTGCGGGCGATAGTGCCGACCAGTATGTGTTCGGCGTAAGAGCAAACGATAAGTCAGGTCCGGGGCCCAACCAACTTAGGTTTGACTAATAACCAGGTCTAGCTGGGCTTCTTCATGCGGTCCTCCAACTCGTGCGCGTTGTCCAGTGTAAAGCAGCCGATGCGACCCGATCGATCCCTGGCTACGGGGTGTCGACCTGCGAAAACTTACCGTTCGCCAGCTTGCGGGCCTGGCCGGATCCAGCGTCCGACCTGCATCGCAGTGGATTTCCCCGAGGTCTCGATCGACAAACCACGCAGTGGCGGCTACCTCGCTGCGGCCGGGCCTGAGACATTTCCGACAGAAGCCATGACAAGCATCGGAAGCCGATCCGACCGTCCGGCCTCTTTATCAATCCGTGACTGACAGCACATTTTCAGCAACCGATTCGGGTGGGATTTCCCACAGCTCGCCGGCGTGGCCCGCGCAACCTCCCAGAGCATCTCCGGCACACCCCGTTCCGGCCGGAATCCGGCGCCGAACGGCGGCTCCTCGAACGAATGTGAGGCTGCCCACAACCCCCGCCACGCGCTCGGTGTGTCGGGCGCGTGCCTGTCACGCTGAGACAACGAATCTGTGACAGTTTCGCCCGCCGCCACACCCCGGACCAGGTCCAAGCGGCACAGCTTCGCGGGGGTGCGGGGCCGGCCCCACATACACAGGATGTGAGTTCCCATGACCGCCACCGGCTTGCTCACCTGGCTCGGCGGAGGTCCGCGGTGGGATACCCCGGACCGGGTCGACGGCTTCCGGCACGAACGCTCCGGCTACGCCGTGACCGGCGCGGCCGTCGCGCTGTTCGTGGTGGTCGCGGGCGCCGTCACCGCGCTCGCGCTCGCGGCGGCCGACTGGTCGCCCGTCGCGATCGTGCCCGGCGCCCTGGTCGCCGCCCTGCTGGCCGGCGTGGTCGGCCGCGCGCTCGCCACCGTCCGCCCCGGCGGCGACGCCGACCGCGCGGGGCTGCTCACCCGCGTCGCCGTCGCCGTGCTCGCGGGCGTGCTGATCGCCGAACTGGCGAGCACCGTGCTCTTCGGCGGCACCGTCGACCGGCTGCTGGACGAGAAGGCTCAGCGCGGCGTCGCCGCCGCACCGGCCGTGCTGACCGCGAGCGCCGACCTCGACCGGGCCCGCGCCGACCGGGCGGCCGTGGACCAGGCGATCACCAAGGCGGAGGCCGACATCCAGAGCGCGCTGGTCACCGCGCGCTGCGAGTTCAACCCGACCGCCGAGTGCCCGCGCACCCGCATCACCGGCGTCCCGGGCAACGGCCCCGAGACCCGCACCGCCAACGAGCTGCTCGAGGACGCGCGCCGGCAGCTGAGCGCCGCCCAGGGCCGCCTCGAGTCCGTGAACCAGCGCGTCACCGACGCCGAGCGCGCCGCGGCCACCGCCCGGACCGCCGCCTTCGCCGACGCCGACCGCGGCCTGGGCGCCCGCTGGCTGGCCGTGCACGACCACGCCTTCGGCGGCGCCGGAGCGTTGGTGCTCTGGCTGTTCATCCTCGTCGCGTTCGCCCTGCTCGCGGTGCTGCCGCTGCTGCTGCGCTGGTGGCGGGGCAGCACCTCCTTCGACCGGCGCAACAACTTCCACGCGGTCCAGGACGAGGCCGAGCGTTCGGCCGACGCCGCGATCGCGGTGAAGCAGGCCGAGGTGCGCGTCGAGGCCGAAAAACTGCGCGCCGAACAACAACTCACCGCCGCCCGCCTGGCCGCCGAAGCCGACACCGCCATCGACCGGGAGCGCCAGCGCACCCGGATCATCGCCGCCATCGGCGGGCTGGAGATCGGCATCAACGAACCCGATCGTCTCGGGCAAGCACCGCGACCCGCCGAACTTCCGGCCGGAAAGGACAGCACCGTGTCTCCGAATCTGCCCGCCACGATTTCTCCCCAGGCGCTCACACCCGCTGTGCACACCGGTGAACTGGCGCCGCACCAGCCGCGCCCGGAACCCAGGGGCGGCCTGGAACTGCCGATCATCGGCCAGGTTCCGTTCTCCGACACCGCCGCCCGCTGGATCCGCCCGCTGGTGCCCTCCTTCGTCGCCACTGCCATCGACACCGCGACGCACCCGCTGCGCACCGCGCGCCAGGCTTTCGAAGAGGTCGAGGAGATCACCTTCACCCTGCGCCGCATCCGCAAAGTCACGGTGGACACCCAGGATTCGCACGCACCCGCCATGGGCGTCGCGCACCCCGGCTACCAGCTGACTCCGGCCGCACCGCCGCAGGCCCACCACATCGCTGCGACCGTGGTCGACGCCGATTACCGCCAGGCGCCGCAGCAGTACTCGGCCCTCCCCCAGCCCGAAGCCGCGCCCGCGCCGATCTCGGCGGCCGAGCGGCACGAGGAGATCCCGGCCCGCAAGTCGCGCTCGCTGCTGGGCCGCCGCGGACCGCGCGAACTACCGCCCGCCAACTGAGTTCCTGCCCGGCTGCACCACCTGAACGGCTGAGGACCGCAGACACGCGATCCTCGCTCCGGTCGCACGTCGCGGCGCACCGATCGCGAGAATCCGGCCCGGCGTCGGCCCCGGAGCGGAATGCCGACGGGTGCGACCCGAATGGGCCGCACCCGCGCAGGCCTCAGGCCGACCGGTGCTTGCTCCGCGAGGCCCGGTAGACCATCACCGCGGTCAGCAGCAGGACGACCGTGGTGCCGGTGGCCGCCAGGTGCACGCCCGAGACGAAGGCCGAGCGCGCCGATTCGAGCAGGGCGCTCGCCGCGGCTTCCGGTAGCGCACGGGCGGTTTCGACCGCGCCGCCCAGGGACTCGCGGGCCGCGCCGGCATGCGCGGCCGGGACGGTGGACAGGTCCAGGCCGTGCCGGAACGCGGCCATCACCACGCTGCCCAGGATCGCGACACCCAGCGCGACACCGGTTTCCAGCGCCGTCTCGGAGATGGCGGCGGCATTGCCCGCGCGTTCGGCGGGCGCCGAGCTGACGATCAGGTCCGCCGAGATCGTCAGCGCGACACCGGCGCCGACGCCGATCAGCGTGAAGCCGACGACGAACGGCGTGACGCCCGCGGCCGGGTCGGCGCGCAGCAGCCAGAACAGCACCGCGCCCGCGGCGGCCACCAGCAACGCGCCGCACAGCACGTGCGTCGGCCGCCAGAACCGCACCAGCCACGCCGCGCCCAGCGACCCGGCGATGCTGCCGATCGTGCCCGGCACCAGCAGCAGACCGGCTTGCAGCGGCGTCCGGTTCAGCACCAATTGCAGGTACTGCGAGCCGAAGAACAGCACACCGGCCAGCGCGAAGACCGACAGCAGATTGGTCAGCGCCGCCGCCCGGAACGGCGGGAGCCGGAACAGTTCCAGATCGAGCAGCGGGTCGGCGAGCCGGGCCTGACGGCGCAGGAACAGCACGCCCGCCAGCACGCCGACGGCGGCGACGACCAGCGCGAGCGGCCGCACGCCGTGCGCCGCGATCTCCTTGACCGCGTACACGATCGGGATCAACGCCAGCATCGACAGCCCGGCGCTGAGCAGATCGAACCGGCCGGGATTCGGGTCGCGCGATTCCGGCACCAGCAGCGGTGCGAGCACGATCAGCAGCGCCATCACGGGCAGGTTCACCAGGAACACCGAACCCCACCAGAAGTGCTCGAGCAGCCAGCCGCCGAGCAGCGGGCCGAGCGCGGAACCCGAGCCCGCCATCGCACCCCACACCGAGATGGCGATGGTGCGCTGGCGCGCGTCGGCGAACATGTCGCGGATCAGGCCGAGTGTGGCCGGCATCAGGGTGGCGCCGGCCAGACCCTGCAGCACGCGCGCGGCGATCAACATGTCCGGGCTCACCGACCAGGCAGCCAGCGCGGAGGCGACGCCGAAGCCGGCGGCGCCGATCAGCAGGAGCCGGCGGCGGCCGATCCGGTCGCCGAGGGTGCCCATGGTGATCAGCAGACCGGCCAGCACGAACGAGTAGACGTCGATGATCCACAGCAGCTGCGGCGTGGTCGGGGCGAGGTCGGCGCTGATCGCGGGCACGGCGAGGTCGAGCACGGTGCCGTCTACCGCGATCAGCAGCAGCGCGAGTGCGAGGACGCCGAGCCCGGCCCAGGTCCGGGCGGTGGCCCGGGCCGGCACGGACGCGGCGGTGTGGTTGGTGGTCATGTTCCTTCTGCTTCCGGGGGTGAACCGTCCAGCCGGTACAGTACCAGCTTAACCGTCCAGACGGTACAGTGACGATCGTGACCACTCGCGACCCCGCAGGCACCCGCGACCGCATCCTGGACGCCCTGGAGACACTGCTGCTGGAAAAGGGCATGTCCCAGGTGACGCTGGAGAGCGTCGCCGCCGCGGCCGGCGTCTCCAAGGGCGGGCTGCTCTACCACTTCAAATCCAAGGACGCCCTGCTCGCCGGCCTGATCCGCCGCCTCGGCGAACGCTCCGACCAGCAGCTGGACAACGCCGTGGCCCAGGGCCGATCGGTGGCCGAGTGGTATCTGCAGGCGCCCCAGCCCGACAACGCCGACGACGCCCTCGAGATCGCGGTGCAGCGCTCCATGCTGGCCGCCATGCGCACCCTCGACGGTCCGCAAGGCGCCGACGCCGACGAGGTCGACCGCGCCATGGACGAGGTGATGGCCAAGTGGCAGCGCGGACTCGACACCGAGATCACCGACCCGATCCAGGCCCAGATCGTCAGCCTGGTCGGCGACGGCGTCTACCTGCGCGCACTGCTCGGGCTGCCCCAGGTGCCACCCGAGCTGTACCGCCGGGTCGTCGCACGCCTGCTCGAGCGCTGATCGCCGCGCTATCTGGGATGACGGGACCAGGCCGCACGCTCTAGACTCGGCCGGGTGTTACCAGCCGACCCGGCCGGTGCCGTCGGGGCGGAAGACGATCCGGCACCAGGGTCAGTAGGACCGACGGTGCCCGTGCGCCCGTTGACCTTCCGTGAATTACTCGACGTACCGTTCGCACTGGTACAGGCCAACATCAAGGTGCTGGCCGCGGTCGGGGCGGTGGGGCTGGTGCTGGCCGAGCTGTTCGTCGTCTGGATCACCCTGACCGTCGCGACTTTTACCGACGACTCCGACGCCGGCATCCGGTGGGGCGCGATCGTCGCCATGCTGGCCGCCGCGTGGGCCCTGCGCTTCCTGCTACGCGGGCTGACGGTGGCGCTGGGCCTGGCCGATGTCGCCGGACGGCGACTGGGCTGGCAGGCCGCGCTGCATCGGCTGCGCGCCACGGCGATTCCGCTGCTGCTGTTCGAACTGCCCTACACGCTGATCTGGACGGTGGTCTTCGGCGTACTGGCCTTCCTGGTCACCGCGGCGCCCGGCGGCGGGGTGGCCCTGCTGGTGGTGCTCGTGCTGCTGGTGCTGCCGTTCGTGGGCTGGCTGCGGGCGCGGCACTACGTCGCGGCGCCGGTCGTGTTCGCCGAGCAGGCCGCGCGCTCCACCGCCGAGGCGCGCACGAAACTGCTTGTCTCCGGGAAGACCTGGTCGCTGGCCGGGCTGTGGCTGGCGCACCGCGGCCTGCTGCTGTTGCTGCTGCTGCCGCTGTTCGGCCTGTGGCTGTTCGTCTCCGACTACTCCGGCACCCGCATGTGGACGGTGGTCACGCTCACCACCACGGTGCTGCTGCTGTTCCTCGCCTTCGGCGAGATCGTCGAGGCGGCCACCCGGGTGGTCTGCTATCTCGATCTGCGCTGCCGGCGCGAGGGGATCGACATCCGGATTCCCGAGCAGGTGCGATGAACGACGACCTCGAATTCTGGCGTCCGCCACAGGAACCGCCCGCGCCCGAGATCCCACCGCTGGGCCCGGCCGCCCAGCACCGCAACGCCGCCGACGCCGCCGAAGCGAACCAGGACTACGACCGCGCGCTGCGCGAACGCTTCCGGGCCATGGTGCGCGGCCTGGAGCAGGGCGGCGTGCTCGAGGTCCGGCGCTCCCGGACGGCCGACGAGACCGGCCACGACGTCTCGGGTGCGCTGCCGCCCGAGGTGAGCACCGAGATCCAGCCCACGGCACGCAGTTTCGACGAGGTCGTCTACGGCGGCCGCCGGGCCACCGAGGACGAATACCGCCGCCTCGCGCACGCCGACCGGTACTCCGAATCCGCGCCGGCGCCGAAAGCGGGTCCGGTCGAGCAGGATCCGGTCGAGGTCGGCGCACGCGCGCGCCGCGACCTGCCCGCGGTCCCGGCACTGCTGCGGAACCCGAAATTCTGGGCCGCCGTGCTCGCGACGATCGCGCTGGGCCTGGTGCTGTGGGGAGCGCTCAGTGCGCTCGACACACCGCCCGCGCCGAAACCGCCCGAGGCCCCGCAGCTGCCGGATCCGCCGGATCCCCCGGAGGACGAGGACACCTGCTGGTTCTTCTGCGGCGACGGCGAGGATTCGATCTTCAGCCGCCTGCCCGCCTGGCTGACGTTCGGCGGACTGCAATTCCTGATCGCCGGGGCCATGCTGGCCTGGTGGCGCGGCCGCCGCCGGGGTGCGCTGGTGCGTGAGCCGCGGCCGGTCGAGGTCGCGGCGAACGAGCTGCTGGCCGGACAGGCCGCGCTGTACCGCCGCTCCGGCGACCACGAGTACGTCGCCGCGAAACTGCGTGCCGCCACACTGCGCCGGATGCGCCCGCGGCTGGGCTTGGCCGCCGACGCGAAACCGGAGCAGATCGTCGCCGCGGTCAGCGCGCGCACCGGCGTCGAACAGCACCTGGTCGGACCGGCCCTGTACGGCCCGGTGCCCGACACCACCACCCTGCGTATCGTCGCCGCGACGCTCGATCTGATCGAGGCCGACGCACCGAGCACATCGGCCGGCGCCGCCGGCCCTAGAGGAGGGGACCGATGACCGGGACCGACATCACCAAAGCCCCCACCGCCGCGGAGGCCGCGCAGGCCTTCGCCGCGTTGCGCACCGAGATCGGCAAGGCGGTCGTCGGCAACGACCAAGCCGTGATGTACCTGGTGCTCGCGCTGCTGTGCCGCGGGCACGTGCTGCTCGAGGGCGTACCCGGTGTCGCGAAGACCCTGCTGGTGCGGGCGCTGGCGACGGCCCTGGATCTGGAGCACGCGCGGGTGCAGTTCACCCCCGACCTGATGCCCGGCGATGTCACCGGATCCCAGATCTACGATCCGCATTCGGCCGAGTTCACCTTCCGGCACGGGCCGGTGTTCACCAACCTGCTGCTCGCCGACGAGATCAACCGGACGCCCCCGAAGACCCAGTCCGCGCTGCTGGAATCGATGGAGGAGCGCCAGGTCTCGGTGGACGGCAAACCGCAGCCGCTGCCCGACCCGTTCGTGG
Organism: Nocardia sp. NPDC050435; assembly: GCF_040655395.1. Classification (NCBI taxonomy): domain Bacteria; kingdom Bacillati; phylum Actinomycetota; class Actinomycetes; order Mycobacteriales; family Nocardiaceae; genus Nocardia; species Nocardia sp. NPDC050435. Next base: position 485,420 of record NZ_JBFAJW010000002.1, read on the forward strand.
TGATCGCCACCCAGAACCCGATCGAGCAGGAGGGCACCTACCCGCTGCCGGAGGCGCAGCTGGACCGGTTCCTGTTCAAGGTCGACATCCAATTGCCCGGCCGCGACGACGAATTCCGCATCCTGCAGCGCCACGCCGCCGGTTTCGATCCGCGCGATCTGGCCGCCGCCGGGCTGCGCCCCGTCGCCGGGCCCGCGCACCTCACCGCGGGCCGGGCCGCAATCGCCCAGGTGACGATCAGCCCCGAGGTGCTGGCCTACACCGTCGACCTGTGCCGGGCCACCCGCAACTCCCCCGCCGTGCAGCACGGCGCCTCGACGCGCGGCGCCACCGCGCTGATGGCCGCCGCGCGCGCGTTCGCCTGGCTGAACGGGCGCGCCTTCACCACCCCGGACGACGTGAAATACGTAGCGACCGCGGTACTCCGGCACCGGCTGCACCTGAAGCCGGAGGCCGAACTGGACGGCGTCACGACCGAGGGTGTGCTCTCGTCGCTGCTGCTGTCGGTCCCGGTTCCGGTGTAGTCGTGGTCGTCACCGGACGGCTGGCCGCCGTCGCGGCACTGGGCGCGGTGCTGGTCGCGGTGTTCCTGCACGGCTGGGGCGGGATCATCTTCGTCACCTCGATTCTCGGCTGGCTGCTGCTGATCGATCTGGGCTGGGTGGCGCGCTCGCGCGCGCTCACCCTGACCCGCGAACCGCTCACGGTGGTGCGGCTCGACCACAGCACCGAGGTCGAACTCGTCGTCACCAACACCGGCGACCGCACCGTGCGCGGCTACCTGTGGGACGACTGGCCCGACAGCACGCGGGCGGGCGGGCGCAGGCACCGCCTGCATCTCGCGCCCAACACCCTGGTCCGGCTGCGTACCACCTTGACACCGACCTACCGCGGTGACCGGGTCGCGGGCCCGGTCACGCTGCGGCTGCTCGGCCCACTCGGCCTGGCGGGCAGGCAGACTCGGCGCACCGTGCCCGCGCGGGTGCGGGCGCTGCCGCCGTTCCGCAGCGAACGCCTGATGCGGTCCAAGGTGAAGCGGTTGCAGCACCTCGAGGGCCGCAACGTCGCGAACACCCGGGGCCAGGGCACCGAGTTCGATTCGTTCCGCGAGTACGTCGCCGGTGACGACGTGCGCTCGATCGATTGGCGCGCCACCGCGCGGGCCACCGATGTGCTGGTGCGCACCTGGCGTCCCGAACGGAACCGGCACGTCATGATGCTGCTGGACACCGGGCGGATCAGCGCGGGCCGGGTCGGCGAGGGCACCCGGCTGGACGCGAGCATCGAGGCGGCCCTGCTGCTCGGCGGCATCGCCGGCGCCGCCGGCGACACGGTCGATCTGCTCGCCTACGACCGGCAGGTCCGCGCCGAGGTGCGCGGCATCGGCGGAAATCGGCTGCAGGTCAAGCTGATGCACGCGCTGGCGGGCGTGGTGCCCGCCCTGGTCGACACCGACGCGCCCGGTCTGGTGCGCGCGGTCATCCAGCGGGCCCGCCGCCGCAGCCTGGTGGTGTGGTTCACCACGCTCGACGGCGCCGCGGTCGAGGAGAACCTGTTGCCGGTCCTGCCGGTTCTCGCCGCGCGGCATCGCGTGCTCGTCGTCTCGGTGACCGACCCGGAGATCGCCGCAGCCGCCACGCGCCGGGAACGGCTCGGCGATCTCTACACCGCGGCCGCCGCCGAGTCCGTGTTGGCCGAGCGCGCGCTGGTCCAGGAGTCGTTGCGGCGCATGGGCATCGCGGTCGTCTCCGCGTCGCCCGCGCTGCTGCCCGAGGCGCTGGCCGACGAGTATCTCGAGCTAAAGCAGTCCGGGACCATGTAGTCACTGTCTGAGTTGGCGATTCCACCCTCGAGTAGAACCGGTTCCAGTTAGATTCGCGGAACCAGTTCCGACCGGAGGGTTTCACCATGCGCTCGCTGCTCCGACGCACACCCCGAGCATTGACGGTTCTCGCCGCCCTGGCCGCCCTGTGGACGGCGGCGAGCGCTCCCGCGCAGGCCGAGCTGCCGGTGGACTACAACTTCTTCGCCGGCATCCCGCACGAGCTGACCAACCCGCACGGGTCGCTGCCCGGCGCGAACGACTGGAACTGCCGGCCCACCGCCGAGCACCCCAATCCCGTTGTGCTGGTGCACGGTACGGCCGGCGGCGGGCAGACCAACTGGGGTGTGTACGCGCCGCTGCTCGCCAACGCGGGCTACTGCGTCTACTCGCTGACCTACGGCGCGCTCGCCGTCCCGTGGCCGCTCGATCAGCTCGGCGGCATGCGCCCGATCCCCGAGAGCGCCGCGCAGGTCGGCGCTTTCATCGACCGCGTGCGCGCCGCGACCGGCGCGGAGCGCGTCGACATCGTCGCCCACTCCCAGGGCAATTTCGTCGGCAACTACTACGTCAAACGACTCGGCGGCTCCGGCAAGGTCGACAAGTTCGTCGGCATCGCGCCGCCCTGGCTCGGTGTCTGGGGCGACGGCGCCGATCTGATCCGCGCCTTCGCCCGCGGGCTGGGCCAGCCCGCCGCCGCGGTCGACAACATCCTCACCTTCGGCCTCTGCCAGGCCTGCCCGCTCATGCTCGGCGGCTCGGATTTCCTGCGCGCCCTGAACGCCGACGGCGTCTACGACCCCACCGTCACCTACACCAATATCGCCACCCGCTACGACGAAGCCGTCATGCCCTACACCGCGGGCCTGGTCCCGGCACCCAACGCCACCAACATCGTCGTCCAGGACGGCTGCCCCGCCGACTACTCCGAACACGCGGGCATCGCCGGCAGCCCCCGCGCCGCCGGATTCGTCCTGAACGCCTTGGACCCCGCCCACCCCCAGCCGGTCCCCTGCGAGTTCATCCCCCCGTTCACGGGCTGACCCCGAAGCGCGCCACGCTTTCCACCGGACCTACCGCGAACAGCACGAACGCCGCCACCCCGACTCCGCCCCGCTGTGATCCGGCGCCAACGTGAACCTCGTAGTCATATTGCGGTTCCAGTCAGCGTGTCGATCACGATTCCACTACCCGGTTCCGCCTGCTCTCCGCCGAATGCCCGAAACCGGACCACAGCGGGGCACCGCGGACAGCTCGGGCCTTCGCCTCGTGCCCGGGAGGTCAGTCCGGTAGGGCACCGCCGCCACCACCCTTTCAGGTTCCGACACCCCGCCGGGCTCAACCAGACACGGCGACAAGGGAATAGCAGCCGACGCGGACGTGCGTATCGGCAGGATCTGGCGCACCGCGAGTGGCGCAGGCTGGGCCCGGCCGCCGTCAGCGCACCTGAGGTGCAGCGGCTTCTAGCCGATACGCACGAGGTTGGGCCCGGTCGGCGTCAGCGCGCGACGCTGGCGTTCGGCGATGATCGCGCCGAGGATCTGCACCGGGGGGTAGTCGGTGGGCGGCGTGACCTGGATTCGTGTGCACACGGCCTGCACCAGTTGGTGTCCGAGCGTGGCCTGGGCGGCGGGGGTGAGCGTGCGCAGGCGCGTCAGGTACTGGCGGACCGCCAAGGCGAGATCCTCGGGGATGCCGGTGAGATCGAGCTGGGTGACCCAGCCGATCAGCCAGGCCGGCGGGACGGCCAGGGCGGGGCGGGGCAGCGGCTGCTGGGCGTGCACGACGACGGTGCCGGCCAGGACGTCGCCGACGCGGCGGGCGTTCGGGGAGCAGAGCGAGCTGACGACCGCGATCACGCCGAAACCGCCGAGCACCCAGAAGTCGACGATGGCGCCCGTCAGGCCGCGGGTCAGGGCATGCCGGAAGCCGATGGGGCCGCCGTCGGCGCGCACCACGCGCAGGCCGACCGCGAGTTTGCCGAGACTGCGGCCCCGGGTGAGGGTTTCGCAGGCGACCGGGTAGCCGACGAGGATGGCGACGACGGTCAGCAGGACGATCGCGGCGGCCCATGCCTCATCGGGTTCGTATTGGGCCAGGGTGATGCCGACGGCCATCAACACGATCGCGCCCAGCATGAACTGAACCAGCACGTCGACGAGGAACGCGGTGGCCCGGGTGGGTATCCGGGCGATGGGCAGCTCGAGCGAGACAGCTTCCCCGGTGGTGAATTCAGCCATGTGACTAGCATTCTTCCCATCGGCGGTATGGGAGGCAACCGAAATGGACGTGGACGCCTACAGCGTGATGCATCGGCGGTCCTGGGACCGCCTGGACTATCTGTCCCGGCGCGGGAAGCTCACCGGCGCGGAGGCCGAGGAACTGGTCGCACTGTATCGGCGGACCTCCCAGCAGCTGGCCCGGCTGCAATCGCACAGTCCGGAACCGGAATTGATCGCCGGGCTGAGCGCGATCCTGACCCGGGCCCGCGGCAAGGTGCTGAGCACCAGGTCCGACGCCTGGGCGGAATTCGGCCGATTCTGGACACAGGCGTTCCCGGCGGCCGTGTACCGGACCTGGGTGTGGTGGGCGACCGCCGGCGCCCTGTTCGTCCTGCTGACGGCGGGTCTGGCGGAGTGGGTGCGCGGCTCGGGCGCGGCTCGGGACCTGTTCGGCATTCCGGCGGACAACACCGACATCACCGCACCGGGCGGACGTTTCGAGACGTACTACACCGAGCACCCGAACGACGCGTTCGCGGCACAGGTCTGGACGAACAACGCGTGGGTGACAGCGATCTGCCTGTTCACCGGCGTGCTCCTGCTGCCGGTGATCTATCTGCTGGTGATGAACGCGGTGAACGTCGGCATCACCGGCGGCCTGATGGCCGAGGCCGGGCGGCTGGACGCGTTCTTCGGCTATCTGCTGCCGCACGGGATGCTGGAGCTGACAGCGGTTTTCGTGGCCGGCGGCGCGGGTTTGAAGCTGGGGTGGACGCTGATCGATCCGGGCCGGCTGAGCCGCCTGGAGGCGGTGGCCCGGCAGGGCCGCGCCACCGCGACCATCGCCCTGGGTTTGACCGCGGTGCTGTTCGTCTCCGGACTGCTGGAAGGTTTCGTCACGCCGAGCGGCCTGCCGGCACCGCTGCGGATCGGCATCGGACTGCTCGCCGAGGTGGCGTTCCTGATGTACGTGTTCGGCCCGGGCCGAGCGGCGGCACTGCGCGAGGACGGCGACCGAGCGCCGGTTCCGGCCGGCAAACCCTGGCAGACAACGCCGAGCACACGGTGAGCGAAGCGGGGACGGAAGCACGACAGCAACGCTGGTAACAGTGCGTTTGCGGAACCCCCCATTTGAGTTCCGCTGGCCGCAGCGAGTCCAGCTCAGCTGCGGCCAGCGTTGGCGTTAACTCTACACAATCGTTACCCCTACGCAACCCCCCGCACGGGTGTCAAGCGTATTTAGCAGCTTGCCAGCAAACCCTGGTGAGCAGCGTGTTTTTCACTCTTCCAGCTAACCCATGGCTGCCCTATCGGGGCGCTGAACAGGGCCGTTGCGGCCGCGGTTTATCGGTGACGAAAATCGATTGCAGAGGTATGTCCCAAACGCAACGATCGTCGCCGGTCGGATTTGCCGGATCCCGCCGTTCACCTTCGCCACACTCTCGATAAGGCCTCTTTACCTGCGACTTCAGGGTCGACCGCGATGATTGCCGGAAAGTAGACCAGACGAAAGCAACTTGAAGTTTGTTTATGGGCCAATTTGCAAGATGCGCGCTTGTCGTTTCACCCCTGTACATACTCCAGCCAGCTCTACCCGAACGATAACCAGTTACAGAACGGCCGGGTCCCCGCCGCCCCCGCCGACCCCGGACAGCAGCACGACCGCAACTCGGATCGGCGATGTGATCTTCGCCTCAGCGGAGTTTTCACTGCTCGTCGGCGGACATATCCGGATGCCCGATTTCGTGCGGTGGTCATCCCCGCCAGCACCGAGCCAACCCCCTTGTGGACAACCCCGCCGGCGCCCCGACGAGGTCGCCGATCGCTCCCCAGTCCGTGCCACAGCCTCGATCCGGGCTCAGTTGCGCCGATCTTCCACACACCGCGCGAAATCGGTCACCACCTGCGCCGCGACCGCGATGCGGCGCAGTTGCGCCACCCGAGTGCGCACACCCGGTGCGGCCCACCGGCTTTCCCTCCCCAGTTCGGTTCGCGTGGCCGCAGCCAGGGTAAACACCCGTCGCGCGGCGACGTTATCCACAGTTCGACCCCACCTATCCACAGGCTCGCGTACATCCGGCGAACGGCGCGAACGGGACAGCGTCGCCACCTGCGCCGTCGCCGAAATCCCGCCGCTCACCGGCCGGACGGCCACGATTCCCGCGCACACCGCCCGACCTGGGCTTTCCCGGGTGTCACGCCGAATTCCACAGGGCGGCCGCAGATATCCACAGGCGGACCGTGAAAGTTCAGCTGATGCGGAGGATTCCGGTGATCGTGCCCTGCAGCACCCGCCCGCCGCTGGTGATCAACGCCGAGGTCTGCAACGGATCGTCGACGATCGTGCCGGGCAGCGGGCGGTTCGAAAGCACCGCGCCCGTCTCGGGATCCAGCACCGTGAACAGATAACCGTCCAGCGGTGTCGTGGTGTCCAGGCCCACCCGGCTGACGGTGTAGAGCTTGCCGTCCGCGGTGGACAGATGCGGCACCGCCGCACTGCGCACCGTGTTCTCCCAGACGGTGCGGCAACCGTTTTCGTCCACGTCGACCCGGGTCATCCCGCCCCGGAACGGCGCACTGGCGGGCACGGCCGGTCCGGCGCCCTCCGGCACCGCGGGATAGGGATAGCCGTAGGTGCCGGCGACGAAGACGGACCGGCCGATTCCGATCGGCGAATTCTCGCTGCCCGCACCGCCCTTGGTGAGCACCGGCCGCGAGCACACCAGCTCGCCGCTGCCGGAACGGAACACCAGCACCCGCACCTGATCGTCGGCGTTGTCGACGATCGTCAGGTAGTCGGCGCCGTCGCCCGGTCCGAAATAGGTAGGCGTCGAACCGGTTCCCCAGCTGAGCTGACCCGGCTTGCGCGCCGACCCGCGCTCATAGGGCGCCCGCCACAGGATCTCGGGCCGCCCGCCCGTCGCGGCGAACTCGTAGAGCGCGTGCGTCGTGGCGACCGCGATCCGTCCGCTCGGCGCGGCCGAAATACTGTTTGCCACTTGCTCACCCGCGGGCAGCCCCAGGGTTGCTGCCGCGCCGGAGGGCGCGACGAACCCGACCACGCCCTTGCCCGTGGCGAACCAGACATTGCCGGACCAATCGGGCACCAGCCCGGTTACGTTGTCGCCCAGCGGAATCGCGCCGGACAGATCGGTGCTCGCCTCGACCGTCAGGCGCCAGCGCCCGGATTCCCGGGAATGCCCGATTCGCAGGAGCTTTCGGTCTCCGTCGACGGCGACCAGCCGGTTCGCGTCGTCCAGGTACGCGTAAACACCCCCGAGCAGACTGCCTTTCGCGAGCTCCAGCGACGCGAGCGAGAGTCCGATCGGAGCGCTGCCGCCCGGATCCAGCAGGTGCACGGTCGGCGTCTGGCCGGCGATCGCGGTGCACAGCGCCACGACCAGGCCGTCCGAGCCCTGCAGAATCGTCGGGCAGGCCGAGGCCAGGGGGTAGGCCGCGACAGAGACCGGACCGGTTCCGGGTCCCGCGAACGGCGTCGCGTCCGAGGAGCCCGCGTCCCCGTGCATCGTCGAGGTGCCGACCGGCCCCAGGTGTGGATTCGGCGGCGCCAGCGGGCCCCATCCGGTGGCGCCGGCAGTCCCGGTCGGCGCGAGCGCCAGCGCACAGGCGGCGAGCAGGACAAACGGTGAGCGCATAGGTCTCGGCTTTCGAATTCGGGTCGCGGCGTCCGTGCCGATCCAACCGGACCGGAGCCTGCGGCAACAGTATTTGAACCATCGGCGGTTCAATTCATCCAAGCCGGGTGCCCGCTTCTCCCTACGATGGGCGCCATGCCTGGTCTTCGCGCGAAAGTCTTGTCCGCCCTCGCCGGTCAGCTCGGCAATCCGCACGGCGTGCTGGGCCGGGGCGTGGCCCTGATTCTCAACCGCGGCAACCGGGCCCTCATCGAAGCCGCGGTCGGCGCGGCCACCGGCGACACCGTCGCCGACATCGGTTTCGGCGGCGGCGTCGGCCTCGAACTGCTGCTGGCCCGGCCCGGCGTCGTGCACGGTGTGGAGATCTCGCCGGACATGCTGGCCCGGGCCCGCACCACCTTCGCCCGCGACATCGCCGCGGGCCGGCTGCTGCTGAGCGAGGGATCGCTGACGAAGCTGCCCTGCGCCGACGCCAGCCTGGACGCGGCCATCACCGTCAACACGATCTACTTCGTCGCCGACCTGGACGCCGCCTGCGCGGAACTGACCCGCGCGGTGCGCCCCGGCGGCGCCGTGGTGATCGGCATCGGCGACCCGGACGCGATGGCGAAAATGCCGTTCACCCCTTACGGATTCACGCTCCGCCCGGTCGACGAGGTACGCGCCGCCCTGGAGCGCGCCGGGTGCACGGTGCGGCACGAGCAACTCCCGGGCCGCCCGATTCCCGCGCATCTACTGGTCGCCGAACCGCGCTGAGCTACATCACCGCGCCGCCGTCGACCCGGATCTCGCACCCGGTCATGTAGCGGCCGTCGTCGGAGGCGACCATGGCCACCACGCCCGCGATGTCGTCGGGGTTGCCCAGCGCGCCGCCGTTCAGCCAGCCGGTCAGGCGGGCGAACAGCTTCCAGTCCGCGCCGTCGGGCTGATCCAGGATGGATTTGGTGGTGATGCCGCTGGTGATCCCGGCGGGCAGGATGTTCACCGCACGCAGGCCCTGCTTCGCGTACTCCAGCGCGATGGCGTGCGTGAACGCGTTCACCCCGCCCTTGGAGGCCGCGTACGCCGCGAGGTAGGGCGCGGCGTTGGTCGCCGCGGTCGAGGACAGATTCACCACGACGCTGTTCCCGGAATCCAGCAGCGCGGGCAGGGCCGCCTGGGTCATCAGGAAGGTGCCGGTCAGGTTGATCGTGATGACCTGGTTCCAGGCTTCCAGCGGCATTTCGTGGGTGCGCGCGGGCTTGAGGATCCCCGCCGCGTTGACCAGCACGTCGAGCCCGCCGAGGAATTCGAGCGCCGTGGCGACGCCCGCGGCGGCCGATTCCGGGTCGGCGATGTTCACCCGCACGGTCCGCAGCCGCTCGGCGGCGTCGCCCGCTTTGTCGGCGGTGGCCTGCAGGCCCGCCTCGTCGATGTCGGCGGCGACCAGCTGCGCCCCCTCGTCGAGCAGGCGCAGGGCGATGCCCTGGCCGATACCCGATCCCGCTCCGGTCACCAGTACTCGACGGCCTTCATATCTACGCATGCCTCAAACTAGAACAGGTTCTCGCCAACGGGCAACGGTTTACCGTCGAATCCGGACGCCACGAACGGCGCCGCCACGCCCGGGGCACCCGACCATCACCAAATCGACGACGAACTGTGGCCGAAACGAGAAGAGGCCCACACTCATCGAGTGTGGGCCTCTTATGTGTGGGCGAAGGGGGACTTGAACCCCCACGTCCCGAAGGACACTGGCACCTGAAGCCAGCGCGTCTGCCATTCCGCCACTCGCCCGAGCGACTGGGAAAACTTATCACGGCGACGTCTCGGAAACGAAATCGCCTGGTCAGCGATAACGTTGAGGACTCCTGGGGTTGGTGGGAACCCACCGGCGTCGCCAGGAGTTACAGGTGTGGACGATCGTGGATATCATGCAATGAACGTGGTCGACACACGACACGCCATACGCGCGTGTCGTTGTTATGAAATGGGCTATGACTCGGGGAAGACGTTCGATGAAGGGAGGCCGGGGATGGGGATCGTTTCGCGATTCGAAGCTCGCCTTCGCGGCACCGTCGACGATGTGTTCGCCCGCGCCTTCGGTGGCAACGTCGTACCCAAGGAGGTGGAGGCGGCGCTGCAGCGCGAAGCCGCCGAGCACATCGAGGACGTGGGCGGCGGACATCTGCTGGCGCCGAACAGTTATGTGATCACCATCAACTCCTCCGATCACGGCAATCTCGACGCGGATCACACCCTCACGACCCGTGCGTTCGCCAAACACCTGCAGGACTACATCCGCGATCAGGGGTGGCAGACCTACGGCGAAGTACACGTAGCGTTCGAGGCATCACCTACGCTGCACACCGGACAGTTCAGGGCGCGCGGCCGGGTCGATCCCGACGCCGGTCGCGGAGCTTCACCGGCTCACCGCCCGGAACCCTCGCCACAACGACCTGCAAACCCGCAACCAGGAGCTGGCCCCATGACGCAGAACTCTGGCTACGACCCGAGCCGTGAGCCCGCGGAGTCCGATCCACGCAATCGCGGGTACGCACCGCCGCCGGCGGGGCGGCCCAACCCGCCCAACGGCGCCTATCGCGACGACTACCGCGCACCCTACGAGGCCGAGGGCCAGCAGGGCTACGGCGGCGAGTACCAGAACGGCTACGACTACCAGCAGCAGGCCGGCCAGGGCGGCTACCAGGCGCCGGGCGGGTACCAGGCGCCGGGCGGCTACGAGGAGTCCGGCTACGGCCAGGGCGGCGCCGGCTACGGCCAGCAAGGGTACGGCGAACAGGGTTACGGCCAGGCCCCGGGCGGCTACCAGGAGTCCGGTTACGGGCAGGGCGGCGCCGGCTACGGGCAGCAGGGTTACGGCCAGCAGGGCTATGGGCAGCAGCAGCAGGGCTACGGCGAACAGGCCTACGCCGAACCGGGTTACGGTCAGCCCGGCCACGGCCAGCAGCAGGGCTACGGCCAGCAGGGATACGCCGAACCCGGGTACGGCGAGCCGGGCTACGGCGAGAGCCAGGGCGGGTACGGCCAGGCCTACTCGCAACAGGGTGGCTACGGCGCACAGCAGGGCTACGCCGAGCCCGCCCCGTATTCCGGTGGCGCGCCTGCCGGTTCGGGCTACTCGGCCACGCTCCAGCTGGATGACGGCAGTGGCCGCACCTATCAGCTACGAGAGGGCAGCAACATCATCGGCCGCGGTCAGGACGCGCATTTCCGCCTGCCCGACACCGGTGTTTCACGCCGCCACATCGAGGTCCGCTGGGACGGCCAGACGGCGATGCTCTCGGATCTGGGCTCCACCAACGGAACCCTGGTCAACGGGTCTCCCGTGCAGGATTGGCAGCTCGCCGACGGCGATGTCATCCGCGCCGGGCATTCCGAGATCCTGATCCGAATCGTCTGATCCCGTAAGCTCGCGTCCAGATCATGACATGACGCGTGCACGTTGGTGCCCTACACAGACATGGCACCAGCGGTTCTGCGGTCGTATCGTGATCGAAATCGACTGACGGCCCTATGATGCTGCCAACGTGCGGCACCGTCATGGGGCCGGGCAAGACCAGCAGCCGGGTGGGGGCGAACCAGCGCCTACTCGGCACCGACAGACACACGGTCGTACAGGAGGTGGAACGCCGTGCAGGGATTGATCCTGCAGTTGACCCGAGCGGGGTTCCTCTTGCTGTTGTGGCTGTTCGTATGGGCGGTTCTGCGAACCTTGCGCAGCGACATCTACGCGGCCTCCGGCATTCGGATCCAGCCCAGGGCCGCACGCGGTTCCGCGGTGCTGCCGTCCTTCAGCCGCGGCCAGAAGGGCGCCAAATATCTTGTGGTGACTCAAGGTTCACTCGCCGGCACGCGCATCACGCTCGGCACCCAACCGGTGCTGATCGGGCGCGCGGATGATTCCACGCTGGTACTCACCGATGATTACGCCTCCACCAGGCATGCGCGACTTTCCCAGCGCGGTGACGACTGGTATGTCGAAGACCTCGGCTCCACCAATGGCACCTATCTCGACCGCGCGAAAGTCACCACCGCCGTCCGTGTTCCGCTCGGCACTCCGGTTCGTGTCGGCAAGACAGTGATCGAGCTCCGATCGTGACACTTGTTCTCCGCTACGCAGCGCGTAGCGACCGCGGCCTCGTGCGAGGCAACAATGAAGATTCCGTCTACGCGGGCGCCAGATTGCTCGCCCTGGCCGATGGGATGGGCGGCCATGCCGCCGGCGAAGTCGCCTCCCAGTTGATGATCGCCGCGCTGGCCCATCTCGACGACGACGAGCCCGGCGACGATCTGCTCGGCAAGCTCGACCACGCGATCCACGAGGGCAACGGCGCGATCGCCGACCAGGTCGAGGAGGAGCCCGAGCTCGACGGCATGGGCACCACCCTGACCGCCATCCTCTTCGCCGGCAAGAAGCTCGGCCTCGCCCACATCGGCGACTCTCGCGCCTATCTGCTGCGCGGCGGCGAACTCACCCAGATCACCCGCGACGACACATTCGTGCAGTCGCTGGTGGACGAGGGCCGGATCACCCCCGAGCAGGCGCACACCCACCCGCAGCGTTCGCTGATCATGCGCGCGCTCACCGGCAACGAGATCGAGCCGACGCTGATCATGCGGGAGGCCCGCGCGGGCGACCGCTATCTGCTCTGCTCGGACGGTCTCTCCGACGTGGTGAGCGACGAGACCATCGCCAACACCCTGCGTGAGGGCAGCACCGACGAATGCGCCGACCGGCTCATCGAATTGGCGCTGCGCAGCGGCGGTCCGGACAACGTCACCGTGGTCGTGGCCGACGTCATCGATCTCGACTACGGGCAGAGTCATCCGATCGTGGCGGGCGCCGCCTCCGGTCAGGACGACGACACCCCGCCGCCCAACACGGCCGCCGGTCGCGCCGCCGCGATGCGTCCCCCGCGGGCCGCGCCGCCGCGCCGGGCCACGGCCACACCGGATCCCGAGCCGCCGGCCAAGTCGCACAAGCTGCGCTGGATCCTGCTGGCGCTGGGCCTGGTGGTCGCGGTCGGCGTGGGTCTGCTGGTCGGCTACAAAATGGTGCGCAACAACTACTACGTGGCCTCCGAAGGCGGCAAAGTGGTGGTCATGCGCGGACTTCCGGGTTCGGTGCTCGGCTACTCGATCCACGAGGTCGACACCATCGGGTGTGTGAACAAGAACGGTGATCTCACCGTGCTGAAGACGGGCACCACGCTGCCCGCCGGCTGCCGCGCGCTCGAGGTGAAAGACCTGACCCAGACCGGGCGCAACCAGGTCAACCAGGGTCTGCCGCCGGGCTCGCTGAACGACGCCGAGAGCCAGATGCGGCGCTTGGCCTCCCAGCAGTTGCTGCCGGCGTGCACGCCCAAGGAATCGGCGCCGCAGCCCGGCGTCGTCCCGCCGACCTCCACCGAGCCGGCCCCGCCCGGTGCGCCGACCAGCACGCCGAACCCGGTCACCACCGCCACCGTTCCGCCGCCGGCCGGCGACCCGGCTCCCGGCGAGACTCGGGGCACCGACGTCAAGACACCGACGAAGGTGGAGCCCACCGCGCCGACGTCCACGTCGGCGACCCCCCAGACGCCGGGGGAGAACTGCCGGGTGACGGACTGATGTCCGCACCGGCACCGCCGTCCGCTGGGGCCTACCCCAGTCCGCCCGGCGGCTTCGCGCCCGCGCCACCGCCGTCCACGCGGCGCAATGTGGAATTGCTGCTGCTGGCGTTCGCGGCCGTGCTGACGACGGTGTCGCTGTTCCTGGTGGAAGCCAGCCAGGAGCAGTCCCTCACCTGGGACATCGCCAAATACGGCGCGGCCTACCTGGCCGTGTTCGCGGTGGCCCATCTGGCGGTGCGCCGGTTCGCGCCGTTCGCCGATCCGCTGCTGCTCCCGATCGTCGCGGTGCTCAACGGCATCGGGCTGGTGCTGATCCACCGCCTGGATCTGGGTGCGGCGCAGAACGCGCGCTACAACTCCTGGACCATCCCCTCCCCCGACGCCGGGCACCAGATCATGTGGACCGGCCTGGGCACGGCCGGGTTCATCGCGGTGCTGATCATCCTGCGCGATTACCGCACGCTGGCCCGCTACAGCTACACCCTGGGCCTGGTCGGACTGGTCGCCCTGATGATCCCGGCGCTGCTGCCGAGCGCGTACTCCGAGACCAACGGCGCCAAGATCTGGATCCGGCTGCCCGGGTTCAGCGTGCAGCCGGGCGAGTTCTCCAAGATCCTGCTGATCATCTTCTTCGCCTCGGTCCTGGTGGCCAAGCGCGAGCTGTTCACCACCGCCGGGCGGCACATGCTGGGCATGGAGTTCCCCCGGGCACGTGATCTGGGCCCGATCCTCGCGGTGTGGATCGTCTGCATCGGCGTGCTGGTGCTGGAGAAGGATCTGGGCACCTCGCTGCTGATCTTCTCCACCGTGCTGGTGATGCTCTACATCGCGACCGAGCGGGTCGGCTGGCTGATCATCGGCGGCAGCCTGCTCGCCATCGGATTCGTCTTCGCCTACAACGCCTTCGGGCACGTCCGGGTGCGCGTGCACACCTGGCTGGATCCCTTCGGCGACTACAACAGCACCGGCTACCAGATCTCGCAGTCGCTGTTCGGCCTGGCCACCGGCGGTCTCGCGGGCACCGGCCTGGGTAACGGCCGGCCCAACCAGGTCCCCTTCGCCAAGACCGACTTCATCGTCACCACCATCGGCGAGGAACTCGGCCTGATCGGGCTGACCGCGGTGCTGCTGCTGTTCCTGGTGTTCATCGTGCGCGGCCTGCGCACCGCCCTGGCCGTGCGCGACAGCTTCGGCAAGCTGCTCGCCGCCGGCCTGGCGTTCACCATGGCGATCCAGCTGTTCGTCGTCGTCGGCGGTGTCACCAAGCTGATTCCGCTGACCGGTCTCACCACGCCGTTCATGTCCTACGGCGGCTCCTCGCTGCTGGCCAACTATCTGCTGCTGGGACTGCTGATCAAGATCTCCGACGCGGCCCGCGCACCGGCGCCGGCCCGTAAGAAGGAACCGGCCGCCCCACTCGCCGAGGCCCCGACCGAGCTGTTCCGCAAGGATGCGAGGCCGCAGGAATGAACACTCCCCTACGACGCGTCGCGGTCGCGGTGATGATCATGATCGTCGCGCTGATCATCAACGCGACCTACGTTCAGGTGTCGATCGGGCCGTTCGGCAAGGCCGACAGCCTGCGCCACGATCCGCGCAACTCCCGGGTGCTGCTCGACGAGTACGCGCGCCAGCGTGGCCAGATCTCCGCGACCGGCACCGTGCTGGCCAGCTCGGTCGCCACCGACGATCGCTACAAGTACCTGCGCACCTACCCGACCGATCCGGACGCCTACGCCCCGGTCACCGGCTTCTACTCGATGCAGTACGGCAGCAACGGCCTGGAGAAGGCCGAGGATTCGGTGCTCAACGGCTCCGACAGCCAGCTCTTCGGCCGCCGCCTGATCGACATGATCTCCGGACGCGACCCGCGCGGCGCGAACGTGCTCACCACGCTGAACCCGACCATGCAGAAGGTCGCCTACGAGCAGCTGACGGCGAAGGGCTACACCGGTTCGGTGGTCGCCATCGAGCCCAGCACCGGCAAGATCCTGACCATGGTCTCCACGCCCAGTTACGACCCGAACCTGCTGTCCGGGCACGACGGCGCCCGCGGCACCCAGGCCTGGGAGGAACTGAGCGCCGACCCGTCCAAGCCGATGCTCAACCGCGCGGTCTCGGCCACCTACCCGCCCGGCTCCACCTTCAAGGTTGTGGTCACCGCGGCCGCGCTGGCCGACGGCGTCGCGACCCCGGAGGATCAATTCACCGCCGCGAACCAGATCGAGCTGCCCGGCACCAAGACCACCCTGGAGAACTACAACGGCACGCACTGCGGCAGCGGCAACACCACCTCGCTGTACGACGCGTTCCGGTTGTCCTGCAACACCGCCTTCGCCGAGCTGAGCCAGAAGGTGGGCGCGTCCAACCTCAAGGACGCGGCGGCGCGCTTCGGCGTGGGGCCCAGCCGCGGCATCCCGATTCCGGTCGCCGAGTCCACCGTCGGCCCGATCCCGGACAACGCGGCGCTGGCGCAGAGCAGCATCGGTCAGCGCGATGTCGCGCTGACCCCGCTGGAGAACGCGGTCATCGCGGCCACGGTCGCCAACGGCGGCGTCCGGATGGAGCCCTACCTGGTCGATTCGCTGCAGGCCCCGGATCTGAGCGAATTGTCCAAGACCAAGCCGGTTTCGGTCGGCCAGGCCGTGACCGCGCCGGTCGCCGCCCAGCTGACCAGCATGATGATCGCCTCGGAGCAGAACACCCAGGGCGGCCAGCAGAACCGGGGCTACACCATCGCGTCCAAGACGGGCACCGCCGAGCACGGCGAGAATCCGCGGAGCACGCCGCCGCACGCCTGGTACATCGCCTTCGCCCCCGCGCAGAATCCGACCATCGCGATCGCGGTGATCGTGGAGAGCGGCGGCGACCGGGCGCTGGCGGCGACGGGCGGTTCCGTGGCCGCGCCGATCGCGCGTTCCGTGCTGGACGCCGGGCTGCGAGGGGGCTGAACGATATGACTGTGCGAGTGAATGTACGGAGTCCCCGATGCTGAACAACGGCGCGATGATCGCCGACCGATACCGCCTGCAACGGCTCATCGCCACCGGCGGAATGGGTCAGGTCTGGGAGGCTCTCGACACCCGGCTGGACCGCCGGGTCGCGGTGAAGGTCCTCAAGGCGGAGTTCTCCGCCGACCCGACCTTCCGGCACCGGTTCCGCACCGAGGCCAAGACGACCGCCCAGCTGAACCACCCCGGCATCGCCGGCATCTACGACTACGGCGAGACCTACGACCCGTCCGCGGGTGAAACCGCCTATCTGGTCATGGAATTGGTCCAGGGCGAACCGCTGAACACCGTGCTGAACCGGCTCGGCCGGCTCTCGGTCGTGCAGGGCCTGGACATGCTGGAGCAGACCGGCCGCGCGCTCGAGGTGGCGCACGCCGCCGGCGTGGTGCACCGCGACGTGAAGCCGGGCAACATCCTGGTGACGCCGACCGGTCAGGTGAAGATCACCGACTTCGGCATCGCCAAGGCCGTGGACGCCTCGCCGGTCACCAAGACCGGCATGGTGATGGGCACCGCCCAGTACATCGCGCCCGAGCAGGCCATCGGCGAGGACGCGACCGCGGCCAGCGACGTCTACTCGCTCGGCGTGGTCGGTTACGAGGCGCTGGCGGGCCAGCGGCCGTTCAGCGGCGACGGCGCGATCACCGTCGCGATGAAGCACGTGCGCGAGAACCCGCCGCCGATGCCCGCCGATCTGCCGCCGAATGTGCGTGAGCTGATCGAGATCACCATGCGCAAGGACCCGAACCAGCGCTACGCGAGCGGCGGCGAGTTCGCCGACGCGGTGGCCGCGGTCCGGGCCGGGCACCGCCCGCCGGAACCCAAGGGCGCCACGGCGGCGCCGAACTCGGGCCCGTTCACCGAGGGCGCGACCCGCGTGCTGCCGCCGGGCCCGACGGTGATCCTGCCGTCGACGGCCCAGCAGCAGGACGGCCCGACCGTCCCGTACAACGGCGGAGCCGCGGCCTACGGCGCACCGGAAACCGCGATGAACCCCGGTGCCGCCGCCACGCCGCCGCCCAGGCCGCCGGGCCTGACCAACACGCAGAAGTGGTTGGTGGGCCTGGGAATCGGCGCGGTGCTGCTCGGCGGCGCGGCCACCTGGCTGGCCTTCGGCGGCGACACCAACCCGAATCCGGACCGCCCGGCCGTCACCACCACGCAGCTGCCGCCGACGACCACCAAGCCGCCGGTGACCAGCACGACGACGAAACCGGCTCCGCCGCCGCCGGTGACGACCACCGAGCCGCCGGCCCCCACCACCACGGTGCCGCCGACGACCACCGAGCCGCCGACGACCACGACCGAACCGCCCACGACAACCACCAAACCGCCGACGACGACACCGGTTCCGAGCACCACCAAGACCGGTAAGACGACGACGACCCGATCCCCTTACTTCCCCACTCTCGACTTACCATTTCCGGATAGCCCCGGCGCCCGGGGCCCCTCGTCCACTCGTAGTGCGCCTACTCCTTCGCAAGGACAACCATGACGACCCCGAAGAATCTCGGTTCTCGCTACGAACTCGGCGAGATCATCGGATTCGGCGGTATGTCCGAGGTGCACAAGGCCCGTGACCTGCGGCTGAGCCGCGACGTCGCGATCAAGGTCTTGCGTGCGGACCTCGCACGCGACCCCACGTTCTACCTGCGCTTCAAGCGCGAGGCCCAGAACGCCGCCGCGCTGAACCATCCGGCCATCGTCGCGGTGTACGACACCGGCGAGGCCGAGGTGGACGGCGGCCCGCTGCCCTACATCGTGATGGAGTACGTGGACGGGGACACGCTGCGCGATATCGTGCGCGGCAAGGGCCCGCTGCCGCCGCGCCGCGCGATGGAGGTGGTCGCCGACGTCTGCGCCGCACTGGATTTCAGCCACAAGGCCGGCATCGTGCACCGCGACATGAAGCCCGCGAACATCATGATCAACCGCGCCGGCGCGGTGAAGGTGATGGACTTCGGCATCGCGCGCGCCCTGGCCGACAGCTCCAACCCGATGACCCAGACCGCGGCCGTCATCGGTACCGCGCAATACCTTTCGCCCGAGCAGGCGCGCGGCGAGACCGTCGACGCGCGCTCGGACGTGTACTCCGTGGGCTGCGTGCTCTTCGAAATCCTCACCGGCGAGCCGCCTTTCACCGGTGACTCGCCGGTCGCGGTGGCCTACCAGCACGTGCGCGAGGATCCGCGCCTGCCCTCGCACGTGCATCCCGGGATTCCGCGCGAGCTGGACTCGGTGATCCTCAAGGCGATGAGCAAGAACCCGGCCAACCGGTACCAGACGGCGGCCGAGATGCGCGCCGACCTGATCCGCGTGCTGGGCGGGCAGAAGCCGAGCGCGCCGATGGTGATGACCGAGGAGGATCGCACCACGGTCTTCGACTCGGACGAGCCCGCGCCCCGCTACCGCACCGTCGACCGCGGCGACGACACCTCCGAGCAGGAGATCGCCGATCCCAGCGGCTCGCGCCGCACCTGGATCGCGGTGGGCGTCGCGGCCGCGGTGGCCGTCGTCTTCGCGCTGTTCTGGGTGCTGATCGGCCCGGGCAGCGAGCCGGATCAGGTCGCCGTGCCGGACCTGTCGAACAAGTCCGAGCTCCAGGCCAAGGAGGCGTTGCAGAAGCTCGGCTTCAGCGTCGCCGTGCAGCAGAAGGCGGACAGCAAGATCGCGCAGGGCAACGTGATCGCGACCCAGCCGCTGACGGGTTCCCGGATCAACGAGGGCAGCACGGTCACCCTGGTGGTGTCCCTGGGCCCGGCGCAGGTGCCGGTGCCGCGGCTGGACGGGATGACCCAGCAGGAGGCCGAGCAGACCCTCAACGCCCAGGGCCTGCGCATGGATCCGAACGTACTGCGCAAGCCGTCGGCCCAGCAGGAGAAGGACAAGGTCATCGGGACCGAGCCCTCCGCGGGCTCCAAGGTCGACGTCGACCAGGCCATCATCGTGACCCTGGGCGACGGCCCGGAGAAGGTGCGCGTGCCCTCGGTCGTCGGCCAGGACATCAGCGTCGCCCAGCCGAACCTGGAGGGCAGCGCGGGCTTCAAGGTCGACATCGACGAGGTGGCCTCCGCCAAGCCCAAGGGCGAGGTGCTCTCCACCAATCCCGCCGGCGGCACCCAGGCCGACAAGGGCTCCACGGTGACGGTGCAGATCTCCAGCGGTGAGATCACCATGCCCAGCGTGGTCGGGATGACCCCCTCGCAGGCGGTGGAGGTGCTGCGCTCCAAGGGCTGGACCGGCAGCACCAGCCAGATCGTGCAGCAGCCGCAGGGCACCTTCGACGCCGGCAGTGTCGGCCGGATCCTCGGGCAATCTCCGGCTACCGGGTCGCCGCTGTCCAAGACCGCGACAATCACCATTTCGGTGGGCGTTCTCGGACCGCCGTGATGGCCGGTCCGGCGTCAACAGCTATTTATCGGAAAACCTGAACTCCGCTCGACGACCGGTTGGAGAATGGGGCTGCTCATCCGAATGCGTGCACGCAAACAGGAGGTAGCCCCATGACCACCGCCCGCGACATCATGCGTCCCGGCGCGCACTGGATCTCCACCGAGGACACGGTCGGCAAGGCTGCCCGGCTGATGGCCGAACTAGGCGTCGGATGCCTGATCGTCTCCGACGGCAACGAGCGGATGGCCGGCATCATCACCGACCGCGACATCGTGGTGAAGTGCATCGCCCAGGGCAAGTCACCGGGCGCCACCAAGGCCGGCGACCTGTGCGAGGCCACGCCGCGCTGGGTGTCCGACGACGCCGATGTCGAGCAGGTGCTCGACGAGATGGAGGGCCACCGCATCAAGCGGGTGCCGGTCATCGGCGCCGACAAGAAGCTGGTCGGCATGATCAGCGAGGCCGATCTGGCCAAGCACCTGGACGACAATCAGCTCGGCGAGTGGGTCAACTCGATCTACGGCCGGCCCTGACCGCTAGGACAGATCGAGGTGCCGGTTCATCGCCATGGCCTCGTCCGCGAGGTCGGCGAGCTCGACCACCTCGACGCCCGCCTGCCGTAGCCGCTCCACACCTACGCAGTTTGTCACGAACGTGCCCGGTTCCCGCCACGCGATGACCACCCGCGGAATCCCCGCGCGCAGAATCCGTTCCGTGCACGGTGCGCGGCCGGCGCTCGCCCGCTGCGAGCACGGCTCCAGCGTGCTGTAGATCGTCGCCCGGGCCAGGCGCGGGTCATCGTCGCCCAGTTTGTCCAGCGCCGACTCCTCGGCGTGCACCTTCGGATCGGTCTCCCGGGAGAACCCCGTCGCGATCTCCGTGCCTTCCGCCACGACTACCGCGCCGACGGAGAACGCCGTCTCGCTCGGCGGGCACTGCCACGCGAGTTCGATTGCCCGGCGCAGGAATCGGCGGTCCGCGTCCTCGGTGCTCATCGTCGGGTTCCCCTCTTCTGGGTCAGGCGGATCGCTGCACCGAGGGTAGCGATGCGCTGCTCTCGGCCGGGCCGAATCGCGACGCTCCATCAGCGGGTGTAGCGCAGGACGGCCAAGTCTCCCACCTGAGTGACCTCGGTCAGGCGCAGGCGACGCTGCGGCCCACCGGGATACGCCGCGGGGCCGAGGAAGCGCGGGGCGGCGGGATCGCCGACGAGGATGGGCGCGATCGCCACGCGCAGTTCGTCGGCCAGGTCGGCGGCGAGGAACCCGGTGTGGACGCGGGTGCCGCCCTCGACCATCAGCTGGGCGATGCCGCGTGCGCCGAGATCGTCGAGCAGGGTGGCGAATTCGATGGCCGGCCCGAGCGCGACCACCTCCGCGAGCCCGGCCAGCCGATCACCGATCCGGTCCGCGCCCGCGTCGCTCGTATACACCAGCTTCGCCCCGCCGTGATGCCAGAACCGCCAGGCGGGGTCCAGGTCCCCGCTCGCGGAGATCGTCACCTTCAGCGGGAACTCGGGCTTCCCGGCGGCGCGCCGGGCGGCCCGGCGATCGGGGCTGTTCACCAGCAGCCGCGGATTGTCCCGGCGCAGCGTTTCCGCGCCGACCAGGATCGCGTCCGAGTCGGCGCGGAGCGCGTCCACCCGGTCGAAATCGGCGGCGTCGGACAGCAGCAACCGATCCGGGCCCGCGTCATCGATGTAGCCATCGAGGCTGACCGCCACCGAAAGCAGCACCCGGGGGCGCGGCGTCACTGCGTCACCAGCGCGGCGACCTCCGACTCGAGCATTTCCACCAGGCCCTCGGCCGGGCGCTCGCCGCAGACCTCGAGCCAGTTCGCGAGCATGCGGTGGCCACCCTGGGTGAGGACGGATTCGGGATGGAACTGGACGCCGTGGATGGGCAGGTCGCGGTGCCGCATCGCCATCACGATGCCGGATTCGGTGCGGCCGGTGACCTCGATCTCGTCGGGCAGTGTCTCCTCGGGCACGGTGAGCGAGTGGTAGCGGGTGGCGGTGAACGGGTCGGGCAGGCCGCCCAGCACCCCCTTGCCACCGTGGAAGACCAGCGAGGTCTTGCCGTGCAGCAACTCCGGCGCCCGGGTGACGGTGGCGCCGAACGCCTCGCCGATGGCCTGGTGCCCGAGACAGACGCCGAGCAGGGGCGTCGCGGCCTGGGCGCAGGCGCGCACGAGCGGAATGCTGGCGCCGGCGCGGTCGGGCGAACCGGGCCCGGGGCTGATCAGGATGCCGTCGAAATCGGTGGCGACCGCGGCCACATCCGCCAGCTGTGGATCGTCGTTCCGCCAGACCACGGCCTCGGCTCCGAGCTGGCCGAGGTACTGCACCAGGTTGAAGACGAAGCTGTCGTAGTTGTCGACGACGAGTACACGCATGAAATCGAGATTACTGTGTGCGTGGGACGGTGCCTATTTCTATTACCACGTGGGATAGCCTGGAGAACCGAATCCCCCGGTAACGACCAGCACGCCGAACACGAGGACGTCATGCCCAAGTCGAAGGTCCGTAAGAAGACCGACTACACGATCAACCCCGCCAGCCGGACTCCGGTCAAGATCAAGGGCGGTCCGTCACCGGTCTGGTATGTCGCGATCATGCTGGGCTTCATGGTGGCCGGGCTGATCTGGCTGCTGGTCTACTACCTGGCGGCCGAGAAGATCACCTGGATGAACGATCTCAACGCCTGGAACTTCCTGATCGGGTTCGGGCTGATGGTGGTCGGCCTGATCATGACCATGCGCTGGCGCTGACCTGCGGGTAGCGCCCCGCGACTGCCCGGATCGGCAGTTCTGCCGGAATTAACCGGATAACAGACATGTCATTCATCCCCACCTGTGGATAACTATGGGGACAACTCGAGGAACGATGGGGGAATCGGCCGCATGGAACCGGAATCGTCGATTCCCCAGCCCACCGAACCCGGCACCCTGACCTGGTCCACGCCGACCCCGATGCTGGTCGCGGTCACGATCGGCGGCGTCCTGCTCGCCGGCGCGGCCGTCCTCAGTCGGGACGGCGCCAGTCGCCTGCTGATCGGACTCGCCGCCACCGGCCTGCTCGGACTGGCGCTGCTCGGTTATCGCCAGCGGCCGCGCCTGACCGTCCTGCCCGGCCCGGAACCGCGGCTCGTGGTCCGCTCGATGTTCGGCGCCAGCGAGTACGGCCGCGACCAGATCACCCGCGCCCGCCTGGTGAGCTACCGCCGCCTGGGCCGCAAGATGCCGATGCTGGAGATCGACGTCGACGACCACGGCACCGAGCGCCTGCTCATCTTCGGCCGCTGGGATCTCGGCACCCGCCCGGAAGACGTCTTCGACGCGCTGGTCGAGCACGGGCTCGCCAGCCTGGCCTGACTCGCGCCGCGGCGACGTTTCACGTGAAGCATGCCGATCGCGCTCAGGTGAGCGTGATCGCGCGGACCGCGATGATCACCACGGCGATCAAGCCGATCGCGGCGATACTGGCCCACCCGATGCTGCGCGCGGCTTCCTGAGTCTTCGCGCCGAGCCGTTCGGGCAGGAACAGCACGCCGAGTGCCGCCAGCGTGCCCGCGACCAGACCGCCGAGATGCCCGGCGATCGACAGGTGCGGGATGGAGAAGCTGATGAACAGGTTGATGCCGATCAGGATGTACATCTGATTGGCGTTCTGCCGCAGGCGCAGCAGCAGGACGGTGATCGCGCCGAACATGCCGTACACCGCGCCGGACGCACCGGCGGTGGCTTCCAGCGGCCCTTGGAAAACCATGCACGCGGCGGCGCCGGCGATCATCGAGACCAGGTAGATCGCCAGGTAGCGCAGCCGGCCCAGCGGCGGCTCCAGGCTGCGGCCGATGATCCACAGCGCGAACATGTTCAGCGCCAGGTGAATCGGGCCGTAGTGCAGGAAGCCCGAGCCGATCACCCGGATCCAATCGCCGTTGGCGACCATCGCGGGCACCAGCACCCAGTCGTAGAACAGGCGTGAGGTGAAGAAGTTGGTGCCGCCCTGGGCGTTGTCGATCAGGTTGCGTGACTGCCAGGCCGTGATGGCGTAGACGAGCACGTTGACCGCGATCAACGCGTAGGTCACGTACGGTGTCGGGGCCTTCCCCGCCACCGCGCCCGCGACCGTCCGGACCTGCCTGGTCTCGCGCTGCCCCTGCGCGACACAGTCCACGCAGTGCTGCCCGACCGAAGCCGGGCGCAGGCACTCGGGGCAGGCGGGCCGACCGCAGCGTGTGCACGCCAATCCGGTGGGACGATCGGGATGACGAACGCACGACTGTGCGGGCGGCTGCGGATTCATAGCATTCAGTTGATCGTGATCTTGGAGATCACGACCGGCTCCTTCGGGCGGTCGTTGCGATCGGTCGGGGTGGCGGCGATGGCGTCGACGACCTTGCGCGATTCCGGGTCGATGACCTCGCCGAAAATGGTGTGCTTGCGATTCAGGTGCGCCTGCGGGCTGACCGTGACGAAGAACTGGGAGCCGTTGGTGCCGGGGCCCGCGTTGGCCATCGCCAGCAGGTAGCCGCGGTCGAAGCGCAGTTCCGGGTGGAATTCGTCACCGAACTCGTAGCCGGGCCCGCCGCGGCCGGTGCCGGTCGGATCGCCGCCCTGGATCATGAAACCGTCCATCACCCGGTGGAACAGCGCGCCGTCGTAGAACGGGCCGGTGCTGCCGCCGCTCGCGTTCTGGGTGGTGTACTCCGCCGAACCATCCGCGAGGCCGAGGAAATTACGCACCGTCTTCGGCGCGTGATTGCCGAACAACGCGATCTGGATATCACCGTGGTTGGTGTGCAGGGTCACGCTCGCAGTCTGAATGGGTGAGGTCACGTCGCCATGTTAGTCGCGGGCGGACCGTGCAGGACCGAACCAGCTCGCCGACGCGTCGCAGCTCACAGTCGGAGGACCGGCCGTTACTGCGCGATTTTCCCGGTTGTGCCAGAGTGGTCGAATGACCTTGGGGCGCCCGCTTGTATCCGCACGTTCTCGCAACCGGCTCGTGGCCGCGGTCGTGGTCGCGCTGGCCGCCGGGGTGGCCTGGGTGCTGCGCGCCCGCCGCCCGCAGCCGCCGGCGGTGGCGCCCGAGCCGCCGCGGATCGGCTACTCCCGCAACGGCTCTCCGCAGCCGGTCAGCATCGACGGCAACGGCCGGGCCTGACCCCGCGAACGCCACCGCGCCGGCTCCGTGCGGAACCGGCGCGGCGAATCGAGCCGGGGCTCAGCGGCTGACGGCGCGCTTGTACTGGCGCAGCGCCAGCGGCACGAAGATCAGCAGGATCACCACCACCCAGATCAGCGAGGTCGCCACCGGGTGCTGGATGGACCAGGCATCCGACGGCGGCGGCATCATCGGATCGGTGTTGCCGAACAGATCACGGGTGGCCTGGGTGAGCGCCGACACCGGATTCCACTCGGCGAAGACCTTGAGCACCTGCGGCAGGTTCTCCAGCGGCACGAAGGTGTTGGCCAGGAAGGTGAGCGGGAACATCACCATGAAGCTGGCGTTGTTGAACACCTCGGGCGCGCGGACCAGCAGGCCGACCACGGCCATGATCCAGGAGATCGCGTAGGCGAACAGCAACAGCAGCACGTAGGCCAGCACCGCGTCCATGATCGAGCCGCGGATCCGCCAGCCGACCAGGTAGCCCGTCAGCGACATCACCGTCAGGCTCACCAGGTTGATGACGACGTCGCTGATGGTGCGGCCGAACAGCACCGCGGCCGGTGCCATCGGCAGTGAGCGGAACCGGTCGATGATGCCCTTCTGCATGTCCTCGGCCAGGCCCGCGCCGGTGAAGGACGCGCCGAAGACCACGGTCTGGGCGAAGATGCCCGCGATCAGGAATTCGCGGTAGCCGCCCTCCATGCCCGGCACGGCGATCGCGTTGCCGAAGACGTAGGCGAACAGCAGCACGAACATGATCGGCGAGAGCGTCGAGAAGATCAGCACGTCCGGGACGCGTTTGATCTTGATGACATTGCGCTTGGCGATGGTCAGGCTGTCGTTGACCAGATAGGACAGGCGCTGCCCCAGCCCGGCCCGCTCCGGCTCGGCGAAGGCGGTGGCCGCGGTGCTCTTGTGCAGGTCGGTCATCGCGCCGCCCCTTCCGCCGGTGTGGCGCTCTCGCCGTTGACGTAATCCTCGGCCTCGTGCCCGGTGAGCGTCAGGAAGACGTCGTCGAGCGAGGGCCGGCGCAAGCCGACGTCGTTGATGTGCACGTCGTTGGAGCCGAGCAGGCCGATCGCGTCGACCAGGGCCTGTGAGCCGTTGCTGACCGGCACGATGATCCGGCGCAGCCCCGTCTCGATGTGGATCTCGCCGTCGGCCAGGCCCTTGAGCACCCGCTGCGCGGTGTCCAGTTTCGCCGGGTCGCTGACGGTGAGTTCGATGCGGTCGCCGCCCACCAGGGTCTTGAGCTCGTCGGCGGTGCCGCGCGCGATCACCTTGCCGTGATCGATCACGGCGATGGAATCGGCCAGCCGATCGGCCTCCTCCATGTACTGCGTGGTCAGCAGGAGCGTGGTGCCGCCCGCCACCAACTCCTCGATGACATCCCACAGGTCGAGCCGGGCGCGCGGGTCCAGGCCGGTGGTGGGTTCGTCCAGGAACAGCACCGGCGGGTTGGCGACCAGCGCGCCGGCCAGGTCGAGCCGGCGGCGCATACCGCCGGAGTAGCCCTTGACCGGGCGATCGGCGGCGTCGCTGAGCCGGAAGCGGTCGAGTAGTTCGCGGGCGCGGTCTTTACTGCGCTGCACCCCCATGTGGTACAGCCGCCCGACCATCTCCAGGTTCTCGAAGCCGGTCAGGTATTCGTCCACCGCGGCGTACTGGCCGGAGGCTCCGATGCGGGAGCGCAGCGCCTGCGGGTTGCGGAGCACGTCGATGCCCGCGACGGTCGCGCTGCCCGAATCCGGGACGAGCAGCGTGGTGAAGACGCGGACGGCGGTGGTCTTACCTGCGCCGTTGGGGCCGAGCAGGGCGGTGACGGTGCCCTCGGGCACCGCGAGATCGAGTCCATCGAGGGCGACCAGCTGGCCGTAACGCTTGACCAGACCCTCGGCGACTATTGCGTCGGGCATGACTCTCCTGAGTTTCGTGGGGTTCGCGAAGCGGGCCGATCGATACTCGAGTCAGTATTGTCCGACACGCCTGCAAATACATCCGTTTTTCCGGGTGTGCCGGTCGTGCCGGGAAACGTCGAAGGCCGCATCCCGTTCCAGGCGGTGCTCGGGGTACCGGAACGGAATGCGATCGATTCGATCCTCGCGCGTGGGGCCGCCACGAGTCGTGCGTAGCCGGCTACCCGTTTCGGCGGCGGGCGGTACTCGAGTACCGAGCGATTCATGGCGCCATGCTCGCATCAGGGTCCGACAAGTTCTCGGTCTCGACATGCCCGAGCCGCCTAGGACACGCGACAAATACGACAGAATCGGGACGAACGCGCCAGCCCGAATCCCGCTGCGGGACAGGCAGCGACCGGTCTGCATGTTTGGCGGAAACCGGCAGAGTTCCAGCTGAACGCCGCCCGACGTCCTGTAATTTCCTGAACGACAAGGCTTTTGGCAAACAATCAGCCGATACCGTACCGGCGCCGAGTAACCCGGCTACCGCGCCGCGACGCACGCGCCGCGACGCCTAGGTAGGACAACTCCTAAAAATCTACGAAAGTGGCGTTCCCCACGCACACACAAACTCGAAACATCGCGTAGGATCATTCTCGTCGGCCCCTCCCCCCCGGGCCGACCCTACGCGGGCCTCGGCTAACTCCCCCCCTTCGCCGAGGCCCGCTCCCCATTTTCCGGGCAGGTTTCCGGCCTCAGTCCGTAGGCTCGTCGAAACCCACCCGCCGCCAGGCCGTCGTCAGCCGCTGCGCGCGCACCCGCCCGGCGGTCGCCAGCAGCGGGCGATCCCGCTCCCAGCGTTCCCGGGTCTGCGCGTCCACCTGATTCCACAGCGGGGCCGAGTCCAGCAGCAGCCGCTCGAATTCCGCGAAGATCCCGCCCAGCGCGATATGCGTTCCGGCCGAGCCGGGAGCCGCCGGATCCAGCCCGCGCACCATCGCCACCCCGGCCAGCAGCCGCTGCAGCATCGACTGCGGCCAGTGCGCCTGCCGCCCCACCCGCACCAGCCAGCCCAGCGTCGCCGCGAGCACGTGCACGTCCTCCACCGTGCGGAAGGGCTTCAGGAAATCCGCATAGCCGTCGCCCGGCAGCGGCCGCCCCGCCGCGTCCTCGAAAAGCACTGTCGCGTGCGGGATCTCCGGGGCCATCGGCAGCGGCGGCCGGTTGGTCACCGTGACACCCGACTGCCGCGCGTCCACCACGACCGCGCGCAGTTCGTGCCGCCCGTCGATCACCGCGCCGGTGGCGGCGACCACGATCAGCTGCCGGGCGTGCTCGCCCATCGTCGTGAACGACTTGGCGCCGCGCACCACCCAGCCACCGCCCGCGGGCGCCACGGTGGTCCGGATCGCCGCGGGATGCGCACCGTTCTCCTCCGTCGCCGACACCGCGAGCAACTCCCGGCCGGCCACCTCGGGCAGCAGCTGCCGCAGCGCCTCCTGATACCCGGACAGGAACGCGAAACCCAAGCGGTCCGCGACGAATCCGCCCGCCACCGCGGCGTCCACCGGCGCCGGGAAGCGCGCCGCGATCGCCGCGTGCCGGGCCCATGCCGCTTCCAGGTCGGCGTCCACCGGCGCGGCGATCGGTTCGGTCAGCAGAAACTCGAGCACATCGTTCACTCCTGCACGGTAACCCGTGCTCAGGCCCCGGCCGGCTGCCGTGCGGGCTGCCAGATCCGGCTGCGCAGATCCCGGCCGCGAATCACCTGGACGCGGAACGGTTCCAGCCGCATGACATGCAGCTTCGGATCCGCCGGCGAACTCCAGAACTGCCCGAGCGGATAGCCCGCACCCGGCGGGCTGGTCTGCGAGTACAAATCCCAGACCCGTTGCCGCACGGCCATGTCGTCCGCCCACGCGGCGGTGGCGTCGATGGCCACCGAGTCGTTGCGCCGGTCCCAGTACGAGAAGCTCACGTGCGGATTGCGCGCGATGTGCGCCGCCTTCACCGGCGTCTTGTAGGTGGCCAGCCAGCCCACCGGCCGCCCGTCCACGTTCTCCCAGATGGGGATGAGCACCCGGGTTCGCGGCCGGTCCTTGCTGTCCACCGTCACCATGGTGGCGTAGACGATGCGGCCGACGTAGGCGTCGAACTCCGCCTCCAGCTGCGCGAACTGCGTGACCTCAGCACTCATGGTGTTTGCCCTTCCTTGCGGTACCCCGACGGCATGTCGGTTACTTCTTGTAACTGAGGCCATCATGCGTCACTATTGGTAACCATGGAAGAAGGCACATTGCAGACCCTCGGTTACTGCGCGGATACCGAGGACTTCTCGGCTCGGCAGTGGGACACCCGCGAAGACTGCGAAGTCCGCCAGATCCTGGACCGCATCGCCGACAAGTGGTCGCTGCTCGCCATCGCCCTGCTGGCCGGGCGCACCATGCGCTTCACCGAGCTGCGCCGCGAGATCGACGGCATCAGCCAGCGCATGCTCACCCGCACCCTGCGGCATTTGGAGCGCGACGGCCTGGTCCGCCGCACCGTGTACCCGGTGGTGCCGCCGCGCGTCGACTACGAGCTCACCCCGCTCGGCGCGGGCCTGCACCACACCATTCAGGCCCTGGTCAGCTGGACCGAAAACCATCAGCAGGAGATCGCGGCGGCCCGCACCGCCTACGACCGCGCCGAAGCCGCGGCCGTCTGACCGCACAGCGAATTGCTGGAATCCCCGGCGTTCCCTGCCGGGGTTCCCGCCTCCCGTAGGCCAGACTTGGACATCGTCCACTGCCCTGGGAGGAGCCCGACCTGTGAAGCAGCCGGATCCGGCGCGTAAACGGGAACTGTTCGACTCCGAGGCCCGCATCTCCTGGGTGCTGGCCGCGCTGGCCGGCCTGATCGGCGCGGCCGCCTTCATGCACACCGCCGGCTACTTCGTCACGTTCATGACCGGCAACACCGAGCGCGCCGTGCTCGGCTACTTCCACGACGAACGCGACGCGGCCATCGCGGCGACCGCGCTGCTGCTGGCGTTCCTGTCCGGCGTCGTCGTCGCCTCCTGGTGCCGGCGGCACTTCTGGCACGACCATCCGCACGGCCCGACCCTGCTCACCACCGTCAGCCTGGGCATCGCCTCGCTCGTGGACGCGTTCCTGCTCCCGCACGAGTCCGACACCAGCCGTATCGGTTTCATCCCCATCCTGTTCGTCGCCTTCGGCGTCGGGGCGCTGAACACCTCGTTCGTCAAGAACGGCGAAGTCTCCATCCCGCTCAGCTACGTCACCGGCACCGTCGTGAAACTCGGCCAGGGCATCGAGCGCCACCTCTCCGGCGGCACCTACGCCGAATGGCTCGACTACTTCCTGCTCTACGCCAGTTTCGCGCTGGGCGCCCTGCTCGGCGGCGTGATCGCCCTGGTGGTCCCCGGCTGGGCGATGCTGATCGCCGCGACGATCGTCTGCCTGCTGGTCACCGGCTACACCTACCTGCACCTGGACCGGCACGGTCCGCTCGAGGAGGCCTGACCGAGGTGTGCCAGTACTGCGGCTGCCGCGACATCCCGCTGATCAAGGAGTTCATCGCCGAGCACGAGGCGGTCTACAACCTCGCCGGCGAGATCGAGCGCGCCCTGGGCCGCGGCGATATCGCTGCGGCGCAACGGGATCTGGCCGAGCTGCGACGCCGGCTGTCCGAGCACTGGGCGGGCGAGGAGCAGGGCCTGTTCGCGGTGATGCGCGACGACCCCGACTGCGCGGCCTACATCGCGACGCTGGAGGACGAGCACCGGGAGATGACCGTCGCCCTGGACACCGCCGACCTGAGCGTTCCCGCGGGCCGGGAGCAGGTGCTGGCCTCCCTCGCGACCCTGTGGCCGCACATCGAGAAGGAAGAGGACGGCCTGTTCCCCATGTCGCTCACCACCCTGTCCGGCGACCAGTGGGACGCCGCCATCGATGCGTGGGAAAGAGTGCACGCCCGTCGTGTCCCCCGCTGACCCGAAACGCGAGAAGCAGGCCGAGAATATCCCTCGACCTGCTTCTTTCTGTGGAGCCTAGGGGAATCGAACCCCTAACCCCTGCCTTGCAAAGGCAGTGCTCTGCCAATTGAGCTAAGGCCCCGTCACCGCACGAAACGGTACCTGTCCGGCGTTTGTCACGTCAAACAGGCCCATTCCGGGGTGAGCTGGGAGAACTCAGCGGTTGGTGACCTCGTGCCAGAGATCGGCATCATCCCGCTTGCGCAGCTTGCTGATTCCGACGAGAACGGCGACCGCAATACCAACGGTAAGAAGAAGTTTCATGCCACCACAGTACTGGGCCGAAGATTACAGGCCCAGAACATTCCGGTTCGGGGGTCCGGGGGCGGAGCCCGCCGGGGGCCGCGCCCCCGAATATTATGAGTGAAACGAGAAATGGCTCATGCTTTTGCTGAGCATGAGCCAACTATCGAGTGGAACGGTGGGCCTAGGAGGACTTGAACCTCCGACCTCTTCGTTATCAGCGAAGCGCTCTAACCGCCTGAGCTATAGGCCCGTATCGACTTCGAGTTTTACCAACCCGAGCCGAGGACAAAGATTACCCGACACCACCGGGTACAACCAAAACGGCTGGTCAGAGCGCTAATCGTCGGCGTTTCGGAAAAGCCGAACGGCCGGTGCGCGGGGCACCGGCCGTTCGGGAGAACCGTCTTCTAGTCGGGGTCGGCCAGGGTGACCTGGATACCGCCGACGAGATCGCAGCACTGGTTGTAGATGAACGTGCCGACCGTGCCGAGCGCGGTGAACAGCACCACGTTGATCAGGCCGACGACACCCGCGTACCCGAACACCGTGCCGGCGTCGATCAGGCCCGCCGAGCCGCTGTCCTGGGACACCATGTCGGTGAAGGTGTTGTTCAGCCGCTCCCACACGCCCATGCCCTCGAGCACGATGTAGAGCAGACCGACCGCGAGCATCCACACGAAGAACAGCGCGACGCTGATCACCAGCGAGATCTTCAGCGTCGACCAGGGATCGATACGGCGAATCTGGACCGTGGCGCGCAGCGGCTCACCGGCGGCGGCCGCGGCCACCGCGACCGGAGCGGCGGGCGAGACCGGGTGGTACTGCGGCATCGCGGCGCCGGCGGCCTCCTGCGGGGGCAGGGGGTGCCGGATGTCGGACAGGTCGGGCATGTCCTTGATCAGTTCCGGCCGCGCGATGCTGCGCGTAGGCCCGTCGATGCCAACGGATTTCACCATCGCCGCTTCCTTGCGCGCGGCTTTGGCGGCGAGGTCGGCGGTGGTGCGAGCGTTGGTGACGCCGCCGTTCAGCCCGCCCGCGGGCCGCCCGGTGACCGGGGCCTGGCCCGGCCGGTACAGGTTGGACTGCGGTTCCCGCTGCGGAAGCTGCGACCAGCCTTCCTGATACGGCGATTGGCCGGAGCCGGACTGCTCGGCCGGCTCCTGTTCGCGCCCTTCGGCGCCGGAGTTCTGCTCCGGCGCCTTGGACCCGAATTCGCCTTGCTGATCCGGATTTTCGTTCGACTGCCCGCCTTCGCCCGAATTGACCGGCCGGGATGTCGGCCGCGGCGGAATCGGGGACGGTGCGATCCGTTCGGTCACACCGTTCGTGTGCTGCCGCTCGTCATTCGGCTGATTCGGAGTGGTCAATGGGAATCCTTAGATCCGTTCGTTGCCGCCGCTGGTGGATTTACTCGGAACCGGCGCTGTCGCCGCCGGCGATCTGATCGACCTGATCGGGTTCGTCGGCGTTGCGCGCGATAGCAAGCAACGTATCCCCATCCGCGAGGTTCATCAATCGCACGCCCTTGGTCTGTCGTCCAGCCTTACGAACCTGCTTCGCCGCCGTGCGGATTACGCCACCGCCGGACGTGATCGCGTACAACTCATCCTCGTCGTCGACGATGAGCGCACCGACCAGAGTGCCACGCTTGGCGTCGAACTGGATAGTCAATACGCCTTTACCGCCCCGGCCCTGTGCGGTGTACTCCTCGATCGCGGTGCGCTTGGAGTAGCCGCCCGAGGTCGCGACCAGCAGATACGTGTCGGGGCGAACGACGTTGAGCGACAACAGTTCGTCATCGGCGTTGAACCGCATGCCCTGCACGCCGGAGGTGGCGCGGCCCATCGGGCGCAGCGCCTCGTCGGTGGCGGAGAAGCGGATCGACTGGCCGTGCGCCGACACCAGCAGCAAATCGTCCTCGGCGGCGCACAGCACCGCGCCGACCAGCTCGTCCTCGTCGCGCAGGTTCACCGCGACGATGCCGCCGCTGCGGTTGGAGTCGAAGTCGGTCAGCTTGGACTTCTTCACCAGGCCGTTCTTGGTGGCCAGCACCAGGTAGGGCGCGTCCTCGTAGCCCTGGATGCGGATGATCTGGGCGATCTTCTCATCGGGCTGGAAGGCCAGCAGGTTCGCCACGTGCTGACCGCGCGCGGTCCGGCTCGCCTCGGGCAGCTCGTAGGCCTTGGCCCGGTACACCCGGCCCTTGTTGGTGAAGAACAGCAGCCAGTCGTGCGTGCTGGTGATGAAGAAGTGCTTGACGATGTCGTCCTGCTTGAGACCCGCGCCCTGCACGCCCTTGCCGCCGCGCTTCTGCGAGCGGTAGAGGTCGGTCTTGGTGCGCTTGGCGTAGCCCGTCTCCGTCACGGTGACGACCACGTCCTCGCGGGCGATCAGATCCTCGTCGGCGACGTCGCCGTCGGCCGCGACGATCCGGGTGCGCCGCTCGTCGCCGAACTTCTCGACGATCTCGCGCAGTTCGTCGCGCACGATGACGCGCTGGCGCTCCGGCTTGTCGAGAATGTCCTTCAGGTCGGCGATCTCGGCTTCGATCTTGTCCAACTCGTCGACGATCTTCTGCCGCTCCAGCGCCGACAGGCGCCGCAGCTGCATGTCGAGGATGGCGGTGGCCTGGATCTCGTCGATCTCGAGAAGCTGCATCAGGCCGGTGCGCGCGGTGTCGGTGTTGGCCGAGCGGCGGATCAGCGCGATGACCTCGTCGAGCGCGTCCAGGGCCTTGACCAGGCCACGCAGGATGTGGGCCCGCTCCTCGGCCTTGCGCAGCAGGTAGCGGGTGCGCCGGACGATGACTTCCAACTGATGATCGACGTAGAGCCGGATCATCTGGTCCAGGCGCAGGGTGCGCGGCACGCCGTCCACGATGGAGAGCATGTTGGCGCCGAAGCTGGTCTGCAGCTGGGTGTGCTTGTAGAGGTTGTTCAGCACCACCTTGGCCACGGCGTCGCGCTTGACCGTCACCACGATGCGCATGCCGGCGCGGTCGGAGGACTCGTCGTGGATGTCCGAGATGCCCGCGATCTTGCCGTCTTTCACCTGCTCGGCGATCGAGTTGATGAAGTTGTCGGTGTTGACCTGGAAGGGCAGCTCGGTGATGACGATGGTGGTGCGGCCGCGGTTGTCCTCTTCGATCTCGACCACGCCGCGCATGCGGATGGAGCCGCGACCGGTGCGGTAGGCGTCCTGGATGCCCTGGCCGCCGACGATCAGGCCGTAGGTCGGGAAGTCCGGGCCCTTGACCCGCTCCATGCAGGCCTCGAGGGTGGTCTCCTCGTCGGCCTCGTAGTGCTCCAGCGCCCAGTAGACGGCCTCGGCGAGCTCGTTCAGGTTGTGCGGCGGGATGTTGGTCGCCATGCCGACCGCGATGCCGTTGGAGCCGTTCATCAACAGGTTCGGCACCCGGCTGGGGAGCACCGTCGGTTCCTGCGAGCGGCCGTCGTAGTTCGGCGCGAAATCGACCGTCTCGTGGTCGATCTCGCGCAGCATCTCCATGGCCAGCGGCGTCAGGCGGCACTCGGTGTAGCGCATGGCGGCCGCGCCGTCGTTGCCGCGCGAGCCGAAGTTGCCCTGGCCGTCGACCAGCGGGTAGCGCAGCGACCACGGCTGGGCCATGCGCACGAGGGTGTCGTAGATCGAGGCGTCGCCGTGCGGGTGGTAGTTACCCATGGTCTCGGCGACCGGGCGGGCCGACTTCACATAGCCGCGGTCGGGCCGGTACCCGTTGTCGTACATCGCGTAGAGCACGCGCCGGTGCACCGGCTTGAGGCCGTCGCGCACGTCGGGCAGCGCGCGGCCCACGATCACGCTCATCGCGTAATCGATGTAGCTGCTCTGCATCTCGTTCTGGATGTCGACCGGTTCGATCCGGTCACCGGCCCCGCCGTTGGGCGGCAACGTGGTCTCAGTCATGTGAAAGTGATCTCCGTAGGAAGTCTGTGGGCAGCGATGGTCCCCCCGAACCGGCTACACGTCGAGGAAGCGAACGTCCTTGGCATTGCGGGTGATGAAGCTGCGGCGGGCCTCGACGTCCTCACCCATCAGGATGGAGAACAGCTCGTCGGCCGCGGCGGCGTCGTCGAGGGTGACCTGACGCAGCACCCGGACCGACGGGTCCATGGTGGTCTCCCACAGCTCCTTGGCGTTCATCTCGCCCAGACCCTTGTAGCGCTGCACGCCGTCGTCCTTGTTGATCTTCTTGCCCGACGACAGGCCGGCCTCGAGCAGCACGTCGCGCTCGCGGTCGGAGTAGGCGAACTCGGGATCGGCGCGCTGCCACTTGAGCTTGTAGAGCGGCGGCTGCGCGAGGTAGACGTGCCCGTGCTCGACCAGCGGCCGCATGAAGCGGAACAGCAGGGTGAGCAGCAGCGTCGAGATGTGCTGGCCGTCGATGTCGGCGTCGGCCATCAGCACGATCTTGTGATACCGCAGCTTGGCGATGTCGAACTCGTCGTGGATGCCGGTGCCGAACGCGGTGATGATCGACTGGACCTCGTTGTTCTTGAGGACGCGGTCGATGCGGGCCTTCTCGACGTTGATGATCTTGCCGCGCAGCGGGAGGATCGCCTGGTACATCGAGTCGCGGCCGGATTTGGCCGAGCCGCCGGCGGAGTCGCCCTCCACGATGTAGATCTCGGACTTGACCGGGTCCTTGGAGCGGCAGTCGGCCAGCTTGCCGGGCAGGCCGCCCAGGTCGGTGGCGGACTTGCGGCGCACCAGCTCGCGGGCCTTGCGCGCCGCGACGCGCGCCTGCGCGGACGAGACCGCCTTGTTCACAATCGTTTTGGCATCGGCCGGATTGGCCTCGAACCAGTGCTGCAGGTGCTCGTTGCACGTCTTCTGGACGAACGACTTGACCTCGGTGTTGCCCAGCTTGGTCTTGGTCTGGCCCTCGAACTGCGGCTCACCGACCTTGACGCTGACGATGGCGGCCAGGCCCTCGCGGATGTCGTCACCCGTGAGGTTGCCGTCCTTCTCCTTGATCAGCTTCTTGTCTTTGGCGTACTTGTTGACCACCGTGGTCAGCGCGGCGCGGAAGCCCTCTTCGTGGGTGCCGCCCTCGTGGGTGTTGATGGTGTTGGCGAAGGTGTGCACCGACTCGGAATAGCCGGAGTTCCACTGCATCGCGACCTCGAGCTCGTGGCCGGTGCCCTTGCCGGTGAACGCGACGATCGAGTTGTGGATGGCCTGCTTGGTCCGGTTGATGTGCTTGACGAAATCCTCGAGCCCGCCCGGGTAGTGGTAGGTGCGCGACTTCACCTTCGGCGCGGCGGCGGCCTCGGCGGCCTCGTCGGCGTGCTTGGGCGCCTCGGCCGTCTCGCTGACCACCTCGTCGGTGACGTCGCTCTCGGAGACCCGCTCGTCGGTGAGGGTGATGGTGAGTCCCTTGTTCAGAAACGCCATCTCCTGCAGGCGGCGTGCGACCGTCTCGAAGTTGTAGGTGGTGGTCTCGAAGATCTCCGGATCCGCCCAGAAGCGGATGGTGGTACCGGTGCGCTTGGTCGGCTCGCCCTGGACCAGCTGGCCCGGCTTGGCGTCCTTGTAGGTCTGGGTCCAGTGGAAGCCGGCGGTGTCGATCTCGGCCTCGAGCCGGCTCGACAGGGCGTTGACCACGGAGATACCGACACCGTGCAGACCACCGGACACCGCGTAGGAGTCGGAGTCGAACTTGCCGCCCGCGTGCAGCTGGGTCATGACCACCTCGATGGTGGGGATGCCCTGCGCGTGCATGCCGGTGGGGATACCGCGGCCGTCGTCGACCACCTCGACGCCGCCGTCGGCGAGGATCTTCACATCGACGCGCGTGGCGTGGCCGGCCATCGCCTCGTCGACGGAGTTGTCGACGACTTCCCAGATCAGATGGTGTAGACCGCGCTCACCCGTGGAGCCGATGTACATGCCGGGACGCTTGCGAACCGCCTCGAGGCCTTCGAGGACCGTAATGGAGGAAGCATCGTAATCACCGGATTTTGCTTTGGTCGAGCCCGATTCGTTGGCAGCCACTGGTCGGTAGCTCTCCTTACTTGCTGATCCTCTGGACAGCGGGCGGGCAGTACACGTGAAACCCCGTAGTCTGGACTGGTCGAAAAAAGGGGTCCGAGAGCGTGCCGTTCCGAACGCGCCGAAGGTTCGCCGCTAGTTACGTCACCATCCTACTGGTAGACCCGAGCCACAGTGCACCTAACACACCCCTCACAGCTCCGTGGCTCAAAGAAATCGACTCCACACGTGTCCTGTCGGCCATGCGGCGGTTTGATCCGCCTCTCCGAGCACCTAGGGCGCACTAGTTACTAGCCCGGAATTAGCGCTGTTCACCCGTAGGTGTCGCGCGGGCCGCGGCCGCGGATGTGACGTTCACCCTTACGCCAGCTCGGAGCGGTCGGTCCGGTGATCTTCAGCTGCTTGACCACGCCGTTTCCGACCGCGGCCGCGATCTTGGCCAGGATCTGGCTCTGCAGCATGCGCAATTGCGTTGCCCACGCGGTGGATTCGGCGGCGATGGACAGTACGCCGTCGGTAAGCGAGACCGGGTTCGCGTGCGCGGCGATGTCCTCCCCCACCACCGTGGCCCACTGCCCGAAGACCATGCCCTCGGCGACCTTGGCCGACCAGCCGCGGTTCTTCGCCAGCGCGCCGGCGAGTTTGAACAGGGGCTGGGGATCACGGGCGTCCGGGCCCGGGCCGGACCAGCCCGACCGCCGGCGCGCGCCGGTGCGCAGACCGCGCTTCGGCGAGGCCCGGCCCTGGCCGACCGACTTCCCGCTGGCGCGCGCGGCGGCCCGCGCCTCCTCCAGCGCTCGCCGCGCCAGATCGATGCCGCGCAGCTCCGGATCGCCGCCGGGTGGTTGTGCACCGGCGCCGTGCTGCTCCGACTCGTCGGTCATCACCTGCTCCGTTCACGCTCCGGGTTTGTCCCCAGATTTGTCGAGTTGTCCCCAGGCACGGTATAAGCCCGCCCGGGGTGGAAATCCCATGGTCAGCGGCTCGAGCATCCAAGATCGAACGTCTGTTCGCCCCGGTCAAGTGCGTGTTCTGCACAACCCGCGTGGTTCGAGCCGCCAAGTCCCGGCAGCGGGGTGACCGCCGCTCCGGACGAGTTGTCCACAGAACCTGTGGATAACTCTTCCGTGCTGGTGACACCGCCGATCCGGTGCCCCGGCGGTGCGAACTCTACGGGAGAACAGCGGCATCGCGCTGCCCCGGACACATCGTCACGTGGCGGTAGCGGGCAGGTCGTCCGGCGGCGGCGCGGGCTCGGGGGCCGGGGGTGTCGCGGTCGCGATGCTCGACGTCCGATGGTCGGCCGCACCGGCGGTCTGCACGCGCATCGGCGTCGCCTCGAGTTCGGCGGGCACGTCCTCCGCGACCGCGGCGGTGATGAGCACCTGCTCGGCGCCGGCGGCCACCGCGGCGAGAGCGGTGCGCCGGCGGCGGTCGAGTTCGGCGAAGACGTCGTCGAGCAGCAGCACCGGTTCGGTGCCGCCGGAGCGCAGCAGCTCGAACGCGCCCAGCCGCAGCGCCAGCGCGTAGGACCACGATTCCCCGTGGCTGGCAAAACCTTTCGCGGGTGCACTGCCCAGCAGTAGTTCCAGATCGTCGCGGTGCGGACCGACCAGGCAGACGCCGCGCTCCAGCTCCCGGGTGCGGGCATTCCCCAACTCGCGCAGCATGATCGCTTCCAGTTCCGCCTCGTCGCCGGGCTGCGGCCCCCGCGCCGGATCGAGCAGTTCCGGCGGCAGATAGCCGCTGCGGTAACCGATTGCGGCGGGCCGGGATTCGGGCGCGATCGCCGAGTACGCCTGTGCGAGATGTGGATAAAGATCGTGCACCAGTCGCAGCCGCTGCGCCAGCAGCACCGAGGCATGCGTGGCCAGATGACCGTCCCACACATCCAGGGTGCTCAGGTCAGCCTTCGAACGTGCCTGCCTACCAGCGGTTTTCAACAGTGCCGAGCGCTGGCGCAGCACGC
This sequence comes from Nocardia sp. NPDC050435, assembly GCF_040655395.1. NCBI lineage: Bacteria > Bacillati > Actinomycetota > Actinomycetes > Mycobacteriales > Nocardiaceae > Nocardia > Nocardia sp. NPDC050435. The sequence continues at coordinate 524,473 of NZ_JBFAJW010000002.1, forward strand.
GGTCGTAGTCGGCGCGCACCGCGGCCAGCCGTGGGAGGCGGGCTGTGCACAACTCGTCGAGGAAGCGCCGCCGCTCCCCCGGATCGCCGCGGACCAGCGACAGATCCTCCGGCGCGAACAGCACGGTCTGGAGAATGCCGAGGATCTCGCGTGGGCGGCGCACCGGCGAGCGGTTGATCTGCGCGCGGTTGGCGGCGCCGGCGTTCAACTCGACATCGATGCGCAACTCGCGTCCGGCATTGACCACCGTCGCTCCGACCCGCGCCTTGGCGGCCCCCATCCGGATCAGCGGTGCGTCGGCGGCGACCCGGTGCGACGCGAGCGTGGCCAGGTAGCCGATCGCCTCGACCAGGTTGGTCTTGCCGTTCCCATTCGATCCCAAGAAGACCGTGCGGCCTGGGGATAATTCCAGCTCGGCCTGTTCCCAGGACCGGAAATCGCGCAGTGACAGCGCCCGGATGAACATGGGTTACCCCGCTCTGACCTGCGGAAGAACCCGGCCCACGGCGAGTGGACCGGGTTCGACCCGGTTATGCACAGACGTTTGCACCCCTGGGGATCAGCCCGGCAGCCGGACCGGCATCAACAGGTAGATGTAGTTGCTGGCGAGCGCCGCGAACGAGCCGGAATCGAGCACCTCGGGCTCCTCCTCGCCGGCGGGCAGCAGCACGGCGGGACGGCTCGGGGTGGTGAACCCGAAGGTGACCCGATCCGCGCGCAGCGCCGAGAGTCCTTCGACGAGGTAGCCCGGGTTGAACGCGATGGTCAGCGCCTCACCGCGGAAATCGGCCTCCAGCCACTCCTCGGCGCGGCCGGCGTCGTCGCCGCCCGCCGACAGCAGCAGGCCCTCTGTGGAGAACTCCAGCCGCACCTGCGCGCCACGCTCGGCCACCAGCGCCACACGCTTGATGGCTTCGGAGAGCGCCGACACCGACAGCGTCGCGATGGACGTGTGCTCCTTGGGGAGCAATTGGCGGAACTTGGGGAATTCGGCGTCGAGCAGGCGGGTGGTGGTGCGCCGGCCCGCGTTCACGATGCCCAGCAGGCCGTCCGAGCCCGCACCGGTGCCCAGCGAGAGCTGCACGGGGGCATCGGAGGCGCCGAGGGTCTTGGCGGCTTCGGAGAGCGTCTTGGCCGGAATCAGCACCGAGGTCTCGATATCGGCCTGCTCCGGCTTCCACTCGATGTGGCGCACGGCCAGGCGGAAACGGTCGGTGGCCGCGAGTACGACCGCGGAGCCCTCGATCTCGACCCGGATGCCGGTGAGCATGGGGAGCGTGTCGTCGCGGCCGGCGGCGACGGCGACCTGGCCGACGGCCTCGGCGAAAACATCCACACCGAGTTCGCCGGTCTGCTGCGGTACTTCGGGAAGCTGGGGATAGTCCTCGACCGGCATGGTGGGCAGGGAGAACTTGGCGCTGCCGCAGCTGATCAGCACGCGGGTGCCGTCGACGGAGACATCCACCGGCTTGTTGGAGAGCGCCTTGGTGATGTCGGCCAGCAGGCGGCCGGAGACGAGCACCTCACCGGGACCGGCGACCTCGGCCGCGACGCGCATCTGCGCGGAGACCTCGTAGTCGAAACCGGAGACCGTCAGACCATCCTCATCGGCTACCAGGAGAACGCCGCCGAGGACGGGCACCGGAGGCCGGGACGGGAGGCTGCGCGCTACCCAGGCAACGGATTCCGCGAAATCCTCACGGGCGACCCGAAACTTCATGCTTTCCATCGCCCGATCTGTCCTCTCCCATTTCCGTGATCCGAGTGCGGGGCCGAACGTCGTAAGAGGGTACTGGAACGACCGCCTTGGAAGTGTCGCACAGGCGGCCGACAACAAACCGTACTCGGCTCGGGCCCGTAGACCTAGCCCGACCCTCCGGATCTTTCACTACCCAGTCACAAATCGTGTGGATCAACCGATCGGGGGTATCGCCGGGATCGACTCCCTCCTCATTGCTTCGCTTCGGCGAGTGGCTCGACGCGTGACCCGGCTCGACCAACTTTCCACACACCTGTTTTCAAAGAAGTTCTTCTAGATGAAGAACTGAAGTAGTAGTAGGCACTGTGGAATCTGTGGACTGCACCCGTTTTCGCAGGTGGCGCGGCCCGATGCCATGGGGATGACCGGCGGATGACTCGAGGATGAACCGAGGGTGTCTGTGGACGTCGAGAAGTTGTCCCCCATTCATCCTCGAGTCGTCCTCGAGTTGTTCCACCGGTTTCCCCCGTTTGTGCACACATGTGCAGGAACAGGTGCACAACTCGAGGATTCCTCGAGGACTCCCCAAGGACTCCTCGAGGAATCCACAGGGGTTAACCGGCAGTCTGCCTGGTCAGTGCCTGTGGGTAGCCAAGGCTGTTAGCGATGGGGACAACCGGCTGTGAGCGACGGCCCCCAGGCAGCCTCCACAGGGTGTGGGGGAATCGGTGCACAAACCCGTGGATTCCTCGAGGACTCCCCAGGAATTCCTCGAGGAATCCACAACCAAAAAAAGTGCACTGCCCCTGGTCAGGAGCAGTGCACAGGTGTGGAATCAACAGCCGGTTCACCCTGGAGACAACGGGTGTTAGTAGATCGGGAGCGGCCTAGCGGGAACGCTGCTTGATCCGAGCGGTGAGCTCCTGGACCTGGTCGTAGACGCGCCGGCGCTCGGTCATCTCCTTGCGCACCTTCTTCTCCGCGTACATGACCGTGGTGTGGTCGCGGCCGAACGCCTGCCCGATCTTGGGCAGCGAGAGATCGGTGAGTTCACGGCATAGGTACATCGCGATCTGGCGCGCCTGTGCCAGCGGCCGCGCCTTGCCCGGGCCGGTGAGCTCCTCCAGCGTGGTGTTGAAGTACTCCGCGGTCACGGCCATGATCGTGGCGGCGTTGATCTCCAGCGCCGCCGTCTCCGGCATCAGATCGCGCAGCACCACCTCGGCCAGCGGGAGATCCAGCGGCTGGCCGTTCAGCGAGGCGAACGCGGTGACGCGGATCAGCGCGCCCTCCAGCTCGCGGATATTGCGCTCCACCCGGCTGGCGATCAGTTCCATCACATCGTGCGGCACGTCCAGCCGGTCCATCCGCGCCTTCTTGCGCAGGATCGCGATCCTGGTCTCCAGCTCCGGCGGCTGCACATCGGTGATCAGGCCCCACTCGAACCTGGTCCGCAGCCGCTCCTCCAGCGTCGCAAGCTGTTTGGGCGGACGGTCCGAGGACACCACGATCTGCTTGTTCGCGTTGTGCAGGGTGTTGAAGGTGTGGAAGAACTCCTCCTGGATGCCTTCCTTGCCCTCGATGAACTGGATGTCGTCGACCAGCAGGATGTCGGTCTCGCGGTAGCGGCGCTTGAACGCCACCTTGCGGTCGTCGCGCAGTGAGTTGATGAAGTCGTTGGTGAATTCCTCGGTTGAGACGTACTTCACCCGCATGCCCGGGAACAGCCGCTGGGCATAGTGCCCCGCCGCGTGCAGCAGGTGCGTCTTGCCCAGACCCGAGGCGCCCCAGACGAAGAGCGGGTTGTAGGCCCGCGCCGGCGCCTCCGCGATGGCGACCGCGGCCGCGTGCGCGAACCGGTTGGACGCGCCGATGACGAAGGTCTCGAAGGTGTACTTGGCGTTCAGGCTGGCCGAGGAACTCGGCGCGGGCGTCTCCTGCGACTTGGTGAAATAGGTCGGCCAGGAGTTGCGGGCGCTGACGACCGGTTCGTCGTCGTCCTGGTGGTCGGCGTGCGCGGGCCGGGTGTCGCGCACCGGCTGGGCCTGCGGCTCCCGCACCGGCTGATGCGTGGCGGCGCCGACGGGTTCGGGTTCGTGCAGCGGGGCGCGCCCGTTCGAGTCACGGCCGCGCTGCGGCACCGGCTCCGGTGTGAACAACGACTCCTGTCCGGGCGGCCCGGACTCGCGGCGGCCCGACCCGTTCGATCGCGTCGGCGGCTCCGGTGCCGGGGCGGGCGCCGGAGCGGAGTAGTTGTTCGGCGTCGAGTAGAAGTCGTCGGAGGCGTACTCGGGCGTCGGCTCGAACTCCGTCGCCGCGGGGTACTCGGCCTCGTAGCCCTGCGCCGGTTCGTAATTCGGGGTGGACTCGTAGCCGGGCGCCGAGTCGTAACCCGGAGCGGACTCGTAGTTCTGGCCCGAGTCGTAGTTCGGTGCGGAGTCGTAGCCGCCCGCGGACTGGTAGTCGGCGGCGGGCGCGTACTCCCCGCCGGCCTGGCGATACTCCGGGGCGGGTTCGTAATCGGTGGCCGCGCCGTACCGCTGCGGCTGGCCGTATTCCGCGCGCGCGCCGAACTCCGGCGCCGGGGCGCGCCGCGGTTCCCGGCGCTCGGGCCGGCTGGTCATCCGGGCATGCCGTGGATTCGCCGCGGACCGCTCGCTGCTCGACTGGGGCGGCGCGGCGATCCGCACGCCGAGTCCTTCGACCTGCGGACCGAGCCGGCGGCCGAGGGAACGCAGGATGGGCTCGCGCAGATCGCGTTCGATGGCTTCCTGGGCCAGCGACGAGGGCACCGAGAGCAGCGCGAAGCCCTGCGCCACGGTGATCGGCTTGACCAGCTTGAGCCAGGCCTGCTGTGCTCTGGTGACCGGGGGGATGGCGCCGTCGGGCGAGCCGGTGGTGAGCTCAGCGATCACCTCGGGCCACACAGTGGCCAACACGTTCTGCTCGTCGTCCATGCAGTGTCCTCCCCAGTAGTTGTCGATTGGAGCGCAGACGACCGGGGCACGCGGGCATCTACCGTGGATGGATACAGTGATCCCGCGAGCCTGAGCGCTGTGGGGATCCTCCGGTTCCAGGTAGCGGCTGATAGCCGTCGGCCTACGAATATGCCACCGGAGGGGTGTTTCCACACAATTATCCACAGATGTGGAAAACCCTGGGGACATGGGAAACGTGCTTCAGCTCGGCCGGTGTGTCGCTCCTACCAGCGGTTCTTCAGCTATCGACTGGCTATCGCAAGATCGCGAGGCCCGGGTGCGCGCCTAGGGGTGTTGATAAGCCGGCGAACAGTCCACAGCCCTGTTCATCACCCCTACCTGGTCCGATGACCGGCATCCGGGGGGGCCGAGTTTGACCCGCATCTGGCGGATCAGTACCCTCGTACAGTCACCCCTTGGTGCGGTGGCGGTCCTGTGCTGACCGCGTTGAGGTCGTAATCGACCCTGTGCGCCAGGACCGACGCGCATCGATGATGACCGAGCTTGCAATGCTTGATCGACTCAGCATCGCGCACACACGTTTTACCGACCAGCTATCGGATGCCGCAGGCATCCACAACTCGAGGAGTGTTGACCGTGGCCAAGGGCAAGCGGACGTTCCAGCCGAACAACCGTCGTCGGGCGCGCGTTCACGGCTTCCGTCTCCGGATGCGGACCCGTGCGGGCCGCGCCATCGTTTCCGCGCGTCGCGGCAAGGGCCGCAAGACCCTGACTGCCTGATCCTCGCATTCGGACGCTCGGGTGTTGCCTGAGCCGTATCGGTTGCATCATCGTGCCGACTTCTCCCGGACGGTGCGCCGCGGCCAGCGAATCGGGAGGCGAGATCTGGTCGTACACGCGCTCGTGCGCGGGTATGACGGAATCGTGGGCACTGGTGGACCTGACGGCGTATCGCCCGAGCTGAACGCTCCGGCGGATGCGCTGGTCCGCGTGGGCGGTCCGCGATTCGGATTGATTGTCAGCAAGGCGGTGGGCTCCGCGGTGATTCGACACCGGGTAGCCCGCCGCCTGCGTCATATGTGCGGCAAGGTGATCCCCGATCTACCCGCCGAGGCCGATATCGTGATTCGTGCGCTGCCCGGTGCCGCCGACGCGAGCTCGGACGAGCTACTCCGTCAGCTGCGGGGCGCGCTGCGGAAACTCGATGGGGCGCGGTCGTCGTGAGAAGCCTCGTGCGGCTGCCGGCTCGCGTGCTGATCTTCTCGATCGAGCTGTACCGGACCTACGTCTCCCCCACCCGGATGCCGGTGTGCCGCTTCACCCCGACCTGCAGCGAATACGCCGTCACGGCGTTGCGCACCCGGGGCCTGTTCGTCGGACTCGGATTGACGGTCGTGCGCTTGCTCAAATGCGCGCCCTGGCACCCTGGTGGATGGGACCCCGTTCCGGAGCGCCGCGCGCGGAACACCGCCGGTGATCGTTTGCCCGATCGCTCGGAGGGGTCCGCTACCGCCGACACTGCGGACGCAGCGGCGCCACACGCTTGTACAGGATCACCCGCCGCGGTGATCGGCGAACCGAACGACGGGAGTGCATAGAGCCGTGCTCGACTTCATTTATTACCCGGTGTCCTGGATCCTCTGGTTCTGGCACCGGGTCTTCGCGGCCATCCCCGGCCTGGGCGACGACAGCGGCATCGCGTGGGCGCTCGCCGTGGTGTTCTTGGTCTTCACGCTCCGCATCGTGCTCTACAAGCCGTTCGTGAAGCAGGTGCGCACCACCAAGCAGATGCAGGAGCTGCAGCCCCAGATCAAGGAGCTGCAGAAGAAGTACAAGAACGACCGCCAGAAGATGGCGCTGGAGATGCAGAAGCTCCAGAAGGATCACGGCTTCAACCCGCTGATGGGCTGCCTGCCCATCCTGGCGCAGGTGCCGGTCTTCCTCGGTCTGTTCCACGTGCTGCGCTCCTTCAACCGGACCGGCCACGGTTTCGGTCAGCTCGGCATGAGCATCCAGGACAACGCGAACACGCCGAACTACGTCTTCAACGCGGCCGACGTGCAGTCCTTCCTCGCGGCCCGCCTCTTCGGTGCGCCGATCTCCGCCTTCATCACCACCCCGGTCAGCGAGCTGCAGGCGTTCGCCATCGACGGCGTCCTGCCGTCCCGGGTTGCCATTGCCGCGGTCGCCATCCCGCTGATGGTCATCGCCGGTCTCGCGACGCACTTCAACGCGCGCGCCTCGGTCGCCCGTCAGAGCGCGGAGGCGGCGGCCAACCCGCAGGCCGCCCTGATGAACAAGCTCGCGCTGTGGGTGTTCCCGCTCGGCGTGCTCGTCGGTGGCCCGTTCCTGCCGATCGCCATCCTGCTGTACTGGGTCTCCAACAACATCTGGACCTACGGGCAGCAGCACCTCGTCTTCGGCCGCATGGCCAAGGAAGAAGAGGAGAAGAAGCTGCAGAAGCTCGAGCAGCGGGCGCAGAACGCCCCCAAGCCGGGCGCCAAGCCGGTCAACACCAAGAAGAAGCCGGCCGACGCCGATTCGGTGGACGCGGTCGAGGACGCCGTCGACCCGGTCGACCGGGTGTCGACCAACGGCACCGCGAAGCCCAAGAACCCGGCCCAGCGTCGGTCCGGCGGCAACCAGAGGCGCCCGAACCGCGGCCGCGCCAACCAGAAGCGGCGGCGCTGACCGCCCCGCTCGCAGCAGCAACCCTTGATCGCGTACCACCCGGCGGCGATGGCCAGGCGGTCGCGGCGAGCAGATGAAGGAAAACCATATGACTGTTGAGACCGACGGAGGGGACGCCACAGTGGCGACGACGATGGTGAGCGCTGAGACGGAGCCAGCTGAAGTCGCGACCGACTCCGAGGAAGCCCTGATCGAAGAAGGGGAGATCGCGGGCGACTATCTCGAACAGCTGCTCGACGTCCTGGACTTCGACGGCGATATCGATCTGGATGTCGAAGGCGACCGCGCGGTGGTGAGCATCGACGGTGGCCGGGATCTGTCGAAGCTCGTCGGCCGCAACGGTGAGGTGCTCGACGCGCTGCAGGAGCTGACCCGGCTTGCGGTGCAGCAGGCGACCGGGGTGCGCAGTCGTCTGATGCTGGACGTGGCGGGCTGGCGGGCCAAGCGGCGCGAGGAGCTGAGTGCGCTCGGCACCGCCGCCGCGAAGCGGGTGCTGGAATCCGGTGCGCCGGAAGCACTCGCGGCCATGACGCCGTTCGAGCGCAAGATCGTGCACGACGCGGTCGCGGCCATCGACGGGGTCGAGAGCGAGAGCGAGGGCGTGGAGCCCAACCGCCACGTGGTGGTCGTTCCCGCCTGATCTCCGCGAGCATCCGGGGGCGGCGTGTTTCGTCACCCTGACGATTTGGACAGGGCCTCCGGTCTTCGGATCGGGGGCCTTCTCCATGTCCCGGACGCAACCGCCGATGAGCGCTTCAATACTGTTTACCTATCGAACGCGGAAGGATGTTTCACGTGGAACGGGATCTCGGTGCAAGCACTCCCCTGCCGGGCGAGCTGGAGCCGCCCGTCGAGGCCGCCCAGGTTTTCGGCGAGCGGCTGCCGATCGCGCGCCAGTACTGCGCGGCACTCGCCAGCGCCGGTGTGGAGCGCGGTCTGATCGGACCGCGCGAAGTGCCGCGCCTCTGGGACCGCCACATCCTCAACTGCGCGGTGCTCGGTGAGTTGATCCCGGAGGGCGCCACGGTGGTCGATATCGGCAGCGGCGCCGGGCTCCCCGGCATCCCGCTCGGTATCGCCCGACCCGATCTCCACATCACCTTGGTCGAGCCGCTCCTTCGTCGCACCATCTTCCTCAGCGAGTTCATCGAATCGGCGGGCCTCGACATCACCGTGGTTCGCGGCCGCGCCGAACAGTCCGGTGTGATGAAGGAAGCCGGCGGTGCCGATGTCGTCACCTCGCGCGCCGTCGCGCCGCTCGCCAAGCTGGCCCAGTGGTCGCTCCCCCTCCTCCGCGACCACGGCCGCATGCTCGCCTTGAAGGGTGTCAGCGCGGTCGAAGAATTGGAACGCGACGCCGAAGCTCTCACTCGGGCCGGAGCCGCGAATTTCCAAGTCCTCGAATGCGGCACCGGTGTCGTCACCACGCCCACCGTGGTGATCAGTGCCGAGCTGCTCCCCCGCGCCGAACGGCCGCAGCGCCGGCGGGTTGCGCGCGGCAACAAGTCGCGGGGCTGATCTATCGCACACGCCGCCGACTGTCTGCGGCTTCACATGGTTCGGTCGGCTGGTGTCTTGAAGCTCGGGGCCACTCCTCGCCCTGTCGAATGGTCCACCTCCGGTGGAAGTGCGCGTTGGGCAAGACCGCCTACGCCGGAATCGAGCGGGCGGATCTGATCCGACCGCTGCCGTTCGCTGCGCTCCAAACGGTCTGGCGGTTGCGGCTCTCGATGGGCGGAATCCCGAGGCCGTCGCTCGCGTGGATTCCGCTGTCGCGACGGAAGTCTCCGGTGGCGGTCGCCCAAGCAGCCCCGCCGATATGGCGGCTCCGCTCGCGGGCCGGCCCGGTCGGCCTGGCGGACCTCGACGGGTGTCACCGATCGCGCTGCGCCGACGCTGCGGCCGTATATCGTTCGCGGGTGCCTCGACGGCTCGCGTTGGGGGCCGGGTCGGCGTAGCCAGCCATAGCGCCTTGAGTGAGGCATGCTAAATGGTCCGGCGAAACTCGCCGCTGTGAGTCGCTCCCGAGGTGACGTCAGGTCGGGATCGATGTGCGTGGGAGCCTGACGCTTCCTATCGGCCAGTGGCAACCAAGTGGGATATCAAAAGGCGCAGCGGGGCATCTCCGGTCGACTTGCTAATCCCCTGCCGTTCAAGCGCGTTCGTTGTTTCACGTGAATCCATCGCTTCGCCTTCGCCGGGAGGCGCGTGGCATTGCGGTTGTTTCATGTGAAACATGGCGAGCAGTGAGAGTGTGAGGCGCCGTGTTTCATGTGAAACATCGCGAAAGTGGGAGGGGCGGGGTGGGCAATTGGCTTGTCCGGTGCGTCGCACCGCGATTCAGCTTTCTAAACCTGGCCGGGGCTGGCAAGCTATGGGGCGTCGGGCGTGAGCGTTGGTGCCACGGAGGAATGTTGGTATGCGGGATGGCGCCGCTCGATGTTCAATCCGACTCAGCTGGTTTTTTGAAGTCACATGCGTCGGCGTTCGCCGATGGTGCGTGATCTGAAGTTCTCGGTTAGGAGCTGTTATGTCGAGCGGTCCGGCGAATGTTTCACGGGAAACTACGTCGCGCGTGCCGGGGATGCTGGACTCCAGCAACCTCGACCAGGAAGCCTTCGGAAGCACACCGTTCGGGCACATCTCCGCAAGCGAGACCCCGATCGCGGCCGAAGCGCAGCGCGCCAGCCAGATACTGCATCCAGGAAAGGTGACTGTGCCGAAACCGAACGAGCAGCGGATCATCACCATCGCAAACCAGAAGGGCGGCGTCGGTAAGACGACTACGACGGTGAATCTCGCCGCGGCCCTGGCGCATCAGGGGATGACGGTGCTCGTGATCGATCTCGATCCCCAGGGCAACGCCAGCACCGCCCTCGGTATCGAGCATCACTCGGGTGTGCCGTCCAGCTACGAACTTCTCATCGGCGAGGTCTCGGTCCAGGAGGCGATTCAGCAGAGCCCGCACAATGAACGCCTGCTGTGCATTCCGGCCACCATCGACCTAGCTGGCGCCGAGATCGAATTGGTCTCGATGGTCGCTCGCGAAGGTCGCCTCAAGACGGCCATCGAGCAGGCGAACATCGCCGGCTACGACATCGACTACGTGATGATCGACTGCCCCCCTTCACTGGGCCTGCTCACGGTCAACGCGCTCGTGGCCGCGAAGGAGGTGCTGATCCCGATCCAGTGCGAGTACTACGCACTGGAGGGCGTCGGTCAGCTGCTCCGCAATATCGGTCTGGTGCAGGCGCATCTGAATCGCGATCTGCACGTGTCGACGGTCATTCTCACCATGTACGACGGCCGCACCAAGCTGGCCGACCAGGTCGCGGACGAGGTGCGCGCCCACTTCGGCGACGCGGTGCTGAAGTCGGTGATCCCCCGCAGCGTAAAGGTCTCGGAGGCACCGGGATACGGCATGACTGTTCTCGATTATGATCCAGGCTCCCGGGGTGCGATGAGCTACCTCGACGCTGGCCGGGAAATGGCGCAACGGGCGATGACGAAGGCCGCCGCCGGCGGCGCAGCGTAGACGTAGTTCCGGTGTGGCGGACGAGAAAGGGATCGGTAAGCCGATGAGTCAGGCGAAGAAGGGTGGGTTGGGGCGCGGCCTCGCCGCGTTGATCCCGACAGGTCCCGTGGGTGAGCAGGCCGTCGGGGCCACACACGGCCTCGCGCCCGGAATGGGCAGTGCCGCGGCCAATGTGGTGATCGGGGTCGATCCCATCGGCCCGCAACCCGCTTCGGCCTATCTGCATCGGGTGCCCGACCCGACCGATGACGACGTCGAGGTGAATGCCGCGGGCGCCACCTACCGGGAGATCCCGCCGACTCAGATCGAACCGAATCCCAAGCAGCCGCGCAGCGTCTTCGAGGACGAGGCGCTGGCGGAGCTGGTGCACTCCATTCGCGAGTTCGGCCTCATGCAACCGATCGTGGTGCGCCGCCTGGAACCGGGCAAGGATCGCTATCAGCTCGTCATGGGCGAGCGCCGCTGGCGGGCCTGCCAGGAGGCGGGGCTGGAGACCATTCCGGCCATCGTCCGGGAGACCGCCGACGACGCGATGCTGCGGGACGCGCTGCTGGAGAACATCCATCGGGTGCAATTGAATCCGTTGGAAGAAGCGGCGGCGTACCAGCAGCTGCTGGAGGAGTTCGACGTCACCCACGAGGAATTGGCGTCGCGGATCGGCCGTTCCCGGCCGGTGGTCACCAATATGATCCGGCTGCTGAAGCTGCCGATCCCGGTGCAGCGCCGGGTCGCCGCGGGCGTGCTGTCGGCCGGCCACGCGCGTGCGCTGCTGGGTCTGGAGGCCGGCGCCGACGCCCAAGAGGTGCTCGCCGCACGCATTGTGGCCGAGGGCCTATCGGTGCGCGCCACCGAAGAAGCCGTGACACTGGCGAATCGCGATCCGGAGAATGTCACCACTCCCCCGGCCCCGCGGCGCAAGCCGATCCACATGCCCGGCTTACAGGACGTGGCCGAGCGGCTGTCGGAGTCGTTCGACACCCGCGTCACCGTCAGCCTAGGTAAGCGCAAGGGCAAGATCGTCGTCGAATTCGGTTCGGTCGAAGATCTGGAACGCATTGTCGGGATGATGCAGCAGCAACAGCTCGACCAGTGACCAAAATCGCCCCGTAAATCCCACAGACCCGTGTCTACCGCCGAAACGTCACTGTGACGGCGGGTTTTCCGGGCACGGGTCTCCGGTCCGGCGGGGCCAACCGACAACAGCACAGTGAGTGGAGTAAAGCGTGTCCTCTTTGATCGCTTATTCTTGCTGGCGAACAATGGCAACAGAGCGGCGTGCGCGATCGCATGGATGAATCGGACAGCTGGAGGCTGAGCAGAGCGGTGTCGACCAGCGTCACAGCACTTTCCCTCGGAGAACTCGACAAGCTCCCGGCGCACGCCAGGCGCTGCGTTTTCTGGGAGATCGATCCCGCCGTCGCCGCGGATTCCCGCGCATTCAGCGATCCGGTCTTCGAAAAGGAAGCCTGGCTTTCCACCGTGCTGCTGGAGTGGGGCGCCTGCGGCCAGGTCGCCGCCGTGGACGGAAAGGTCGCGGGGGCGGCGCTGTACTCCCCGCCCAGCGCGGTACCGCGCGCCGCACTCTTTCCCACCTCCCCCGTCAGCCCGGACGCCGTCCTGCTGACCACGCTGCGGACCGAATTCCGCTATTCCGACTCGGAGGTACCCCACCGGCTGCTACAGGCGGTGGTGGCCGATCTGGTGCGGCGCGGCGTGCGGGCACTGGAGGCGTTCGGCATCCGCAACGGCCCGGCGACGCAGGCCATGTCCGATCGGTCGGTGGGCTCCATGATGCTGATGGAGCGGATCGGCGCGCCGGTGCGGGAGAATCCGGCCGCCGATTGTTCGCCGGAGACCTGCATGATCGACGCGGACTTCCTGGAGGACGCCGGCTTCGAGGTCGTCGCCGCGCATCACCGGTTCCCGCGGCTGCGGTTGGAGCTGAACTCCGACCACGGCTGGAAGGAAGACGTGGAGCGCGCCCTGGACCAGTTGCTGGCCGCGGCGGAGCTCGAGGTGCCGTTCCGCATCGGCGCACCCTGACCTGTGAAACGAGAAGCCCCGGCCTGCGCGGCCGGGGCTTCTCGTATGTCGTTGGCGCCGAGGGCGATCAGGCCCGATCGGCGGCGGCCAGTTCTTCGGCCAGCAACTCGGCGAAGGTGTAGGTGCCCGTGGGCTGATCGTCCTGCCCGAGCAGGTACAGCCGCTTCACCGAGATCAGGATGGCCTCGGCGATGACGTCGCGCATTCGCGGGTTGGTCAGCACCGACGAGTCGTAATCGTTGGTGAGGTAACCGATATCGATCTGCACCGTCGGCATCTTGGTGAGCCGCAGCAGATCCCAGGTGCGCGCGTGCGTCCGGCAGTCCTGCAGGGACGTGCGGGCCACCACCTCACGCTGGATGAAGCCGGCCAGCACCTGGCCGATCATCGAGACCGAGCCGTGCGAGTTGCCGAAGTGGAAACCGGCTACGCCGTTGGCGGATTGGCTCGGGTTGGTCGCGCAGCGCAGCGAGATCATCAGGTCGGCGTCGAACGCGTTGGACGTTTCGGCGCGCTCGGCATCGCTGGGATTGGCGCCCCACGGGCGGGACAGGAACGTCTCCATGCCGGTGGCGGCCATCCGGCCCTCCAGCCGGCTCGCCAGATCCCAGAGGATCTCCGATTCGTAGACGTCGCCGTATTCGGAGGGCACGGCATGGCCCTTGTCGGGGCCGCCGAGGCCCGGATCGATGACGATCCGCTTGCCCGTCAGCTGTGGACCCGCGCGGTGCACGACCTCTTCCTCGGCGATCCGGTGCGGATTGCCGCCGGTGACGCGCGCGCCCAGCAGTTCCAGCGAGCGCAGGGTCTCCGGGCCGCAGATGCCGTCGGCGGACAGCCCGATCTCACGCTGGAAGGCGGTGAGCGCCTCGTGCGTGTGCGGGCCGAAGTAGCCGTCGACGCGGTGCACGTAGAAGCCCAGATCCTGCAGGCGGCGCTGCAAAGTCGCGACATCGTCGCCGTACAGCGGTGCGGACAGCTGGTAGATCAGGGTGCGGGCGCCCAGGCGGTAGGAGGCTTCCTTGAGCGCGCGGTAGGTCGCGGGGCCGACCACGCCGTCGACCAGCAGACCGCGATGCTGCTGGAACGCGCGGACGGCGGAATCGAGTTGGTGGTCGAAGGAGGCTTCGGTGTCTTTCCAGTACTCACGCGCGTCGCCGGCGTCCGCCGCGTGCGTGTGCAGGAACCCCAGACTTGCCAGAGTGCTCCGAACCTCTGCGACGGCTGGACCGGTGTCGCCGTGACGAAGTCGGTGCATGCGTGAGAGCCCTTTCCTTCCGTCAATCCGGGTACCCACTCATGCGAGGGCCTACACCTTCGCACGACCGGAGCTGTGCTCGTTCGCACCGCCACGCAGGCTACCGGCTGGGTGGGCCCGTCGCTAATGGCGCGTGGTCGATTGTCTCAGACCTGCCCCGGAATTCGGCAATTCGCGGGGTCCAGGGCATCCTACGGCGCGTCGTGGGGCCGCGATGTCCATATGACACCGCGAATTACAGCGCCGGGCCCTGGGGGATTAAACGGGGAGATTACCCGATCGAACCCCGCAGTCCGACTGCGGGGTTCGTTAGGGGATTGCCCGGTCTCAGATGATGCCCTCGAGCTCGCGCAGCAGCGCCGCCTTGCCCTTGGCGCCGACGATCTGCTTGACCGGCTTGCCCTTCTCGAAGAGCACCATGGTCGGAATCGACAGGATCTTGTACTCCTTGGCGGTTTCCGGGTTCGCGTCCACGTCCACCTTGGCGACGGTCAGCTTGTCGGAGTGCGCGCCCGCGATCTCCTCCAGCACCGGGGCGACCATCTTGCAGGGGCCGCACCAGGTGGCCCAGAAGTCGACCAGGACGGGCTTCTCGCTGAGCAGCACCGTATCGGCGAAGTCCTTGTCGGTGACGGTGACCGTGTTAGCGGACATGGGTGTATCTCCTTGAATCAGGGAAAAGGGGAGGTCAATTCGCCGCGACGGGCCGGCCGGCGTGGTCGAGGGTGTTGGAGGTGATGTCACCCTGCTCGGCCAGCCAGCGCTCGGCGTCGATCGCGGCGCGGCAACCGGTGCCCGCGGCCGTGATGGCCTGGCGGTAGGTGTGATCGACCAGATCGCCGGCGGCGAACACGCCCGCGACGTCGGTCGCGGTGCCCGGGTCGCGCACCTGCACGTAGCCCTCGCCGTCCAGCTCGACCTGGCCCTTGACCAGCTCGCTGCGCGGGTCGTGCCCGATGGCCACGAACAGGCCGGTGGCGTCCAGCTCGGAGGTCTCGCCGGTCTTGGTGTCGCGCAGGGTGAGCGAGGTCACCTTGTCGGTGCCGTTCACCTGGACCACCTCGGAGTTGAGCCGGAAGGTGATCTTCTCGTTCGCCTTGGCGCGCTCCAGCATGATGCGCGAGGCCCGGAACTCCTCGCGGCGGTGCACGATGGTGACGCTCTCGGCGAACTTGGTGAGGAAGGTCGCCTCCTCCATGGCCGAATCGCCGCCGCCGACGACCACGATGTTCTGGCCGCGGAAGAAGAAGCCGTCGCAGGTGGCACAGGCGCTGACGCCGCGGCCGAGCAGGTCCTGCTCCCCCGGTACGCCGAGGTAGCGGGCCGCCGAGCCCATGGCCAGGATGATCGCGTAGGACTGGTAGGTCTCGCCGCCGACCGTGACGGACTTGATCGGGCCGGACAGATCGATCGCCTCGACATCCTCGGTGCGGATGTCGGCGCCGAAACGCTTGGCCTGCTCGCGCATCTCGTCCATCAGGTCCGGGCCCATGATGCCTTCGCGGAAGCCGGGAAAGTTCTCCACCTCGGTGGTGGTCATCAGGGCGCCGCCGAATTGGGTGCCCTCGAACAGCAGCGGCTGGAGTTCGGCGCGGGCCGCGTACACGGCGGCCGTGTAGCCGGCCGGTCCGGAGCCGACGATGATCAGGTCGCGAACTGGCGTAGTCATGGGACCCTTCCGAGAGGAAAAACGTGGGACGGTTCGGTCAACAACAGCGTAATGTCCGTTGTTCCCGGGGGAATCTACCGTCCTGCGCCCTCAGCCGATGTCCCTGACGTCCTTTACCTGCGGATCGGCCGGTGTACAGGCGGTGCCGACGACCAGTGCGGTGATCTTCTGCCCGTCCGGGCCCGTGAGCAGGATGAGAACGGCGGCGGCGCCGGCGAAGGTCATGTCGGTGGAGCCGAGGATTTTGCGGGCGCCCAGGCCCGCGCCCTCGACGCAGGCGCCGAGGGTATCGCGGCTGGCGAGATCGCCCGTGGCCTCGAAGCGGCCCAGCGCGGCCAGGGCGACCGTGGCCGGGATGCTCTCCTCGGTCGTGGGCCCCGGGGTGGGCGGCTGGGCGGTGGGGACGCCGGGTGCGCCGTCCGCGTCGCGGAAGAGCTGGATCGCGAAGCCCGCGCCGGTGAGCAGCACCACGGCGGCGGCCGCCGCGGCCAGCCAGCGCAGCCGTTTGCGGCGATGGTCGGCCAGCGAGATCGGGCCCGGGGTGCTGGATTCGGGCGGTGCGGCGCCGAAATCCGGGTGGTGCGCGGTGGCCTCGGGCGGCGTGCCGGGCTCCAGGGCGTCGACGAAGGACTCCAGGCGGGCAGCGACATCGGCCGGCATCGGCGGCGCGGGACGATCCCCCGCGGCCAAGGCGCGCAGCGCAGCGTTGACCTCGTCGAGCGAGTTCAGATAGCTCTGGGCCTGCGGATCCTCCCGGACGCGCGGCCACAGCTCGGCGGCGGCCTCGGGCGCCAGACCATCCCCGTGCAGGTCGGCCAGCAGCTCCGGCGAGAAAGGAGGCTGCGGATCGGACCGGGTCGCCATCGCACCTCCAGAGTCTCGTTCTGCCGTGGGTTGTATCGTCTGCTTGCTCGTCACTATTAATGACGCATTGCGGTTACTTCCGGTTCCGTGGATCGCGCAGAAATTCCAGGCGTTCTTGCAAACGTTGCCGACCGCGGGCGCAGCGGCTCTTGATCGTGCCCTCCGGCACACCCAGCAGCGCGGCCGCGTCGGCCACGCTATACCCCTCCATCTCCACCGCCACCAGGGCGGTGCGCTGGTCCGGCGGCAGCGCGAACAGGGCTCGCTCCACCACCATCGACATCTCCATTTCGGCGAAGGCGTCCCGGTCGTCGAGGGGTTCGGGCATGTGCTCCGGGCTCAGCGAGAGCGCCCGGCGGGCTTTGTTGCGCCGGATCCGGTCCAGGCAGGCGTTCACGACGATCCGGTGCAGCCAGCTCCGGACCTCGGACTCCCCGCGGAACGACGCGGCGGTGCGGTGTGCGGCCAGCAGCGCGTCCTGCAGCGAATCCGCGGCGTCCTCGCGCGTGTAGGAGGTGCGCAGGGCGGTCTGCCAGAGATGGTCGTTGTGCCGGCGCACCAGTTCGCCGAACGCGTGGTGCTGACCGCCGGCATGGGCGCGCAGCAGCTGGATATCGGAGAATTCGTCCGGCTGGAACGGCCGGGCGCGAAACGCGACCGGACCTGAGGGACCCCCGTGGGAACCCCCGTTCAATTCGGACAAAGCCCAACCCCTCCGACAGCGCTCACGAAGCGACAGCCGGGTCGGCTATCGCCATCTATTTCCCGCGGCATCCAGGATCGAGAACACCGAACCCGGGAAAGCTCCCACCAGAGAGCGCGTAGCGATCATAGCCGGGCGGGCGGGCGTATCGAATATCAGGGACCGAGACGATCCAGATCCGCGGCGCACGCGGAATCCGCCTGGCGCACTACAGGATTGACGAAACGCGAGAATGGCACGGGATGGACACGTGCGCGGGGTGGCACGGAATGGACACGTGCGAGCTTCGTGGCCTACCGGGCGGCGTCGAAGCGGAGGTCGGCGATCGCGGTTTGGAACTGACCACCGGAATTGCCGAGACCGGTGATCCAGACGAGCACATAGCGGGCGGGTTGGTCGGCGCGCACCGGAATCTCGGTGACGCCGTCCCCTAGTCGCGCCGAGCCGATCAGCTGGGTCTGATCCAGCGTCGGCGAATCGGTGGGCGAGGTTCTGATCTCCACCGACGTGCCCGGGCTCGGCGAGGTGATCGACACGTTGGTCAACTTCGCCGGGCTCGGCAGCGTGGCCAGCAGCCCGATGCCCTTCTTCAGGGCCGGGAACTGCTGGAAGTACTGATCCGTCTTCCACACGGTGCCGGGGTTGTGGTCCAGCACCGCGTTCACGTTGCCCGCGTTGTCCGGGGTGCCCTCCGGGGAGAACACCTCGGCCTTGGCCACCGGCACCGGCACGCCCGCGGGCGCGGCGACGGTGGTGGGCGCGGCGTCACCGGGGGTCGGCGGCGCGGTGGCCTCGGTGGTGAGGCCGATATTTCGCTGTTCGTTGAGCGGCTGCTCCGAGGCGGTCGGCGCGAACAGGCTGACCATCCACCAGATCACGATGCCGACCACCAGCGCGGCCAGGATGCCCAGGCCGACCATGATCCACATCATCCGCTGCGAGCGGCCACGTTCCTGGGCGAGCAGTTCCGGATCGGCCAGCGAGTCGTCGTGCGCGGCCGCGGCCTGGGCGTTCTGGCGCTGACCCAATCTGAGCACCGGGATGAAATCGGTCTTCTGGTCGACCACCGACGCCTGCTCCAGCACGTGCTGAACGGTGGCGGCGGTGCGCACGCCCTTGTTCGACTCCAGCGAGCGCACGGCGACCGCGGAGATCTCGAAGGGCACCTCGGGCCGGATCTGGCGCGGTTCCACGGGGGTGCCGTCCGGGCCGAAATCGGCCAGGCGCAGTCCACCGGTGGTCGCCGCGGCGCCGGTGACGCCGCCGGTGCGGATCGGCCAGCGCGCGGTGATCAGGGCGTAGAGCATGGCGCCGAGGCCGCGCACGTCGGACTGGGCGTCGGAATCCGACAGCGTGCCCGGGAAGGCCAGCACGGCATCGCCGGAGGCGCTGATCCGCACCCGATCCGGGTGATCGATGGACAGCGAACCGCCACCGCGGTGGGCCAGCTCGGCGGCCGAGGCCAGCGCGCGGACGGCGCGGGCGGCGCCGATCGGCGAGGGCACCGTCTCGGCCATCTCGCGCAGCGACCGGCCCGGGGTCCACTCGGCGACCACGATGCCGCCGGAGCTGCCGCGCACCACGTCGAGCACGCGGGCCAGGCCGGGCGAGTTGATCCGGCCCAGGCGTAGCGTGCGCGAGAGGATCGCCTGCGGGCCGTCGTGACCGGAGTTCTCGCCGGCCTTCTGGTCCGCGTCGACGAAGGTCAGCGCGACCTCGCGATCGAGCTTGATGTCCAGCGCCTGCCAGAACGTCAGACCGCGGGCGCCGCCGTGCGGAGCCAGCAGCCGGTAGCGGCCGCCCGCCACCGACGCGCCTGCGAGCAGCTTGGGGCCGCGCGGGCCGCGCCGTGCGCCCGGGTCGACGCCCGGGGGCGGCGCCTGCAACGGAGGGATGGGGATCATCCCGGTGTCATACATCGGATCGCGCGGCGCGGGGCCTGCGCTGTCGCGCCGCCCGGGCGCGGGATCCGGAGAGGGGTGTTCGATGTCGGTCTCCAAACCGCCGGCTGTGGTCGCAGATGGATCGGCGGACGGGACGCCGCCCACCGCCGCGTCGTCGCTCACCCTCGGTCCTCCTTCGCCCTGATCTGTCGAGGTGCCGGCGAATTCGCCACTTGTGCTTCTCTGCCGAACAGGGTACGGGAACTCACCCCTGCTGGTGCGGTCAACGGCCGCGTCCCGAATGACGGGCAGCACCATGGTCTGCGCGTCCATGTATGGGTCGAATCCCGAGTAGCCGTAGGGATCCGGCCGCCGGAACACCTGCGTGGCGTACTCGTCCTCGACCGGACCGTCGAGATCCAGGTCAGGCGCCGGCGGCGTGATTCCCAGCCGTCGGGACACCGCGACCGTAATTGCAACGATTTCAGGAACACCGGCGAGTCGCATCAGTCCGAAGGCGACGGTCAACAGCACGACGCCGTCGATCGCCACCCGGATCAGCGAGCCCGGTCCGCCGAAGGATTCCGAGAGCCGGTCCAGCCCGAGCACGGTGTCGACGATGAGCATCACCGCGCCGCCCGCGATCGAGGCCAGCAGCACCCGGGTGATGGTGCGCCCGACATTGGCCATGCGCAGATCGCCCAGGCTGCGATGCAGCAGGTAACCGCCGATGCCCGCGCCGACCGCGAAGCTGATGCCGTTCACCGCGCCGAGCACGATCACGACCTGATCGGGCGAGCGGGCGATCGTCGGGGCCAGCAGCGAGAGCACGATCTTGACGCCGGTGATGCCGAGGATGATCCAGGTCGGCGTCCAGGCCTGCTGGCGGGCGTAGAAGACGCGCAGGTGGATCAGCACCAGCGAGTACGGGATCAGCGTGAACGCCGACCAGGCCAGGGCCGTGCCGAGCCGCTCGGCGTCACCGGAGAAGCGCGCGTAGCCGAAGAGGGCCTCGCCGATCTGCGGGCCGGCCAGCGTGAAGAAGGTGACCACCGGCAGCAGCGCGATCATGCTCAGGCGGGTGGCGACCGAGAGGTCGTCGACCACGGCCGGGGTGTCGTCGGCGGCCGCGTTGCGGCTCAGCCGCGGCATGATCGCGGTCAGCAGCGTGACCACCAGAACGCCGTAGGGCAGCTGCAGCAGCAGCCAGGTGTAGGAGTAGATGGCCGGGCCGGCCGCGTCGGCCTGGGAGGAGACGTGGTTGGCGAAGATCATGCCGAGCTGGCTGATCGCCACGTAGAGGATGATCGCCGCGCCCATGGTGCCGAACTGGCGCAACCGCTCGTCCAGGCCCCACAGCGGGCGCAGATCGATGCCCTCGCGCCGGATGGCGGGCAGCAGGCTGAGCGCCTGGACCACCACGCCCAGGGTGACGCCCACACCGAGCACCAGCAGCTTCGGGTCGCTCATGTGCACCGGGTTCAGCGTGATCTCGCCGGGGGTGAGCGCGTAGATGCCGAGCACGGCCAGCACCACCACGTTGTTCAGCACCGGCGCCCAGGCTCCGGGTTTGAAGTTCTCCCGGGTGTTCAGGATCGCGGTGAGCAGCGCGGACATGCCGTAGAACAGGATCGCCGGGAGCAGCAGGAAGGTCAGCGCGGTGGTGAGCGCGGTGTTGACCTTGCCGTCGGCGTCGACGAAGACGTGGGTGGCCAGGATCGGGGCCAGCGCGGTGGTGAGCACCGTGGCCGCCAGCAGCACCGCGAACGCCGCGGTGATCAGGCGCCGGGTGAAGGCGGCGCCGCGGTCCGGGTCCTCCTGTTCGGCGCGCACCAGCGTAGGCACCACGATGGCGCCCAGCACGGCGCCGAGCACCAGCTCGGCGATCATGTTCGGGATCAGGCTGGCCGAGGTGAACGCGGAGGCGATCTCCGGGCCGAGCACGGCAGCCAGCATGAGCACCTTGCCGAAGCCGGTGATCCGGCTGACCAGTGTCGCGACCGCCATCGAACCGGAGTTGCGCAGCAGTCGCCCGCCCGCGCTCTCCTTCGGCTCGGGCTGCTCCGGCTCCTTGGTGACGACCGGCCACTCGTGGGTGCGGGCACGCGGGCGCTCCGGCGCGGGACGCTCCGGCCGCCGCTGCTGCGGGGCCGGATGCGCGGGCACCGGGTTCGGCTGCGGCGCGGGGTAATTCGGGGGTGCGGCGAGCCGTTTGACCGGCGGCCGGTCCTGACGCGGCGCACCGGGCTGCGGTCGACCCGGCTGCCCCTGCGGCGGCATCGGGGGCCGGGCCCGGCCGGGCGGCGGCTGCCGGTCAGCCGGGGGCGGCTGTGGCCGGTCACGCGGTGGCGGCGGTTGCTGCCGGTCACGCGGTGGCGGTTGCTGCCGATCGCGCGGCGCGGCGGGCGGGTAGGACTGCTGCCCCGGATGCGGCCGGGGTACGGGCTGCCGCGGATCGGCTCCGGGACGCCCGGGTGGCGGCGGCACCGGTCTGCCCGGCGGGGGGCCACCGGGACGGTTGACCTCGGGACGGCGCGGTGGCGCGCCGTAGGGATCGCGATGGGTCATGCCCGGCTCTTCTCGGGGCTCGGGTGGCTGTAGTCGGCGCTCCCAAGGTGCCGCAGGAGCCCGGCGGGCGGGTGGCCCGTCCGGTCTTTCCTCGCCTCGGGGCGGATGAGCGGACAAATCATCGTCGCTCATCATGCCTCCTGTACCGCGCCGGACCCGCACACCCGGCTCGCTCGCTGCCCGGCGTTTCGCCACATCTCACCAAAACACCGCATCCATCGAGCTCATCCCCATTGTGCACAACGCCCAGCGGGGTTCGCTCAACTCTCGTCACGCAGTGCCCGTTTCCGTGCCCGCAGGTAGCGGTTGACGCGACGCCGGGTACCCGGATCGAAGCCTTCGTCCGCCGGATCGGGTTGCCCGCGGAACCGGTGCCACAACCGGCGCCCGGCCAACAGGAACAACAGCAATCCAGCGCATGCGGTAATTATCGCCAACGTCTGACCGTAGGCGTTCGAGCGCACCGAGACCGAGGTCGGATGACCCAGTGCGACACCCTCGGGTGTGGTAACGGAGATGGGAATGACCAGGTTACGGCTGTCGTCGATCTCGGTCGGGATCTGGAACGAGCGGGTTCCGTTGGCGGGCAACTGCTGTTCGCCGAGATCGGTGATGTTCGTCTCGGCGGGCGCCTCGATCCGGAACCGGATGCGGATCGCGACCGGCAGATTGTTGCGCGCCACCAGCAGCAGCGGGCTCTGTTCGGAGGCCAGCGTGTAGACGCCGCCCGGCGGCAGCACGGTCACCGAGTTGAAGAGCCGATCCAGTTCGCGGGTGGTCTGATCCTGGCGCCGCTGCGCGAAAGTGTCCGGCTGCGCGGCGTTTCCGGTGCGCCGGTCCGAGAGCGTGAGCACCCGGATCAGGTCGTCGCGCAGCGGGGTGAGGAACTCGCTCGGCGTCGGCTCGGTTTCGGGCACCTCGACCAGCGCGTCCAGCAGGTCGGTGATCCGGGCCGCCTGGTCGCGGGCGGGCTCCACGAAGCGGCTGGGCACCGCGTCGCGCGCGGCCTGGCCCAGATAGTCCAGTTCGTAGGGTTGCCCGTCGGGCTGCTCGGCGAGGAGCTCGGTGAGCGGGCGCGGCGTGGCCAGGTTGTTGCGCATCAGCAGATCGAGCTGTTTGAGCAGTGCCGCGGCTTCGTCCTTGTTGGCGCCCCACTGCTGCGGCGGCATGAGCAGCTGCGAACGCGGGCGGCCCGCAAGCGGATTCAGCGCGGTCCAGGAGATCGCGCCGAGCGCGTCCTGCAGGCGGGCGGTCCGCGAGTCGTTGGTGACGTCGTAGCGGACCCGGCTCGGGGTGTAGGACGGGGTCGGCGGATTCGAGCCGACGGCGGCCAGCGCGGTGGCCGACCAGATGTCGAAGGTCGCGACGTGCAGCGCCGGGTCGGCGGGCGGCGCCGCCGGGGTGCTCGGCGCGCTGGTCGTGGTGCCGGGCGCCGCGGAGGTCGGGGCGGGCGTGGTGGACGAGGTTGCGGGCGAACTCGTTTCGACCGGCGTCGGCGGGGTCGGCGCGGTGATCCCGGGCACCCGGACGATCGCGGGCGCGGCGGGCTCGGGCAGCGGCTGCGCGGTGCGCGCGGTGGCGCTGACCTGCGGCAGGTCGCTCGCGCCCGCCGTGCCGACCGGCACCGCGGCGGTGTCGGCGAGGACGGCCGTCCCGAACCCGTGGCCGCGCAGGAGCTTTCCGCCCTCGGTGTCGATGCTGCCCGCGTCGGGCAGGCTCACCCCGCGCACGGATTTGGTGGTCAGCAGGGAATCGACGATGTCGGCGGGCCCGTGCAGGGCGCGCGCGGACAGGGCCGGATCGTTCACGGCCGCCAGCGCGGCCACGTCGACCTGCGCGAACGGCAGGGCGACGGTGCAGGTCGAGGCGGCGACGGTGCGCAGCCGGTCCAGCCAGGCCTGCGCCGCCTCGGCGCCCGAGCCCGCCCGGGTGGCGCCGTCGGGGTCGGAGGGGCTGGCCAGCACCCGGTATCCCTTGGTCATGGCCTGGGCGGTGAGCAGCAGGTCGGGGTCGACCGCGACGCACAGCCCAGCGGTCGGGTTGTTGCGGCTGCCGTTGCCGATCGCTGTCTCCAGCGCGGCGACCAGTTGCTCCAGCCGGCCGCCCTTGGCGAGCGAGGCGGCCAGTTCGTCGTCGGTGAGTTCGACCTTGCCGTTCACCGTGCCCGGGAGGCCCGCGACCATGCGCGGCCGGTCCGCCAGCGGCCAGATCACCGTGGTCGCGACCGGTACGTCGGCCGGGGCGGGCAGGGCGGGCTCGCCGTCCGCGGCGGGCAGGCCCAGCACGGGCAGCAGGAAACGAGCGTCGTCGAGGCGGGCCTGACTGCCGTAGGCCGGTTCCCCGTTGACGTTCAGCAGCAGCGGATACACCCCGGCCTGGGTCAGCCCGAGCGACTCGCCCTCGGGGCCGCGCAGCGCGATGCTCAGCGTGAACTGTTTGCGCTGACCCGGGCTGAGCCGCTCGGACACGTCCTCGAACGGTCCGGTCACCTCGTAGTTGATCTGGTCCAGGCGCAGCGCGTAGCGCAGATCGCTCGGTGTGGTCACCGCCGGCGCGCGCTGGATCCGGACGCTGATGTCGTCGACCACGCGGTCGCCGATGTTGGTGACCGTGCCCGACACCGTCAGCCGGGCATCGCTGGAGGTGGTCACCGTGGTGGGTGACACCGAATCCAGCGAAAGCTTCAGGAACTTCGGATTGCCGGCGTTGTTCGACCCGCTCGGCTGCGCGCTCGCCGAATGCGGCAGCACGAGCATCGAACCGATCGAAACCAGGACCGCCACCACGATCCGGAGCAGGGTCACCCGTCGCCCGGGCACCACCGCCCCCCACGGAGTCGCTGCGCGACGCCGAACAGTTTGGATCATCGCTTGCCGGTCTCCATCCGGTCGATCAGCTTGTTCGCCACCTCGGCCAGTCGCCGCTCGTCCGCGTAGGCGAGCCGGGAACCCAGCTCGCTCAAGGGAACCCAGGCGACCTGGGTGACTTCCACGTCGGCGTCGGACAGCTCACCGCCGACCGACCGCAGGAGATAATGATGCACGGTCTTGTGTACCCGGCGGCCCTCGGTCACGAACCAGTAGTCGATGCTGCCCAGTTCGGCGACCACGAGGCCGTTGATGCCGGTTTCCTCCGCGACCTCCCGGATCGCTGTCTGCTCGGGGGTTTCGCCCTCTTCGATGTGGCCCTTGGGCAGCGACCAGAGCAGGCGCCCGCGCCGATCGGTGCGGCCGATCAGTGCGGCGCAGCGCTTTTCGCCGGGGCCGTCGAGGCCGTCGACCACCAGGCCGCCGGCCGAGGTTTCCCGGACGGTGCGCATGCGCGGCTTCGGCGCGGCATTGGCCGAACCGCGGCGCCGAGGCTGGCGGCGTCGACTGTTCGCGCGATCGGCCGGAGACACCAAGCAAGCTTAGACCGTGGGCCCGGGCCGCCTGAGTCGGCGGCGCTTAGGCGCTGCCGCGGAAGGTCGGTAAGCTGCCGTTTCGTGGTTTCGCCCAAGTCCGAGGATGCAGCACTGGATCGACGTACCCGACTGCTGGCCGCGGCCGCGGTCACGCTCGGCGGGTTGTCGGAGGTGCTCACACCGCTGGGCGAGCTGTTCGCGGCGCGGGGGCACGAGCTCTACCTGGTGGGTGGCAGCGTGCGCGACGCGGTGCTGGGGCGGCTGGGCACCGATCTGGATTTCACCACCGATGCCCGCCCCGACGTGGTGCAGGAGTTGCTGCGCGGCTGGGCCGATCACCTGTGGGATACCGGCGGCCTGGCGTTCGGGACGGTCAGCGCGGCCAAGGACGGCCAGCAGCTCGAGATCACCACTTTCCGCAGCGACAGCTACGACCGGGTCTCGCGCAATCCCGAGGTGACCTTCGGCGACACCCTGGAAGCCGACCTGGTGCGCCGCGATTTCACCGTGAACGCCATGGCGGTGCGGATCGGCGCGGACGGGACGCTGGCGTTCGTGGATCCGCTGGACGGGATGGACGCCCTGCTCGCGGGTCTGCTGGATACCCCTGCCGCGCCGGAGGATTCGTTCAACGACGACCCGCTGCGGATGCTGCGCGCGGCGCGTTTCGTCGCCCAGCTCGGCTTCGAACTGCATCCGCGGGTGCACGCGGCGATCACGGCGATGGCCGAGCAGATCGATCGGATCACCGCGGAGCGGGTGCGCACCGAGCTGGACAAGCTGATCGGCGGCGCGCATCCGATCGACGGCATCAACATCATGTGCGAGACCGGCCTGGCCCAGCGGGTGCTGCCCGAGGTGCCCGCGATGAAGCTGGAGATCGACGAGCACCACCAGCACAAGGACGTGTACTGGCATTCGCTGACGGTGCTGCAGCAGGCCATCGACCTGGAAGAAGGCGACCCGGACCTGGTGCTGCGCTGGGCGGCGCTGCTGCACGACATCGGCAAGCCCGATACCAAGCGCAACGAGCCCGGCGGCGGGGTGAGCTTCCATCATCACGAGGTGGTCGGGGCGAAGATGGTGCGCAAGCGGATGCGGGCGCTGAAGTATCCGAAGCAGTTCACCGAGGACGTCGCCCGGCTGGTGTTCCTGCACCTGCGGTTCCACGGGTACGGCAAGGGGCAGTGGACGGATTCGGCGGTGCGCCGCTACGTCACCGATGCCGACGACCTGCTCCCCCGCCTGCACAAGCTGGTCCGCGCGGACTGCACCACGCGGAACAAGCGCCGGGCCGCCGCGCTGCGCGCCACCTACGACGATCTCGAGGTCCGCATCGAGCGGTTGCGCCAGGAAGAGGATCTGGCCAGGGTCCGGCCGGATCTGGACGGCAACGCGATCATGGAGCTGCTCGGTCTGCCGCCGGGGCCGCAGGTCGGCAAGGCGTGGACCTTTCTGAAGGAGCTGCGCCTGGATCGCGGTCCGATGAGCCGCGACGAAGCCGAGGCGGCGCTGCTGGAGTGGTGGAAGACGCAGAGCTGACCCGTTTCCGGGCCGGATCAGAAGACGATCAGCGTGGTCCCGGTGACGATGGCGGAGCGGATCTGGGCCAGGTCGAACGAGCCGGTCAGCTCCGGTAGCTCGACGCGGAAGCGGACCAGGTCGCCGTCGCGCGCGGCCGAGACGATGCGCGCGTGGTTGGGCAGGCCGTCCATCAGCACGGCGGGCGCGGTGATCAGGTTGCGCGGCAGCCGCACGCCCCACCAGGTGGCCTTCTCGATGCTGACGGTCAGCAGGTTGTCCTCGACGGTGGCGTCGACCAGGGCGCTGAGTTTGTTCCTGCGGTGCCTGGCCTGGATGTAGCCGCTCTCGTGCACGCTGAGGTCCCAGTCCAGGCCGCGTTCGTTCAGCCAGCCGACGAGCGCCGCGGTGGTGACGGTGCCGTCCAGGTCGAAGTGCTGGGCACGGACCTTGGTGGGCACGCCGGGGATCAGGCGCACCCCGTGCGCGATCAGCGTGGCCGATTCGACGGCGTGCTTGTCCCAGGTGATCCGGGACAGCACCGTTTTGGTCTGGAAGTGCGCACCGCGGCGGCGCACCTTGAGCACCTGCAGCGTGGCGTGCATCTCGTGCCCGAGCAGCGTCGCGCTGATCTCCTGGCCGCCGAAACGGCTCAGGATGCCCTCGCTGAGCATGGTCATCAGGACATCCGGCAGCAGGGCGGTGACGGTACCCGCGCCCAGGTCGGCGACCGGGTCGACCCAGGACGTGGTCACCGATACCCACTGGTCGATCCACGACTGGTCGAAGAGCCGTTTCCCGGCTTCGACCGCCCGTAGCGGCGACCATGACTTCGGATCGAAATACGTGGCCATGATTGCTCCGAGCGTACCGGCGGGGCGGCCCGAACACCCATGTGCGGGCGCTATGGGCAGTGTTTTCGCAGGTGGGGGCCTGTTTGCGCGGTTACCGGCGAGTAGCTGGAGCGGCTCCGGTTCCACGTGAAACCGATTGTCGCCCTATAGCTTTCGGGCTCATGCGCCGTAGCCGCCGCCGCCCGGCGTCTCGATCACCAGCACGTCGCCGGGCCGCAGTTCGGTCGAATCCGCGCCGCCCAGCTGCTCGACGGTGCCGTCCGCGCGCTCCACCCGGTTCACCCCGAGCGCGCCCGGCGCACCGCCGGCCATGCCGTAGGGCGGAACCCGTCGATGGCTCGACAGCGTCGACACCGTGACCGCCTCGGTGAACCGGAGCCGGCGCACGCCGCCGTCCCCGCCGCGCCACCGGCCGTCCCCGCCGCTGCCCGCGCGCACCGAGAATTCCTCGAGCAGCACCGGCAGCCGCCACTCCAGCACCTCGGGATCGGTGAGCCGGGAGTTGGTCATATGGGTCTGCACGACGGACGCACCGTCGAACCCCTCCCCCGCCCCGGATCCCGAACCGATGGTCTCGTAGTACTGGCAGCGGTCGTTGCCGAAGGTGACGTTGTTCATCGTGCCCGCGCCCTCGGCCTGCACCCCGAGCGCCGCGTACAGCGCGCCGGTGATCGCCTGCGAGGTCTCGACGTTGCCCGCGACGACGGCGGCCGGCGGGCGCGGCGCGAGCATGGAACCGGCGGGCACGACGATGCGCAGCGGGCGCAGGCAGCCGTCGTTGAGCGGAATATCGTCGGCGACCAGCGTGCGGAAGACGTAGAGCACCGCCGCGTTCACCACGGCGTACGGCGCGTTGAAGTTCCGGTCCAGCTGGTCGGAGGTGCCCGTGAAATCGATGGTGGCGCTGCGCTGTTCCCGGTCGACGGTGACGCGCACGGCGATGGTGGCGCCCAGATCGGTCTCGTACCGGTACTCCCCGTCCGCGAGGGTGTCGACGACCCGTCGCACGGCCTCCTCGGCGTTGTCCTGCACGTGCCGCATGTAGGCCTGCACCACGTCGAGCCCGAAGTGCTCGATCATCTTGCCGACCTCCTCGACGCCCTTGGCATTGGCGGCGATCTGGGCGCGCAGGTCGGCGAGGTTGGTGGCCGGATTGCGCGACGGGTAGGCCGCCTCGGTCAGCAATCGCCGGGTCTCGTCCTCGCGGAACCGCCCGTTCTCGACCAGCAGCCAGTTGTCGAAGACCACCCCTTCCTCGTCGATGCGGTGGCTGTGCGCGGGCATGGAACCCGGTGCGATACCGCCGATCTCGGCGTGGTGGCCGCGCGAGGCGACATAGAACAGGATCTCCGTGCCGTCGAACACCGGCGTGATCACGGTGACGTCGGGCAGGTGCGTGCCGCCGTGGTACGGATCGTTGACGGCGTAGGTATCGCCGGGGCGCATGGCCCGCGCGCCGGTGCGCCGCTCGATCACCTCCTTGACGCTGGTGCCCATCGAACCCAGGTGCACCGGGATGTGCGGCGCGTTGGCGACGAGATTGCCGTCCGGATCGAACAGGGCGCACGAGAAGTCGAGGCGCTCTTTGATGTTCACCGACTGCGAGGTGGATTCCAGGCGGGCGCCCATCTGCTCCGCGATCGACATGAACAGGTTGTTGAAGACCTCCAGCAGCACCGGATCGGCCGCCGTGCCCGCCTCCGGTGCCGTGGTCGCGGCGATGCGCTCGAGCACCAGGTGGCCGAGGTCGTGCACGGTGGCCTGCCAGCCTTCGTCGAGCACGGTGGTGGAGTTGTCCTCGGTGAGCACGGCGGGCCCGGCGAGCGCGGCGCCGGGCGTCAATTCCGCACGGCGGTAGCGGGGTACGTCGCGCCAGCCGCCGCCGGTGTGCAGCCGTACGGTCTCCGCCGCGCTCGCCGCCGGCTGCGCGGCGACCAGGCCGGACAGCTCCGGCGGGTCGGTCAGCCCGGTGGCCTCGATCGAGAGCGCTTCGACCACGAGGGGCCGGTCCAGCGTGAACGAATAGGTCGCGCGGTGCCGGGCCTCGAAATCGGCGGTCATGTCGGCGGGCGCGGCGAAGGGCACGGTCAGGGCGGTGTCGGTGCCGTCGTAGCGCAACTGCGCGCGGCGGGCCACCCGGATCCGCTGTGCGGGAACGCCTTCGCCGAGCAGTTCGGCCCGGGCGGCGGCCGCGAGTTCGTCGGCGATCTCGGTGACCCGCGGCAGCGAAGCCGCGTCCAGCGGCAGTTCGACCGACTGCTCCCGCATCGCGGTGGTGTCGGCCAGGCCGATGCCGAGCGCGGACAGCACGCCCGCCAGCGGCGGCACCAGCACGGTCCGGATGCCCAGCGAATCGGCCACGGCACAGGCGAGCTGGCCGCCCGCGCCGCCGAAGGTGGTCAGCGCGTAGCGGGTGACGTCGTGCCCCTTCTGCACCGAGATGCGCTTGACCGCGGCCGCGATATTGGCCACCGCGATCCGCAGGTAGCCCTCGGCGACCTGCTCGGGTGTGCGGCTGTCGCCGGTCTCCGCGCCGATCCTGGCGGCGAGCTCGCTGAACCTGGTGCGTACCAGCTCGGCGTCCAGCGGCTGATCGCCGTCGGGGCCGAAAACGGCGGGGAAGTACGCGGTTTGGATGCGGCCGAGCATCACATTGGCGTCGGTGACGGTGAGCGGCCCGCCGCCGCGATAGCAGGCGGGCCCCGGCAGCGCGCCCGCGGAATCGGGCCCGACCCGGTAGCGGCTGCCGTCGAAGTGCAGGATCGACCCGCCGCCCGCCGCGACGGTGTGGATGTCCAGCATCGGCGCGCGCAGGCGCACGCCGGCGAGCTGGGTGGTGAACACCCGCTCGTACTCCCCCGCGTAATGCGAGACGTCCGTGGAGGTTCCGCCCATGTCGAAGCCGATCACCCGGTCGTAACCGGCCAGCTGCGACATCCGCACCATGCCGACGATGCCGCCCGCCGGACCGGACAGGATGGCGTCCTTGCCGCGGAACTGGCCCGCCTCGGTGAGCCCGCCGTTGGACTGCATGAACATCAGCCGGACCCCGGCGAGCTGATCGGCCACCTGCTCCACGTAGCGGCGCAGCACCGGCGAGAGGTACGCGTCGACCACGGTGGTGTCGCCGCGCGGCACCAGTTTCATCAGCGGACTGACCTCGCTGGACAGCGAAACCTGCGGAAAGCCGGCGGCTTCGGCGACCCGGCCGATCTGCTGCTCGTGCTCGGGATACAGGTGACTGTGCATGCAGACCACGGCGACGGCGCGGATGCCGTCGGCGTAGGCGCGGCGCAGTTCACCGTCGAGCGTCTCGAGATCCGGCGGCGTCAGCACCGTGCCGTCGGCGGTGACCCGCTCGTCCACCTCGAGCACGCGCTCGTGCAGCAACTCCGGCAGCACGATCTCGCGGGCGAAGATCTCCGGCCGGTTCTGGAAGGCGATGCGCAGCGCGTCCCGGAAGCCGCGGGTGATCACCAGAACGGTCCGCTCCCCCTTGCGTTCGAGCAGCGCGTTGGTCGCGACCGTGGTCCCCATGCGCACCGCGTCGACGACCGCACCGGTCGCCTCGGCGTTCCCGGTCTCGGCGGCCAGGATCTCCCGGATGCCCGCGACCGCGGAGTCGGCGTAGCGAGCCGGGTTCTCCGACAACAACTTATGGGTGACCAGCCGACCGTCGGGCCGACGCGCCACCACGTCGGTGAACGTCCCGCCGCGGTCGATCCAGAACTGCCAGCCCGGTGTGCCGTCCGCCGGTGTGGATGTCGCCGTACCCGCCTCGGTCACCGAAAACTCCTGCTCTTCGCCTATCCAGCCGACTCGCGCACGATACCGAACGGCCGTGGCCCCGGCGGCGAGCCGGACGGCGCGGGACCCGGCCGGGCGCGATCTCGGCGGCGCGGTGGTGGGGCCTACCCGCTGTGCGCGCGGACCCCACCACCGGTGACCGCTACCAGATCCGAACGCGCTGCGCGGGTTCCAGGTACAGCGCGTCGTCCGGGCCGACGTCGAACGCCTCGTAGAAGCTGTCGACGTTGCGTACCACCGCGTTGCAGCGGAACTCCGGCGGCGAGTGCGGGTCGATGGACAGCCGCCGGATCGCCTCCTCGGTGCGGGCCTTGGTGCGCCACACCTGCGCCCAGCCGTAGAACACGCGCTGCAGACCGGTCAGGCCGTCGAGTACCGGCGGCTCGGCGCCGTCCAGGGAGATCCGGTAGGCCTCCAGCGCGATGGACAGACCACCCAGGTCGCCGATGTTCTCGCCGACGGTGAACGCGCCGTTGACGGTGTGGTCGTCGGAGAGCTCCTGCGGCGAGAGCACGTTGTACTGCTCGATCAACGCCGTGGTGCGCTTGCCGAATTCGGTGCGATCGGCGTCGGTCCACCAGTCGATCATGTTGCCGTCGCCGTCGTACTTGGCGCCCTGATCGTCGAAGCCGTGACCGATCTCGTGGCCGATGACCGCGCCGATGCCGCCGTAGTTCGCGGCGTCGTCGGCGTTCATGTCGAAGAACGGCGGCTGCAGAATGGCGGCCGGGAAGACGATCTCGTTCATGCCCGGGTTGTAGTAGGCGTTCACCGTCTGCGGGGTCATGAACCATTCGCCGCGATCCACCGGGCCGCCGAGCTTGTTCAGGTCGCGGTCGTGATCGGCGGCATAGCCGCGGCGGTAGTTGCCGACCAGGTCGAGCGGATCGATCTCGACGGCGGAGTAATCGCGCCAGGTGTCGGGGTAGCCGATCTTGGGGGTGAACTTCTCCAGCTTGGCCAGTGCGGCCTGCCTGGTCTCGGCGCTCATCCACTCCAGATCGGTGATGTTGCGGCGGTAGGCCTCCTGCAGGTTGGCCACCAGCTCCACCATCCGGGCCTTGGCCGCGGGCGGGAAGTGCTGCGCCACGTACAGTTTGCCGACTGCCTCGCCGAGCAGGGCTTCCACCAGCGAGACGCCGCGCTTCCAGCGCTCCCGGTTCTCCGGCTGACCGCTCAGCGTGCGCCCGTTGAAATCGAAGCTCTCCTCGACCAGTTCGTCGGTGAGGTAGGCGGCGCGCGAGCGCAGGATCCGCCACGCCGTCCAGGCCTGCCAATCCTCGAGCGACACCGCGGCCCAGGTCTGGGCGAAGATGCGCAGGTACTCGGGCTGGCTCACCACGACCTCGGCGAACAGCTCGGAGCCGGACTTCGCGACGTGCTCGGCCAGCGCGTCGGTCCAGGCGGCCCAGTCGAATTCGGGGTTGGCGGCGGTGAGCTCGGCGAAGGTGGTCAGGTTGTAGCTCAGCTCGGCGTCGCGGCGCTTCACCACGTCCCAGTGGCCGGCGGCGAGCTTCTTCTCCACCTCGAAGACCCGCGTGCCGATGGAATCCAGCGCGCCCGGCAGCAGCTCGGCCACCCGCGCGTCGGCCGCCGCGAGCGCGAACATGCGCCCGATGTGCGCGATGTACTTGGCGCGCACCTCGGCGAATTCGTCCTGGCGGTAGTAGGACTCGTCGGGCAGGCCGATACCGGATTGGCTGGTGTAGGTGATGTAGCGGTCGGAGTTCTTGTCGTCGGTGTTGACGTAGACGGCCACCGCGCCGCCCACGCCGGTGCGCTGCAACCGGCCGAGCAGTGCGGCCAGCTCGCCGCGATCGCGCACTTCCCGCACGGCGGCGAGTTCCTCGGCGATCGGGCCGAGCCCGGCGGCGGCCACCGCGTCGGCGTCCATGAAGCTGGAGAACAAATCACCGATCTTGCGGGCGTCGCTCCCGGGTGCGGCCTGTTCCGCGGCGGCATTCTGGATGATTGCCTGCACGTCCAGCTCGGCCTGGTCGTACAGCGCGCGGAAGGCGCCGTCGACCGACCGGTCGGCGGGAATCTCGTAGGTGTCCAGCCATTTGCCGTTGACATGCGCGAACAGGTCGTCCTGCACCCGCACGGCGTCATTCAGGTGGGACAGATCGATACCGGAAGGGCTCGTCAGTTCGGAAGTCACGGTCTCCAGTATGCCGATCCCCGGGCGGGTGCGGTGGGCCCGAACTCCCCCGGGCAGCAAGCAGCCAGACAACAGCCGCCCGCGACCAGGCTGCGGGCGGCCGGGGCCGGGCGGCGGATCAGCGCGGCAGCAGGACGCGGTCGAATTCCCCGGCCCGTACGCCCGCCAGGAAGGCGGTCCATTCCTCCGGCGTGAAGGTGAGGGTGGTGTCCTGGTGGCGCAGCGTCGCGCCGCCGTCCGCGGTGCCGCGCACGAGCAGCTGATCGTGTGCTCGGGCGGCGTTGAGGTGGGTCAGGAACGAGTTCCAGGCCCGGGTCGTGACCGTGATGACGGGCTCGTCGGCAAGGCGGTTGGCCGGGTTGCGGCGGTATTTGCTGTCGCGGATGAGCACCGCATCACCATCGAACCGGACCTCGACGCACTGATTTCCGTTGTTGGATCGGGACGATGTGAACCAGCCGGTGCGAGCCGGCCTCGGGCAAGCGGTGTTGGCCATGGCAGGATTTTACACGTCGGCATAGGTCCTGATCAGCGCCAATGATGCGTCACGCGAAAGCGATTGGTCGAGCGCGCGGACATAGGCGAACCCCAGATCGCGGACGAGTTCGGAATCCTCGACGGCGCCGCCGAAGACCGCGCTCTCGGCCCAGCCGAAGGTCGGCAGCTGCTTGCCGCTGAAATCGATGAGGTGGAAACTCGAGCCGCCCAGGATCGCGCCCGCCGTCGCGGTGAACGGGATCACCCGCACCTCGACGCAGGCGTGCCGTTCCAGCAGCTCCGCCAGATGCCGCAGCTGTCCGCGCTGCACCGCCGGGCCGCCGGTCTGCTGGCGCAGCGCCGCCTCGCCGATCACGGCCGTCAACTCCACCGGGCACGGCCCGCTCAGGCGCTCCTGGCGCTGCATCCGGATGCTCACCAGCTGTTCCACCTGGACCGGCCGGATCATGACATCGGCGCTGATGAGCGCGCGGGCGTAGTCCTCGGTCTGCAGCAGGCCGGGCACGATCAGGCTGTCGTAGCTGCGGATGCTGTGCGCGCCGAATTCCATGCCGTACAGGCGTTGTAGCTCGGGACCGAGCAGCGGCGCGGACTTGGCCCACCAGCCGCGCTGCTTGCTGGCCTCCAGCAGCGCCAGCAGTTCCGCGCGTTCCTGCGCGTCGACTTCGAGCAGGTCCAGGACGGGACCGATGGTGTTGACGGTGAGGACGCGCCGGCCCTTCTCCACGTGCGACCAATTCGCGGCGGTGAAGCCCACGCGCTTGGCGAAGGTGGCGGAGTCGAAACCGCGCTGCTCCCGTAGTTCCCGCAGGCGCAACACCAGTTCCCAGCGCGCGACGGTCGGCGAGACGGGTGCCATGAACTGCGATGCTACGCCCGCCCGATTGTCCTGCGTGTGACTATTGTCATAACGAGTAGGCAGAGCTACTGTCGCAGCAGAGTTGCCGTTCTCCCGTCGATCGATCCCCCGATGCATCGAGGCGAGGTTCGTCATGAGCACGTCGCGCACAGATCCCGGCAGTCCTGAGGCTTTCGCGGCTACCCAGGATGCCATCGCCCGGTGCCGCCTTTACCGCAAGGATCACGGCCTATACGGCGTGGTCGACCAGTCGCTGGGCCGAATCATGTTGGAAGTGGGCGCGGTTGGGGCGGTCGTCATGCCCGCCGTCCTCGGCGCGCGGGTGCGCGAACTGCTGGCGCGCGATCAGGAGCACAGCGGCCCCGTGATCGCGCATCCGCGTTCGGAGCGCTGGACATTCCTGACCGGACCCAGCGACAACTCGTATCAGGACATGGCGCTGTTCGCGGACCTGTTCCGGGTGTGCGCGGCGGTCGCACTACCGGGCAGCAGACTGGTGCTGCCCTCCCCCGCCGACGAACGCGGCGGCTACCGCGTCTGGATCGACCCGCCGCACCGCGACTTTCGCCCGCACCTGGGTGATGTGCTCGCGGCGACACGGGCCTGCTGAGATGCGCTCGGCCGCGGGGTGCTCGCGGGTCCGCGTGGTTACCCGCCGCCGGACCCGGAGCTCGCGCCGCCCAAGCGCGCGTGCATCTCCCAGATCAGCACTTCCGCGGGCCCGTGCGCGGTGACGCGCTGGCCGCCGGATCTGGTGAGCCGCACGGCATCCCCCTCGTAGAGCGGGCCGACGCCCTCCATCTCCACCTCGCCGCGGGCGACGAACAGGTGCAGATACGGCGCGTCGGGCAGGTCGATCACCTGCGGCGCCCCGTCGGCGCCGGGCAGCCGCGCGACGTGGAAGGCCGAGTGGCTGCTGTTGATGGCGATGGCGGTGCGGTCGCGGTAGCGGGGCAGGCCGGAGGCCACGGTGACCAGGGCGCCGCCGGCTAGTTCGTCGTCGATTTCCAGCTGCTGATAGCCCGGGGACAGCCCCGGTTCGTCCGGCACCACCCACATCTGCACGAAATGCACGGGCTCCTGGTGCTCAGCGGCGTCGGACAGGCGCCAGGAGTCGTTCTTCTCCGAGTGCAGGATGCCCGCGCCCGCGCTCATGCGCTGGGCCAGCCCGGGGTAGATGACACCGCTGTGGCCCAGCGAATCCTGGTGCACCAGGCTGCCGTCGAGCACCCAGGTGACGATCTCCATGTCCCGGTGCGGGTGGGTGTCGAAGCCCTGGCCGGGCAGCACGATGTCCTCGTTGTTGACCAGCAGCAGCCCGTGATGGGTGTTGTCCGGGTCGTAGTGCTCGCCGAAGGAGAAGGAATGCTTCGAGTCCAGCCAGGACACGCGCGTCTTCATCCGGTCGCCACCGCGGTGGACGTCGATATGAGGAGTCGTGAGCGTGGACATCGGGGCCCTCCTTCTCCGACCTGCGTTTCAGGGTGGGAGCACCTCCGACGGGGTACCCCGGATTCCGAGTAAATTGTCCTGCACCAGTCATTTTACCCAGCGACTTCCGGGTGAACGCCAAGTGCACAGTGTCGCGCCGGCGACTCCGTGCGGCGGGGCGGGTGGACGCGGTGACCGGGGGGACAGCTCGGATCGGCCAGTAGGGTACGCGAAATATCTGCGCGACAACGGAACCGGAGGTGATCGTGATGCGGACCGAGACGCTGGCGCGCATCGAGCGAGAACTCCGCGCCGCGGCGCTGGCCGAGGGCATCACCGATTTCGTGGTCGGGGTCGGGGTGTTCCGGGAGCGCAAGCTGCTGGTGGTGCGGCGCGTGCCGGACGCCCAGTACGGCGGGATGTACGAACTACCCGGCGGCGGCGTCGAACCGGGGGAGACTTTCGCCGAGTGCGTGGCCCGGGAACTGCTCGAGGAGACGGGGCTGCGGGTCCGCGAGATCCTCGAGTTCCTCGGCGGCGTCGACTACGCCACCCGCACCAAGGCCCGGGTGCGCAAGTTCACCTACCTGGTCGCGGCCGGTCCGGGCCCGGTGGCGCTGGCCCCCGGCGAGCACGACGCGCACGCCTGGATCGACGCGGCCGCGCTCGAGGTGCTGCCGTTCACCCCCGACACCGGGCCCACCATCCGGGCCCTGGTGGATTCGCTGGATCAGCCGCACCCGGCCTAGCCGCGGGGCCCGGCGCGGGCCGCCGGGCGCGCACGGCACAATCGTGGACGATGTCGACAGCCCCCGCCCCGCCCGAGTCGACGCTGTGGCGTACCGCCACCCGAATCCTGCGCGACAGCCCCGGCGTCGCGCGCCTGGCGATCGTGCGCTGCGCCGGGCAGTTCGGCGACGGCATGTTCCAGGCGGCGTTGTCCGGGGCGATCCTGTTCAACCCCGAGCGGGAGACCGACCCGCTCGCCATCGCCGCCGGTTTCGCGGTGCTGCTGCTGCCGTATTCGGTAATCGGCCCGTACGCGGGCGCGCTGCTGGACCGCTGGGATCGGCGCACCGTGCTGCTGGTGGCCAATGTCCTGCGGGCCGTGCTGATCGGTGTGGTCGCGCTCGGCCTGCTGGGCGGTGTCGGTGAGACGCCGCTGCTGCTCGGCGCGCTGACGGTGGTCGGGATCAGCCGTTTCGTGCAGGCCGGTGTGTCGGCCGCGCTCCCGCGCGTGCTGGCGCAGCAGTGGCTGGTGCCGATGAACTCCGTGCTGGCGACGACGGCGTCGGCGTGCGCGGGCCTCGGCGCGGCGGCCGCCGTGGCGATCATCGGCGGGCTCGGCGCAGGCGATTTCGCGTCCGCCGTCGCGGTCGGCGTGAGCGCCGCCGGTTCGGTGCTGAGCGCGCTGCTGGCCACGGGTTTCGGTGCGCGGATGCTGGGCCCCGACGCCGGCGCCGCGAATCGGGCGAGCACGGTGCGCGCCATCGCGACCGGTCTGCGCACCGGCGCGGTCGCGGTCTGGCAATCGGCACAGGTCACCACGGCGATGCTCGGGATCGGGGCGCACCGCGTCGTCTTCGGCACCAACACCTTGATCATGGTGCTGGTGCTGCGGCAGGCGCCGGACGGCGGCTCCGCGCTCGACAGCGGGCTGCTCGGCTTCGGCGTCGCGATCGCCGCGATCGCGGCGGGCATGCTGCTGGCGGCGGTGGTCGCGCCGCTGGTCATTCCGCGGCTCGGCCGGCCGCGCACGGTGGTGGCCGGGCTGCTGGTCGCGACGGTGGTGCAGCTGACGCTGGTGACGCCGATCGCGGTGGCGCAGAGCGGGCCCGCGGCCCAGTACGCGCACCATCTACTGCTGGTGGCCGGATTCCTGTTCGGGCTGGCGGGGCAGACGATCAAGCTGACCGGTGACGCGACGATGCAGATCGACATCGACGACGCCCGCCGCGGCCAGGTGTTCGCGCTCCAGGACACCGTGTTCAACGTCGCCTTCGTGCTGGCGATCGCCGGTGCGGCGCTGGTGGTTCCGGCCGACGGCCGGTCGCTGCCGGTGGTGCTGGCGGGCGCGGGCGTCTACATCGCCGGGATCGTGGCGATCGCGGCGAACGCGCGGCGCGCGCGTTATTCGGTGCGCCAGGACGTTTCGGAGTAATCCGGGGCCGCGAACTCGCGCAGCGGCGCCCGCGGCGAATCATGCGGCAGTTCCGGGTATTCCGTGAGCGCCCGGGCCAGGTCGTCGGCGAGGAGCCGGTCCGGCGCGGCCGCGGGCAGCGGCTGATCCGCCGGCTCCTCCGGTTCGGCCCGGATCGTCCACTCCAGCGGTTCGTTGGCGGCGTCGAACCCGGTGACCAGGTGATTCCAGGTGCCCAGGCCGGACGGGTCGGTGTAGAAGTGGTCCAGCACGCCGTCGTCGTTCAGATCGAGCGCGGCCACATCCGCGACGCCGGTGCCGTGGGTGTCCCACAGTGCGTCGTCGTAGAGTCCGTCGCCGTCGAAATCCAGCTGGACCGCGTCGACCGTGCCGGTGCGGGCCAGATCCAGATCGGCCGGCGAGGACCAGAGGTGGACCACACCATCGCCCGTCCCGAAGACGTATTCGATTTCGTTCATGTCTACTTGGACGCGGCCGCACCGGGTTCGGTTCCAATTCGCCGCGATCGCGACCGTGCGGCGTCCCGGGTCCGCGCAGGTCCTCGGGTAAGTTGAGCTCTCCGCAGCCCGAATCGACAGGGAGTCAACAGATCATGGGATTGCTGTCGGAGAAGCTGGATGCTCCAGTGGTCTTCGGAGTGGTCCTAACCGGACTGCTCTGCGTGCCCGTGCCGGCCCAGGCCGCCCCGCCGTGGGCGCCGCCGCCGGTGAACCTGTGCGGTGAGGTGGGTTTCGATCCGCTGCTGCGCGAACCGGACCCGAACCTGCCGCCGCCCCCGCCGGTGCAGATCCCGCCGAAGATCGAGATCCCGGTGCCGGTCCCGGAATTCACGCCGGTGCCGGTGCCCGATCCGCCGCAGGACAACACCCGGATCAAGCCGGACCCGCTGCCGATCGACCCGTGCCGCAACCCGTGCCCGGACGTCCGCGACACCCCGGAGCCGGCGGACGACGAGCCGGCCAGCCCGGACACCGGATCGGGTTCCGGCTCGGCCGCTTTCACGCTGCCCAAGCTGGAGATCAAACCGGAGATCGAGCCGATTCCGATTCCGATCCCCGGTGGCGAGGGCGCGCCGGCACAGCCGGCCCCGCCGCAGGTCGTGCACCCGATCGAGCCCGGCCCGGTGGCCGAACCGGTCGGCGCGCCGCGACTCGAGCAGGTGCGGCTGGTCAATCAGGTCACCGGCCGCGGTTCGATCAACCGCACCGACATGCGCTGGCAGGTCGACGGCACCGACCTGGGCCTGATGTGGGAGACCAAGCCGGGCGAGGTGGCGGTCGTCTTCGGCGACACCTTCGGCGACGGCTGGGTTTTCAGCGGGGCGGGCGGCCCGGATTGGCGCAGCAACGTGCTCGGTTTCAGCACCGACCGGGAGCTCGGCGACGGGCTGAGCATCGACACCTTCGTGCAGGACAGCCGCTGCCACGCCGCGGAGTTCCTGGCCAGCCGCAAGGTGAAGAACTGGGAGACCACGGTCATCCCGACCTCCGGCTTCGCCCTGGGCAACCGGCAGTACCTGAGCTACATGTCGGTGAACCGCTGGAGCCGCGTGCCCGGCATGTGGTCCACCAACTACGGCGGACTGGCCTACTCCGACGACGGCGGCCACACCTGGGTCAAGGATCAGCACGCCAAGTGGGACAACATCTTCGGGCTGGGCAAGTTCCAGGTCGCGGCGATGGTGCCGCAGGGCGATTACGTCTACATGTTCGGCACGCCGAACGGCCGGGTCGGTGTGATCAGCCTGGCCCGGGTGCCCAAGGCCCAGGTGCTGAACAAGTCGGCGTACCAGTACTGGGTGGAGGGCAGCTGGGCGCCGGCCGCCGAGAACCAGTCCACCGCGGTGGTGATGGGGCTGGCCAGCGAGATCTCGGTGCGCTACGACGCGGCCGCGAAGCAGTGGCAGATGGTCTACCTGGACCCGGGCAAGGGCGCCATCGTGGTGCGGCACGCCGCCGAACCGCAGGGCATCTGGACCGACGGGACGACGCTGGTGTCCACCGCCGAGTACCCGAAGGCCTACGGCGGCTTCATCCATCCCTGGTCCACCGCCGAAGACCTGTACTTCACCATCTCGGCCTGGGACAGCTACAACGTCTACCTGATGCACGCGGAGCTGGATCCGCCGAAGTGAGTCAGCGCAGGCGCTGTTCGGTCTCGGCGTCGAAGAAGAAGATCTCGTCGAGTTTCGGGCGCAGCCGCAGGCGGTCGCCGAGCGAGATCCGGAAATGCCGGTCGACCCGGGCGACGACCTTGCCCGAGCGGCTGGACCAGTCGGCGTTGATCGGATGGCTGTAGACGAAGGATTCGGCGCCGAGCTCCTCGAGCAGCTCGGCGTCGACCGCCAGGCTGTTGTCCGGGTCGGTGGTGACCTCCCAGGACTCCGGGCGGATGCCGACGATGACGCGGGCCCGGGACCCGTTGGCGGGCACCGGGATCCGTAGATCGTCCAGCACGGCGCGGCCGTCCTCGACCGGCGCCTCCAGCAGGTTCATGCCGGGGGAGCCGATGAACCCGGCGACGAAGGTGTTGACCGGGTTGTCGTAGAGCTCGCGCGGCGCGGCGATCTGCTGCAACCGGCCGTCCAGCATGACCGCGACCCGGTGCCCCATGGTCATCGCCTCGACCTGGTCGTGGGTGACGTAGACGGTGGTGGTGCCCAGGCGCTTCTGCAACGCCGCGATCTGTGAGCGGGTGCTGACCCGGAGTTTGGCGTCCAGGTTGGACAGCGGTTCGTCCATGCAGAAGACCTGCGGGCGGCGCACGATGGCGCGGCCCATGGCCACCCGCTGGCGCTGGCCGCCGGACAGCTTGGCCGGTTTGCGGTCCAGCAGCGGCTCCAGCTCGAGCATCTTGGCCGCCTCCAGCACCCGGACCTTGGTGTCGGCCTTGCTCATTCCCATGTTGCGCAGCGCGAAGCCCATGTTCTCGGCCACGGTCATGTTCGGGTAGAGCGCGTAGGACTGGAACACCATGGCGACGTCCCGGGCCCGCGGCGGCAGGCCCGTGACGTCCTTGCCGCCGATCAGGATGCGGCCCTGCTCCACCGACTCCAGGCCCGCGAGCATGCGCAGGCTGGTGGATTTGCCGCAGCCCGACGGGCCGACGAGGACGATGAATTCCCCGTCGGCGATGTCGAGTTCCAGGTTGTCGACGGCGGGCGCCGGTGCACCGGGGTAGAGGTGGGTTACTCCGTCGAAGTGCACTGTCGCCATGGTGTTCTCGTCCTGGGGTGTGGATCCCGGCGTTCGCCGGGATGACGGTCGGGGTTACTTGGGCAGCTTCGGGGTGATCTGGCGATCGATGATGGCTTGCAGCTGGCTGCTCACCCCGGCGAACACCGTCGCCGGATCCGCGTTCTGCAGGCCGATCTGCTCCAGGCCGGTGCCGATGATCTGGTCGCCGCCGGGCACGAACACGCGGGCGTAGTCCTGGGACTTGGTGACCGCGAGCTGATCGATGGCGACCTTCGAGGTCGGGTTCTTGGCCAGGAATTCCTGCTCGCTCGGATCGCTGACGGCCGACTTGCGCACCGGCATGTACCCGGTGTTCTGCGAGAAGTAGGCGGTGTTGGCGGCATTGGTGACGAACTCGATGAACTTGAGCGCGTTCACCTTCCGCTCGTCGGAGATGCGGGCCGGGATGGCCAGGCCGGCGCCGCCGGTGGTGACGCCGGGGCCGTTGGGGTGCGGCAGGAACGCGGTGCCGAACTCCAGCTTGCCCTCGGCGTTCTTCTTGATGCCGCGCAGATCGCCGGTGGAGGCGATGGTGGAGGCGATGACGCCGGCGCCGAAGTCGACCGCGATCTGCGGCTTGATGCCCGCGTACTTCTTGGTGTGGATCATGTCCCGCAGGAACTGTCCGGCCTTGATGGTGTTGGGGTCGTTGAACTTCAGCGTCCACTTGTCTGAGTACGCGCCGCCGAAGGTCCAGTTCGGGCCCTGGAAGGTCCAGGCCAGGTAGTTCTTGGCGTCACCCCAGCCGTGCGCCAGCTTGCCGTCGCCGACGATGCCCTGGATCCGCGGGCCCCACTCGTCGAATTCCTGCCAGCTCTCCGGACCGCGGTCGGGCAGACCGGCTTTCGCCCACACGTCCTTGTTGTAGTAGAACAGCGGGGTCGAGCGGGCGTAGGGGAGCGCGTAGTGCTTGCCGTTGAACAGGTAGTCCGAGGCCAGCGAGTCGACGTAGTCGTCGAGCTTGACCCCGGCGTCGCCGAAGTGCCCGTCCAGCGGTTCGATGGTGCCGTTGAGCGCGTAGTTGAACCACCAGACATCCGAGAGCACCACCACATCGGGCAGGTCGCCGCCGGACAGCGCCGCGTTGAACTTCTGCGACACCTCCTCGTAGTTCTTGCCCGCGTCGACCAGGTTCACCTTCAGGTCGGGATATTTGGCCTGGAACCGGTTGATCAGCTCCAGCTCGAAGTCCTTCGAGGTGCCGGGATGGTTGGACCAGAACGAGATGGTCTTGCTGTCGCCGCCCTGCTTGCCGCCGTTGCCGCTGCCCGCGCACGCGGTGAGCACCGCACCCGCGGTGGCGGCGCCGGCCAGGCCGAGGAAACCTCGGCGGGACAGTCCGGGAAATTTCGAGTTGGACACTGGTCTCTCCTCATCAACCT
The DNA here is from genome assembly GCF_040655395.1 of Nocardia sp. NPDC050435. Taxonomy (NCBI): domain Bacteria; kingdom Bacillati; phylum Actinomycetota; class Actinomycetes; order Mycobacteriales; family Nocardiaceae; genus Nocardia; species Nocardia sp. NPDC050435. The sequence goes on from NZ_JBFAJW010000002.1 coordinate 567,638, forward strand.
TTGACCGCACCCGAGGTGAGGCCCTTGATCATGTGACGTTGCAGCAGCAGGAAAACCACGAGAATCGGCAGCATGGTGAGCAGGGTCCCGGCCATCACCGGCCCCCAGTTGGTGACGCTCGGGTTCTCGGTGTTCTGCAGCAGGGTGAGCCCGACCGGCAGGGTCGCGACGTCGGTGGTGTCGGCCATCAGGAACGGCCACAGGTATTCGTTCCACTCGTTGACCAGCGTGACCACCGCGAAGGCGACCATGGTCGGGCCCGACATCGGCAGCACCACCCGGGTGAGCAGCCGCCACCAGCCCGCGCCGTCCATGCGCGCGGCCTCGATCACCTCCGAGGGCAGCGACAGGAAGTGGTTGCGCATCAGGAAGGTGCCGAAGGCGACGCCGCAGAGCGGGATGATGATGCCCTGGAAGGTGTTCCGCCAGCCGAGCTGGGCGATCAGCGCGTAGTTGGAGATCACGGTGATCTGGTTGGGCACCATCAGCGCGGCGATGATGACCAGGAAGACGAAGGTCTTGCCGGGGAACCGCAGGAAGACCAGGCCGTAGGCGCTGAAGACGCCGAGCACGAACTTCACCGCGGCGATGATGCCGGTGATCACCAGCGAGTTCCGCAGGAAGGTCCAGTAGGGGAGCGTGGTGGTGGCCTCGGTGTAGTTCTCCGGGTGCCAGCTGTGCGGCCAGTAGACCGCCGGCTGCACGTAGATGTCCGGGCGCGCCTTGAACGAGGTGATGAAGATCCAGAACAGTGGCACGCCGACGATGATCAGCACGCACACCATGGCGGCGTAGCCGAGCGCCGTCACCAGGCGCTGGCGGCGGCGGTAGGAGATCGTCTCCACGGCAGGGGTTTTCACTGTTCGCCTCGATCCATGATGCGCACCTGCACCAGCGTCACGACGAGCAGCACCAGGAACATGATGGTCGCCACGGTCGCGCCGTACCCCGCGCGGAAATTGCGGAAGGACTCCTCGTACACCTGGTAGACCATGGTCATGGTGCCGGTGCCGAGCGGCCCGCCGCGGGTCATCACGTTGATGATGTCGAAGACCTGCAGCGAGTTCAGCAGCACCGTGATGGACAGGAAGAAGGTCGTCGGGCGCAGTTGCGGCAGCAGCACCTTGGTGAAGGTGGTCCAGCGGCTCGCGCCGTCGATCTCGGCGGCCTCCATCAGCTCGGCGCGCACGCCCTGCAGCGCGGCCAGGTAGATGACGAAGCTGTAGCCGAGGTTCTTCCAGATGTAGGTCACCGTCACCATGAACAGCGCCCAGTCCGGGTCCTGATAGAAATCGGGCACGTGGTCCACGCCGAGCCGGTGCAGCAGGTCCTGCACCAGGCCGAAGCTGGGATCGAAGATGAACTGGAAGGCCACGCCGATGGCGGCGCCGGAGATGACGAACGGCGCGAAGATGGCCGAGCGCACCATATTGCGGCCGAACAGCTTCCGATCCAGCAGCAGGGCCAGGGCCAGGCCCAGCACCATCGAGCCGACCACCGCGGCCACGGTGAAGATGACCGTGTTGGACACGATCTGCCAGGAGTCGTCGCGGCCGAACCACTCGGTGTAGTTCTCGAAGCCGATGTAGGTGACGAACTGGTCGGAGATGTTGAAGTCGGTGAAGGAGAGCCGGATGTTGTCGACCAGGGGGCGGTAGACGAACAGCGTGAGCAGCGCCAGGTTGGGAGCTACCAGCACCAGGAACAGCGCGTAATCCTGCCATGGCCGCCCGCGCAGCCCCTTACCTCGGGGTCGGGGGAGCACACGCTCGGGTCTGGATCGCACCGCGGAAGCTTTGCGGCGCACAGCAAATAAAGAGTTAACGCCGTTGGGCGGCGAGCTGAACAGTCCGCGCATGCGCGCAAGTGAACCAAGAGCCGGTCAAATCGGTCAGCGGATTGGCGTAATTGATCGTTTAGTTCGTTGGGTACAGCAAGGGCCACCGGATCACCGGTGGCCCTTGGGGTTCAGTGGTTCGCGAGCGGTCAGTTCCAGTCGCCCAGGCCGTCTCGGGCGTTCAGCGTGCCACCCGAGGTGTTCTGCACGATGACCGGATCACCCTTGCGGGCGTTCTCGAAGAACCAGCGGCCGTTCTCGGTGCTGACGTTCAGGCAGCCGTGGCTGGCGTTCGAAACACCCTGCTGCGCAACCGACCACGGCGCCGCGTGCACGAAGATGCCGCTGTTGGAGATGCGGGTGGCGTACTCGACCTCGACCTTGTAGCCCTCCGGATCGGTGATCGGCACACCGTAGGTGGAGGAATCCATCGTCATCTTGCGCAGCTGCTCGCCGACGATGTAGATGCCGTTCGGGGTCTCGTGCTTGGCCTTGCCCATCGAGATGGGCATGGTCTGCACGACCTCGCCGTTGCGGGTGATGGTCATGGTGTGGGTGCTGTCGTCGGCGGTGGCGATGAGCGCGTCGCCGATCTTGAACGAGCTGCGGGTCTCGCCCGCCTCGACCGTCACGTCGGTGTTGTCCGGCCAGAAATCGTTCGGGCGGAAGCGCACCTGCTTGTCGCTCCACCAGGTGTAGTGGCCCGGAGCCGGCTTGGAGGAGGTCACCTTGATGGCCTTCTCCACGGCCGCGCGGTCGCCCTCGGCGATCGGGTCCTTGAAGTTGATGATGATCGGCTGGGCGACGCCCACCGTCTCACCGTCGGCGATATTGATGCCCGGGGGCGCGAAGGTGACCTTCGGCGCCGGATCGGTGGCCGAGGAGCCCAGCCCGGGGAACCCGGGGATCAGCGGCTCGGCCTGGGCCGGGGCGACGATCAGGGCGCCGGCCGCCGCGATGGCCGCGGACAATAGGACGCCCTGCCGGAAGCGGCGGGTGAGCCGATTCCCAGCCAACCCGGCGGGAGAGCGGGTTGCGTGCGACCTGTTGCGCGAAGCGGCTTGCATAGAGGTACCTCATCCATTCCAAGAAAATTGGCAAAACTGGCCCGACCCCGTCCGTCCTTCCTACCGTCCGGAAGCGACCGGAATCCAGCGTCTTCCGGGATTGATTCGGGCCGACCGGCCGGTGTGTCTTGGGCCACAGAAGTCGTTGGCCGCCACCGGCATTGGGCAAAGACGCCGGTCACCCCGGCGAGTCACGGCCGGGGCCGGTACCTGCCCATCCGTACGGTTTCGGGATATGCCAAACCGGTTCGTGACGAAGATCACTCTGGGGAGCCGCTCGGCATCCCCGGACGGCGCGGAAGCTAGACGCGCATCCCGAACGGGGTCGCCCAGCACGTCGCGCCGGTGGCGGAGTTCCAGGCGAAAGCGCCCGCCCCGAGGCACACCACGGTGTTCTCCGCGGTGCTGACCTGAGCGCGCGAGCCGTTCACCGCGATCGTGATGCCGAAGGTGCCCTCGCCGATCTCGGTGCCCGAGAGCGAGGTGAGCGCGATCGCGTCGGGGCCCAGCCCGATGGCGATCGGCACGCCGCCCTCGCCTTCGCTGGCGCCGATGCCGCCGGCCGCGCCGATGCCCAGCGCGATCGCGCCGAGGGTCGCGTTGGCGTAGCCGATCCCGTCGAAGCCGAGCGCGCCGGCCTGGCCGAGCGCGTCGGTGGCGGCACGGCAGGCGGTGCGCCCGTCGACGACGGTGACGTCGACGCCGCTGGTGGCGGCGCAGTGCACGTCGGCGGCGTTCGCCGCCGGGCCGGGGAGCAGGAAGGAGGCGCCGGCCGCAGCGGACGCCACACCGAGCGCGCTGATCAGCTTCACGGACTGCCCCTTTCCATCAGGTTTGCCCCACCCTATCCGGCGAAGTTGAAGGAATCGTGTTTCTACTGGTCCGGCGGCACGGCGTGGCGGCTCGGCCGCGTGCGCCGTTACGAATCGACGTGCAGGCGGCGATTATGTAAGCATGGCGTGTTATTTCGGCGGGCAGCTCGGGAGGACTGTACGTGTCTCGTCAACTCGAGCGTCTCGCGCTCGCCGTTAGTGCCCTGGTCGCGGTCGTGGCCCTGGCGGCCTGCGGCGAGACCATCGCGGGCCAGGCCAGGCCGATCGGCGACGGCACGGTCGACGCGGTGGAGACCAGCACCGGCAAGACCACGACGGCGAAGCCGAGTTCCAGCACCCGCTCCAGCCGGTCGGCCACGCCGACCTCGCCGGATCAGGGCGGCGACATCGATTTCGACGCGGCCGTCGGCGACTGCGTCAACCTCGGCGGCGCCAGCAACGACCCGAAGATCGAGAAGGTCGCCTGCGGCAGCAAGACCTCCAACTACAAGATCATCGGCAAGGTGCCCAACACCGCGCTGTGCGTCGGCGATCGCGACAGCTACTACGCGGAGAAGCGCAACGGCGTGCAGACCGGTGCGCTGTGCCTGGACATCGACTGGGTGGTCGGCGACTGCATGGATGTGGGCGGCGACGATCCGAAACGGATCGAGTGCACCGACACCACCGCCGCCGAGGGCGTGAAGGTGGTCAGCATCAAGCAGAACACCACCGAGGTGGCGGCCTGCGGCACCGGTTCCGGGTTCACCTACAAAGAACGCAAATTCGTCGTCTGCGTCTCGGACCTCTAGGCCGGTCCGAACACTAGGTTGAGACCGGTGAGCTCCCCACCCGAGTTGCCCCGGTTGCAGACCGCCACCGGCCGCTGGATCCTGCTGGCCACCATCCTCGGTTCCTCGGTGGCCTCGCTGGACGCGACCGTGGTCAATATCGCCCTGCCGAGCATCGGCGCCGATCTGCACACCGGCATGGCCGGCCTGCAGTGGACGCTGAACGGATACACCCTGACGCTGGCCGCGTTCATCCTGCTCGGCGGCTCGCTGGGGGATCGGCTCGGCCGCCGCAAGGTCTTCCTGTGGGGCGCGGCCGGATTCGCCGTCGCCTCCGTGCTGTGCGGCGCGGCGGTGAACATCGAGATGCTGGTCGTGGCGCGGGTGCTGCAGGGCATCGCGGGCGCAATGCTCACGCCCGGCAGCTTGGCGCTGATCTCGTCCTCGATCGACAAGCGGGATCAGGGCGCCGCGATCGGCCTCTGGTCCGGGTTCGGCGGCGTCGCCGGGGCGCTCGGTCCGTTCCTGGGCGGCTGGCTGATCGACGTGGTGGGCTGGCGTTCCATCTTCTTCCTGAACGTGCCGCTGGTGCTGGTGGTCGTGCTAGTCACGCTGCGCCACGTGCCCGAGAGCCGGGATCCGGATGCGGTCGCACGGCTGGACGTGCCCGGGGCCGTGGTGGTCGCGCTCGCGCTGGGCGCGCTGACCTTCGGGCTGATCGAGGTGAACGCGCTGCTGATCGCGGGCGGCCTGCTGCTGCTGGCGGCGTTCGTGGTGATCGAACTGCGCAGCGATCATCCGCTGGTGCCGCCGGTGCTGTTCCGGTCCCGCGTCTTCACCGCCGCCAACCTGGTGACGCTCACGGTCTACGCCGCGCTCGGCGGCGTGTTCTTCCTGCTGGTACTGGAATTGCAGCTGGTGGCGGGCTATTCGCCGCTGCTGTCGGGGGTGGCGACGGTCCCGATCACGCTGATCATGCTGGTGCTCTCGGCGCCGGCGGGCCGCTGGGCGCAGGTGCACGGCGCCCGCCTGCCGATGACCTTCGGGCCGCTGCTGGCCGCGGGCGGGCTGATCCTGCTGCTGCGCATCGGGCCCGACACCAGCTATCTCACCGACGTGCTGCCGGGCGTGCTGGTCTTCGGGCTGGGCCTGGCGGTGCTGGTCGCCCCGCTCACCGGCGCGGTGCTGGGCGCGGTGCCGTCGAGCGAGGCCGGCATCGCCTCGGGCGTCAACAACGCCGTGGCCCGCACCGCCCAGCTGCTGGCGGTGGCCGCGCTGCCCGCCCTGGCCGGCATCTCCGGATCCCTCACCGATCCGGCCGAATTCGACCGCGGCTTCGGCACCGCGATGTGGATCTGCGTGGGGCTGCTGGCGGCCGGCGCGGTGCTGGCCGCGCTGCTGCTGCGCTCCGAGCGCACGCCGCCCGCGCTGCGCAAAGCGCCCGAGACCGACCGGATCGACTGCCTGCCGCAGTGTGCGATCGCGGGACCGGCGGTCGCGCCGCAGGAGGCGCGCTGACCAACTCCCCGGAACGACGAAGGGGCGGACGCCGCGGCGCCCGCCCCTTCGTCGTTCCGTAGGACTAGATCGGCCGGAAACCGGCGCCGACGCCGCCGCGGCCGTTGATGTCGTCCATGATCGTGCTCATGTTGGTGCCGACCTCGGGACCGAAGCAGGCCAGCGCGAGGTAGGCGTTCACCATGCCGACCAGCGTGGATCCGACCACCACGGGCGCGCCGGAATCACCTTCCACGACGCACATCTGGGTCCAGGTCTCGATCTTGCTGTCGAAGATGTCGCCCCAGACCAGGCCGCAGGTGTTGCCGGTGGTCCGGCCCTCCTTGCAGACGATCTGCGGGAACTGTGCCGGCGCACCGATGTTGGTGATCGTCACGCCGCCGATCCGGTTGACCGGCACGATGCGGCCCGGCTCGAACTGGATGACCGCGTAGTCCAGATCGTGGTTGGAATACACGAATCTGCCGATGACGCCCGCGTCGCGGTCCGACTCGGCGTACACCTGCGCACCCGGGTCGCCGCAGTGTCCGGCGGTGAGCCCGACCAGCCGGCCCGCGCCGTCGTATCCGACGGTGGTGACAGTGCATTCGAATTGGTTGTCGATGATGATCCCGGAGCCACCACCCAGGACCGGCGGAGCGGGCGCGGCTTGCGCGACTCCGGCGCCCGTCCCGAGCAACGCCGCACCCAGGGCTACGGCGAAGACGGCGTGAGCCGCCTTGGCGAGTTTGCTGAACATGTCCCTCCAGACGTCGGAAGCCCGCACGATATCAATCTGTCGCACCCATCGTGTCAGTATTCGGTCTCGGGCGCGTCATGTACGGGTGGGTGTCGCTGATAGCGAAGCTCTATTGAAACCGTTTCGGCGGCCGCGAGTTTTGTATTTCGGACCCGACATCCGATTGTCGAATTGGTTATCGAAAACAAAGCTTTTTTAGATGAAAATTTTCCTTGTAATCACTCGGAGATACCCCCGACCTGGCTGTAACGCCGCAGGTGAACTGTAACCCGTTCTAGAAGACCGGCAGTCTTTTTGGGGCACTTCCCAAATGATGGACACGCGTCCCTGGCTTTTCTGTGCGTAGTGACATCAATCTATGACTGCAATCACATGACCATGGTGTGTTCTGCACTACTCCGTAGTAAGGTGCGTCAAGCAAACAGTCGTCGGGGTTGTCCAACCTGGCGTCGAGAGGGGATAGCGAGTGCAGTCGACCAAGAGCCCACCGAGGTCACGGTTCAGTGATGCGGTCGATTGGACGAGGGGTTACTGGGAGGACCATCCGAAGAAGTCGCTGGAGACCTTCGGCCGCCAGATCACCATGGGAATCTCTGCGGTCGCAGAGCTTTTCGTCGCGATCTTCCGCCGCCGCTTCCCCTTCAACGAATTCGTCCGGCAGTGCGCCTTCATGGCCAACGTCGCGGCGGCCCCGACCCTGTTGGTGGCCATCCCGATCGGCGTCATCGTCTCGATCCAGGTCGGCGCGGTCGCCGGCCAGGTCGGCGCGACCTCGTTCATCGGCGCGGCCAACGGCCTCGGCATCATCCAGCAGGGCGCGCCCCTGGTCACCTCGATCATGATCGCCGGTGCGGTCGGCTCGGCCATCTGCGCCGATCTCGGCTCCCGCACCATCCGCGAGGAGATCGACGCGATGAAGGTCATGGGCGTGGACCCGATGCGCCGCCTGGTCGCCCCGCGACTCGGCGCGGCCATGCTGGTCAGCGTCCTGCTCTGCGGCTTCGTGGTTTTCGTCGGCTTCCTGACCGGCTACATCTTCAACATCTTCGCCCAGGCCGGTACGCCCGGCTCCTACATCGGCACCTTCTCCTCCTTCGCGGTCACCTTCGACCTGTTCGTCGCGCTGCTCAAGTCGCTGATCTTCGGCCTGCTCGCGGCGATCATCGCCTGCGACACCGGACTCAACACGCGCGGCGGCCCCGGCGGTGTCGCCAATTCGGTGAACTCGGCGGTGGTGTCCTCCGCCATCATGTTGTTCGGAGTGAACCTCATCATCACCCAGATCTACAGCGTTCTCTTCCCCCCACAGGTGGTCTGAGCAGGTGTCCTCAACTTATGTGCCGCCGCTGCTGCGGCCCCTTCAGCAGTTCAAGCGCGCCGGGCGCGCCCCGGTCGACCTGCTCGCCCGCCTGGGCCACCAGGTCTTCTTCTTCCTGCGCTCGCTCGGCTCGATCCCGTTGGCGCTCAAGCACTACCCCAAGGAGGTCTGGCGTCTGCTCTCCGACGTCACCTGGGGCAACGGCAACCTGGTGGTCGGCGGCGGCACCATCGGCGTCGTCGTCATCCTGAGCGGTTTCGGCGGCATGACCGTCGCCATCCAGGGCTACACCTCGCTGAATCTGCTGGGCCTGAGCCCGATCACCGGCGCCATCTCCGCCTTCGCCACCACGCGTGAACTCGGACCGCTGCTGGCCTCGCTGGCCTTCGCCGCGCAGGCCGGGTGCCGATTCACCGCGCAGCTGGGCGCGATGCGCATCTCCGAGGAGATCGACGCGCTGGAATCGATTGCCATCCGGCCGCTTCCGTACCTGGTCAGCACCCGCATCTTCGCCGCCATCGTGGCGATCGTGCCGCTGTACTGCCTGGGCCTGGCCGTCGCCTACATCTCCTGCTCGCTGACCGTGCAGCTGATCGGTGGCACCGCCTCGGGCACATACGCGCACTACTTCTATCAGTTCCTGATACCCACCGACGTGCTCTACTCGTTGATGAAAGCGATCCTCTTCGTCGCGATCACCACGTTCATCCAGTGCTACTACGGCTTCTTCGCCTCGGGTGGCCCGGAGGGTGTGGGTGTCGCGGCCGGCCGGGCGATCAAGATGTGCATCATCCTGGTCGTCTTCGCGGACCTGTTCATGACGTTGGCGATCTGGGGCGTCGACGCCGGCATCCGGATATCGGGGTAGGGCGAGATGATCATTGATCCGAGTGGGCGCGGGCCCACGATGCGGCAGCTGCTGCTGGCCGGCGTGGCGGGACTCATCGTCTTCGCGCTGGTGCTGGGCTTCCTGATGGCCCGCTACCGCGGCTATTTCGTGCCGAAGGTGAACGTCGTCGCGGCGCTCACCACCACCGGTGACGGGCTGCCCGAGAAGGCCGACGTGAAGTTCCGTGGCGTGCTGGTCGGCGCGGTCAAGGGCGTCGACGTGGCGGCGAAGGGCGAACTGCAGGAGGTGCGGATCGAGCTGAAGCCCGAGCTGGCCGAGGGCGTTCCGTCCAATGTCACCGCGCGCGTGGTGCCGTCCAACCTGTTCGCCGTCACCTCGGTCGAGCTGGTCTTCAACGGCCCCTCCGACGAATTCCTGCGCGAAGGCTCGGTGATCCAGGAGGACCGCAGCGAGGGCACCATCGCGCTGCAGGACACGCTGACCTCCGTGCAGCGCGTGCTCGACAAGATCGACCCGGTGCAGTTCGGCCGCGTGCTCGGCACGCTGTCGCAGGCGCTGGACGGCAGCGGCCGGATGCCCGGCTCGACCGTCGAGCGGCTGGACCGCTGGCTGCTGTCGGTGGACGAGTCCATCCCGGATCTCGGTGTGATGCTGGGTGATTTCTCCGAGTCGTTCCGGGCGCTGAACCAGTCCGCGCCGGAACTGCTCGACGTGGTGAACAGCTCGGTGCAGACCGCGCGCACCATCGCCGATCGCCGGGCCCAGCTGGTCGCGCTGATCACCGGCACCAGCTCGACCGTCGACAAGGTGAACGACCTGTTCGCGCGCAATCCCGATGTGGGCAAGCAGCTCACGACGGGCACCGCCGACATGTTCGGCGCGCTGGCCGCGGATCCGCAGGCCATCACGCAGGCGATCCTGAACCTGGGCACCTCCACCAACAAACTGCAGTCCGTGTTCACCTGGGGCCCGCAGCAGCAGATGGTGTGGAACCTCGGGCTCACCTTCACCCCGTACAAGCCGTGGACCGCCGCGGACTGCCCGCGCTACGGCGAGCTGGCCGGCCCGAGCTGCGCCACCGCCCCGACCGAGGCGGTGCTGCCGCCGCTGCCGGAGAACCTGAAGCCGCGCCGGCTGGATTCCTCGGTCGGCCTGCCGGCCTTCGTGCCGGTGCCCGGCATGCCGATGATCCCGGGCCTGACCACCGAGGGCGCGCCCGCGCCGACGGCGCAGGACCCGACCAAGCCGTTCTCGGGCACCCCGCTCGAGGGCCTGTTCCCCTGGCTGCCGGGCCTGCTCGGCGGACAGCCCGCGGCTCCGCCGGCACCGGCCGAGCAGCCCGCGCCGGAGGTCAAGCCGGCCGCCGCACCCATTTCCTACCAGGGCGAGGACGCGATCATCCAGCTGCTCGGCCGCAAGCCGACCGCTACGGAGCTGCTGCTGTTGAGCAACATCATGAGGAACGGGACCCTGCAAGTGACTCCAGCCGGTGGTGGCCAGTGAGTGAGCGGAGCGAACGAACCATGTGCCAGTGCGCGATGCGCATGCCGCAGTCGAGCGCTAGCGAGGCGGAGGCATGAGTATCAAGAAACCGCTGATCGGCTTCACACTGTTCGCCATCGTCTCGGTCCTGGTGACCGTGGTCGTCTGGAACACCCTGGCGCGCATCGTGCCCGGCGACACCCGCACCTACTCGGCCGTCTTCACCGACGTGCTGGGGCTGCGGGAGGGCGACGACGTCCGGATGGCGGGCGTGCGGGTCGGCAAGATCGAGAAGATCGAGCTGGACACCAAGAACAACGCCCAGGTGACCTTCATCGTCCAGTCCGATCAGACGCTCTACGACGACACCAAGGCGCTGGTCCGCTACCAGAACCTGATCGGCCAGCGCTACGTGGCGCTGGCGCCCGGCAAGGCGTCCGCGCCGCAGCCGCTGAAGAACAAGTCGACCATTCCGCTGGAGCGCACCGAGCCGTCCTTCGATGTCTCGGCGCTGCTCAACGGCTTCCAGCCGCTGTTCCAGGTGCTGCAGCCGGACCAGGTGAACCGCCTGTCGGAGACCTTCATCCAGGCCCTGCAGGGCGACGGCGTCTCGCTGAGCGCGTTCGTCACCCAGGCCGCGGCCCTGGCCACGGACTTCCAGCGGCGCGACGCCATCCTGACCGATGTGATCGTCAACCTCTCGGGCGTGATGCAGGGTCTGGCCAAACGAGGTGATGAACTGGAAACCCTGGTGACCCAGACCCGTTCGCTGATCGGCGGGCTCTACGAGCAGGGGCAGTCGCTGCAGACCTCCACCGTGGCGATCGCGGACGCGACCGGCTCGCTGGTCGACATGGTCGGCAAGATCCAGCCGAAACTGCAAGCCGCGCAGAACTCGACCTCCGCGGCGCTGACCCTGCTGATCAACACCGGCGCGCAGCTGGACCAGGCGGCGGTCGACCTCCCGGCGATTCTCGCCAACGCGGGTATCTTCACTTCCGAAGGCACCTTCGCCAACGCGTACATCTGCCGCCTGGACGTCTCGCTGTACGGCGTGCTGTTCCCGCGCGGCCTCTTCAACCAGATCGGTGGCAACTCCCAGTCGGCGGTGTGCAGGCCATGATGACCAAACTCAAGCGCAGATTCGACAACAACCGCTTCTTCTGGCTGGGCATCCTCGGTGCCGCCGTGGTCGTGGTGCTGCTGGTGGTCTCCAGCGCGTTCCGGCTGCTCGGCGTGGGCGACCAGACGGTCAAGGCCGAGTTCGCCCAGGCGGCCGGCATCCGGGTGGGCGACAAGGTCGACGTGGCCGGCGTGCCCGTCGGCACCGTCGCCGGGGCGAAGATCGAGGGCGACCACGTCGTGCTGGATCTCAACGTCAACAGCGATCTGAAGCTGGGCCCGGACGCGCGCGCGTCCATCAAGATGGCCACGCTGCTCGGCGCCCGCTACGTCGACCTGGAACCCGGCGACGGCTCCGGCCTGCCCGGCAAGCGGATCCCGAAGTCCAACACCGACGTTCCGTACAACCTGGCCGACGTGGTGCAGATCGGCACCCCGAAGTTCGAGCAACTCGACACCAAGAAGCTCAACGAGTCGCTGAACGTGATCAACCAGGAGCTCAGCAATCCGGAGCTGATGGCGCAGGCGCTCGACTCGGTCGGCGCGATCGCCAAGGTGATGGACGCCCGCAAGACCGAGGTGGACGGCCTGCTCAAGGATCTGAACAAGGTCACCCAGCTGCTCGCCGACAATCGCAACAGCGTGCTGCTGATCATCACCCAGGGTGAGGCGATCGCCAACCGGGTGATGGAACGCCAGGGTCTGCTGCGCCAGCTGCTCGACAACGTGGCGACGCTGACCCGCCAGTTGCAGGAGCTGGGCGCGGAGAACGACGGCCAGCTCGGCCCGACGCTGGACCAGCTCAACACCGTGGCCGAGGGCCTGCAGAAGAACAAGGACAACCTGGACCGCCTGCTGTCCATCGCGCCGACCTCGGTGCGGTACCTGGCCAACGCCTGGGGCGGCAACGGCAACTACGCCGAAGTCGGTCTGCCGTGGCTGTTCCCGGACAACTGGCTGTGCTTCGCCCAGGTCGTGGAGGGGTGCCAGGGATGAACGTGAGGACTCTGTTGCGGAACCACAAGCTGCGCCGCTCGATCATGCTGGGCGCGACCGCCCTGGCGATCGGCAGCTGCTCGGTGATCCCGAGTTCGGTGAACGACGCGCTCGGCACCACCACCCGCGTCACCGCCGACTTCGAGAACATCGCGGGCATGTACGAGGGCAACCCGATCACGGTGCTCGGGTTGCAGGTGGGCAAGGTCGACAAGATCGTGCCCAAGGGCACCTTCGTCGAGGTGCACATGTCCATCGACAACGACACCAAGATCCCCAAGGACGCGATCGCGGCGATCATCTCGCCGTCGATCGTGACCGACCGGCACATCGAGCTGACGCCGGTCTACACCGGCGGCGACACGCTGAAGGACGGCGAGCACCTGCCGCTGCAGCGCACCCGGACCCCGGTCGAGCTGGACACGATGATCAAGACCATCGACCAGTTCGCGGCGGCGCTCAAGCCGCAGGAGGGTCAGGAAGGCGTCGGCGCGCTCTCCGGCCGGGTGCTGTACCCGCTGGCCAACGGCAACGGCGAGAAGATGCGCGACACCCTCAACGCGCTGTCCGGCGCGTTGAAGGTGGGCGTCGACAACAAGGACGCGGTCTCCAACGTCATCATCAAGCTCAACGAGCTGACCACGATGCTGGCCGAGAACGACCAGTCCGTGCGCGATTTCAGCAACCGGATGACCCAGATGACCGGCCTGCTGGCCGAGCAGGCCCCGGGCCTGGAAGCCACGCTGCAGCAGATCAACGACTTCCTGGCCAACACCAGTGGGGTCTTCGTGCAGTACGAGGACAAGCTGTCCGGCACGCTCACCGGACTGACCACGGTCACCAACCAGCTGCGCGCCAACGCCTACGGTCTCACCGAGATCGTGGACGTGGCCCCGACCCTGCTGCAGAACATGAACATGGTGGTGAACCGCGAGAAGGGGTTCATCCGCCTGCACGGCGTGCTCGGCACCGCGCTCAGCGGCGAGATCGTCAGCCTGTTCTGTGAGCGGATCCAGATGCGGGCCGACGGCTGCCGCACCGGCAATATGCAGGACTTCGGGCCGGACTACGGTCTGACCGCGGCGCTGCTCGGACTGACGAAATGACGAAGCGTATGCAGAAGGCGCGTAAGGCGATCGTGGCGCTCGCGGGTGTCGCCGCGATCGGTATCACCTCCGGGTGCGGGTTCACGGTGGAGGATCTGCCGCTGCCGAAGCCGGGTCCCGGTGACGACACCTACACCGTGCAGGCGGTGTTCGAGAACGCGCTGAACCTGCCGGACCAGGCGAAGGTCAAGATCGGCGGTTCCGATGTCGGTGTGGTCACCAACATCAAGACCAAGAACTTCCAGGCCGTCGTCGATCTGACCATCCGCGACGACATCGAACTGCCCAAGGGCAGCACGGCCGAACTGCGGCAGGCGACGCCGCTCGGCGACGTGTTCGTCGCGGTCTCCAAGCCGAAGACCGAGCCGGGCGCGGAGATGCTGAAGGACGGCGACACGCTGCCGCTGGATGTCACCTCGGCCGGCGCCACCGTCGAGGAACTGCTGATCTCGGTCTCCATGCTGTTCAACGGCGGCGGCATCGCCAGCCTGAGCCGGCTGACCTCGGAGCTGGACTCCATCGTCGGCGGCCGCGGCGAGCAGCTCGGGCACCTGATCAAGGAAATGACCGGCGTGGTCGGCAGTCTCAACGCCAACACCGAGCGCATCGACAGCGTGCTCGCGAACTTCTCCACGCTGGCCACCACCATCGAGACCCGGCACAACGAGCTCGGCGAGGTCGCCGACACGCTGCCGCAGATGATCGGCGCGGTGGCGGAGAACAACAAGGCACTGGGGGAGCTGCTCACCAAGGTGGCCACCACCAGCGCCGCGCTCGGCGACTTCTCCAACACCACCGGCGACCAGCTGGGCGACCTGCTGGTGAACCTGCGCAGCCTGATGGACGCGCTCGCCGCAACCGGCGACAAGTTCGGCTGGGCTCTGGATCAGCTGCACGAGATCCGGCCCAAGGCGGACGCGAGCTTCAAGGGTAAGTCGCTGGCCACCTACGTCACCCTGAGCCAGCTCGACATCGGCCTGCTGACCGACCCGCCGAACAGCAAGATGATCGACCTGCACGACCTGTCGGACTTCACCGGCAGCTTCATCCAGGTGCTGCAGGTGGTCCAGAACCGGGTGCAAGGGGGTCACCGGTGAGTCGCGTCGGAAACGCTCTGCGCAGCAAGCTCTTCCTGTCCAACCTGGGCCTGATCCTGGTGCTCGTCATCGGCGCCACCTATCTGCTGATCAGCATCATGCGGATCAATCCGCTGCAGGAGACCTACAAGGTGACCGTGCAGCTGGATCGCTCCGGTGGTCTGCAGCCCGGCAACGACGTCACGCTGCGCGGATACCGCATCGGCAAGGTGGAGTCGATCAAGCTGACCGACCGCGGCCAGTCGATCGCGGCGACCGCGGTGATCGATTCGGACTACCGGATCCCGGCGGACACGGTGATCTCGGTGCAGGCGCTGTCGGGCGTCGGTGAGCAGTACATCGACTTCCGACCCGCCGGCGAGCAGGGCCCGTACCTGCGCGACGGCGAGGTGATCGGATTCGACGCGGGCAAGATCAAGACCCCGACGCCGGTCTGGTCCGTGCTGGACAACACCACCGCGCTGATCTCCCAGGTCGACCCGGACAAGTTCGCGGTCATCCTGTCCGAGCTCGACATCGCGCTCAGCGGCGGCCCGGACCAGCTGCGCGGCCTGATCAACGGCGTCAGCCTGGCCGCCTACGGCCTGGACAATCTGCTGCCGCAGACCACGAACCTGATCTCGAACCTGCGCACGATCACCGAGACCACCTCGCACGCGCAGCCCGACCTGGCCACGCTGACCGCGAATTCGGGTGTGCTGTTCGATCAGTTCAACAACGCCAACGCGGAACTGCAGGTGATCCTGGATCAGGCGCCGGGCCAGTTCACCAGCCTCGGCGCGGTGCTGGATCGCACCGCCGATCCGATCACCAGCCTGGCCGCGAACTTCTCGGCCATCACCAAGGCGGCGCAGCTGCGCACCCCCGCGCTGCGGGCGTTGTTCCCGTCGCTGGCCCTGGGTCTGGACGCGCTCGCCGTGCCGGCCCACGACGGCGAATTCCACACCATCCTCGATATCTGGCCGCGGCCGACCTGCTACTACGACACCCCGCCGGTGCGCAACGAGGTCGTCTCGGACAACACCATGCCCAAGTGGAACTACTGTGCGAACCCGCCTCCGGGTCAGCAGATCAGGGGCGCGGCCAACGCGCCGCGTCCAGACGTGCCGAACAACGGCGCGCAGATGCCGCCGAACGCGGATCCGAACGAACGGACCCTGCCGCCGGTGAGGTGAGTTACACCCCGTCCGGCGGTACCGACACCGGACGGGGCATACTCGCAGCAACGCGTACGGTTCGCCCAGGTGAGCCGCTAGCCGATCGGTGCCATGCGCACCGGGAAAGTGCAGGTTGTATCGATGTCCAAGGACGACGCCGACACCAATAAAGACGCCGAGATCACCGAGCCGGCCGCCGCGACCGACGCCGCGGCTACCGAGAAGATCGAGGCCGAGGGCTCCGCCGCCGCCGAGAAGACGGCCGAGGCCGAGACCGCCGCGGTGACGGCGAAGCCGGACTTGGCCAAGAAGCCCGCCAAGCAAGCCAAGGCCGTACCGCAGGCCTCGGATTTCACGAGCTCCGCCGGCAATCGCAAATCGAGCATGGTGCCGATCATCGCCGCGTTCGCGGCGGGCATCCTGCTGGTCGCCGCGGTGACCGCGGTCGTGGTGTTCGCCATGCAGGCGAACAAGAAGAGCGACGAGCTGGCCGCCGTGGACGCCGCCACCAAGGCGGCCTGCGCCTTCGGCCGCGACGTCTCGGTCTACGACTACTCCAAGGACCTGGACGGCTACTTCAAGAAGGTCAAGGCCGGCGCCACCGGCGAGTTCCTCAAGGAATTCGACGATGCCACCAAGGCACTGAACGACGCCATGGTGCAGGCCCAGGTGAAGTCTTGGACCGACAACGTGGAGTGCGGCTTCCAGTCCGGCGACACCGAGCAGGCCAAGGTGCTGGTCACCCTGACCCAGTACCGCACCAACTTCACCCAGACCAACCCGGACCGGCAGTACGTCGCGATCGTCGCGGACCTGCAGTACACCGACGGCATGTGGAAGGTGGGCAAGCTGGATTCCCCGATGCTCAAGGGCGCGGGCTCCGGCCTTCCGGGCGCGACCAACCCGGCCCCCCAGGAAACCCCCGCTCCCGCCCCGGCCCCGGCTCCGGGCAACTGACGGACCGCACAGCAACAGAAAGAGCCTCCGGTTCAGTGGGTCCCAGTACCACTGAACCGGAGGCTCTTCTTGTAGCGGCTCAGAACAGGGTCAAGGTCTGAGCCGCCGCAGGCGCGGACGCCTTGCCCGGGGTCGGTGCCGGGCTCGGTTGCGCCACCGGTGCTGGTTCGGCGACCGGCTTCTCCACTGGCAGCGCCGTCTCGGGGCCAGACCCTGCCGCTGCGGCCTTGCGTGCTGCTTCCCCAGCCAGCACGTCGGCCTTTTCATTGAAGTAATTGCCCACGTGGCCGCGCACCCAGCGGAACCGCACCGGCCCCGGACGGGTCGCGATGGCCCGATCGATCTGCTTGATGATCTCGACGTTCTTCACCGCGCCGCCGCTGGCCGTGCGCCAGCCGTTGAGCCGCCAGCCGTTGATCCACTCGGAGGAGCACTTGATGGCGTAGAGCGAATCGCTCTCGATGAACAGCGGTTCGGCGCCCGGGTGCGCGATGATCGCCTCGTAGACGGCGCGCAGCTCAGCGATCTGGTTGGTGCCCGACGCGGCTCCGCCGCTGTTGGACCCGCTCTGATGGTTGACCCAGGCCCAGCCGATGGCACCGCCGGGATTGCGGAGGCAGGATCCGTCGGTGCTCACGATGATCATGGCTGGCACCCTACGCAATCCGGCCGACAAGATCGGTACCGTGGAATTCCTCTATCTCCCTTCGCAATTGCGACTCGGTGCGGCGAAGCGCCGAGCGCACCGCGGAGTCCACCAGGCGGGCGCACACGCGGCCGGGGAACCCTCGCGGAGCAGCGTACTCCGCTTCCGAGGTGAGCACCGAACGCCCGTAGCCGAGCGGGTCGAAGCGTAGGGTCAAAGTGCCCGGCAGCGCGCCGCGCAGGGTGTAGCCGATCACCACGTTGCGGCGGTATTCGGTGATCTCGCAATCCAGGACCGGCCGCCAGAGGGCGACGCGGGCGGTCGCGGCGTACCGGGCGCCCAGGCCCTGGTCGTGTTCGCCGACCGGGTCGAACGCGGCGACGGCGAACATCCAGTACGGCACGAAGACATGGTTGTCGGTGTAGCTGAACGCCGCTTCCACCGGTGCGCCGACGTCACTCGCGTACTTGATGTGGCCCATGAGGCCCTCCCTGCCCGATGTTCGGCGACGATCCCCGGCAGGGACAAAAGTACTACAGCTCTCCTCTTTAATCCGCGATATCGCGAATCCTTCAGTCGCGTAGCAGATCCACGATGTGCGCGGCGATCGGCTGGGCCGAGGTCGCGGCGGGGGAGGGGGCGTTGAGCACGTGCACCATTCGCGCCGTGCGCTCGATCATGAAGTCGTGCACCAGGGTGCCGTCGCGCAGCACCGCCTGGGCGCGGATCCCCGCCTCGCGGGGCCGCAGGTCGGCCAGCGTCAATTCCGGGCAGTAGCGGCGGCATTCGGCCAGGTAGCCGCGTTTGAACAGGGAGTTGCGCAGTTCCCGGGCGCCGGTGCGCAGATGCTTGCGCGCGACGCGGTGCAGGCCGCGATACCCCAGCGCCTCGCGGGCGTCGCGCAGGTTCACGCTGCCCTTGCGGTAGCCTTCGCGGGCCAGGCCGAGCACGGCGTTCGGCCCCACCGTCAGGCCGCCGTCGATGGTCGGGCTCAGATGGACGCCCAGGAACGGCAGGCTCGGATCCGGCACCGGATAGATCAGCGTGCGCACCAGGTCTTTTCGCTCCGGCGGCAGTTGGTAGTACTCGCCGCGGAAGGGCACGATGCGGAAATCGACCGGCAATCCGGCCAGCCGGGCCATGCGGTCGGCTTGCAGGCCCGCGCACACGATCAGCTTGCGCGCCGTCCAGGAGCCGGCCGGGCCCGCCGCGGTCACCGCGGCACCGGTTTCGGTCAGCGCGGTGATCTCCGTGTCCAGCTGGATCGTCCCGCCCGCCGCCCGCACCGAATCCGCCAGCGCCGCAACCACCCTGGAGAAGTCGATGATGCCGGTGCCGGGAACGTGCAGGGCGCCGACGCCGCGCACCCGGGGCTCGCGGCGGCGCAGCTCGGCGGCGTCGAGCAACTCGACCTCGACGCCGTTGGTGACCGAGCGCTCGTGCAGGGCCAGCATCCGCCGATGCTCCGCGGCATCGGTGGCTACCAGCAGTTTTCCGCACACCTCGAACGGAATGCCCTGGGCCGCGGCGAAATCCTTGGTCCACTTCGCGCCGCGCCGGCACAGCTCGGCCTTGAGACTGCCCGGTTCGTAATAGATGCCGGAGTGGATGACGCCGCTGTTGTGGCCGGTCTGGTGAGTGGCCAGCGCCGCGGATTTTTCCAGCAGCACCAGGTCGGCGCCGGGATAGCGGCGCAGTATCTCGTGTGCGGTGGCGACGCCGACGATGCCGCCGCCGAGAACGCAGAAATCGTAGGTGGTGGAGGTTGCCGCCGACGTCACACGGTAATGGTGCCAGGTGCGGGCGGCGCCGTGGGTTGTGGTGCGGTTTCCGGGCTTTCGGCGTGCTCGGCCGGTGCCGGGTTGCGGTTCAGCTGAATCGCGTGCTCGCCCAGCGCCGGATCCGAGAAGACCAGGGTGACCCCGGCGCGGCCATCGAATTCGGTGCTCAGCCGGGTGACGCCGGGCAGGTCCGGCTGCGCGTCCAGACCCTCGCGAATCGGACCGGACCGCAGGAGGCCGGACAGCGTCGAGAACAGGTTGGTGTCGACGCTGAGTGCGAAGGTGTTGGTGTGCGACGGGGCGATCTGCGCCCCGACGTAGGTGGTGTCACCGAGCCGCAGCGTGCCCGCCAGTGCGGCGGGCGCCGCCGGCGTGACCGTGAAGACCTGTGGGACAACCTCTTCCGGCTGTTTCACCGGGGCACGGAAGGCCACGGGCAGTGACCGGTGCTGGGCGGCGAGCAGTACGGCCGGGGCCTCGGATTCCCGCGCGGGCACCGGTGCGGCGGGTGCGCGGTGCTCGGCGGCCGGTGGCGGCGCGGACTGCGCCTGCTGGAGATCGGTCATCTGGGTCATGATGTACGCGCCGGCCGCGCCGGTGAGCCCGATACTCGCGGCACCGGCGAGCACGATGGCGGTATGCCGGATGACCTGGGCAGGATTGTGTGCGTGCACGATGCTTCCCCTTCCCTGGGCGCCCCTCTTCTCCCCTGACGACGACCCGCATCGTTGAAAGCCGTACGCCCGTCCAGGTTACGTGCCCGAGCCGGAGGCGTGCGCGTCCCTGCGAGCAGGATCACAACCTGCGTACGGCAGGTGTGAAGTCACCTCGGCCGGGTAATTCCATCCGGCATGTTTCCGGAACGCGTCCGGCGGGTAAATACAGAGGTAGCTGGCGAGCGTCATCCTCGACTGCCACATCGAGACACCCGGCCAACGGCGTCCGGCCGACACGAACGGCGCACCCAAGTGTGATGCTCGCCGGCTCCCGAACATTCCGATCGGGGCCGGGTGCGAGTCCGGCCGGGCCGCGCGCCCGGCCGGATCAGCCGAATTGCCCGGCGGTACGCCCGGTTCCGGTGGGTCCCGCGAAGGCCTGCGCGATCGTGAGCCAGTGCGCGGCCGCCGCCCCCGTGGCCCGCAGCCCCAGATCATCCCGATGTCGCCGCTGGGTCACCAGCAGGCAGAAGTCCACGGCCGAGCCGCTGACGCGCTCCGCGGCGTCCTCCGGACCCCAGGTCCAAGTCGTGCCGTCGGGCGCGTCGAGTTCCACCCGGAATTCCGTCTCCGGCGGCGTCTCGCCGCGCACCTGGTAGGCGAAGTTCCGGGTGCGGACCCCGATGTGGGCGATGCTGCGCAGCCGCGTCGTGGGCACGCGGGTGACGCCGAGCGTGTCGGCGACGTCCTGACCGTGCGCCCAGGTCTCCATGAGTCGTGCGGTGACCATCGAGGCGGTGCTCATCGGCGGACCGAACCAGGGCAGCTTGGTGCCGGCGGGCACCGCGCGCAGCGCGGCGGTCAGGGCGGCCCGGCCGGCGCGCCAGCGTTTCAGCAGGTCGGCGGGAGCTGCCGTGGCGGCCTCGGCCGCGGCCTCGTCGACGAAGGTGAGCACCTTGGGCGCGGCCTCGGCGACCAGGAGCTGGAAGCGCTCGGCGTCGCTCGCGGCGAGGGTGGCGACCTCGTCGGTCCAGGCGAGGTGACCGATCTGGTGGGCAATGGTCCAGCCCGCGGCGGGCGTGTCCCGGGCCCACTCGGCCGGGGCCAGCGGGGCGACCAGGGATTCCAGGTCCGCGCTCTCGGCGGACAGATCGTCGAGCAGCGCCTCTAGGTCAGCCATGTTTCCTCGGGGGGTGCGGGCGCGCTGCGACGCGCGCCGGTGCCGATCAGCATCGCAGCGGCCGAGTAAAAATGCAAGCACGCCTGCTTGTTATTGCGGAGCGACCCCGGAAAACCCGATCACCACCCGAAAAGCACCAGGTGGGCCGCGCCGACCACCAGCCCGAGCACCGCGCCGTGCAGATACAGCAGCCACGCGTCCTGCTCGACCGAGGCGTAGAACATCTCCATGAACTCGCCCGGGCTCAGCTCCTGCAACTTGCGCGCGGCGAACTCGTCGATCTTCTTCGCCTGCTCGCGCGCGAACTCCTCGTCCGCGATCATGCTCGGCGCCAGGCCCACGGCGGCGCCCGCCGCGCCCACCTTCAGATTGTCGAACTGCCGCTTGCCGAACGCGGCGCGCACCATCGAGGTGGTCGGACCCAGCTGGCGGTGGATCTCGTCGGAGACCAGGCGCTCGATCAGCTGACGGGTCTTGTCGCCATTGGGGCCGTCGAGCAGTTCGCCGGCCAGGTTCGGCAGCGTCAGCACCTGGTAGGCCAGGATGTGCGCCAGATCCGTCGCGGCCTGCGGCTGCCGCTTGGCCAGCAGCGCCTGCCGCCACAGGTACCGGTAGCGCGGCTGCGGATCGCCCGGCTCGAACACCATCTTGACCGCGATCACGTTGACGATCACGCCGATGGCCGCCGAGGCGGCCAGCACGATCAGCCACGCGGGCAGCCAGCCGAGCACCGGGATGCTGTGATGCACATGCAGATACAGCGCCAGCAGCAGGCCGAACGGCGCGCCGAGCAGGCCGATCCGCACCATGAACTTCAGCTCGGGGGCCGCGATGGTGGTGGTCAGGTCCTTGAGGATGTACGGGTTGTCCTGCAGGTAGCGGATGACGAAGCTCTTGATATCGATGAGCTGATCGATGTTGTCGCCGAGGGTCTCGAAGGCCCGCTCGCACAGCCGGGGCAGTTCCCGGTCGATGCGCTGGTAGACCACCTGCCGCACCTGGCGCGGCACGGTGCGCCACAGCTCGGGGTTCTCCCGGTACATGATCTCGTCCACGATCGGGCGCACCTGGGCGCGCGCGAGCTCGGCGATGTAGTCGGCGATGCCGTCGAGGTCGAGTTCGTGGATGAAATCGCGCGGGCTGCCGATCCGCATCAGTGCCTTGTCGACACAGATGCTGGCCATCTTCTCCGCGCGGGCCGGGATGAAGCCCTGGAAGCCGAGCCGCCGGCCGTCGCCGGAGAAGGTGGGCAGCACCTGCACCCGGCGTGGGAAGTACGGGTACAGCAGGTGCAACCCCGGAATCCGGATACCACGGAACTGCACCGGCCAGAACAGCATCAGCACGCCGGTCCAGTTGGTGAGCCAGCCCGCCAGCGCGCTGAAGATCGGGAACGTGACCAGCTCGACCACGAACTTGGACTGCCCGGTCAGCTGCTCCCAATCGATGAACACCCCGGACGCGAGTGTTGCCATCGTGGTTCCCCCTAGCGGCCTGACCTGAGAAGTTAAGGCCCCAACAGTCTCATTGGCTTCGCCGGGGTGTCAACGCGGCCGAGGCGTGCAGGTAGCTGCCGAACCCCTGCACCCAGTCCAGCACCCGCCGCTGCCGCCGCCGCAGGTCGTGCGGGCTCGGGCCGCCCGGGCCGAACCGCTGCCGGGCGGCGGCGCGCGCCATCCGGCGGCTGCGGCGGGTGAGCAGGAGGGCGGGCTCCTCGGCCGGGGCGAGCCCGCGCTCGACGGCGGTGGCGACGGTGGACCGGAACCAGCGCCGCTCGGCGCGCAGCACCGAGGTGTAGATCACCGCGAAGATCAGCAGCGCCGCGATCATCCGGAGCAGCACGATCGCCAGGGCGTAGCTGTCGCGCGGCTGCGGCGAGTCCCACAGGAAGTGGAAGAGGACTCCGAGCAGATAGAACAGCACGAACACCCGAACCCGCTGGGCCATCGGCCAATCCGCGCGGGCGACGGCCTGCACGATGCCGATGCCCGCCAGGGCGGTGAGCATCCAGTGCGAGGTGACCCCGGTGACCAACCGCAGCGCACCCACCAGGACGGCGTCGGCGGCGTTCGGCTGCGCCGAGCTCAGCCCGGCGTTCGCCTCGTAGGTGGCGTTCTCCACGACCTGGAAGCCGAGGCCGGTGCAGCCGCCGAGCAGCAGGCCGTGCATCGGCCGCCACAGCAGCGTCCGCCAGAGCCAGGCGACCGTGCACACGCCCAGGCCCTTGATCGCCTCCTCGACGATCGGAGCGGAGATCGCGGCCTGCCAGTTGATGGCGAACGCGTCGCCGAAGAGGTTTCGGATGATGGCGAGATTGTGATCGTTGGCCCACATGGCGATGCCCGGCCCCGCCAGCGCGCCCCACAGAAACCCCATGATCAGGGCGCGCACGATCCAGATCCGGGCCCGCAGCCGGTCCAGGTGCAGCACGATCGCCCCGAAAACCAGCAGGCCGGCGAGCACGAAGGGCGCACCGACCAGGCTGTCCCGCCAGGTCAGCACCAGCACCGGCAGCAATTGGAACAGCAGGCCGAGCGCGCCCGTCAGCAGCGCCGCGCAGTAGACCCAGAAGACCGGGGATCTTCTCACGACTTGGTGACCCGCAGGGTCTCGACGATCGCGTCCAGCCGGTCCAGCGTGGCGTCGTCGCCGCGCAGCACCAGCGTCACCGCCAGGTTGTCGTTGCCGAGGATGGCGCACACCCCTTTCACGTCGGTGCCGCGGCACACCGGCCCGGCGAAGCCGTGGTCGTTCCACATCTCCCAGTCGCGGTCCCATTCGGCGGGAAAGCCTTGGACGCGCAGCACTTTCAGCCGCCAGGACGCCGCCTGGGAGAAATCGGTGACGCCGTTGATCACGCTCACGGCGAGTACCAGATCGTCGCGGCTGAGCAGCGCGGCCGAGCCGTCGCCGGTCGGGTGGCGGTCCCAGCCGTCCACCCCGGCGAAGCTGATCGTGTCGGGTTCCTCGCCCGCGGCGCTGAGTTCGATCACGGAGTCGCTGTGCTGCGGGGTCTGGCGCTGCGGGATGAGCGCGGACACGAGGGCGGGCACGCCGATCAGCGCGCCGAGCACCACGAGCACGATGGCGGCGATCCGCCAGTCCCGCCGCTGTGGCGGCGGCGCCTGTAGGACGTCGGCCATCCGAAGCGAGGGATCTCGCCATGCGGGATCCGGATCCCAGTCTTCGTGTGGCACGCCACTGCTCATGTTCACGCTCCCGCTCGGCTTCTATCGCCTGAAGTAACCGAAGAAAACTGGCCATAAGCTGCGGCTCAGTACGCCCAACGATAGGGCAGGGCAGGGGCCGTTCCGGTGAGCGACGCGGTGCGGGCCGGGCTCAGGAGCGCAGCAGTTGCCGCACCCGGGCCGCTTCGCGGGTGAGGTGGTCGCGCTCGGGCACCGTGCCGGCCGCCTGTGCGGCCGCGGCGTAGAGGGCGGCGGCCTGCTCGAGATCGCCGGCGCGCTCGTACAGATAGGCGCGAGCGGCGCTGTGGCGCGGCAACTCCGGATCCAGTTCGGCCAGCGCGGCCAGCCCGGCCCGGGGCCCGTCGGCCGCGCCGAGGGCCACCGCGCGGTTGAGCCGGACCACGGGACTGTCGGTGAGCCGCAGCAGTTCGTCGTACCACTCGACGATCTGCACCCAGTCCGTCTCGTCGGTGCTGCGGGCGTCGGCGTGCAGCGCGGCGATCGCGGCCTGGGCCTGGTATTCGCCCAGCCGGTCGTGGGCCAGCGCGTTCTGCAGGATCACGATGCCCTCGGCGACCAGGCCGGTGTCCCAGCGGGTTCGGTCCTGCTCGGCCAGCGGCACCAGCCGGCCGTCCGCGGCGGTGCGCGAGTCCCGTCGCGCGTGGTGCAGCAGCATCAGCGCGAGCAGGCCCGCGACCTCGGGCTCCCGGGTCGCGCCGGCCAGCTGGCGGGTGAGGCGGATGGCTTCGGCCGCCAGGTCGACATCGCCGCTGTAGCCCTCGTTGAAGACGAGGTAGAGCACGCGCAGCACGGTCGCCAGATCGCCGGGCTGGTCCAGCGGCAGGCCCGCGAGCCGCCGCTTGGCGCGGCTGATCCGTTGCGCCATGGTCGCTTCGGGCACCAGGTAGGCGGCGGCGATCTGCCGGGTCGTCAGACCGCCGGCGGCGCGCAGGGTCAGGGCGACCGCCGAGGCCGGCGGCAGCGTCGGATGCGCGCACAGGAAATACAGCCAGAGCGAATCGTCGGTGCCGCGCACCGGGCCCGCCTCCGGCTCGACCCGCACCGCGAGTTCGCGCCCCCGCCTGGCGGATTCGGCGCGGGCGGCGTCGAGGAACTTGCGCCAGGCGACCGCGACCAGCCAGCCCTTCGCGTCGCGCGGCGGATCCGCGGGCCAGGTTTCCAGCGCCCGGATCAACGCCTCCTGCACCGCGTCCTCGGCCGCCGCGAAATCGGCCCCGCGGCGGACCAGCACGCCGATCACCGCGGGGACGAGTTCGCGCAGCAGCGCCTCGTTCATTCGGTCACCGTGGGCAGCTCCCCGAAGAACGGCCGCAACTCGAGCCACTCCTGCACCGGCTTGCCGCCCGCGCCCGGCGCCGCGGACAGCTCGGCCGCCAGCTCCAGCGCCCGCTCATAGCTCTCGACGTCGATGATGGTCCAGCCGGCGATCAGGTCCTTGGTCTCCGCGAACGGCCCGTCGGTGACCGGCGGCCGGCCCTCGCCGTCCGAGCGGACGAAGGTGCCGCCCTGGGCCAGCGCGCGATGCTCGACGAACTCGCCGGTCGCCTCGAGGCGGGCGCCGAAATCCTGCATGTACTGGATGTGCGCGGTCACCTCCTCGGGCGTCCACTGGTCCATCGGGACGTCGTTGACCGAGGCGGGCGCGCCGCGGTAGTGCTTGAGCAGCAGGTACTTGGGCATGATGTCGCTCCTGGAGGTTGTCGGGTCAGGCGTGCAGGCGTTCGGCCCGCTGCTGGATCAGCTCTTCGACGGCGCTGGGCAGTGTGGTGTCGAAATCGATCAGCTTGACCCAGGTGGGGGTCACCACGATGCGGACCATGCCGTCGTAGAGCGCGTGCACCTCGGCCTCCCACTGGACGCGCTGCTCGGCGGTCATCTGGTAGGTGCCGTTGGTCTGCAGGTATTCCTCGGGGATCCCGTCCACCTCGTCCAGTTCCACGCGGCCGCGGATGAGCAGCAGTTTCGGCGGGTGCACCTCGGTGTCGATGGTGAGCGCCACCTGGGGATTCTGCCGCAGCGCGGGCAGCTTCGGGGCGTTCTTGGAGGTGCACAGCACGATCTGCGAGCCGTTCCAGGTGAAGCCGATCGGGATGTTGCGAGGCGTGCCGTCCTTGGCGACGTAGGCCAGCCGCACCAGGTCGCGGTGCAGCAGCTCCTGGCTGACGGGGCGGTTCAGGATCTCGGTGATCTCGGTCTCGTGCATCGGTCGTCTCCTTCGTGGGTTGCTCGTACCCCTGGGACGGAGCCGCGGACGCGTTCTCGACATCCCCGCGCGGAAACCTCGAGAATTTTCGATTCGGCCCTGGATTCGCTGTCAGCGAACGCGTGACCAGGACAGGAACAAACCGGAACCGTGCGGGGTTGACTGGGCATCGCTCAACTTTCAGAAGGGTCGAACACGTGACTACACCTCAGAACCTGCCGGTGCTGTTCCTGACCGATCCGATCGTGCTGCCGGGCATGGTCGTGCCCATCGAACTCGACGAAGCCGCGCAGGCCGCGATCGACGCCGCGCGGGCCGCGAAGGCCGGGCAGGTCCTCATCGCACCGCGCCTGGACAACGGCTACGCCTCCTACGGCGTGGTCGCCACCATCGAACAGGTCGGCCGGATGCGCGGCGGCGCGCCGGCCGCGGTCCTCAAGGCCGAACGCCGCGCGAAGATCGGCCACGGGGTCACCGGGCCGGGCGCGGCGCTGTGGGTCGAGGCCGAACCGGTCGAGGCCGGCGCCGCCGACGGCCGCACCCGCGAACTGGCCGCCGAGTACAAGAAGCTCGTGGTCTCGGTGCTGCAGCGGCGCGAAGCCTGGCAGATCATCGACGCGGTCAACCAGCTCGACGACCCGTCCGCGATCGCCGACACCGCCGGCTACGCCTCCTACCTGACCGCCGAGCAGAAGCGCGAACTGCTCGAAACCCCGGACGCCGCCGCGCGTCTGGCCGTCCTGATCGACTGGACCAAGGCGCACATCGCCGAGGCCGAGGTCACCGAGAAGATCAGCGACGAGGTCCGGGAGAACGTCGAGAAGACCCAGCGCGAATTCCTGCTCCGCCAGCAGCTCAACGCGATTCGCAAGGAACTCGGCGAGGACGAGCCCGACGGCGCCGACGATTACCGCACCCGGATCGAGCAGGCCGACCTGCCCGCCGACGTGCGCGAAGCCGCGCTGCGCGAGGTCGGCCGGCTGGAGCGCGCCAGCGACCAGAGCCCGGAATCCGGCTGGATCCGGACCTGGCTGGACACCGTCCTGGAACTGCCGTGGACGGTGAAAACCGAAGACAGCACCGATGTCTCGGCCGCCCGCGCGGTGCTGGACGCCGATCACCACGGGCTGGACGAGGTCAAGGACCGCATGGTCGAGTACCTGGCCGTGCGCGCCCGCCGCGCCCAGCGCGGGCTGGACGTGGTCGGCGGCCGCGGTTCCGGCGCGGTGCTGGTGCTGGCCGGTCCGCCCGGAGTCGGCAAGACCTCGCTCGGCGAGTCCGTGGCGCGAGCGCTGGGCCGCAAGTTCGTGCGCGTCGCCCTGGGCGGCGTGCGCGACGAGGCCGAGATCCGCGGGCACCGGCGCACCTACGTCGGAGCGCTGCCCGGCCGGATCGTGCGCGCGGTGAAGGAAGCGGGATCGATGAATCCGGTGGTGCTGCTGGACGAGATCGACAAGGTCGGCGCGGACTTCCGCGGTGATCCGGCGGCCGCGCTGCTCGAGGTGCTCGACCCCGCGCAGAACCACACCTTCCGCGATCACTACCTGGATCTGGATCTGGACCTGTCCGACGTGCTGTTCATCGCCACCGCGAACGTGGTGGAGTCCATCCCGGGCCCGCTGCTGGACCGGATGGAGCTGATCACCGTCGACGGGTACACCGAGGAGGACAAGGTCGCCATCGCCCGTGACTTCCTGGTGCCCCGGCAGCTGGAGCGCAACGCGCTGACCGCCGAGGAGGTCTCGATCACCGAGGCGGCGCTGCGCGAGATCGCGGCGAACTACACCCGGGAAGCCGGTGTGCGGCAGATGGAGCGGCTGGTCGCCAAGGCCCTGCGCAAGGCCGCGACCAAGCTGTCGGAGGTGCCGCCGCGGCTGGGCTACGACGCCGGGCTGGGTTACGACACCGTCGAAACCGATACGCGCGCAACGGCCCTGACCATCGATCTCGGCGACCTGAAGGACTACCTGGGCCGTCCGCGCTTCACCCCGGACGGGGTGGAACGCACCGCGGTCCCCGGTGTCGCGACCGGTCTGGCCGTGACCGGCATGGGCGGTGACGTCCTCTACATCGAGGCCAACGCCGCCGAGGGCGAACGCGCCCTGACCCTGACCGGTCAGCTGGGTGACGTCATGAAGGAGTCGGCGCAGATCGCCCTCACCTACGTGCGTTCGCACCTGGAGGAGATCGGCCTCGAGCCGAAGGTCCTGGACCGCAACATCCACATCCACTTCCCGGCGGGTGCGGTGCCCAAGGACGGTCCCTCGGCGGGCGTCACCATGGTGACCGCCCTGGTGTCGCTGGCCCTGGACCGGCAGGTCCGCGCGGATGTCGGCATGACCGGCGAGGTCACCCTCAACGGCCGGGTGCTGCCGATCGGCGGCGTCAAGCAGAAGCTGATGGCCGCCCAGCGCAACGGCCTGAAGACGGTGTTCATCCCGGCTCGCAACGAGCCGGACTTGGACGACGTCCCGGCCGAGGTGCTCGGGGCGCTGGACGTGCGTCCCGTCGCCGACGTGGCCGAGATCCTGGCCTACGCGATCGAGCCGGTGCGGGAACCGTCGCTGGACGCCCCGAAGTTCGCGGCCACCGCCTGACCGACGCCGAACGGGCCGGGTACGGAATGTTCCGTACCCGGCCCGCTCTCGTGGGCCGGGACCTCGTCGTCCCGGCGCGGATCAGCCCCCGGTCGAGTCGAGCTTGCGCTCCACGGTGCGCGTCGTCCCCTGCGCCACCGCGCACAGCACGGGCTCGGAACCGTCTGTCTCGGCATAGATCTCGCAGCTGACCACGGCTTGGCGGCGCGTGGTTCCGGTGACCTTCGCCTCGGCGCGCAGCCGGGCCCCGGCGGCGGGGCGCAGGTAGGTGACGCTGAAGCCGCCGGTGAGCACGTTGCCGCCGAGGACGGTGCCCGCGGCGAAGGTGAGGGCGTTGTCGGCGGCGTAGGCCAGCACGCCGCCGTGCACGAAACCGAACTGCTGGCCGAGCTGGGGACGGATGGGGATGATCAGCGTGGCGGCACCGTCGCCGAAGGCGGTGATCTCGGTGCCGACCAGTTGCGCGAACGGCTGGGCGGCCAGGATCTGCTGGGCCAGTTCGTGGTTCAGCGCGGTCGAGGTGGTCATCGGGGCTCCGTTCATCGGGGTGGTGCGTGCGGCCGGGCGCGGCGTTCCGGGGGTCAGCGGTCGTCGGCGCGCAGCGCGATCCAGGCGGCGTCGGCCAATTCCTTGCCGACGTCCTTGGGTGAGGTGCGCATGTCGCCGCCGAGCCACTGGCGGGCGTATTCCTGCGCCGGGCCCAGCCACAGCGCGTAGACGAGATCGAAGTCGAGGTCGCGGACGGCGCCGTAGCGGGCGTGCGTGCGCCACCAGCGATAGACGTTGGCGAAGAATTCCCGGTTGCTCTCGCTCTCGCGCACGCCGGGCGGGCGCGCCGAGGTGAGAACCTTTGCCCGGTACTGATTCTCGGTGATCCACCGCAGATGCTCACGCACGCCGGCGGTGACCCCCTCCTGCGCGTCGGTGCTCTGCCCGACCGCGACCCAGAAGTGCTCCTGGTAGTCGGCCAGCGCGTGCGCCCACACCTGCCGGTACAGCTCGGCCTTGTCCGGAAAGTGGTGGTAGAGCGCCCCCACGCTGGCTCCCGCGGCGTCGCGGATCTGCGTCAGCGTCGCCTCGAGCGCCCCGCGCTCGGCGAACTGCCGCTCGGCCGCCAGCAGCAACCGATCTCGAATCTTCATATCCAGAACTTAGTTCTGTTTTCGGTCCGCGCGCAAGCCCCGTCTTGTCGCCCCGGTGCGGTAGGAAGGAGGTATGGCCAGGTGGCTGCTGCATGTCGATCTCGACCAGTTCCAGGCGGCGGTGGAGTTCCGGCGCCATCCGGAGCTGCGCGGCAAGCCGGTGATCGTCGGCGGCAACGGCGATCCGAGCGAGCCGCGCAAGGTGGTGACGTGCGCGTCCTATCCGGCCCGGGCCTTCGGGGTGCGGGCCGGTATGGCCCTGCGCTCGGCCCAGCGCAGATGCCCGGAGGGCGTGTTCCTGCCGCTCGACATGGCCACCTACGAGGAGGCCTCCGAGGAGGTCATGGCGGTGCTGCGCGGCTTCCCCGGCCGGGTCGAGGTGTGGGGCTGGGACGAGGCGTTCCTCGCCGCCGACACCGATGATCCGGAGCGGCTGGCCGCCGAGATCCGCGCCGCCGTCGCCGAGCTGGATCTCACCTGCGCGATCGGCATCGGCGACAACAAGCTCACCGCCAAGCTGGCCACCGGTTTCGCCAAAGCGGTGAGCAAGTCCGATGCCCCCGCCGAAGGGACCGGCATGTTCCGGCTCACCGCCGAGAACTGGACCGAGGTGATGGCGCACCGCCCCACCAGCGCGCTCTGGGGCGTCGGCAAGCGCATCGCCGCCCGGATGTCGGAGCTCGGCATCGAGACCGTCGCCGATCTCATGGCCGCGGACAGGCAGCGCCTGGCCGCCGAATTCGGCCCGAACACCGGGCCGTACCTGTGGGTGCTCGGCCACGGCAAGGGCGACACCGACGTCACCACCGAGCCGCGGGTGCCGGTGGGCCGCAGCAAATCCGAGACCTTCCCGCACGATCTCACCGACCGGGCCGAGATCGAAGCCCAGGTCGCGCGCCTGGCCACCGAGGTCGCCGAGGAGATGGCCGCCGCAGGCCGCACGCCGTTCCGGGTGTCGGTCACGGTGCGCAGCAACACCTTCTACACCCGCAGCAAGCAGACCAAACTGCCGGAACCGACCACCGACGTGGCCGTCATCGTCGAGGCGGCCGTCCGCATCCTGGACCGTTTCGAGCTCGAGCGCCCGGTCCGCCTGCTCGGCGTGCGCCTCGAACTGCTGCCCGAATAGCGCTCAGCGCCAGCGATGGATGACGGCCACCGGTCTACCCGCGAAGTCGGCCGCGGTGACGGCCAGCCGCCAGCCCGCGTAGGCGCTGTCCTGCAGGAAGCCCTGGCCGGCGTCGACGTCGACCCAGGAGCCGTCGGGTAGCAGGCAGGTGCCGGCACCGATGTCGGAGAGCTGATTCCACGCGTCCACCCAACGCATTTCGATTTCCGCGGAGGAGACGTGGTCCGCGGGATCTTGGTGCGTCATGCGACCACACTAGGTTTCGCGCGGGGTTCTCTCCACCGGTGAATCCCACCAAGGCGCGGGCATCCTCGTATGCTCGGGGCCATGGAGTTCTGGGCGATGGTGGCACGCCGGTCGGACAGCGGAATCGAGCTGCGGCGCGAGCAGGTGGGCGAGGATTTCCTCGGCCCGGGCACCGTGACGATCAAAGTGCATTATTCGAGTGCGAATTTCAAGGACGGCCTGGCGGTCACCGAGGGCGGCGGTGTGGTCCGCGAGTACCCGATCGTGCCGGGCATCGACCTGACCGGTGAGGTGGTCGAGTCCGCGGACGATCATTTCGCGCCCGGCGATCAGGTGGTGGCCCACGGGTACGACATCGGCGTCGCGCACCACGGCGGGTTCGCCGAGTACGCGCGGGTGCCCGCGGAATGGGTGGTGAAGCTGGACAGGCTCAGCACCCGCGAGGCCGCCGCGCTCGGCACCGCCGGGTTCACCGCCGCGATGAGCGTGCAGGCCCTGCTGAACCGCGGGTTGACGCCGTCCGACGGTGCGGTGCTGGTCACGGGCGCGACGGGCGGCGTGGGCAGCGTGGGGGTCGACATCCTGGCCGGCCTGGGTTTCGAGGTGGTCGCCTCCACCGGCAAAGCCGATGCGGCGGAACTGTTGTCGAAGCTCGGCGCCGCGTCCGTGATCGGCCGGCTGCCCGAGGATCCGGACGCGAAACCGCGCCCGCTGTCGAAGACGCGCTGGTCCTCCGCGGTCGACAGCGTCGGCGGCAAGTCGCTCGCCTACGTGCTGAGCTCGATCGGCTACGGCGGCGCCGCCGCCGTCAGCGGTCTCACCGGCGGCGCCGAACTGCCCACCACCGTGCTGCCGTTCATCCTGCGCGGGGTCACGCTCATCGGCATCGATTCCGTGCAGTTCCCCATCGATCAGCGCCGCGACCTGTGGAACCGGCTCGGCAAAGAACTGAAGCCCCAGCACCTTTCGGAACTCGAGCACCTCGTCCCGGTCACCGAGGCCGCCGACGTCCTGCGCGCCATCCAGTCCGGAGCACACACCGGCCGCACCGTCCTGGCAGTCGCCGACAGCTTCTGACACAGACGGCATCGGCCCGATCGGACACTGTCCGATCGGGCCGATATCGTCGGTGCTACGCGGCGAGCGCCAGTTCCCGCACCTCGGTGTCCGGCGCGGGCCGGTGCTTGCGCAGGACGAAGAAGGCCAGGACGGCGGCGGTCACGACGCCGGCGGCGCCCGCGAGGAAGCTGGCCGACATCGCCTCGGCGAAAGCCGCTCGGGCACTGGTGATCAGCGTGTCGTCACCGGTCGCGGCGGCCACGGCGAGCGCGTCGCCGATGGAGTGCCGGGCCGCCTCGGGGACCTCGGCGGGCATGGCGGCGGTGTATCCGGTGGACAGGATGGCGCCGAGCACCGCGATGCCCAGGGCGGCGCCGGCCTGCTGAATGGTGTCGTTCAAAGCCGAACCCGCACCGGCCTGTTCGGCCGGAACCGCGCCCATCAGCGCCGCGATGGCGGCGGGCTGGGCCAGACCGGCGCCGGCGCCCAGCACGGCCAGCGCACTCGCGATCATCCCGAAACCGCTGTCGGCCTGCAGGTTCGACAGCAGCACCAGACCGCCGGCGCTGATCAGCATGCCGCTCACGGCCAAGGCGCGGTTGCCGAGCTTGGCGCCGAGCCCGGCTCCGAGGGCGTTGCACAGGATGGAGGTCAGCAGCATCGGGATGAGGGCCAGCCCGGCCGCGGTCGGGGAGTAGCCGAGCACGAACTGCAGGTACTGGGTCAGCACCAGCAGGATGCCGCCGTTGGCGACCTGGACCAGCGTCAGCGAGAGGCTGCCGCCCGCGAAGTCCCGGTCCCGGAACAGGTTCAGCGGCACCATCGGCTCGGCGACGTGCCGTTCCCAGGCGAGGAAGGCCGCCAGGCTCGCGACGGCGACGGCGAGGGTGACCTGGGTGCCGGTGTGATCGAAGCCGCCCTTGGGAAATTCGATGATGGTCCAGACCAGGGCGGTCATGCCGACCATGGACAGCAGGGCGCCCGGGATGTCCGGCTTGGTCTGCGGGCCACGGGATTCCGGCATCAGCACCAGGGCCGCCACGATGGCGACGACCGCGACCGGAATGTTGATCAGGAAGGCCGCGCCCCACCAGAAGTGCGCGATCAGCACGCCGCCCAGCACCGGGCCGCCGATCAGGCCGAGCACCGAGGCCGCGCTCCACGCGCTCATCGCCTTGCGGCGCTCCGCGTCGTCGAACACGGTGATCAGGATGGACAGCGTGCTCGGCAGCACCAGCGCGCCGCCGATGCCCATCGCGGTGCGGGCCGCGATCATCTCCAGCGCGCTGCCGGCGAGGGTCGCGCCGAGCGAGGCCAATCCGAACAGGGCCAGGCCGATGATCATCACCCGCCGGCGGCCGAACCGGTCGGCCAGGCTGCCCGCGGTGAGCAGCAGGCCGGCGAAGACCAGGATGTAGGAGTCCAGGATCCACTGGATGTCCTGGGCGCTCGCGTCCAGATCCGCGGCCAGTGACGGCACCGCCACGGCCAGCACGAAATTGTCGATGACCAGGACCAGGGTGCTCAGGCAGAGCACGACCAGGATCCACCAGCGCTTCGGGTTGCGGGTGTCGATGGTGTCCATCGGAAACTCTTCTCTCACGGGGTTGCGAACGCTGTTTGCGTGTTGCGAACACTGTACGCATACAGATTGCACGTTCGCAAGAGCGAACAATGTGCGCTATGGTGGGCGGCAACGAGAAGGAGTGCCGATGTCCAGCGAGAAACCACAGGTCGAATCGGTGTGGACGCGCCCGCGTAAGCGGCGTGATCAGCCGGCGCTCACCCGGGAGCACATCGTCGCCGAGGCCGTAGCCCTGCTGGACGCGGAGGGCATGGAGGCCCTGACCATGCGTCAGCTCGGCACCCGCCTCAACGCGGGCGCCACCTCGCTGTACCGCCACGTCGCCAATCGCGACGAGTTGATCGAACTGGTGGTGGACGAGGTCTACGGCGAGATCACGGTTCCCGGCATCGCCGCGCCCGCGCAGTGGCGGGAAGCGACCGTGCGTTTCGCCGGCGATCTGCGCGCGATGGTCCTGCGCCACCCCTGGATGGCCGGCACGCTCAGCCAGGTCGGCCTGTCCCACCTCGGCCCCAACGTCACCCGCATGACCGATCGCATGCTCGCCCTCTTCCGCGCCGGCGGTTTCACCGCCGCCGAGGTCGGCGACGCCATCAGCGCCCTGAGCTCCTACGTCGTCGGCAGCAGCGTCAGCGAAGCCGCCTGGCTCACCACCCTGGCCCGCTCCGGCCGCTCCGAGGCCGACATGCTCGCCGCCCTGCGCCCCGCCGTCGAACAGGCGGCCGCCGACTTCCCCCGCCTCACCGAAGACCTCGCCACCACCACCTGGACCGAGGACCCCGCCGAAATCCGCGACCGCAAATTCACCTACGGCCTCGACCGCCTCCTCGACGGCCTCGACCCCCGCCGCACCCCCTGACTCGTTCACGGAATTCGGTCGGCGGCATGCCTTCCCGACAGTGCGACCCCGCCCACGCGGACAGTGGGCGGGGTCGTGCGGTCAGCGGCTAGGCGGCGGCTTCGACTGTGTCGTCGGCGAATTGGGTGCGGTAGAGCTCGGCGTAGCGGCCGGCGGCGGCGAGTAGCTGGGTGTGGGTGCCGCGCTCGATGATTCGGCCGTCTTCCAGGACCACGATCAGGTCGGCGGCGCGGATGGTGGAGAGGCGATGCGCGATCACCAGGGCGGTGCGGCCGTTCAGGGCCTCCGACAGCGCTTCCTGGACGGCGGCTTCCGAGGTGGAGTCCAGGGAGGCGGTGGCCTCGTCCAGGATGACCAGGCGCGGCTGCTTGAGCAGCAGGCGGGCGATGGTGAGGCGCTGGCGTTCGCCGCCGGAGAGCCGGTAGCCGCGCTCGCCGACCACGGTGTCCAGGCCGTCGGGCAGCGATTCGATCAACGGGCGCAGGCGCGCTCGTTCCAGCGCGTCCCACAGATCCGCCTCGGGTGCGCCGGGGCGGGCCAGCAGCAGGTTGGCGCGGATCGTGTCGTGGAACAGATGCCCGTCCTGGGTAACCAGACCCACGGTGGCGCGCAGTGATTCGGCGCTGAGCTCGCGGACATCGGCGCCGTTCAGCCGCACCGTGCCGCTGTCGACGTCGTAGAGGCGCGAGACCAGCTGCGCGATGGTGGATTTGCCCGCGCCGGAGGAGCCGACCAGGGCCACCAGCTGCCCGGGCTCGGCCCGCAGCGACACGTTGTGCAGCACGTCGATACCGCCGCGGGTGTCCAGCGTGGCGACCTCCTCGAGCGAGGCCAGCGACACCTTGTCGGCCGAGGGGTAGCCGAAGGTGACATCGTCCAGTTCCACGGCGACCGGGCCCGCCGGCACCGCACCGGCGCCGGGCGCGTCCTCGATCAGCGGCTTCAGATCGAGCACCTCGAAGACCCGCTCGAAGCTGACCAGCGCGGCCATGACCTCCATGCGGGCGCTGGCCAGCGCCGTCAGCGGCGTGTACAGCCTGGTCAGCAGCAGCGACAGGGCGACGACCGCGCCGGCGTCGAGCTGACCGCGCAGCGCGTACCAGCCGCCGAGACCGTAGACCAGCGCCAGGGCCAGCGCCGAGACCAAGGTGAGCGAGGTGACGAAGACCGTCTGCAGCATCGCGGTGCGCACACCGATGTCGCGGACGCGGCGGGCCCGCAGCGCGAACTCCTGGGACTCCTGCTCGGGCCGGCCGAACAGTTTCACCAGGGTGGCGCCGGGCGCGGAGAAGCGCTCGGTCATCTGGGTGCTCATGGCCGCGTTCAGCTTGGCCGCCTCGCGCTGCAGCGTGGCCAGCCGATTGCCCATGCGCCGCGCCGGAATGACGAACACCGGCAGCAGCACCAGCGCGAGCAGGGTGATCCGCCAGGAGATGCTGACCATCACGCCGAGGGTGAGCGCGAGGGTGACCAGGTTGGCGACGACACCGGAGAGCGTGTCGCTGAAGGCGCGCTGCGCGCCGATCACGTCGTTGTTCAGGCGGCTGACCAGCGCGCCGGTGCGGGTGCGGGTGAAGAACGCGATCGGCATCTTCTGCACGTGGTCGAACACGGCGCGGCGCAGATCGAGGATCAGGCCCTCGCCGATCCGCGAGGACAGCCACCGGATCACCACGCCGAGCGCGGCGTCGAACAGGGCCAGGACCGCGATGATCAGGGCGAGCAGCACCACGACTCGCGGCGCGGACCCGCCGACGATGCTGTTCACCACCCGGCCGGCCAGCACCGGCGTGGCCACCGCCAGCAGGGCCGAGATCACGCTGAACACCAGGAACACCGCGATCCGCCGCCGGTGCGGCTCGGCGAACCGGGCGATCCGCTTGGCCGTGGCCAGGCTGAACGGCCGCTGCTCG
Source organism: Nocardia sp. NPDC050435 (assembly GCF_040655395.1). Classification (NCBI taxonomy): domain Bacteria; kingdom Bacillati; phylum Actinomycetota; class Actinomycetes; order Mycobacteriales; family Nocardiaceae; genus Nocardia; species Nocardia sp. NPDC050435. The sequence goes on from NZ_JBFAJW010000002.1 coordinate 604,692, forward strand.
TCCGGTGCGTTCATCCGGCGGTACATCTGGCTGTAGGCCACGGACTCGATACTCACGCTCGCACTCCCTCTCGCTTCCGGCCCATTCAAGCCGGTGCCCCCGACACTAGAACCTGAACAATGGTTTAGATCAACCCATTCCTCCCGGTCCGGGCCCGGCCCCGCCACTAGGCTGACGGGGTGACCGAGGATGGGATGGCCGACGCCCTGCGGAAACGCATTTCCGGCACGGTCGATTCCTCCGCGCGCCGGCGCGCGGAGTATTCCTCGGACGCCTCCAACTATCGGGTGCCGCCCGCCGCCGTGGTGTTCCCGCGCGCGGACGCGGATGTCGCGGCCACCCTCGCCTTCGCCCGCGAGCACGGCCTCGCGGTGACGGCGCGCGGCGGCGGCACCTCGGTCGCGGGCAACGCGATCGGCGCGGGGCTGGTCCTGGATTTCAGCCGGCACCTGAATCAGGTGCTGGAGCTGGATCCCGAGCGCCGGATCGCGCGGGTGCAACCGGGTGTGGTGCTGTCGGAATTGCAGCGCCGGGCGGGCGCGCACGGATTGCGGTTCGGCCCGGACCCATCGACGCAGAACCGGTGCACGCTCGGCGGCATGATCGGCAACAACGCCTGCGGCCCGCGGGCGGTGGCCTGGGGTCGCACCTCCGACAACGTGCGCGAACTGCGGATCCTCGACGGCCGGGGCGCCGAACGGCTGCTGGCCGACGACCCGGCGGCGCTGCCCGGCCTGCCGGAATTCACCCGGGCGCACCTGGCCGTGCTGCGCACCGATCTCGGCCGCTTCGAACGCCAGGCCTCCGGGTACGGGCTGGAACACCTGCTCCCGGAGCGCGGTTCGTCGCCGGCCAGGGCCTTCGTGGGTACCGAGGGCACCTGCGGACTGCTGCTCGAGGCGACCGTGGAGCTGGTGCCGCTGCCGCGGGCCACCGTGCTCACGGTGCTCGGCTACCCCGACATGGCCGCGGCGGCGGACGATGTCGCCGCCGTCATGCGCTGCGCCCCGATCGCCGTCGAGGGCATCGATGCCCGCCTGGTCGATATCGTGCGCGCCCATCGCGGCACCGTGCCCGACCTGCCGCGCGGCGGAGCGTGGCTGTTCGTGGAGACCGCGGGCGAGACCCCGGCGGCGGCGGTCGACCTGGCGGTGCGGCTGTGCAAGGAAGCCGGCGCCCTGGATTCGCGCATCGTCACCGAAAGCGCCGAGGCAGCGCCGCTCTGGCGCATTCGCGCGGACGGCGCGGGTCTGGCCGGGCGCACCCCGGACGGGCGGCCCGCCTGGCCCGGCTGGGAGGACGCCGCCGTCCCCCCGGAACACCTCGGCGCGTACCTGCGCGATTTCGCCGACCTCACCCGCGCGCACGGCGTCGACGGCCTGCTCTACGGCCACCTCGGCGACGGCTGCATCCACGTGCGCCTGGATCTCCCGATTGCCGAAGCGCCGCAACGCTTCCGGTCGTTCCTGTTCGACGCGGCCGAGCTGGTGGTCGGTTACGGCGGTTCACTGTCCGGCGAGCACGGCGACGGCCGGGCCCGCTCGGAACTGTTGTCGGTCATGTACTCCCGCGACGTGCTCGACGTCTTCGCGGAGTACAAGGCGCTGTTCGACCCGGACAACGTCCTGAATCCCGGTGTGCTGGTGGATCCGAGCCCGATCGACGCCGCGCTCCGGGTCGCGGATCTGCCGATCGTGCCCGCCGCCGGCGGTTTCGCGTTCCCGCACGACGACGGCGATCTGTCCACAGCCGTCCACAGGTGTGTCGGCGTCGGTAAATGCCGGGCCGACAACGGATCCGCGGGCGGTTTCATGTGCCCGTCCTACCTGGCTACGGCAGACGAGAAGGACAGCACCCGGGGCCGGGCCCGGGTGCTGCAGGAGGTGGTGCGCGGCGCGCTGCCCTGGGATTCGCCGGCCGTGGCCGAATCCCTCGACCTCTGCCTGTCCTGCAGGGCCTGCCGCTCGGACTGCCCCGCCGGCGTCGACGTCGCGACCTACAAATCCGAGGCGCTGTACCGCCGCTACCGCCGCCGCCCGCGCCCGATCGATCACTACACCCTGGGCAGTCTCCCGCGCTGGCTCGCGCTCGCGACCCGCTGGCCGCGCGCCGCGAACGCACTCGCCGGAAACAGCCTGCTCCGCCGAATCGGCCTGCGCGCGGCGGGAATCGATCCGCGCCGGGATGTGCCGCGCCTCGCGGTGCCCAGCCTGCGCCGCGGACCGGAGTACGCCGCCCTGCGGGGGCAGCCGCGCAGCCGGTGGCCAGGCCGCCTGCGCACCGCGTGGAGCGGCCTCGGCACGGGACGGCCGGAGCGCGCCGACTCGCCGGACCGCCGAGTCCACGCTCGCGGCGAGATCGCCCGGCCACGGGATCGCGCAGCCGAGCCGGGAGCGCCCCTACCCCGGGAATCCACTCCACCGGTGCTGCTCTGGGTGGACACCTTCACCGACGCCTTCGACCCCGACATCGCCCTGGCCACAATCGAATTGCTGCGCTCACTCGGGCATCGGGTGCGCGTACCCCGTCGCCGAATCTGCTGTGGTCTCACCTGGATCAGCACCGGCCGATTGGACGCGGCGCGCGCCCGGCTCCGCGCCACCGTGGACGAACTCGACGACCACGTCCGCGCCGGCGGCGTGGTACTCGGCCTGGAGCCCTCGTGCACCGCGGTACTGCGCGCGGACCTGCCGGAACTGCTGCCCGAGGATCCCCGCGCCGCGCGCGTCGCGGGCGCGGTCCGCACACTCGCGGAATTCCTTGCCGAGCAACCCGATTGGCGGCCGCCCCGGCGCGACGGCGCCGAGGTGGTGGTCCAGCCGCACTGTCACCAGCACGCCGTGCTCGGCTTCGACGCCGACCGCCGGCTGCTCGCCGCGATGGGCGTGCGGGTCCGGGAGGTGGCCGGCTGCTGCGGCCTGGCCGGGAACTTCGGAATGCAGCGGGGGCACTACGACATCTCGGCGCGGGTGGCTGGGAACGGCCTGCTCCCCGCGCTGCGCTCGGCGCCCGACGCCACACTGCTCGCCGACGGCTTCTCCTGCCGCACCCAGGCCGGGCAACTGGCCGGGCGCGAGGGCGTGCACCTCGCGCGCTTCCTGCGCGGCGACTGAGCTCGCCGCGCGGGCGCGGCGAGCTCGACGGCCTCAGCTACCGAAGGGCAGCGTGCCGGGCGGGACCGAGTAGCCCGAGCTGCCGGGGGAGATGGCGCCCCAGAAATCGAGCAGGGCATTGAGCAGACTGGTGAGCATGAAACCCTCCGATGGTTCCGATAGATCGTGCGTGCCGGATCACGATCGCTATCGGTGCCCGGGAATGGCCCGTTAACCCGATGCGACGAGCGCCACCCGCGCCCGGCAGAATGAGGCGGTGCGCGAGCAGGCGGCGATTGCCGAATCCGGCCTGGCCCGGACGGTGACTTCGGACCGCCCGGTCGATCTCGCCCACACCATCGCCCCGCTGCGCCGCGGCGCCGGTGACCCGTGCCACGTCGACGCCGCGGACGGCACGTTCTGGCACGCCTCCCGCCTGCCCTCGGGTCCGGTGACCTTCCGGCTCGCGCAATCCGGCGCCCGCGCCGTGCGCGCCCAGGCTTGGGGCCCGGGCGCCGACGAATTCCTGGATCGGCTGGAGCACATGCTCTGCCTCGACGAGGACGTCTCCGGGTTCGTGCCCGAGCACCCCAAGCTCGCCGACGCGCACCGCCGCTTCCCGGGCCTGCGCATGTTGCGTACCGGCCTGGTGTTCGAGGCGCTGGTGCCCGCCGTGCTGGAGCAGAAGGTGCACACCAAGTCCGCCCGGGCGTCCTGGCGCGCGCTGGTCCGAAGATTCGGCACGCCGGCTCCCGGCCCGGCCCCGGCGGGGTTGCTGCTGCCGCCGGACGCCGACACCTGGCGGCGCATCCCGTCCTGGACCTACCACCGTGCCAATGTCGGCCCGCAGCGCGCGCAGACCATCGTCCGCGCCGCCCGCCTGGCCGACGCCCTGGAGCGCACCGCCGCGCAGGACCCGCTCGAGGCCGCGCGCCGGCTGTGCACGATTCCCGGCATCGGCGTCTGGACCGCCGCCGAGATCGCGCAGCGCGCGTTCGGCGACGCCGACGCCCTCTCGGTGGGCGATTACCATCTCGCCGCGATCATCGGCTGGACCTTGCTCGGCCGCCCGATCGACGACGCGGAGATGATCGAGTATCTGGAACCCGTGCGGCCGCACCGCTATCGGGCGGTGCGCCTGCTGGAGATCAGCGGGTACGCGCACAAGCCGAAGTTCGGCCCGCGCACCCCGCTCACCGATCATTCCTGGCACTGACGCCGAAACCGGCCGTCCCGCCGGAGCTTCGGGCGGGATCCAGACGCCGGCACCCGCGAACGGGTCCTCTCTACCGGAACATGCTGGATCCCGGCCGAAGCTCCGCCGGGACGGTGGTGCTGCGGTGCGCGCGCTGCCGAGGCCTTCCCCAAAGTCCCGGCGGCGCGCGCTCCTCGGCGGGAACTGCTCAGGTACGCAGTGCCCGCTCGTCCAGGACGCACTTGCCCGCTTCGACCAGGGTCGCGCGGGCGCGGCGGCGCACGCGGCACCGGTCCACGGTGCAGTCGAGGTGCAATTGCATTGCCGCGTGCGCCTGTTCGGTGGTCATCGGACCCGGATCGGTCCCGCAGGCGAGCAGAGCGGCGACGTGCATATTCAGGTTTGTCAACTGCATGGCGCGACCTCCATCCTTTCCCGGGAGTCGTGGGCTGGCATTCTGTCAGCTACCGCTCTCGACGCGACCGACCACGGCGCGGCGCTGGGCCGCGCGTGTCGCGGGGAAACCCTCCAGCGCTCCCGGCTGGACTGGTCCGGTCGTCGATCTTCCACGGCCATGACTCCTCGTTCCTGCGTGCGATTCCTGTGATGTGCCCGGAGCTTTCGCAGCGGGGAGGGGGCCGGGCCTGGAAGGCTCCGGGCACACTTCCAGCACACCACTGAGAACGGCGTCGAGCAACGGACTTGCCGGAAGCCGGAAGATTTCGCGCGAATTCCCAGCACGAAGTCCAGGGAGGGGAGGAAGATTCTCCATACTGGATGAGAGTGTGCTGTAGCCCCCAAAGAGCCTATTGCCCAGGCGAAGTGCCGGGCGCGTGCCGAGCGGCGCGCGTCGGCGCGGCGCCTCCGGGCGAGCCTGAGCACTGAACGGAGCGTGCCGTGTCTGCGAGTATGGCAAGAGTATCCGCCACCGACAGCGATTCCGATCGCCCCTCCGCGAGTGCGGACAGCGCGTCCTCGACGCTGCCGCGCCGCCAGCTCGGCAGATATCTACGGGACTGGCGCACGCAAGCCGGCTTGACGATCGCCGAGGCCTCGCGCCTGATGGAGTGGGGCGCGAGCACCCTGCAGCGCATGGAAAAGGGCCAGGCCGACCGCATTCGGACGATCGACATCCAGGAGCTGTGCCGCATCTACGGCATCCCCGACGATCTGGCCGACGCGCTCAAGGGTCTCGCCCAGCAGGCCGCGGTGAAGAGCTGGTGGCACGCCTACGGCGATCTGATCCCCGAGAACTTCGACGTCTACGTGGGTTTGGAGGCCTCGGCGCATCAGCTCACCTCCTACCGTTCCGAACTGGTACTGGGCCAGCTCCAGACCGCCGACTACGCGCGGGCGCTGAACCGGCTCGGCTACCCCGAGGCCTCCGAGGACGAACTCGAGCGCCGGGTGCAGCTGCGCCAGCAGCGCCAGGCCCTCACCTCGCGCAAGACCTCGCCCGCCGGCGTCGACGTGGTGCTGCACGAATCGGTGCTGCGCCGGGTGGTCGGTGACGTGAAGGTGATGGCGGCGCAATTGCGGCACCTCGCCGATATGAGCACCAGACCCAATGTGTCGCTGCGTATTCTGCCGTTCGCCGCCGGCATCCCGCTCGGCGACGCCACCGGGCCGTTCACCGTCCTGCAGTTCGGGATCGACAGCAAGGGGCATCCGGTGGAACCGCCGGTGGTCTATGTGGAGGGGTTCACCGGTGATCTGTACCTGGAGCGCCCGGCCGACGTCGAGCGGTATCTGGATGCACACGAGTGTCTGCAAAGCGCGTCGCTGGACGCGCAATCGAGCCGAAACCTGTTGCGGCAGGTAGCGAAGGAGTTCGTGGGATGAAGGGAAACGTCGATCTGTCCGCGGCCACGTGGCGCGCGACGGGCGGGCCGGCGGGCAACGGCGTGGAAGTCGCGTTGCTCGCGGACGGCTATGTCGCACTGCGCAACGGCAATGATCCCGGCGGCGGAGTTCTGGTATTCACGCCCTCGGAATGGGCGGCATTCACCGCGGGCGTGCACGACGGGGAGTTCGATCGCCCGCAGTGAAATGATCACGGAATCGTGCACGGGGATCACCGCTTTGTTTACTTCGTCTAACAGCGGGGTAGTTATTTCAGGTGGACCGCGGGTTGAAGAACACCCATCCCCGGTATCGGAAATTACGTCCGGGCGATTGGGTGGAATGGCTGATCGTAGCGCTGTTATTCGGCGTCTCGGCGGTCGGCGTGTACGTTCTCTCGGGGTCGCTGCTGTCGGCGCTGTTCGTCGGGGTCCTGGTGTGGGCGGTCGCCCTCGGGGTCATCGCGACATTGTGACAGGGTGCGCGGGAACCGGCCGGGTGCGCAACCCGGCCGGTTCTGTCGTCAGCGCCGGAAAAGCTTGTTGCCCAGCCAGACCAGCGGATCGTACTTGCGGTCGGCCACGCGCTCCTTCATCGGGATGAGTGCATTGTCGGTGATCTTGATGTGTTCCGGGCAGACCTCGGTGCAGCACTTGGTGATATTGCACAGGCCGAGCCCGTGCTCGTCCTGCGCCATATCGCTGCGGTCGGCCACGTCGAGCGGATGCATTTCCAGCTCCGCGATCCGCATGAGGAAACGCGGCCCGGCGAAGGACTCTTTGTTCTCCTCGTGATCACGAACGACGTGACAGGTGTTCTGGCACAAGAAGCATTCGATGCACTTGCGGAACTCCTGCGAGCGCTCGACATCCACCTGCTGCATCCGGTAATCACCCGGTTTCAGGTCGGCGGGCGGCGTGAAAGACGGTATTTCCCTTGCTTTTACGTAATTGAAGGAGACGTCGGTGACAAGATCGCGAATCACCGGGAAGGTGCGCATCGGCGTCACGGTGATCAATTCGTCCGCGCCGAAGGTGGACATCCGGGTCATGCAGAGCAGCCGCGGTTTTCCGTTCACCTCCGCCGAACACGAACCGCATTTGCCCGCTTTGCAATTCCAGCGCACGGCGAGGTCGGGCGCCTGGGTGGCCTGCAGGCGGTGGATGATGTCGAGCACCACCTCGCCCTCGTTCACCTCGACGGTGAAATCCTCCAGCGCGCCGCCGGTGTCGTCGCCGCGCCATACGCGGAACTTCGCGTCGTATCCCATGGCTAGGCCTCACCTTCCGCGGCAGTAGCCGGCTGGCCCGGGAGTTCGTCCGGGCGGTAGTACTTTTCGAGCTCGGCCACGTCGAACAGCTCGAGCAGGTCTTTGCGCATCGGCACCTGGTCCGCCGGGGTGACCCGGATGGCGGGCACCGGTGCGTCGGCGTCGTTCGGGTCGATGGAGCAGACCAGCAGCTTGTTGCGCCAGACCGGATCCATCGCCGGGAAATCGTCGCGGGTGTGCCCGCCCCGGCTCTCGGTGCGCAGCAGCGCGGCCTGCGCCACGCACTCGCTGACCAGCAGCATGTTGCGCAGGTCCAGGGCGAGGTGCCAGCCCGGATTGAACTGCCGGTGTCCTTCGACCACCATGCTGTCGAAGCGTTCCCGCAGTCCTGCCAGCCGTTCGATGGCCTGCTGCAGTTCGTTCTCCTTGCGGATGATGCCGACCAGGTCGTTCATCGCCTGCTGCAGATCGGTGTGCAGGGTGTAGGGGTTCTCGCCCGCACCGTCCTCCGGCGGATCGAACGGCGCCACAGCGGCTTCCGCGGCGGCGGACAGGTCCTCGTCGGTGATCGTGGGCCGCTCGGCCAGCTGCTCCACGTAGCTCGCCGCGCCGAGCCCGGCGCGTCTGCCGAAGACCAGCAGATCCGACAGCGAGTTGCCGCCCAGCCGGTTCGAGCCGTGCATGCCGCCGGAACACTCACCGGCGGCGAAGAGCCCGGGGACGGTGGCGGCGCCCGTATCCGGATCCACCTCGATGCCGCCCATCACGTAGTGACAGGTCGGGCCGACCTCCATCGGCTCCTTCGTGATGTCCACGTCGGCCAGCTCTTTGAACTGATGGTGCATCGACGGCAGCCGCCGCCGGATCTCCTCGGCGGGCAGTCGCGAGGCGATGTCGAGGAACACGCCGCCGTTCTTGGTGCCGCGGCCGGCTTTGACCTCGGAGTTGATGGCGCGCGCCACCTCGTCGCGGGGCAGCAGGTCGGGGGTGCGGCGCGCGGAGTCGTTGTCGCGCAGCCACTGATCGGCTTCTTCCTCGGTTTCGGCGTACTGCCCCTTGAAGACCGGCGGGATGTAATCGAACATGAACCGCTTGCCCTCGGAGTTCTTCAGCACTCCGCCGTCGCCGCGCACGCCCTCGGTGACCAGGATGCCCTTCACGCTGGGCGGCCAGACCATGCCGGTCGGATGGAACTGCAGGAACTCCATGTTGATCAGGGTCGCGCCGGCGCGCAGCGCGAGCGCGTGCCCGTCGCCGGTGTACTCCCAGGAGTTCGAGGTGGTCTTGTAGGACTTGCCGATGCCGCCGGTGGCCAGGACCACCGCGGGCGTTTCGAAGAGGATGAACCGCCCGGATTCGCGCCAGTAGCCGAAGGCGCCGGAGATCTTGTCGCCGTCCTTGAGCAACTCGGTGATGGTGCACTCGGAGAACACCTTGATCCGGGCCTCGTAGTCGCCGGTCGCGGCGAAGTCCTCCTGCTGCAGCGAGACGATCTTCTGCTGCATCGTGCGGATGATCTCGAGGCCGGTGCGGTCGCCGACGTGCGCGAGCCGCGGGTAGGTGTGGCCGCCGAAGTTGCGCTGGCTGATCCGGCCGTCCTTGGTCCGATCGAACAGCGCTCCATAGGTTTCCAGTTCCCAGACCCGGTCCGGCGCCTCCTGCGCGTGCAGTTCGGCCATGCGCCAGTTGTTCAGGAACTTGCCGCCGCGCATGGTGTCCTTGAAGTGGGTCTGCCAATTGTCTTTCTCGTTGGCATTGCCCATCGAGGCCGCGCAGCCGCCCTCGGCCATCACGGTGTGCGCCTTGCCGAACAACGACTTGCACACCACCGCGACGGAGTGGCCGTGTTCCCTGGCTTCGATCACCGCCCGCAGACCGGCGCCGCCGGCACCGATCACGACGACGTCGTATTTGTGCCGTTCGAGTTCTGGCATGGGTGCGAATACTCCTGGAATCGAGGCTGATAGCTAGTTGATGAACCGCAGATCGGAGAGGGTGCCGCTGGCCACCAACATGACGTAGAAGTCCGTGAGCACCAGGGTGAACAGGGTGACCCACGCCAGCTGCATGTGCCGGGTGTTGAGCTTGGAGACCTGGGTCCAGAACCAGTAGCGGACCGGGTGCGCGGAGAAGTGCTTGAGCCGCCCGCCCGCGATGTGCCGGCAGGAGTGGCACGACAGCGTGTAGGCCCAGAGCAGGATGACGTTGCCCAGCAGCACGATATTGCCCAGGCCGAAGCCGAATCCGCCGGTCTTGCCGTGGAAGGCGGTGATCGCGTCGTAGGTGTTGATCAGCGAGACCAGCACGGCCACGTAGAAGAAGTAGCGGTGCGCGTTCTGGATGATCAGCGGCAGCTTGGTCTCGCCGGTGTACTTGGCGTGCGGCTCGGCCACGGCGCAGGCCGGCGGCGAGAACCACACCGCGCGGTAGTAGGCCTTGCGGTAGTAGTAGCAGGTCAGCCGGAAGCCGAGCAGGAACGGCAGCACCAGGAAGCCCAGCGGGATGAACGCGGGCAGCTCGCCGAACCAGGCGCCGAAGTGCCGGGCGCCCTCCTCGCAGCTGGTGCTGACGCAGGGCGAATAGAACGGCGTCAGGTAGTGGTAGTCCTCCACCCAGTACGCCGTTCGTACGAACGCCCTGATCGTCGCGTAGATGATGAACGCGCTCAGTCCGAGCACCGTCAGCAGCGGGGGGACCCACCACCTGTCGGTGCGCAGGGTGCGCTCGGAGATCCGGGCCCGGGTCCGGCTGAAGACGCCGGGGCCTGTCTCGGGAGTGGTTGTCGGTGCGGCACTCACAGCTGGATGCCTCGCTCTGCTGTGCGGGTGGTCATTCGATACCTCCGCAATCGAATGTGATGCTGAGCACCATACGACACGTCAGCTATCGCGTGAGCGGGGTCCCGGCAAAGCCGACCCATATGATCTGTGCCACAACTGATCTTGGGAAGGTATGACAAACCCGGCAATCAGCGGTTTTCGAACCCCGTTCGAAGGCAAGGTGATTCGCTGTCCAGGCAACCGGTGTGCTACGAAAATGAAACCGTACGGATTGCAACTTCACACGGCGGCAACACGACTGTGTTGTGGTGACTCCAGGATCGAACCGCGACGTGCACCGAGGAATCGGGCACGGCGGGCGAGCAGTGGTCCGGGAGGTAGACACGATGAGAAGAGCCGCGATTGTGGCGCCGGTCCGCACGCCGAGCGGCGTCGACCGCGGCGCGCTGTCCGGGCTGTCGCCGCACAGCCTGGTGACGGCGGTCCTCGATCACGTCGTGGATCGTTCCGGCATCCACCCGAGCCGGATCGAGGACATCGCGCTGGCCGGCGTCGACGCCCGCACACTGTCCTGGCTCGCCCTGCCCGGCTTCATCACCGACCGCCGCGGCGGTAGCGGACTGCAGGCCGTGCTCACCGCGGCGATGATGGTGCAGACCGGCGCCGCCGACGTCGTCATGGCCGGCGGCGTCGAGTCCGCCTCGCATCCGACCGCGCCGGACCGCGGGGCCCTGGCCAACGCCGAGGCGGTCGCCGAGTACTACGGCATCGGCCGGGCGGCGGCCGACGAGTTCACCGTGGCCAGCCATCGCAAGGCCGCCCGCGCCTGGCGACGCGGCGCGTTCGCCGCCGAGATGGTTCCGGCCGGCCGGGCCGCGGGCCCGATCGACGCGCCGACCGATTCCGGCGCACTCCGGATCCTGCGCGACGAGGGCGTGATCGAAGAGATCTCGGCCGAGGCGCTGGGCATGCTGGAGCCGGTGCTGCCCGGCGGGGTGGTGACCGTCGCCAATATGAGCGCGCACCGGCACGGGGCCGCGGGCTGCCTGGTGGTGGCCGAGGACCGGCTGGAGGAGCTGGGCCTGGAGCCGATCGCCTTCGTGGCCGGCTGGGCCGCCGCCGGAATCGATGCCGGCACCGCGACACTCGGCGCCGCGCCGGCGGTGACCAAACTCCTGGACCGCACCGGTCTGACCCTCGCCGATCTGGACCTGGTCGAGATCAACGAGGGTTTCGCGGTGGAGGTGCTCGCGCTGGCCGAGGAATGGGAACTCGATCCGCTGGCCGGGCTCAACGTCAACGGCTCCGCGCTGGCGCTGGGGCATCCGGTCGGCGCGACCGGGCTGCGCATCATGACGACGATGCTGCACGAGCTGGCGCGCGGCGACGGCCGCTACGCGCTGGAGGTGATCGGCCTGGGGCCGCACCACGGCATCGCGGCGCTCTTCGAGTCGGCGCGCACGGCCCCGGCCGTCCAGGCGCCGCGCGGCGCGCGGTTCCACGGGGCCAGTCCGTCGCGGCGCTTCGGCCGCCATCGCGCCTGAGTCCCGCCGCGCACGCAAATGTCCCGGCCGTGGCCACGGCCGGGACGCGGAGGAGCGGCTACTTGGTGCGCGGGCGGGAGTGGAAGCCGAGGCCCTCGTCCTGCGCGCCCATCCAGGCCGACTCGTCGGACTTGCTGTCGGGGACGTAGATGGTCTCCTGCGGGCGCCGCGACACCTCCGGTGGCGGGGTCTGCTCGAAGTCCTCGGCGTCGATGACGAGACGTTCGAGATCGTTCTCCAGTCGCCGCACGGTGTTCGCGTCGCCGTAGTGCGAGCGCAGTGCGCTGATCGATTGCCGGAGCTGGCCTACCGCATAGCGGAGTTCCGCGATTTCGCTGCGTGTCATCGTTTCCTCCTGTGTTCGCTGGCGGGTCATTGATCGCGATGAGACTAGTCAACCCTGTGACCCACCACACATCGTGATCTACAACACAGTACGTGACGATTTCGGATCTGGCTCGTCGGATGCGGAATTCTGGTGGATTGCCCGAGTGTTGCCCGTTTCGGTTGTGACCTCACCCGTAGGTTCGCCCAAGAGCTAGCCCGCCGCCGCGAACTCTGTACCCGGCCCGTGCTCGGTGAGCGTGGCGCACACCCGGTCCACCAGCGCGACGATCTGCAGTGCCACCTCCTCGGCCCGCTCCAGGATGACGCTGTGCCCCGCGCCCTCCACCCGCACCAGCTCGGAGCTGCTCAGCTGGGAGGCCAGCACCACCGAGTGCACGAACGGGACCACGATGTCGGCCGAGCCGGCCAGCACCAGGGCCGGGATGTGCCCGAGATTCGGCAGCGAGGCGGTCTCGTCGAAGGCGATCAGCGACCCCAGGAAGCTGGACATGGTGAGTAGCGGCGTGTCGTTCAGCATCGCGGTGGCGACCGCGACCATGCGCGGATTCACCTTCTTGGTGCCGAACTGCGCCTCGCGGATGATCGGCTCGAAGATCCGGCGGGAGAACCGCTTCGAGGCCTGCATGACCCTGGGCGCGCGCAGCACCGCGGTCTGCAGCGAGTTCACCGCGTACCGGTGCAGGAAGCGGCCCAGGCCGATCTCGGTGAGGCCGTTGGCGGCGCCGGCGATCAAGCCGACGCCGACCACGCGGGTGCCGATCGCCTCGGGAAACAGGCGGGCATAGGCGAGGCACACCATCGCGCCCATCGAGTGTCCGACCAGGACGACCGGGCCGGTCGGGGCGACCGCCCGCAGCACGGCGTCGAGATCGCGGCCGAGCTGATCGATGGTGTAGGTCGAGGGGTGGGCCACTCCGGACTCGCCGTGGCCGCGGTGGTCGTAGAAGACCATGCGGGTGTCGGTGTTCCAGTGGCTCAGCAGTTGATCCCGCAGATAGGACCAGGAGTCGGTGCGCAGGCAGTGCCCGTGCACGAAAACCACGGTGAGCGGCGCGGTTTCGGCGCCGAAGGTGCGGACGGCGATCGCGACGCCGTCGTCGGCAGCGACCGTGACACGGTGGCCGTCGTAATCGGCGGCCACCCGGGCGATGGGGGTGGACATGGGAGTCTCCTGTGGCGCGTCGACCCAGTGGAGCTTTTGCCCGGTTGTCGATATACATTGCCGGTCCGTTAGCCGGTCATACCTGCCGTTATGTACGCGTTGTGCAACTGACGCGGTAGATCGACATCGCTCGGCCGAGCCGGAACACAGGTGTCTATCAGGCGATCTTGGATTTCATCTAGACAGCCCTAGATTCTGGTGTCGGCATGGGGAGGGCCCGCACCCGGAGGTGCGGGCCCCTATATCGAGTGTCTACAGATATCTAGTAGATACTTAATATTGCCGAATACTTACCCGATTACGTCGTCCGTGTCGTCGGCAGGAACGGATTGAGCAGGTTGGGTTCAGTGGAGGCGCCCACCTGCCATTCCGCGATCCACGGCCCGGTGCCCTCGCTCGGATCGAACACGCCGCCCTCCAGCCAGCTGTAGCGGCCGTCCAGCACGCCGCGGGTGACCGCGCCGTCCTGATCGTCGGTGTTGTCCCAGAGCGCGCCGAACAGTTTGCGCACCCGGACCCGGGACTGCTGGCAGAAGGCGTCGGCGAGTTCCGCGGCGGCCGCGCCCTCGGGCGCGTCGCGCAGCGCGTGCGCGCGCACCACTGCGGCCGACATGGCGAACAGTTCGGCGCCGATGTCGACGATGCGGCCGAGGAAGCCCTGCCGGTACTCCAGGCTCGCCTGCCAGCGGCCCATGGCGTACATCAGCGAGCGGGCCTGCTTGCGGGAACTGCGCTCGATGAAGCGCAGATGCTTTGCCAGCGCGCCGAATTCGCTGTACGTCGCCGGCACGGTGCCGCTGCCGACGGCGAGCTGCGGGAACCACTTGGCGTAGAAACCCGTCGCGCCGACAGCGGCTTTCGCCTTGTCCTTGAGCTCGGCGTTGCGATCGACCAGCGCGCCGGCGGCGGACATGTGCGCGTCGGCCATCTCGCGCGCGATGAGCAGCCGCATGATCTCGCTGGAGCCCTCGAAGATCCGGTTGATTCGCAGATCGCGCACCAATTGTTCGGCGGGAACGGCACGTTCGCCGCGCGCGGCCAGCGAGGCGGCGGTCTCGTACCCGCGCCCGCCGCGGATCTGGACCAGCTCGTCGGCGATCGCGCAGCTCATCTCGCTGGCCCACAGCTTGGCCAGCGCCGCCTCGATCCGGATGTCGTTGCGGGCCTCGTCGCACATGGTCGCCGACAGGTCCAGGGCCGCCTCGAGGGCGTAGGTGGTCGCGGCGATGAAGGAGATCTTCTCTGCCACCGCGGCGTGCTCGCCGACCGGGCGGCCCCACTGCACGCGTGCCCCGCTCCACTCCCGGGCGATCTTGAGCGACCACTTCGCCGAGGCCGTGCACAGCGCGGGAATCGCGAGGCGGCCCGCGTTGAGGGTGGTGAGCGCGATCTTGAGGCCGTCGCCCTCGCGCCCGATGAGATTGCGCTTGGGCACCCGCACGTTGTGCATGCGGGTGACGCCGTTCTCGATGCCGCGCAACCCCATGAACGCGTTGCGGCGCTCCACGGTGATGCCGGGGGAGTCGGCCTCGACCACGAACGCCGAGATGCCGCCGCGGCGGCCCTCGCTCTTGGGCACCCGGGCCATCACCACGAGCAGTTCCGCGACCACGCCGTTGGTGGTCCACAGCTTGACGCCGTTCAGCTCGTAGGCCTCGCCGTCCGCGGTGGGCGTCGCGGTGCTGGCCATGCGCGCCGGGTCGGAGCCGACGTCGGGTTCGGTGAGCAGGAACGCGCTGATCGCGCCGGCGGCGCAGCGCGGCAGGAACTCGGCCTTCTGCTCGGGCGTGCCGGCCAGCTTGAGCGGTTCGGGCACGCCGATGGACTGGTGCGCGGACAGCAGCACGCCCAGGCTGGCGTGCGCCGAGCCGACCAGCATCAGCGCCCGGTTGTAGCCGACCTGGGAAAGCCCTTGGCCGCCATAGGATTCCGGGATCTTCAGGCCGAAGCAGCCGAGTTCGGCCAGGCCCTTGACCACCTCGTCCGGGATGCGGGCCGAGGCCTCGATCGCGGCGCCGTCGATGCTTTCGCAGAACGGGCGCAGCCGGTCCAGGTAGGCCTCGGTGCGCGCGGCGTCCGCGTCGTCGGGCCGGGGGTAGGGGTGGATGAGGTCGAGCCGGAAGCGGCCGAGGAACATCTCCTTCGCGAACGAGGGTTTGGCCCAGCCGGTTTCGCGGGATTCCTCGACGAGCGCGCGGGCCTGTTCTTCGGTGGCGTCGACTTTGGCGGTGGTCGCCATGATGTTCCTCCTCTGGAGGTGATCAGCGTCACATCCGAGTGTAGGAACATCGGTTACCCGCCGGTAGGCAATTGCCCGAGATTTCTAACGATCTCTAATGATCTTGGTAGACAAGCGAATACGTGGTTATCAGACGCTGCGCAGATAGCGCCCGAAATGCGGGACCGTGAAGCCGATGGTGCCCCGCTCCGCGGAGTAGATCAGGCCCTTCTTGATCAGCCCGTCACGCGCGGGGGACAGCGAGGCGGGCTTGCGGCCCAGTTCCTGGGCCACCGCCGCCGTCGCCACCGGGCCGTCGTCGCCGGACAGGTCGGCCATGGCGCGCATGTACTCGCGCTCGGCGGGCGTCGCGCGCTCGTAGCGGGAGCCGAAGAAGCCCACGGCCAGTTCCTCTTCCGCGGTCGGCGCCGCCACCTCGACGTCCTCGGCGGTGATCGGGCTCTCCGGCGCTTGGTCCCAGGCGGCCTTGCCGTAGGCCTGCACGAAGTACGGGTAGCCGTCGGCCTTGAGGTACAGCGCGTCCAGGGCCTCGTCGGTGAACTTCACGTCCTCGCGCTGCGCGGGCGCGATCAGCGCCTGATTCGCCGAATCGCGATCCAGGCGGTCGATGCGGTGGTAGCTGAACAGCCGTTCGGAGTAGCTCTTGGAGGCCGAGAGCACCGCGGGCAGATGCGGGAGCCCGGCCCCCACCACGATCAAAGGCGCGGCGTCCTGGCTCAATTCGTGGCAGGCGCCGCAGATGGCGGAGATGTCGGCCGGGCCCAGATCCTGCATCTCGTCGATGAAGATCGCGATGCCCACGCCGATATCGCCGGCCAGGGCCGCGGCCTCCTTGAGCAGTTCGACCAGATCGATCTCGATGTCGCCGGAATCCGCGCGCCCGGCGATCGCGGGCACGTCGATGCCGGGCTGCCAGCGCTCGCGCATGCCTTTGTCGGCGGTGGAGCGCAACGCGAAAGCCTTGAGAATGCCGAGGAAGTCGTCGACCCGCTCGGGATTGCGGTGCGCCATCGCGACCGCGCGCGTGGCCATGTGCAGCGCCGAGGACAGCGGGCGGCGCAGCTCCTGATCCGGGCGCGCCTCGATCTTGCCGGTGCCCCAGCCGCGGGTGACGGCGGCCGAGCGAAGCTGGTTGAGCAGCACCGTCTTTCCGACGCCGCGCAGACCGGTGAGCACGACGCTGCGCTCCGGACGGCCGCGCGCGATGCGTTCCAGCACGATGTCGAAGGCGGTGAGCTGCTTGTCGCGCCCGGCTAGTTCCGGTGGGCGCTGGCCGGCTCCGGGAGCATACGGATTCCGCACGGGGTCCATGCCCTAACACCGTAGCGCCAGAAGTCCGTAATCTCTCGGGCTCTCTACGAAGTCTTCTAGACGTAACTATTTTGTCCTTGTATTCCCAACGGAACTCTTTACGCTGAGGCCGGTGTCCGAGGAAACCGCGCAGACAACCGCCGAAGTCGTCGAGTCCTGGCATGTCCCGGCCGGGGCCACGCAGGCGGAGCTGATCCGCTCCAACATCCTGGTCGCGATCCAGCAGGGGTACGACGACCCGCAACTGGTGGCGGATCTGGCGGTCGGCCCCTTGGTCATGGCGCTGGGCAAGCTCGAGGTCGGATTGGCCGAGGCGCGCCGCCGGATCGCCGAACTCGAACGCGCGCTCGCCGACCGCGATTCCCGCTAGCGGTTTCGGTAACGGGTCCGGGCCGCCTGCGATATCCAGTCGTGACCCCTCGTGTCACGGCGTCTGGACACCTCGCATCCTGGGGTTTTGCTGCCGCACAAGAACATGCGCCGCTGTGCGCTGGACAACATCGGGTCGGCACCGTAATCTTCTCGTGACTTAGTGGAGTCTGTCGCTTCGTAAGAGAAGCGGCGCCACGAAGTCACCATCAATCGGTCGTCGGGGCTTCTGGGTCCCCGGTTGGTGGTGGAGTATGAAACGGAGACTCAGCTCGGTGGGTAGACACAGCTTGCAGCGGGAATCTCGGGTTCCGAATTCCGTCAAGGGCGCCATTGTGATGGGCGCTATCGCAACGACCGGCGCGATGCCAGCCATTCAGGCGCAGGCCGCGACGATCAACGTCCCCGGCATCGGTGACTTCGATGTCCCAGTGCCGCAAGAGTTCGAGGCGCAGGCCCAGGATCTCGGCAAGCAGCTGGGTCAGGCCCTCTCCTCCGTGCCGCAGGCCTCCATCGGCACGCTTCCCGCGGCGCCGCAGGCCGGTCTGGGCTTCTTCCAGGCTCCGACGCAGACCGCCGCCGACATCGCGCTCGACGCCGCCAAGACCAAGGTCGGCGCCGCGTACTCGTGGGGCGCCTCGGGCCCGTACAACTTCGACTGCTCCGGTCTGGTGCAGTGGGCCTACAAGCAGGCCGGAATCGAACTGCCGCGCACCAGCTTCGAGCAGTCGCACGTCGGCGCTCCGGTGGCCTTCCAGAACCTGCAGCCCGGCGACATCGTCATCACCAACGGCGGCGGCCACGTCGGCATCTACGCCGGCGACGGCAAGCTGCTGAACGCGGTCCAGTCCGGCACCCCGGTGTCCTACACCCCGCTGCGCCCTGACCAGGTCGTCACCGCCCGCCGCGTCATTTAACTTGTAGGGGTGCCCCCTACCGAACGGATTGCTCCCGCCCAGGCCCGCGTCGACGCGTGGACCTGGGCGGTTCGTCTTTTCAAGACCCGTTCGGCGGCCGCCGAGGCCTGCCGGGGTGGCCATGTCCGCGTCAACGGCACCGCGGCCAAGCCCGCCCAGACGGTGAAGCCGGGCGACGAGATCCGGATCCGCGGCGGCGGTCTCGAACGCATCGTGATCGTCGAGCGGATCGTCACCAAGCGCGTCGGTGCTCCGATCGCCGCGCAGTGCCTGATCGACCGCAGCCCGCCGCCGCCGTCCAAGGAATTGCTCGCGAGTCAGCCGATCCGCGACCGCGGCTCGGGCCGGCCCACCAAACGCGAACGGCGCGAAACCGATCGTCTCCTCGGTCGCGCCGAGTAGCCCGCCCCGGCGACACAGCCGCTGACCGCGATTGCCGGGTTCCGGCGTGCGGCAGGAGAAGAATCGCTCCCGACTGCCACGCCGAAGGAGCCGGATCTTGGGAGAGTTCGTCGCGTACAGCCCGGAAGAACTGCGTCTGCACGCCCTGCGCCAGCGCGACCCGGAGTTCACCACCTGGCTCGCCGCGATGGACGACGACCTGGCCCGGCTGGCCCGCGACGACGTGCCCGAACTCGGCCCGCAACCCTGGGGCCGGGCCCAGCTGCCGATCCTGGAACAGGCCCTGCTGCGCCATTTCCCGGCCGGTGGGCTGGCTCCGACCGTCGCGCAGTACACCCTGTTCGAGCGGTTCGCCCGGGGCGCCGGCCACATCTTCGCCAGCACGCTGGACGGCACCTGGGTCTACGCGACACCGGTGGTCGCGCCCGGGGCGCCCGCCCACCCGGTCGTCGAGGTCCCGCCGTTGCCGGTGTGGATCGACCCGGGCGCGTTCCTCGGCGCGGCGCTGGCCGGCCGCACGGGCGAGATCGTCGCCGCGGCCTACGATCTCGCGGACGCCCAGCACCGGCGGTGGACCGAGGCGGGCCGCCCGGACCCGGAACAGTGGGCCCGGGCGCACTGACCACTACTCGTATTCGGTGCCGCCGTCGCGCAGCAGGTAGGCGTTGGACACGATCTTGCCGATCGCGCGTCCACCCAGCACCGGTGCGTACCGCTCGCTCGCGGGCCGGACCACCAGGCCCTCCCGCAGATGGGCCGCTGTGCCGCTGACGGTCTCGGCGCCCTCGGCCAGGCCGAGCAGCGCCTCGATGTCGTAGGGACCCTCGTACAGCACCGGCGCCAGCGGCACCTCGATACCGAGATCGCCCAGCGTGGCCTCGATTTCGGCCCGGCTCAGCCAGCGCACCGGCTCGGGCGCCGGATCGATCACCAGGTCGAACAGCGCGTAGCCCAGCGTCTCGTCCTGCGCGGCCGTCGCGCCGTAGTGCAGGTCCTGCACGCCCTGGCCGTAGACCTCGCCGAAGAACGCGACGCGTTCGAGATCCAGGGCGGCACTGAGCTTGCGGGCCGCCTCGGCCAGGCCGTGCCGCTGCGCGGCGCGCCAGTACAGGTTGCCCGGGGCGTGCACCAGCGCCAGCGACTGCCCGCCGACGCCCTTGGAGGACACCAGCACTCGGTCACCGTCGCGCAGGTAGGTGACCAGGCACGCGGTGCCGTGGACCTTCTCGGTGGCGACCACCGGCTCGCCGGGTTCGAAGATGTCCGGGTAGCGCTTGATGTTCTCCACGTCGATCCACCGGATCAGCTCCGGCGCGGGCTCCACCTGCCCCGACATCGACACCGGGATCGGCGGTACCCACTTGGTGATTCCGAGCGCCTCGGCGAAATCGGTGCGCGCGGCCTCCGCCGCGGCCAGGTCGGTCCCGGCCAGCGCGGCCGGCCGGCACACGATGCCCTGGGAGACCTCGCCGCGCAACCGCACCGTCTTCACCCGATTGTGTTGCGCGCCCGCCAGTTTCCCGGTCAGGCCGAGTTCCGCGATCAGCGCCTCGGGCAGGCGGGCCTGCTCCGGGATGTAGAGCGCGTAGTCGCCGGTCGTGAATTCGCCCTTGGCGACGACGGCGCGGAACAGGCCGACCTGGGCCAGCTCCAGCCGGTCCGCGTTCGGATGTGGATGGACGACGAGCTTTTCGACAGTGACGGACAGCGTGGACATGAGCATCCCCTCCCAGAAGATCGGGTCAGCCTACGAGTCCGTCACCCCCGCGGTCCACGGGTTTTCGGTCAGTCCGGGACGCCGGAGCAGCCCGAGATCACGATGTGCGGCTGCTTGGGCGCGGCGCTGCCGAGGTTCGGGAACGGCGGCGCGAGCGGGCCGAGCTTACGGATCGCGTCCTGTTCCGCGACCTGCTTGCGGGGGCCGTAGCCGACCTCCCAGTTGTCGTCGGTCTCCACGAGCGCGGCGCACTGATCGCGGAACCGCGCGACGATCTCGCATTCCGAGCCGCCGCAGATTTCGAGCGCGGAGGCGTCCGAGGCCGCCCAGTCCGGGTAATTCGCGGACAGCCGGACCGCGCCGGTGTCGAAATTGACCGCGATCGAGCCGTAGTAGCTGCCGTCGGCTCCCGGTTCCGCCTGTGCCGCCCCGGCCCCGGCCGTGGCCAGCGCGAACGAGGCCGCCGCGAGCAACGCTGCTTTGCGCGCCAATGACATTCAAGTACTCCCACTGCAGAAGAAAATCCCGACCCGGCGAAATCATTACCGAGTAATCCGATTTGTCCAAAAGGGCCAAACTGATCGGTATGTACGCCCTGGTCGGGTCTTCTGTCAGGTTCGACCTGAAAGGTTCATCCAGCAGTCGATCAGGCGACCAGCTCGGCCAGGCGCGCCTTGATCAGTTCCTCCGCCTCGCCGACCATCCGCTCGATCAGCTCCGCGCAGGTGGGAATGTCGTGGATCAGGCCCTGCGCCAGACCCGCCGACCAGATGCCCGCGTCGAGGTCGCCCTCTTCGAAGACACGGCGGCCGCGGGCGCCGGAGACCAGCTCGCGCACGTCCTCGAAGGTGCCGCCGGCCTTCTCGATCTCGACCACCTTGCGGCTGATCTCGTTGTCCGCGACGCGGGCGGTGTTGCGCAGCGTGCGGAAGATCAGCTGGGTGTCGAGTTCGGAGTTCGCGACGATCTGTTCCTTGACCTTCTGGTCGATCGAGGATTCCTGGGTGCACAGGAAGCGGGTGCCCATATTGACGCCGTCCGCGCCGAGGGCGAGGGCGGCGACCAGGCCGCGGGCATCGGCGATGCCGCCGGAGGCGACCATCGGAATGTCGAGCGCGCGCGCCGCCGCCGGGATCAGGATCAGGCCGGGGATGTCGTCTTCGCCCGGGTGCCCAGCGCATTCGAAGCCGTCGATGCTGACGCCGTCGACGCCGATCTTCTGCGCCTTGAGCGCGTGCCGGACGCTGGTGCACTTGTGCAGCACCTTGATGCCGGCCTCGCGGTAGTAGGGCAGGAACGGCTCGGGATTGCTGCCCGCGGTCTCCACGATCTTCACGCCGCTGTCGATGATCGCCTGCACGTATTCCGCGTACGGCGGCGGGTTGATCGAGGGCAGGATGGTGACGTTCACGCCGAACGGCTTGTCGGTCAGCTCCCGGGTGCGCGCGATCTCGTTACGCAGCTCCGCCGGGGTGGGCTGGGTGAGCGCGGTGATGAAGCCGAGGCCGCCCGCGTTGGCGACGGCGGCGACGAGCTCGGCGCGGCCGACCCACATCATGCCGCCCTGCACGATCGGGTGTTCCACCCCGAAGGTCTCGGTGAACCTGGTACGCAGCATCGCGCTCTCTCCTGTGTGTCGCTGATCGCCGTTCGCCTAGATGGTGACACGTTAGTCGACCCATCGACAAGAAGTAAGTGAGCCGTGGTTCGCACTAAAACTGTCAATTACGTCGTATTCCGGCACATCAATTCGCTCTTGCTGCTCAATTAAGTTAGTTGTTATTCTCGTCTCAGTCGGCCCCGTTCAGGTGGGCCGCCGGCGAGGAGCTCAACTCATGACCATTGGTGCCCAAGCGCTCGACGAGCCGATTCGTTCGCGGCGCAACCACTGGAACAACCAGATCGCGACGCACGCGCTGATGCGCCCCGACGCGGTCGCGCTGCGGTTCCGTGGCCAGGACACCACCTGGGCCCAGCTGCACGCGCGCTCGGAGAAGTTCGCCGACGCGCTGGCCCGGCGCGGCGTCGGCTTCGGTGATCGGGTGCTGCTGCTCGCGCTGAACTACCCCGAGTACCTCGAAGCCGTGTTCGGCATCAACGCACTCGGCGCGATCGCGGTGCCGGTGAATTTCCGGCTCACCCCGCCGGAGGTCGCCTACATCGTCGGCGACAGTGGCGCGAAGGCGATCGTCACCGATACGGTGCTGCAGCCGCTGGCCACCGCGGTGCAGGCGCAGGCGCCCGCACTGCAGACCTGCGTCGTCATCAACGGCGTCTCGGGCGAGGGCGTGCTCGGCTTCGACGAGCTGCTGGCCGAGCCGGGCGAGCCGCACACCCCCCTCGACATTCCCGAGGACACCCCCAGCCTGATCATGTACACCTCGGGCACCACCGGCAGCCCGAAGGGCGCCGTGCTGTCGCACGCGAACATGAACGCCCAGGCCCTGACCTGTATCCGGGCCATGGACATCACCCCCGACTCGGTCGGCTTCTGCACCTCGCCGCTGTTCCACATCGCCGGATTGGGCAGCCTCGCCCCGTATTTCCAGCTCGGCGGCAAGACCGTGCTGCATCCGCTCGGCGCCTTCGACGCGACCGAGTACCTGGACGCGGTGGAGAGCGAAGGCGCCACCACCGCCTTCTGTGTGCCCGCGCAGTGGCAGTTGATCTGCGACGAGCCCACCGTCAAGCAGCGCAAGCTGGCGCTGAAGATGCTGAGCTGGGGCGCGGCGCCGGCCTCGGACACGGTGCTGCGGGCCATGGCCGAGTGCTTCCCGGAGGCACAGAACGTCGCGGTGTTCGGCCAGACCGAGATGTCGCCGATCACCTGCGTGCTCGAGGGCAAGGACGCGATCAGCAAGCTCGGGTCGGTCGGCAAGCCGATCCCGACCATCCAGACCCGCATCGTCGACGACGAGATGAACGACGTCGCGCCCGGCGAGATCGGCGAGATCGTCTACCGCGGGCCGACGCTCATGCAGGGCTACTGGAACAAGCCCGAGGCCACCGCGGAAGCCTTCGGCGGCGGCTGGTTCCACTCCGGCGACCTGGTGCGCCAGGACGCCGACGGCTTCGTCTACGTCGTCGACCGCAAGAAGGACATGATCATCTCCGGCGGCGAGAACATCTACTGCGCCGAGGTGGAGAACGTGCTGTTCGCGCATCCGAAGATCCGCGAGGCCGCGGTCATCGGGCGCGCGCACGAGAAGTGGGGCGAGGTGCCCGTCGCGGTGGTCGCGCTGGCCGATCCGGCCGCCGAACTCACCATCGCGGAGCTGGAATCGTTCCTCAACGAGAACCTGGCCCGCTACAAGCACCCGAAGGACCTGGTCGTGGTGGCCGAGCTGCCCCGCAATGCCAGCGGCAAGGTGGTGAAAGTCCAACTGCGCAAAGATTATTCTTCCTGAACTGTGCGCCAGCGCGGTCGATGCCGCATGATCGGCCCATGGCTACTCCCCGCATCCGCGCCGCCGTGCTCGGATTGCACTGGCAGGTGAATGTGGTTCGGCCCGAGGGCTTCTTCGGGCCGATGCTGGCGGCCCCCGTCGCGCGCAGCGGCGTCGTGCGGCGGGCCGTCGCCTTCCACGCGGGCGCGCTGGAAGCGGGCGTGCCGGTGGTGTTCACCCGGTTCACCATTCCGATCGGGGAGGGCGAGCTGGTCCGCAACACCGGATTCATGCGTTCGGTCGCGGCCGGGCAGACCGATTTTCGCCCGGTCTCGGCCGGGGCGCAGACGATTCCGGAGATGACGGGCCGGTACACGGTGGCCTTCGACAATCAGAAACTGTCCGGCCTGGCCGGCAGCAAGATTCTCGAATGGCTCGCCGACCACGAGATCGACACCCTGTTCCTGACCGGGGTCGCCACCAATCTCACGGTCGAGCAGACCGCCCGGCACGGGACCGATCTCGGGTTCACGGTGCACGTCGTCACCGACTGCGTCACCGCAGCCTCCCCGGAGGCGCACGCCGCGTCGCTGGCGAATCTGGAGCTGGTGACCGCGGGCAGTCTCACCTCGGCGGTGGCGCTGGAATTGTTGCGCCGCCGCTGAATTCGCGACCGGCGGCGCGCAGCCCGGGGCCCGCCAGCTGGTTCAGCCGCCGGTACGCCTCGCGCGGCGGGGTCGGCGGATCCTGCTGAGCGATCGCGCCGAGCAGGCCGACCACACCCCAGGACAGGAACGTCACGGTGGCCGCGAGCTCGGCCGCGTCCAGCTCCAGCCGGTCGCCGAGGCGTTCGGTCAGCAGGTCGGCGAGCACCGCCTGGTAGGCGCGCAGCAGGTCGCCACTGCTCTTGCGGCCCAGCCAGGCGCGGTAGACGTCGGAGTACTCCGACGTCAGCCAGAAGATCGTGTACAGCGGGGCCAGGGGATCGGAATCCGGCGGCGACCACTCGCGGTGCGGTGCGCTGCGTTCGGCGGCTGCCAACGCCGTGCGCAGGAACTCGGCGCTGCTCACCACCAACAGGTCGTCCTTGTCGCGGAAGTGCGCGTAGAAGGTGGATCGGCCCACATCGGCGCGTTCGAGGATGTCGCGCACCGTGATCCGGTCGTAGCCGCGCTCGAGCATCAACTCGATCAGGGCGCGGTGCAGCAGTTGCCGGGTGCGCCGGACCCGGCGATCCACGGTCTCGTTCATATCGGCTCCCGAGTTCCGGACAATACCGGGAAAGCTGTCCGGAAACGAACTGTTCGCGCCGCATTGTTCCTGGTGGCCGCGGGCTCGGCGGCCGAGCATCGGAGCATGACCGAAAAACGAACGCCCGCACCGGAACACACCGACGAGATCGGCATCCTGCTCACCGACCCGCGCCGATACCTGCTCTTCCGTTCGGTATTCATGCTCGGCCGCGGCGCCGGGCTAAATCGAAAACTGACCGCGCTCAGCGGCGCGCGGCCCGGCGATCATGTCGCCGACATCGGCTGCGGCCCAGGTGATCTCGTGCGGCGGCTGGCCGAACGGGTCGGCTCGCGGGGCTCGGCGACCGGCGTCGACCCCGCCGCGGAGATGATCCGCTACGCGCGCGCCCACGTCCCCGACGGCCGCTTCGAACTCGCCGCGGCGCAGCACCTTCCGCTGCCCGACGCCGCATTGGACGTGGTGACCTGCACCTTCGTCATGCACCACATTCCGGAGGCGCAGCGCCCCGCCGCGCTGGCCCACATGTTCCGGGTGCTGCGGCCCGGCGGCCGGCTGCTGCTCGCGGACACCCATCCGCGCGGCTTGGTGCTGCCGTCGCTGATTCGCGCCATGGGCCGCTCGGCCGGCCGCCGCACCCACGACCCCGCCGCGCTCGCCCCCGACGCGGACCCGGCCGCGGCCGTCGATATCCGCCGCTATCGGGAACTGTTACGCGAGACCGGCTTCCGGGACATCGAGTTCACCGCGGTCCGCCCGATCACCGGCGTGCTGCACGCCGTCAAACCGCGCTAGATCAGATTGCGGGCGGTCATCCAGCGCATGGTGGGCCAGCCGCAGAACACCGGCAGCCAGCAGGTGAGGACGCGATAGAGCAGAACGCCGGGGACGGCGACGGTCGGCGGCAGGCCGAACGCGGCGAGGCCGCCGATCAGGGCGGCCTCGACCGCGCCGATGCCGCCGGGCGTGGGCGCGGCCGAGGCCAGCGTGCCGCCGATCATGGTGACGATGGTGACGGTGACGAAATTGGCGCCGCCGCCGAAGGCCTGCACGCTGGCCCAGAGCGCACCGGCCATGCCGAGGGTGATGGCGGCCGAGCCGAGCACGATGATGGCGAAGCGCTTCGGATCCCGGGCCAGGTCACCGAGCTCGCCGAGCACCTCCTGCAACTGCGGCCGGACCGAATTGTTCAGCCAGCGCCGCAGTTTCGGCACGAACATGAAGGTGCCGATGACGCCGACGCCGACACCGGCGGCCAGGTAGAGCACGGTGGCGTCGGGCACGAAGTGCGACAGGTTCGCCGAGGTGCCCGCGACCACGCTGAACAACAGCAGCAGCGCGAGGTGGGTGAGCACCTGCACCGCCTGCTGCAGCGCCACCGCCGCGGTGGCCCGCACCGCGCCCAGTCCGCTCTTCTGCAGGAAGCGCACGCTCAGCGCGAGACCGCCGACCCGCGCCGGGGTGGTGGTGGCGGCGAAGGTGTTGGCGATCTGCATGATCACCAGATTCGGGAACGAGGCCAGCCCGGACGCGCAGGCCCACAGCGCCGCGGCGGCGCCGACATAGGTGAGCAGCGAGACGCCCAGGCCCAGCAGCGCCCACCACCAGTTCGCCGATTTGAGCTGGGTGAAGAAGGTCGGCACCTGACTGATGAACGGGTAGGCGACATAGACCAGGCCGATCAGCAGGGCCAGCTGAATGATCTGCTTGCGGCTGAAGCGGGTGATCTGGTCCGCTTCGATCTTGTCCTTGCCGGTCTGCGCGCGGACCTCGTCCCGGGTACCCGTGACCACCGATTTCCAGTCCGGAATGGATTTGCGCAGCCCGGTCGGCATGGCGGTCTTGGTGAGTCGCGGTGAAGCGGCGAGCACCGGCGCCTCGCCGATCGCGTCGATGACGGCCCGTACGGCCACGTCCTTGCCGAAGATCGCGGAGGTGAGTACCAGCAACTGCGCGATATCGGACTTCTGCTGTACTTCCGAGGCCCCGAACTCGGCATTGCCGAATCCGGTGAAGCGGGTGACGCCGTCGTCGCCGAGGCGGATCTCCTCGGGCCGCAGTTCGCCGTGCGCGATCTGACCGCTGTGCAACGCCAGCAGCGAGGTCCATACGCTGGGGAGGTCCGCCACCGCCATCTCGCGCAACGGTCTGCCGCGCGGGACGGTGTGCACGTACAGCATCCACCCCCGATCCAGCGCGGTGACCGCGACCGCGTCCTGGGCGGCCAGGCCGATTTCGCCGGCGGCGATGGTCATCAGCGCGCGATGCTCGACCGCGCGGTGCAGCGATCCGTGCAGGGCGGCGGTCTCGCCGCGGCGGAAGGTCAACCAGCGGAACAGCATCCGCAGCGCGCCGTGGCTGCGCTGGTCCTTGCCGTAGAGCTCGACGTTGAGGGTATCGGTGTCGCCCTCGGTCGCGGCGGCCAGCACCAGGGGCCCGCGCCCGGCCGGGCGGACCACCCGGAACCCGGTCACCGTGTGGCCCCGCCGGGCCAGCACCCGCGCGGCCGCGTCCAGCGGCACCTCCAGCGCGGGCGTGCCCACCAGCCACACGATGATCGCGCCGACCAGCCAGCCGACCGAGAGCCCGAGCATGGCCCGGGCCGGCACCACCGTCGAGACCACCAGGTGGATCGGCGCGAAGAGCAGCAGCAGGATCCACCACCAGCGTCTGGGCTTGCGCGGTAGCCAGGGGCTGGACACGGTGAGCACCGCGGCCAGCATGGCGATCCAGCGGGGATCGTCGAGGAATTGGGAGAGGAAGGTGTCCAGGCGATCCGGGACCTGCCAGTGCCACTGCGGCGCGGCGAGCCCGGTTTCGGTGATCGAGAGCAGCAGCCCGGTCACCAGCGCGGCCGCGGTGTATCCGGCGAGCAGCTTCCACTGCCGGCCGATGATCAACTCGACGAGGATCGCGAAGGGCAGGATCAGGATCAGCACGCCGTAGACGAGATAGACCAGGTTCGACTGGTCCGGGGTCAGGAATCCGACGATCTCGGACACCGACTGCTCCAGGGCCAGCCACTCGGGTCTGGTGATGACCGAGGCGGCGATGATGACACCCAGCCAGGCGGCGGCCAGCACGACGCGAACTATGTCGGTGGTCCGCCGGATCAGCGGCTGCAGCAGGCTGCCCGTGACCGGGATGTCCCGCCCGTCGACTCGCATTCGCATCGGCACTTTCGGATCGAGTGAGCTGCATGCTGCGCTGTGCGGGGGATACCCACATCGAGTGGCGGGCCACCCGGTGGTGAGTATGCAGCAGCCCGCCGGGACGTTCGGAGCCAACACGCCGACGTCCGCGCGGTGATCAGCCTGCCAGAACCGCCGCCGTCGGTCGTAGCCCGGGAGACATTGCCGGCGCGAGCGTGGGTATGCGCCCTTGAAGAACTCTGCCGATGCGCCGACGATCGAGGCGGGTGGGATATTCAGGGAGGAAGTAATGGCAGTGCAGGACAAGGACTTACAGGGCCGGACCATCGTGGTGACCGGCGCCAGCAACGGGATCGGCGCGATCGGCGCGGCCCGGCTGGCCGAGCGCGGCGCCACCGTCGCGGTGGTGGGCCGTGATCCGGAGCGGACGGCGCGGGTGGCCGAGGGGATCGGCGCGGCGCACTTCCTGGCGGATTACGCCCGGCTCGACGACGTACGCAAGCTGGCCGGGGAGCTGCTGGACCGTTTTCCCCAGATCGATGTGCTGATCAACAACGCGGGCGGCTCCTGGCCCGACCGCGCCGTCACCGCCGACGGCAACGAGCGCACCTTCCAGGTCAACCATCTCGGCGGCTTCCTGCTCACCGCGCTGCTGCTGGAACGGCTGCGCCAGGCCCCGCGAGCGCGGGTGGTCAACACCTCCAGCGTGACCTACCGGACCGCGAAACTGGACCTGGACACCGTGAACGCGCCCACCGGGTCGTTCTCCATGCTGGGTTCCTACGCCGGATCCAAACTGGCCAATATCGTGTTCACCCGGGAACTGTCCCGGCGCACCGGCCTGGTCAGCGCGGCCTTCCATCCGGGTGCGGTCGCCACCAACGTCTACGACAACATCCCGTTCGGAGTGGGCGCGCTCATCCGCTCGCCGCTGTCGCGGCCGTTCTTCATCCGCCCGGAGAAGGGGGCCGAGCCGCTGGTGCACCTGGCCGCGACCCCGGACGCCGCGGCGATCGACGGCAAATACTTCCACCGGTTCAAGGAGGAACCGCCGAGCGTCAAGCAGGCGGTGGATCCGGTGTTCGCCGAGCAGCTCTGGGAGCTCTCGGAGCGGGCGACCGGGGTGACCTACCAGCGCTGAGGCGGTCAGGCGGGCAGGGCGTGCCTGCCCGCCGGCGGTTCCTCGTCGGCGTCGTCGACGTCGAAGACCCCGCCGGTCATGGCGCCGCTGTCGAGTTCGTAGATGGCGCGCAGCACATTCTCGACGGGGGTGACGCCGGGAAAGGTGTTCGGCGCGATCGCGTTCACGCGCACCCCGAATTCGGTGAACTCGCGCGCCAGATGCCGGGTCAGGTGGTTCAGCGCGGCCTTGGACGCGCTGTAGAGCGCCTGCCCGCCGGAGTACACCTCGGCGCCGGACGCGCAGGAGACGTTGACGACATTGCGGTTGCGCGCCCGGTTCCGCTCCGCGTCGTGCAGCCAGGCCCGCTGCGCCAGCCGCACCGACATCCGCAGCGGTACTTCGACATTGGTGCCGAAGGTGGCGCCGAAGTCGGCCAGGGCGGCATCGCCGTCGACCAGGCCGTTGGTGTGATAGCCGGCATAGGAGGCGTTGTTGACCAGCAGGTCGACCCGGCCGAACCGGGCCAGCGCCAGGTCGACGACGCGCTCGATCGCGCCCGGCGCGGTCAGGTCGGCGCGGATCAGATGCACGCGGGCGTCGTTCTCGGGCACCGGGCTCGCCGGCGCGAACGGGTCGATGAACCATTCGTGCTGCGACGGCGCCGGCGGAACGCGCTCGCGGTGCACCGCGACGATGTCGTAGTCGGTGTAGAGCCGGCGGCAGAATTCGCTGCCGAGCATCCCGCCCGCGCCGGTGAGCAGGCAGACGCGACGGTCACCACTTGACAATATGGTCTTCCCCCCAGCGCCGGACGGCTTCGGATTTCGGCCGGTGCAGCCACATGACCACGCTGTTGCGGTCGTGGGTGTTGCCGCCGGCGAAGCTGTGCCAGGAACGCGGCGTGCACTCGAAGATCACCATGGAGTTGTTCAGCGGCGGCACCAGCAGATCCGGTTCCGGATCGTGGCGGCCGTTGACGTGTGCGAACAACGCCGTCTCGCCGCCGTCGCCGGCTTCCCAGCCGGGCTCGTTGGCCAGGTAGAACATGACGGCCACGCCACGCACCAGCTCGCGGGCCTCGACGCCGGATTCGCGCTCGCCGGTCTGGATGTCGACCGTGTCGTCGGGCAGGCGGATCTGCTCGGCCGTGGGCGCGGGCCCGCCGAACCAGGCGGGCGCGAGGTCGCTGTGTGGCCAGCCGCGCGGGCTCTCCGGCGGGTGGTGGTGCACGGCGCCCTCGATGTCGCCGGTGCCCCGCACTCCGGTGACCCCGGCGATCAGGTCGTGCCATTCCCGGGAGCCGAACAGCGCGAGCGGCCCGTTGCGCAGCTTGTTCAGCGAGATGGCGTCCGCGCTGTAATGCTCGCTGACCACGTGGAACTCCGGCTGCCGGTCGCGCCGGACGCGCTCGTACTCGGTGGCCAGGCGGTGATAGAACTCCTCGACGAACACGTCGCGGACGTAGATGTGCGGAAACGGGGTCGCGCGGCGGACCCACCGCCGATGCGCGAACAGCTCGGTGAACCACGCGGGCAACGTGGGCGCCGGACTTTCCATGACGCCGGTCAAGGCAACTCCCTCCCAAACGAACACCGCGATCCTATTGGGTCCGTGCCGGATTGGACGGCCCGGTTGACCGGAAATTAAGGCTGTACCACGAAAACTAGAACGTGTTACTGTCGGAATATGGTGCACCCGCCAGTCGAGGCTGTCGCTGCCGCGCCATGGCGATACTCGCGGTATGCGGCAGTTTCGAGACTTGCGGGATGCAGCACGCCGCCTGTGACTAGAACACGGCCAGACCGCTCTGTAACCCGTTATAGGTCTGTATCTACTCCGAGGGAGACCAGCACGCCATGCGTACCGAAATCTGCGACCGGCTGGGGATCGAGTTCCCCATCTTCGCCTTCACCCACTGCCGCGACGTAGCCGCCGCGGTCAGCAATGCCGGTGGCATCGGCGTGCTCGGCGCGGTCGGCTTCACCGCCGAGCAGCTGGAGGTCGAACTGAGCTGGCTGGACGAGCACGTCACCGGCGTCTACGGCGTGGACCTGGTGATTCCCTCCAAGTACGAGGGCAAGGGCGTCGAGGGCCTGAGCCCCGAGGAACTGGAAGCCAAGCTGCGCGAGATGGTTCCGCAGGGCCACCGGGATTTCGCCGAGAAACTGCTCGAGGATCACGGCGTGCCGCACCTGCCCGCCGAGGAGCACCACAACCAGCTGCTGGGCTGGACCGCCACCACGGTCGCCCCGCAGATCGAAGTCATCCTGAAGCACCCCAAGGCGAAGCTGGTCGCCAACGCGCTGGGCACCCCGCCCGATGACGTGATCAAGCAGATCCAGGACTCGGGCCGCCTGATCGGCGCGCTGTGCGGTTCGGTGAAGCACGCGCTCAAGCACAAGGAAGCCGGCTTGGACTTCGTCGTCTGCCAGGGCACCGAGGGCGGCGGCCACTGCGGTGAGGTCTCCTCGATGGTGCTGTGGCCGCAGGTGATCGACGCCATCGGCGATCTGCCGCTGCTGGCCGCCGGCGGCATCGGCAACGGCCGCCAGGTCGCGGCCGCGATGGCGATGGGCGCGGCCGGCGCGTGGACCGGCTCGATCTGGCTCACCGTCGAGGAGGCCAATGTGCCGCCGGCCCAGATGCAGAGCTACATCGACGCGACCAGCAGCGACACCGTGCGCTCGCGCGCCTGGACCGGCAAGCCGGCCCGGATGCTCAAGAACGACTGGACCGAAGCCTGGGAGCAGCCGGAGAACCCGAAGCCGCTGCCCATGCCGCTGCAGATGATGGTCGCCCTGGACGGCGTCAAGCGCGGGCACCGCTACCCCGAGCAGGCCAAGGACGTGAACTTCAATCCGGTCGGCCAGATCGTCGGCATGATGAACAAGGTCGAGCGGTCCGCGGACGTGGTCGCGCGCCTGATCCAGGAGTACGTCGACGCCTGCGAGCGGCTGAACAAGCTCAACGGAGCGCTGTAACCGGCTGTCGCGCAAACTGTTCGGGCCGCCTCGACCGTTTCGGTCGGGGCGGCCCGTCGCGTCGGCGGGGCCCGCCGCGCGGAGCCGCTTCTTCTGCGTCCGGCGCCGATGGTTGCCATAAGCTTGCCGAACTGGCGGTCGGCAGGGAGGTGGGCGAGCGAGGTGAACTCCGGACGGGTGAGCTCCTGGGCTGACGCGCGGTTCCAGGGGTTCGCCGATTTCCTGCTGCGCCGCTGGGCCGCCGCCCGCACGCCCCCGCCGCCGAAACCGTCGCCCCTGGAGGAGCCGCCGGTCTCGGCGGATCTGCTCGACCTGCTGCGCTGGCTCGGCGTAGCCCTGATCGGCGCCGGTGAGACCACCAATCGCGTGCAGACGATGCTCGACGAGCTGGCGCACAGCTACGGCGCGGAGGGCGTGCACTTCTTCGTCCTGCCGACCGGTGTCTTCGTCCGGATCCAGGACGCCAAGGGCGCCTCGGTGGACATCATGAGCGCCTCCGTGGACACGCTGCGGCTGGATCAGATCGCTGCCCTGTACCGCCTGCTGGACCGGGTGAAGCGGGAACTGCCGCCGCCGGTGGAGGTAACCAAGGCGTTGCAGCGCATCTTCGAATCCGAGCCGCGCAACCCGGTGCTGCTGATCATGCTCGGACAGGTCGTGCTCACCCTGGGGCTGGGCCTGATGCTCAATCCGGTCAAGCACGCGCTGGTCGGCTACTGCGTGCTCGGCGTGCTGGTCGGGGTGCTGGTGTGGCTCGCGCAGAAGATCCCGCTGCTCTCGCTGGCGCTGCCGGTCACCGCCGCGACGCTGGTGTCCTGGGTGGCGTTCCGGTTTCCCGACGAGCTGTCCGGCGGTCATCCCAGTCAGTTGCTGATCCCCGCGATCGCGACCATGCTGCCCGGCGCCATGCTCACCAACGGCACCATCGAACTGGCCACCGGATCGATGGTGGCGGGCGCGAGCCGGCTCATCTACGGCATGAATGTGCTGCTGCTGTTGTCGTTCGGGCTGCTGATCGGCCTGCAGGGGTTGGGCAAGCACCCCGTCCCGGAGTCCAGCGGGGTGGATCGGCTGGGCTGGTGGGCGCCGTTCCTGGGCGTGCTGCTGATCGGCATCGGGCATTCCTGGCGGGCCAGCGCGCCCCGGAAATCATTGGGCTGGTTGCTGATCGTGCTCTACGTGACCTACGCGACCCAGGCCCTGGGCAACCACTTCTCCGGCCAGGTGCTGGGCGCGTTCCTCGGCGGGCTGATCGCGGTGCCCGCCGCGTACCTGGTGCAGCGCCGCCGGAACGCGCCGCCGTCCCAGGTCGCGTTCCTGCCCGCGTTCTGGATGCTGGTGCCCGGCGGCATCGGGCTCACCGGCGTCTCGGACCTGATCGCGCAATCCAATCCCAATGGGCTGCACGTGATCGTCTCCGCGTTGCTCACCGTGCTGTCGATCGCCCTGGGCGTGCTGGTGGGTTCGGGCCTGGTCGGCGAGCAGCGCCCCCGGATCAGCACGATCCTGGGCAGCCTGCTGCCCGCCGAACGCCGCGTTCCGGCCGACCCGCTCGAGCCGAAGCACTCCTAGCCATATCGTCTGAGACGGCAGGATGACCGGGCCGCGGGAACCGGCTCGTCAGGCGGTGGCGGCGTGCACCTCGTCGGCCGCGGCGTCGGTGCCCACGAGTTCGGTGAACCGCGCGACGACCTTCTCGTGGTACATCCCGAACAGGTCCTCGAACAGCGCCAGCTGCGCCTCGGAGGGGCCGGAACCGGACTCCCACACCGCGATCAGCGCGCGCCAGACCAGCACGTGCAGGTCGGCGGCGCCGGCGAAGAACGCCTCGATCGCCTCCGGCACCTCGAGCACCATGTCGCCGATCGAGTTCAGGATCGCGCGCTGCATCGTCGACCCGATGCTGGACAGCAGCTTTCGCACCAGCGTCAGCTCGATGTCGAGAATCCGGTGGAAATCCGGAACCTCCAGTCGCGCCAGCGCTTCCATTTCGTCGACGGCGGATTTCAATTCCGCCGGATCGATTTCCTGGGTGCTGCCGGTGTAGGCCAGCAGCGCGTCCATCACGATTCCGCGTTCGACTTCCACGATGTCGCGGAACATTTCGAGCGCGACCTCGGGACTGGAGAAACGAAACAGATGCCGGTACACATCGATGCCGCCCGCCTCCCGGACGTCACGAATGGTGAACCCCTTGCCCCGGCGTGCTTCGACGAAACCGTAGGACTCCAGCCGGCCGAGGGTCAGCTGCGCGGTCGCACGGTTCATCTGGAATTCCTCGGCGACCTGGCGGACCGAGGGCATCAAATCCCCTGGCTGATATTCCCCTGCGGCAACCCGGCGCGCCAATTCGTCGGCAACGTCGGCGACTACCGTTTGGGATCCCATCGATGCCACCTCTCAAGTCTGTCCCGCGCTGGTAGCCGGGAATCAGATTCCGTTTACGTCCCAGACAGTCTAGGCCCTCTTGTGTCATACCGCACCTGCGGTAACACTGGTCAGCGCAGAGTGTGAGGTGATTCATGACAGGGAAACCGCCGGTGCGGAGTTCGGTGCGCAACGCCAAACTCGCGGCACTGCCGGTGGCGTATGCGGGGCGGCAGGCCGCCGGTGTCGGCAAGCGGGTACTCGGGCGTTCCTCGAGCGAGATCAACCGCGATATCCAATTGCGCACGGCTCAGCACATCTTCGAGGTGCTGGGTGAGCTGAAGGGCTGCGCGGCCAAGCTCGGGCAACTGCTGGCCATCTACGGCCTGGCGCTGCCGCGCGAGGTGGCCGAGCCCTACACCGCGGCGCTCGGCCAGCTGCAGGATTCGGCCCCGGCGATGCTGCCGGCGATGGTGCACGCGGCCATGTCCGAAAGTTTGGGTTCGCGCTGGCGGGAGCAGTTCCGGGAATTCGACGATCGCCGTGCGGCGGCCGCGTCCATCGGCCAGGTGCACCGCGCGGTGTGGCACGACGGCCGCCGGGTCGCGGTGAAGATCATGTACCCCGGCGCGCGCTCCGCGATCGAGGGCGATCTGCTGCAACTGCGTCGTATTTCCGTCCTGGCCACGGTATTTCTGGCCGGCGCCGATGTGAAGGGCGTGACCGAGGCGATCTGCGACGGCGTGCGAGCCGAACTCGATTACGCCGCCGAGGCCGAGCATCAGCGCGCGTTCGCCGCGGCCTACGCCGGCGATCCGGATTTCTGCGTGCCGGACGTGGTGGCCCAGCACGGCGACGTTCTGATCACCGAATGGCTCGACGGCACACCGCTGACCCGGGTGCTCGCCGGCGGCAGTCAGGACGAACGCGACCGGCTGGGCATGCTGATGCTGCGTTTCGTGCTGTCGGGCTGGGCCCGGGAAGGACTGCTGTACGCCGATCCGCATCCCGGCAATTTCCGGGTGCTGCCCGACGGCCGGCTCGGCATCGTCGATTTCGGCGCCTGCTGCCCGTGGCCGCCCGCGGGATTCGACCAACTCGCCCTGGATTACTGCACCGCCATTTTCAAAGGCGGCCCCCGGGATCTGGAACTGGCCGCGCGCCGGCACGGATTCGTGGAATCCAGCCGGGTTTTCGATATCGACGCGTTGTTCAAGATGGTGATGTCGGCCAGCGAGCCGTTCCGCCGCTCCTCGTATCGGCTGACCACACCCTGGCTGCGCACCCAGGTACTGCGCACCACCCGGCTCGACTTGTCGAATGTGACACGGCAATTGACGATGCCCGCGTATTTCACGCCGTTCGCCCGCTCCGCGCTCACGCTGATCGGAACGCTCTCGCAGTTGGAAACCGAAGGGCCCTACCGGGACGAGATCGTGCGCTGGCTGCCGATGCTCGGGCAGGCGATCGAGGCCACGCCCGCGAAGTCCGCGCCGATCGATCTGGCCGGCATGCGCGCGCGCCGGGCGGCGGCCACGGTCCGGCGGATCGGCTGAACCGTTGCGCACCGGGCGGTTTCAGTGCCCGAGCCAGGCCAGCCACTGCGGCAGCGCGAGCGCGGCCAGCGCGTCGTAACCCGCCGCGCCGGGATGCGCGCCGTCGCCCGCGCGGACCTCGCGCATCCACACCGCGCTCTCGCGCAACGCGGTGTGCACCCTGAGGTAGGGCACCTCGGCCGCCGCGCAGATCGCGGCGAAGCGTTCGTCCAGCTCCGCCGTGCGGGCGTTGTGCGCGGCGTCGTCGACCGGCGGCGGCGCGACCATCAGCACCGGCCAGCCGCGTTCGGCGGCCTGCCCGAGCAGCTTCGTCAGGTTGGCCGCCGACTCCTCCGGATCGACCCTGGGTACACCGTGCTCGACCATGGCGTCGTTCACGCCGAACGAGAGCACCACCCGCCCGGTGCAACTCGACGGCAGCCGCGGCGCGCACTCGGCGGCGAAACGAGCCAGCACCTCGGCCGAGGTCTGCCGCCGGACGCCGAGGTTGTAGGACGTCAACGGCACGCCGGCGGCGTGCGCCCGCTGCCCGAGCCGCCCCGCCCAGCCCAGCAGCAGCGGGTCGCCCACGCCCGCGACGAACGAATCCCCGACGAAACACACCCGGACATCAGCACTCATCCGGTCATCCTGGCAGGACGGTGCGGCCGGGGCCAGCGGTTTCCGGACTAGATCGCGTCCTCCAGCTCGGCCAGCGAATTCTCCAGATGATCGAGGATCCGGTCCATGTCCGGCACGCTGCGCCGGCAGCCGACCAGACCGAAGTCGAGATTCTGGGCGGTGGTGGTCAGGGTGATGTTCATGGCCTGACCGTCGAACGGGATCGACATCGGGTAGCTGGCGTCGAGCCGGGCGCCGTTGAAGTACATCGGCTCCCGCGCGCCGGGCACATTGGAGATGACGACGTTGAACGGCGGCGCCGTCCGCTGCACCAGAGCGGGCAGCAGCGACATCGCGATCGGGCTCAGCGTCATCGCCGACAGCGCCATGGACTGGGTGGGGGACAGCTGCTTGTACACGTTCTTGGTGTCGTGCATGGAGGTGCTGATCACCTCCAGCCGGGCCAGGGGATCGAGCACGTCGGTGCCCAGGTTGCACAGCGCCGCGCAGACCTTGTTGCCGCTGGTCTCCGTGTCGTCCTCGCCGCGCAGGTTCATCGGGACCATGGCGATCAGCGGCTTGTCCGGCAACGCGTCCCGCTCGGCCAGATAGCTGCGCAGCGCGCCCGAGGACATGGCCAGCACCACGTCGTTGACCGTCTTGCCGGTCGCCTTCTTCACCTGCTTGAT
Source organism: Nocardia sp. NPDC050435 (assembly GCF_040655395.1). NCBI lineage: Bacteria > Bacillati > Actinomycetota > Actinomycetes > Mycobacteriales > Nocardiaceae > Nocardia > Nocardia sp. NPDC050435. The sequence continues at coordinate 641,985 of NZ_JBFAJW010000002.1, forward strand.
CCGCTCCATCGGCCAGGACCGCACCGCCACCGTGCGGGCGCCGCCGATGGGCACGTTGAGCATGGTGCGCGGCGCCTCGAACGGCAGCGTCAGCTGCTGCTCCAGCAGCGCCGCGCGCGCGGCGCGCAGCAGCTTCGGCCCGAAAGTGCCGGCGGACACCAGGTTTCGGGCCGCGCCGCCGAGCGCCGAGCTTTCCGGCCGCGGCGGCCGGTGCGTGCGCGGCAGATTCCACGGCACCCGGATCTCCCGGTCGGCCGGGTCGCTGGTGAGTGTGCGCTGCATCAGCCGCTGCGCGGCCACGCCGTCGATCAGGGCGTGATGCATCTTGGTGTACAGCGCGAACCGGCCATCGTTGAGGCCCTCTACCACGCGGACCTCCCACAGCGGGCGATGCCGGTCCAGCAGCTGGCCGTGTAGTCGGGAGGCCAGGTCGAGCAGCTGGTCGAAACCGCCGGGGCGGGGCAGCGCGGAACGCCGGACGTGGTAATCGATTTCGACGTCGGGATCCTCGGACCAGCCCAGCTGCGGAGCGCCCAGCCAGGTGGCCGGCCGCCGGCGGAAGGTGGGGCTGATCTCCGCGCCCGCCAGCACCTGCTCGTAGAGGTCGCGGGCGAAGTCGGGACCGGCGTCCTCGGGCGCTTCGAACAGTTGCAGCCCGCCCACGTGCATCGGGTGTTCCCGGGATTCGGCGAGCAGGAAAATGGCATCGATCGGTGCGAGTAACTCCATGAGATGTCGCCCCCTGACGACAGTGGTGAAGTCTTGTAACGGATCGACCACGTTGTCGGACGGGCCCGCGCGACCCGGTGCTGCACGGCGTCGCGCGATAGTCCAAAGTTACCCGGCCGACCGGCCGCGTGTGCGCCGAATCATCGTGGCATCCAGCACAACAGGGGAGTTCTGCTCGCACCGCTCGCCGGGACCGGGTTCCCGGATCACTCGCGCGGTCACCGCGCCACCGGCGGCTCGCAACTCTTCGGCAAGCCGGACCGGAAGCACCGGTGCACGCGAAATGCCTTGTGGCAGAATGGCTTCACCACCTCGGAACCATTCGATGCCCGCAAGGCGTGCCCTTTCGCAAGGGGTACCCGGAGACAGCCCCGTTAACACTCCGGGAACCGGATTCACCCGCGGTCGCCGTCGTAGACGGCGGGCGTGACCGGCACATCGGCGCACGGCACCACCGGCGCTTCGTCTTTCGGCTCGGCAGTGCGCGAGCGCGCCGTGCCCAGGATCGAACCCAGGATGACCAGCGGGAAGCCGATGGCCATGCCCGCCGTGAGCGGTTCGTTCAGGGCGGTGACGCCGAGCAGGATGGCGACAGCCGGGTTGATGTAGGTGATCACGGTCGCGCGGGCCGGGCCCACCTCGCTGATCAGAGCGAAGAACACCAGGAACGCCACGGCGGTGCAGAGCACCGCCAGACCGGCCACCGACCAGACGGCGTCGGCCGGATAGTGCGCGGGCCGGCGCAGCGCCGCGAACGGCGCGTAGAGGACGGCGGCCAGGAGCAGGGAGGCGGTCACCACGCCCATCGGCGGCAGGTCGGCCAGCGAGCGGTTGATGATGATCGGCCCCACCGCGTACCCGATGGTGGTGAGCGCGATCGCGCCGATCGCCGCCGGATCGGTCAGGTCGACATCCAGCCCGACCAGCGCCGCGACGCCGCCGAATCCGACGATCAGGCCGAGTACCCGCCGTGTGTCGAAGCTTTCGCTGCCCAGCACGGTGACCAGCACCACCGCGATCAACGGCGTCGCCGCGATCAGCAGGCCGACGGTCGAGCTGTTCAGGGTGGTCTCGGCGAAGCCGATCAGGAACCACGGCCCGGTGATCTCGACCAGGGTGTACGCCAGCAACGGTTTCCAGCGCCGCAGCACCGGAATCAGGGTTTTGGTGTAGAGCGCGATCGGCAGCAGGAGCAGCCCGCCGAGGACCGTGCGCCCGAAGGCGACCACGAACGGGTCGAAATCCTCGACCGCGATCCGGATCATCGCGTACGGCACGCCCCAGATGGCGCCCATCGCGAGAAACAGCACCCAGCCACGCCTGGTCATCGGTTTTCTCCGCTCTGTGATCCACCCGGGAGCCTAACGAAAGATCCGATCATCCGACATCGAATTCGCTGGTCCCGCAGCACGGTTCGACGCGGCCGGAAGCCCTGGGAAACGGGCGAACCGGCCGGATGGGCATCCGGCCGGTTCGCTGGTTCGAAGGTCGTGCTGTTACTTCGATTCGGTGGTGGTCGGCGCGTCCGACGTCGTGGTCGGCGCGACCGTGGTGGTCGGCGCCGCCGTGGTGGTGGGCGCGACGGTCGTCGTCGGGGCCACGGTGGTGGTCGGCGCCGGGGTCGTCGTGCTCGGAGCGGTGGTCGACGGGGCGACCGTGGTGCTCGGCGCCGGAGTCGTCGAGGCTACCGCCGCACCGGATTTCGTGGTGCTGGTCGCCGAGGACGACGTGGTCGACGGCTTGCCGGTCGTGCTCGTGGCCGTGCTGGTGGTGGTGCTGGTCTTGGGCGCCTTCGACTCCTCGACCGCCTTGTACATGGCCTGCACGTCCTCGGACTTCGGCGTGGCCGTCTTGTCCACCGGCTCACCGGCCTGCGCCTGCTTGGCCAGATGTGTCAGCCAGGCCGCCGCGTACTCGGCGGAGGTGAGCGGCTTGCCGTTCTCCGGATCCGCGTTCTTCCAGTAGTCGAAGTGGTGGCCGGTGTGGTTGGGGCCCAGCGTCAACTTGTACGGATCGCTCATGACGACCGGAATCGTGTTCTGGTTGGTGACGATCAGGCCGATGATCTCGTTGAGCACCTTCTGCGGCAGGTAGGCCAGCGGCGACATCTCGTCGGTGGAGATCTCCGACTTCACCGGGGTGGCCTTGGGGGTCTGCTGGCCCGGCTTGTAGCTCGGGTCCGAAACCCGCAGCAGCACGGTCAGGAACGTCTCGTCGCTCTTCATCCAGTCCGGCTGCGCGGCGATGTCCGCGAAGGCGGCCATCGCGATGCGGCCGAGCACCTCGGCGACGTTCTGGCCCGTCGCCGGGGTGAGGCCGTCGCGCTCCAGGTTGTCGACATTGATCTGCCGGCCGACGTTCACGGCCAGCTGCAGCAGCGAGATGTTCTGCGGGGCGGCGCAGGTCAGGTCACCCTCGGAGCAGAAGGAGGCGACCTTGCCGTTCAGCTTGCCGAAACCGCCGCTGGTGCCGGGCATCGCGCCCTGCCCCGAAACCGGCTTGCCGTTGTACTTCTGGTCGAAGTTGTCGGGGTTGTTCGGATCCTTGGCGCCGATGAAGGTGCCGTCACCGGCCGAGCGGCCCGGATCGGCCAGGATGACCACGCCGACGACATCGTCGGGGTTCACGATCCCGTACTTGCCGTCCTTGTCGGCCTCCTGGTTGCCGACCTCCATCGCCACCCGGCGCACCACGTCGGCGCCCTCGCTGTAGCCGACGATGGAGAAGCGGGTGTCCGGGCAGGCCTGCGCGATCTCGCGCATGACTTGCTTGGTGTTTGCTACACCGGCGTTCACCGAGTCCTCGTAGCTGGACATGTTCGCCGGGTAGGCGACATACACCGCGCGATAGGAACCCGGATCCACGTCGTCGGCGGGCGCGTTGACGACCGGGTCGACCCACTCGCTGCGATGATCGCCCGACAGCGCGGCCGGCAGCGGATTGCCGTTGGCGTCGAGCAGCATCGCCGTGGTTTCCGGATTCGGCGTGTCGTTGCGACCGGCGACCGAGATGGTCACCATGTCGTGGCATTCGGTAACCGAGCTGGTCAACCGGGTATCGCGGGTCTCCGGTTGCGATGTCAGCGCGAACGACGCGCCGACGATCGCCGCCAGACCCAGCACTGCCGGAGCGGCGACGCCGACGCCGATTCGATGGCGCGCAAGTAACTCGCGAAAAGCCATGTCCTGATCCCCATTTTCATGTAGTGACAAGCGGAAATGGACACGCCCCCCGACGGGCCATGTGTCACGGATGCTGTCGTGCCAGGGGCCACGAGTGTTACGGATCGTGTGCTGCGTTCCGCCGGACCGCAGTTCAGCGCGTTGAAAGCTTGTCCGCCATGCCGACAATCGGAGGCGCGAACGGCGTGGCGCTCGAGCGATTTTCGACGCCCGCGACAGGTGGTCGCGGGCGTCGGGCACGGGCTCAGCGGGTCGGCGTCGCGGCGCGCGCGGCCGCCAGCCGCTGCTCGCGCTGGTCGTCCTCGGACCACCAGGTGCGCACGCCGGGCTTGCGCGCCTCGTAGCTCAGCTGCCAGACGGTGCTCCAGCAGACGACCGCCTTCAGCAGCGCGCCGGGCCGCCCGCCCAGGTAGCGCTTGGTCGCCTGATCGTCCTTGGACGAGAACTGGAAGATGCCGTGCCGCCGGCCGAGGCTGATGCACTGCCCGGCGAAACCCACGTCGACGGTCGCGGGCTCGGTGCCCGCCAGGCGGCTGAGCACCGTCTCGGCGGCCTGCGGCCCGGTCTGCACCGCCGATTGGCACCCCATCCGGAACGGCAGATCCGACGGCGCCGCCGAATCGCCGGCCGCGATGATGCGATCGTCATCGATGCTGGTCAGGGTCTCGTCGGTGCGCAGCCGGCCCAGCGCGTCGGTGCGCAGGCCACTGCGGGCGGCCAGGTCCGGGACGCCGAAGCCCGCGGTCCAGAGGGTGATCGCGCTGGGCAGCTCCCGGTCGTCGGCCAGGCGCACGGCGGTGCGCGTCACGGCGGTCACCGTCGTCCCCGGGCCCTCGAGCACGGTCACACCGAGCCGGGCCAAGCGCGCGGCCACCGAGCGCCGGCCGTTCGGGTGCAGGTACGGGCCGAGGATGCCGCCGCACACCAGCGTCACCGGCCGGCCGCGTTCGGCCAGTTCGGCGGCCGTCTCGATGCCGGACGGACCGGCGCCGACCACCGTCACCGGCGCGTCGGGGGCGGCGTCGACCACCGCGCGCACCCGCTCGGCCTGCTCCAAACTCGCCAGCGGATAGGCGAATTCGGCGGCGCCGGGCACCTGCGGGTCGGCACTGCCGCTGCCGACGGCGTAGACCAGGTAGTCGTAGCCGAGCGCGGCGCCGGAGGCCAGCGCCACCGAGCGTGCGGGCGCGTCGATCGCGGTGACGGTGTTCACCACCAGACGGACCCGCTCGTTCAGCACCTTGCCGTACTCGGCAACCGCGTCGTCGGTGCCGGCCACCAACTGGTGCAACCGGATGCGCTCGACGAACCGCGGGCGGGGGTTGATCAGCGTCACGCTCACGTCGTCGCGTTTGGTCAGCCGGTTCGCCGCCATCACCCCGGCGTATCCGCCGCCGATCACGACCACCTCGATGTTCTTGCTCATGACGTCTCCTCCGTTTCGAGCGTTCGGGCATGAAGACACCGGGTGGGAGCGCGTTGTGACACCTGTGTGTCGCAGGTCACTCTCTGGGCGATCCGGCGCGGCGGCAGCGCTCCGCCAGGCGGGTGAAAGCCGCGCTCAGCTCGGGTGGGCCCACGACCTCGAGGTCGGCGTCGAACCTGGCCAGCGCCGCGGCGAGGGCGTTCCAGGACCAGGAGCCGAGCACCAGCCGGCAGCGGTCCGGACCGGCGGCCACCACGAGACCGTCCTGCACATAGGGCGCGACCGCGGCGGCGGGCAGCGCCAGGAGCACTTCGCCGCGACACGGCCAGCCGGTGTCGGAGCCCCGGAAGCGGGCGCTGACGAACGCGGCCAGATCGCCGCCGGGCACCTCGCGCGGCGTGAAGCGCGGCCCGGTGGGAACGCGCGGGGTGATCCGGTCCGCGCGGAAGGTGCGCCAATCGTCGCGCTCGAGATCCCAGGCCAGCAGATACCAGCGACCGCCCCGGGTGAACAGGTGGTGCGGCTGCACCCGGCGCGGCGGCCCGGTCTCGGGCGGATAGTCGAAGCGCAGCACTTCGCAGGCGTGCACGGCGGCGCCGAGCGCCAGCAACGTCTGGCCGCCGACCGGCGAATCCGAGGGCGCGGCAGGGGTTTCGACGGCGGTGACGCGCAGCATGTCCAGACGGCGGCGCAGCCGCGCGGGCAAGACCTGCCGCAGCGTGGTCAGCGCGCGCGCCGCGTCCTCGCCGAGGTCGGCCCCGCTCACGGCGGTGGTCTGCAGGGCGACCGCGAGAGCGACGGCCTGGTCGTCGTCGAACAGCAGCGGCGGCAGGTGCGCGCCCGCGTCCAGCCGATACCCGCCGTCCGGACCCTTGCTCGCCACGATCCGGTAGCCGAGTTCGCGCAGCCGGTCGACATCGCGGCGCACCGTGCGCGGGCTGACCTCGAGTCGTTCGGACAGCAGCGCCCCCGGCCAGTCCCGGCGGGCCTGCAACAGGGACAGCAGGGCGAGCAGTCGCGCGGAGGTCTTCGGCACATCGCCGATTCTGCCCGGAGAAGCGGACACATCCCGGCCGCTACCGCTGCGACCGTGGAGCACGCGCCGGAACCTCCGGCCCCCGACGAAAGGCGAACAATGGCGATCCAGACCACGACCCATCTGAACTTCCGCGGCACGGCCCGCGCGGCACTGGAGTTCTATCAGCGGGTGTTCGGCGGCGACCTCGTCGCGATCACCTACGCCGACGCCGGAGCGGTCGGCGACCCGGCCGAAGCCGATCAGGTGATGTGGGGACAGGTGGCCGCGGACAACGGGTTTCGAGTGATGGCCTACGACGTGCCGGGCCGTCTGCTTTACGCACCGGGAGAGAACCCCTTCTTCGTCTCGGTGCGCGGGGACACCGTCGCGGAGGTGACCGAGTACTGGTCGCGCCTGTCCGAGGACGCGACCGTCGTGCAGCCGCTGGGACCGGCGGGCTGGGCTCCCGCCTACGGCATGCTGCGAGACCGCTTCGGGGTCGTCTGGGTCCTCGATGTCCGCAGTGAGTGACCCAGATCACTCTTGAGGTTGACCCGGGGTCAGGGTGGACGCTCCTTCGCAGCGGCACGGAAGCGCCGAACACACACCGCCGAAGGAGCGACCACCATGACCACCAACCGCACCGCACTGCAGCAGACCATCGACGAGATCGTCGGCACCGGCTTCGTCGGCATCTCGCTGCGCGTGCACGATGAACAAGGCGAATGGGTCGGCCGCGCCGGCCGCGGCGAACTCGCCGCCGACGCCCTGCCGCCACTCGACGGCCACGTCCGGATCGGCAGCAACACCAAGACCTTCATCGCCACCGTCGCCCTGCAACTGGTGGGCGAGGGCAAGATCGAACTCGACACCGCCGTCGCGAAATACCTGCCCGAGTTCGACCTCGACCCGCGCATCACCGTGCGCATGCTGTTGCAGCACACCAGCGGAATCTTCAACTTCACCGGCGAGTACTACGAGGACGGCAGCACCGCGCCCGGCATCGTGTGGTCGGGCCAGGACTGGGTGCAGGACCGCTTCCGCACCTACCCGCCCGAAGAACTGGTGCGGGTCGCGCTGGCCAACCCCGCGCGGTTCGAACCCGGCACCGACTGGAGCTACTCCAACACCAACTTCGTGCTGGCCAAGCTGGTCATCGAGCGGGCCACCGGCAGCACGCTGGCCGCCGAGATGCAGCGGCTGATCCTCGGCCCGCTCGAACTGACGGGCACGGTCGTCCCGGAAACCTCGACCGAGATCCCCGAGCCGCACGCGCACGCCTACTACCGATTCACCGACGCCGCGGGCGCCGAGCAGATCGTCGACGTCACCAGCCAGAACCCGTCCTGGATCTCCGGCGGCGGCGACATGATCTCCACGACCCGCGACCTGCACACCTTCATCACCGCCCTGCTGTCCGGGCGGCTGCTGCCGGAGGCGCTGCTGGCGGAGATGCTCACTCCCGAGGCCAAAGTCGGTTACGGCCTGGGCGTGTTCATCCAGGAGACCGGCAGCGGCACCGTCATCACCCACAACGGCGGGCACGGCGGGCACGGTGCGCTGATGTACAGCACCCGCGACGGCGCCAAGACCCTGACCGCCGCCCTGAACTACGTCGACGACGCCGACCTGTCGCTCTCGGCGGAGTTCCAGCAGGCGACCCAGCGGCTGGTCGGCGAGGTCTTCGGCCCGGTCGCCGAATAGCGCCGGAGGCCACGCCGAACCAGGCGTGGCCTTCGCCGTGTCAGCAGGAGGCGGTGTCGTCCGCCCGCGTCATGACCATGGCCGCGCCGATGGCTCCCGCGGCGAGCAGCGCGGTCAGCGGCCAGCCGAACCAGGTCACCGCCGCCGCGCCGAACGCGGTGCCCGCGCTGCCGCCGACGAAGTAGACCACCATGTAGGCGCTGTTGAACCGGGCCGGGGCACCGGGATCGAGGGCGAGCACGGTGCTCTGATTGGCGACTTGCGCGGCGAACAGGCCCGCGTCGAACAGGGCCAGGGCGAGGACCGTCGCGACCACGCTCGGCAGGGCGACGCCGAGCACCAGCGCGGCCGCCGCGGCGAGCGCCAGGCCCCCGAGGATCACCCGGCGCGCGCCGAACCGATCGGTCCACGCTCCGGCGACCCGGGTGGCCACGATCCCGAGCAGACCGGCCGCCGCGTACCAGCCGATCCGCTCCGCGGACAACGAATACGGCGGCTGCGACAGCGCGACCGCCACCCCGGCCCACACCGCACAGAAGGCGAAGAACCACAGCGCACCCCGCACGGCCGCGAGCCGCAGCGCCGGAAAATGCCGCCACAGCCCCGGCATCGACCGCAGGGTGCCGAGATACCCGCTGCTCGCATTCGGTGCGACGGCCGGAATCAGCAGCGCCGCCACCGCCAGCGCAGCGCACCCCACCGCCAGCGTCACCAGCGTGCCCCGCCAGCCCACCGCGTCCGCGAGCCAGCCGCCGACCATCCGGCCCGCCAGAATCCCCGCCGAGATCCCCGCCGTCACCGCCCCGAGCACCGTCGCCCGCCGACCGGGCGCCGCCAGCCGCCCCGCCAGCGAACTGAGCGCCGCGCCCACCGACGACGCGGCCCCGATCAACACCATCGCGCCGCCCAGCAACCACACCGACCCGGCCACCGCACTCGCCGCCAGCATCGCGGCCAGCGCCCCGAACTGCACACTCAGCAGGCGTCGCGCCGGCATCTGATCGATCAGCGGAACCACCAGCGCCAGCCCGGCCAGATAACCCAGCGGCCCACCCGCCAAGGCGAAGCCGACCGCCGCCACCGAAACCCCGAGCGCTGCCGCGACTTCGGCGATCGCGGGCTGCAAAGGATAAATCGCCGACGTACCCCACGCGGCCGCCACCGCCAGGAACACCACCACCGGCGCGCCCAGCCCCGCCTGTTTCGTCTCGAATGCCATGCCTCGACGCTAAGCAGCGAACCAGCCCGAGTCCGGCGGCTTTTCGCCCTGAACAGCCCGAACGCGGAGCCGCGGAGCGCACCGATCAGGTTTTCCCGCCGCGCTCGTCTGTACAGGTGCGAAATCGACTCACGAAAGGCTCAACCATGCGCAAACTGACCTTCGCCATGAACGCGACGCTGGACGGCTACATCGCCGCCCCCGGCGACGACCTCGGCTGGAGCGCCGGGGAGGGACCGGACTCCTCGCCGGACGACGAACTGTTCCAGTGGTGGTCCGACCGGGTCGGCGCGACGGACCTGGCGCTCTACGGGCGCAAACTGTGGGAGGTGATGAGCTCGCACTGGCCGACCGCGGACCAGCAGCCCGGTGCCAGCCCGGCCGAGATCGAGTACGCCCGCCGCTGGCGGGACATGCCGAAGGTGGTGTTCTCCGCGACCGCCGGCGCGGTCGACTGGAACACCCGCTGGGTCACCGGCGACGCGGTCGCCGAGATCACCCGGCTCAAGGCCGAAGACGCGGGCCCGATGGACATCGGCGGCGCGATGCTCGCCGGCGCGGCCATGCGGGCCGGACTGATCGACGAATACGTGCTCGTCACCATGCCGGTGCTGGTGGGCGGCGGCACGCCGTTCTTCACGGCGCTGGACAACTGGGTGAACCTGACCCTGGCCGAGACCAGGACGTTTCCGGGCGGCGTGGTGCTGACCCGATACGAGACGCGGCGCTGACGATGTTCGAGGGTGCTCGATCACAGCGTTTGCGGTAGCGCCAACCACGGTTTGCCGGTGGCGTCGAACCCGGTCAGCTCGGCGATCTTCCCGTCGACGATGTGCAGGACCGCGAGGTTGAACAACCGGTACTCCGGGTCACCGGGGACGCGCCGGTACAGCACGGCGGCGGGCATGCGGTTGACCGTCGTGGCGACGCAGCGCCAGTCGTCGTAGCCGGGCTGGAAGAGCCCGCCGGAGACCCAGCCGTCCACCGCGTCCTCGGCCGTGGTCGCGGTGCCCGGCTCGGGCAGCATCGCGAAGCGCAGGTCCTCGCGCAGCAGTGCGGTCAGCCCGGCGAGGTCGTTGCGTTCGTGGGCCGTCATATACGACTTCACCACGTCGCGTTCGTCATTCGACACCTCGTGGATGGCGGGGCTGCGCCAGTCGAGGCGGCGGCCGGGCAGCTCCGCGCGCACCGTCACGCGCGCCCGTTGCAGAGCACTGGTCACCGAGGCGACCGTCAGCTCGAGGGCGTCGGCCGCCTGCGGCGCCGGCCAGCCGAGGATGTCGCGCAGAATGAACACCGCCCGCTGCCGCGGCGGCAGATGCTGGACGGCGACGATGAATGCCAGCTCGATCGTTTCCCGGGCCACCACCGAATCCTGGGGATCCTCGGGCAGCATCCGGTCAGGGTAGGGCTGGAGGTAGAGCACCTCGGTGCCGACCGCCGTCGGATCGGCCGGCACCGGCGTCCGGTCCTTGCGCTTGGCCAGGAAGTCGAGGCAGGCGTTCGTCGCGATCCGGTACAGCCAGGTCCGCAGCGCGGCGTGCCCCTGGTACGACTCCCGCTTGTGCCACGCTCGCAGCAACGTCTCCTGCGTCATGTCCTGCGCGTCTTCGTAATTCGCGAGCATCCGATAGCAGTGCACCTGCAATTCGCGCCGATACCGCTCCGTGAGCAGCGCGAACCGCGCCGAATCGCCGGAGCGAACCACCTCGAGGACCGTCGCCTCGTCCCCGTTCGGCACTCCAGCGTCGGCCATGGCGCCGCGCTACCCCCGTGCCATGTCCACGAAGCGGCTCAAATGCAGCTGGTGGGCGACGGTGATGGTGGCGGTGGGGCCGTTACGGTGCTTGCCGAGGATGAGGTCGGCCTCGCCGCCGCGCGGGTCGTCACGTTCGAAGGCGTCCGGGCGGTGCAACAGGATGACCATGTCGGCGTCCTGCTCGAGCGAGCCCGATTCGCGAAGGTCGGAGACCATGGGGCGCTTGTCGGTTCGCTGTTCGGGACCACGGTTCAGCTGCGAGATCGCGATGACGGGAACTTCGAGTTCCTTGGCCAGCAGTTTCAGGTGCCGCGAGAATTCCGAGACTTCCTGCTGCCGCGATTCGACTTTCTTACCCGACGACATCAGCTGGAGGTAATCCACCACTACCAGCTTCAAATCGTGCCGCTGCTTCAACCGGCGCGCCTTCGCCCGGATCTCCATCATCGTCAAGTTCGGCGAATCGTCCACGAACAGCGGCGCTTCACTGATCTCACTCATCCGCCGCGCCAGCTTCGTCCAGTCGTCGTCACTCATCCGACCGGACCGCATATCACCCAATTTGATTTTCGCCTCGGCCGAAAGCAACCGCATCACGATCTCGGTCCGGCTCATCTCCAACGAAAAAATAACGCTCGCCAAACCGTGCTTGATAGAGCAACTCCGCATGAAATCCATGCCGAGTGTGGAATTGTGGGTCGGCACCATGGCACGGCCGGCCAGGTAGAGGTGATCGGCGTTGTCGACCTCGACGCAGCGTACCGGCACGCTGTCGACCCGGCGGACGTCGACGATGTACCGCGAGCCCGAACGGGCCGTGCTCTTGGCGGCACGCCGTTCCTTGTGCAGCAGGGCTTTCCGATAGAGGCCGAAGACTTCGTCCTCGGTGGCGAAAGTGACGGTGTACGCCGTCGAGGAAGCCTCGGTGCGCCCGCGCACCCGCTTGGTCGAAACACCGCAGCGATAGCCCAGGCTGACCACGAGTTCGCACACATCGTGGAACAGCCGCTCATCGGTGACGGAGAACTGAACCGATCCGCCGTGTGTCACCGTGCCGTCGGTATCGAGCAGGCCCGCGAGCAGCGCGCGACGCTGCGGCTCCGAGGCGCGCAGGTACTCCACCGGAATGTGCTTGTCGCCCAGGACACCGATCGTCCGTAGCCGAGCCTGCACACTGCCGACGCTGTTGCGGCACTCCTGGCACAGCCGCAGCCCGATCGACGGCCCGCCGCAACGTGGGCAGCTCGGCGCGGGAACCGGCTCGGAGAAGAAGCGTGCCTTGCCGCCACACGACTTTCCGCAGGTGCGGATTTCACTGGTGAACGGGATGAATTCCGCGCCGCAAACCACACATTCCCGCGCGGAGATCGGCTCGTCGGCGGGCAGATGCAGGTAGTAGCGCAGCGCCGTCGATCGGGAGGGAACCGCGACGATGCCCTCGGCCTCGACGCGCGCGATGATCTCCGGGTCGGCCGAGGTGAGTTGCGCGGCGGCCGAGGTGCCGTCGCCCAGCCACGCACCCAGGGTGTAGGGCGGCACCAGCAGCGATCGGCTCGGCAGCTGAAGGGGTTTCGCGTTGGTGACCGAATGGTTGAGCCGGGCGTCAGCGGTGGCACAACGCAGCGTCCGCGCGATCTCCGCTGTGGTCCGGACCTCGGCGAACGTGCGCTGATTGCGGTAGCGGTTATATCCGCGCGCGGCCTGCTGCGCGGAACGACGCGAGCGGCGCGTCTCGGTCAGCCACTGGTGCTGTTCGTCGGCGACCAGCACTGTGCCGTCGGAGAATTCGACCTCGTAGCACGGCCGATCGGTCATCACCTCGGTGGCGGCGAGGACCCGGGTAGGTCGGCCTGCGGCATCGAGGAGTTCGTCGCCGACACGCACCGCGCCCATCGTGGTCCACCCGGTGGGCGTCGGCAGCGGTGTATCCAGGGCCAGGGCCTTGCCGACGCCCGGGCGCGCCGCGACGATGATCATCTGGCCGGGGTGCAGGCCGTTGGTGATCTCGTCGAGTTCGGTGAAGCCGGTGGGGACGCCGAGGGAGATGCCGCCGCGGGAGGCGATGGAATCGATTTCGTCCATGGTGGGCTGGAGGAGTTCCTCCAGGGGCATGAAATCTTCGGTGGTGCGGCGCTCGGTGACCTCGTAGATCTCGGCCTGGGCGCGGTCGACCACCTCGGCGACGTCCTGGCCGTCGGCGCCGGCGTAGCCGAACTGGACGATGCGGGTGCCGGCCTCCACCAGGCGGCGCAGAATGGCCTTCTCCGCGACGATTTCGGCGTAGAAGCCGGCGTTGGCGGCGGTGGGGACGGTCTGGGTCAGGGTGACCAGGTACGGGGGGCCGCCGATGCGCTTGAGCTCGCCGCGGCGGTCCAGGCCGGCGGCGACGGTGACCGGGTCGGCGGGTTCGCCGCGACCGTAGAGATCGAGGATGGTGTCGTAGACGGCCTGGTGCGCGGGGCGGTAGAAATCGCCGGGGCGCAGCACCTCGACGACATCGGCGATGGCGTCCTTGGACAGCAGCATGCCGCCCAGCACCGACTGCTCGGCCGACATGTCGTGCGGGGGCTGCCGGCCGAAATCTTCGCCGGGGGGTTCGGGCGGGAATTCCGAGGTGTGCCCGCGGTCATCGACGACTGCCACCAGACTCGACCGTCCTCTCGTCCCCTCGACCGGGATCACACTATCGATGAGTTGTTCTACTCCCGGGTACCGACACATCGGCCGAGCTGCCCACGCCACCAGGCGGTTTCGCCGCCGCTCACCGGCGGAGGCCAGCAAACCGTTGCGGCGGGGTGCAACCCGATCTTCGTACCCGTTGCTGCGACGAACCTAGGCGACGTCTCGGCGGGTCGCCAAACCGACCTGTGTACACAACTGTGGATAACTTGGGGAGTGTTCACCCAGCCGTGTGCAGCCGCTGTGGACTACTTGGGGAAAACCCAGGTCACACCGCAGAAACGTGCAGCTGGGAAATGGTTTCCCAGGCTATCGACATGTGGATTAATAAAGTGACGGCGTGTCGTTCGAGATGAACAACCGGGCGTGTTGGGTGAACGCGGGATGTGGAGAAGGCTGCCGCGCCTCACATTGCGATCGGTCTGTTTTCTAGTAATCCACAGGCCGAATAACCGGTGGTGGTACCAGGTCCGAAAAAGCGCCCGAGTTATAGCCGGGCGTCGCATGCGAGACAGAGCTAACTCGCGGTTATTAGGAATGGCGACCGCGGACGCGCAACCGAAGACCACCCCCGCGCAGTACGCGAGGGTGGTCTCGGAACCGAACTCAGTTGGCCGCGACCTGCAGGTCGAACTTGGCGACCACGTCGGGGTGCAGGTGCACCACGACGCCGTGCTTGCCAACGGTCTTGATGTGCGACTTCGGCAGCTCGATGCTGCGCTTGTCGACCACGGGGCCGCCGGCGGTCTTGATGGCCGCGGCGACATCCGCCTGGGTGACCGAACCGAAGAGCTTGCCGGTGCCGGCGGTCTTCACCGACAGCCCGACCGACTCCAGGCCCTCGATGGCCTGCTTCAGCTCGTTGGCGTGATCGAGGTCGCGCACCTTGCGGGCGTCCTGCGCCCGGCGGATGCCCTCGACCTGCTTCTGCGCGCCACGGCTGGCGACGATGGCCAGGCCGCGCGGCAGCAGGAAGTTCCGGCCGTAGCCGTCCTTGACCTCGACGGTGTCGCCGGGCGCACCGAGGTTGTCCACATCAGCAGTAAGAATGAGCTTCATTGCGATGCTTCCCTTCTCAGCGAGCCGTGGAGACGTAAGGCAGCAGGGCCACCTCACGGCTGTTCTTGACGGCAACGGCGACATCGCGCTGGTGCTGCACGCAGTTGCCGGTGACCCGGCGAGCGCGGATCTTGCCGCGATCACTGACGTACTTACGCAGCAGCGTGGTGTCCTTGTAATCGATCTTCACGGTGCCGGACTTGGCTTCCTTGCAGAAAGTGCAAGCCTTCTTCTTCAGCACCTTTTCGCGCGCGGGCGCTTTAGGCATGGTTTAACTCCGTTTGGTTATCGGGCCCGAGGCCCGAGGTATGCCGTTCGTCAGAACGGCGGTTCGTCATCAACGCGGCCGCCGCCCCCGAAGGAGCCGGCCGCGGGCGCACTGCCCCAGGGATCGTCTTCGGCGCCGCCGGAACGACCGCCGCCACCACCGGAACCGGAGGAGGAGGACGCGGCGAAGTTGTTGCCGCCGCCACCGCCACCGAAGCCGCCTCCGCCGCCGCCACCGCCGCGATTGGCCTTGTTGACCTTCGCGGTGGCGTAACGCAGCGAGGGACCGACCTCGTCGACCTCGAGTTCGACGACCGTGCGCTTCTCACCCTCACGGGTTTCGTAGGAGCGCTGCTTCAGTCGGCCGCTCACGATCACTCGCGAGCCTCGGGTCAGCGATTCGGCGACATTTTCCGCAGCTTCGCGCCAGATGTTGCAGCGCAGGAAAAGCGCTTCGCCGTCTTTCCACTCATTCGAATTACGGTCGAACACACGGGGAGTCGACGCGACGGTGAAATTGGCCACCGCCGCCCCCGCGGGCGTGAATCGAAGCTCGGGGTCAGCCGTCAAGTTTCCGATGACGGTGATGACCGTGTCGCCTGCCATGTGGTTCCTCCTGCTCGGTGTGCAGTCCGCCTTGCACTCGCTTTGCGCTAGAGCCTAGGCATAGGCACCGACGCTAGCCATGCGGGATCCCGGCTGAAATCGGGCCGGGACGACCGCGTCAGGCCGCGATCACTTGCCGTGGCGCAGAACCTTGGTGCGCAGCACCGACTCGTTCAGGCCCAGCTGGCGGTCGAGCTCGCTCACCGTGGCGGGGGTGGCGGTCAGATCGACCACCGCGTAGATGCCCTCGGCCTGCTTCGAGATCTCGTAGGCGAGCCGGCGACGGCCCCAGATGTCGACCTTGTCGACCTTGCCGCCCTCGGTCTTGACGACGTTCAGCATGTTGTCCAGCGACGGACCAACAGTGCGCTCGTCCAGACTCGGGTCGAGGATAACCATCACTTCGTAATGACGCACGGACCAATCACCTCCTGTGGGCTAAATCGGCCACGGACGGTCCGTGGCAGGAGGGTTCGTTGCGTCAGCAACCCGACAAGGCTACATGCTCCCCAGGTCAACACTGAAATCGATACAACAGGACTGGGGGAGGAGCGCGAGCGCGCGCGGCCACCTAGGGTGGTGCGCATGTCGACCGGACCGGCTGTCAGCGACCTGGTTTCGGACCGCGAGTCTCCGTGGTCCGCTCCGGCGCGCGGCTCCGAAGCCGTATCCGGGCGTGACGCGGACCACAGGCTGCGGGCGGCCACGGCCCGGCGCTTCGTCCGCCCGTCCCTGGTCCTGGTCGTTTTCCTGCTCTGCGCGCTCACCCTGATCCTGGCCTACGCGAACAAGGCGCGCTGCGCGGGCGGAGAGTTCTACGGTGACGGCCGCAGCACGGCCTTCGACGTCGTCAAGGATTCCGACGTCTGCTACTCCGACATCCAGTTCCTCTGGCTCGGCCGCGAGATCGATCAGCACGTCTTCCCCTATATCCACGGCGGCATCACCGCGGCCGGTGAGCTGACGGGCGGCGCGGTCGAATATCCGGTGCTCAGCGGCCTGCTGATCTGGCTGGGCGCGATCGGCGCGGGCAACGACGCCGAATTCCTGGCGCATTCGGCCTGGCTGCTCGCGCCGTTCGGGCTGCTGACGGCGGTGCTGCTGGCGCTGCTGGCCGGGCGCGCGGCCCTGCTGTGGGCGGCCGGCCCGCCGCTGGTGCTCTACGGCTTCCACAACTGGGATCTGCCGGTGGTGTGCACGGTGGTCGCGGCCGTCTACGTCATGACGCTGACCAGGTATTCGATCCGCACCCGGGGCGTGCTGGCCGCGATCTTGCTCGGTGTCGGCTTCTGTCTCAAGCTGTATCCGGGGTTGTTCCTGGTGCCGCTGCTGATCTATGTGCTGATCGGGGAGGGCCCCGTCCGCCCGCGCGATGTCAAGGGCGCGCTGCTGGCGGGCGCCGCGGCGGTGGGCACGGTGGTCGCGGTGAATCTGCCGTTCGTGCTGTTCGGGTACGAGGGCTGGCGCGCGTCGTTCACCTTCCAGCAGCTGCGGACCGCGGATATCACCACCAATTCCGTCTGGTACTGGGGCCTGCGCCCGCTGTTCGACGCGGATTCCGCCGGTGAGCGCTCCTTTCAGGATCTGGTGTCCTTCGCCTCGCCCGTGCTGATGCTCGCGGCGTTCGCGCTGGCGCTGTGGCTGGGCTGGAAGCGCTGTGCCGAGACGGGGAGCTATCCGTGGATCGGGGTCAGCGGCGCCCTGCTGTGCGCGTTCATGGCGCTGCACAAGGTCCATTCGCCGCAGTACACGCTGTGGCTGATCCCGTTCCTGGTGCTGCTGGCGGTGCCGTGGCCGGTGGTCGGCGCCTATCTGGTCGCGGATCTCGCGATCGGCGTCGGCGTCTTCCGGTACTTCCACGCGCTCGCCACGGGGCACGGGGTGGAGATCTCGGAAAGCATTGTGCAGTTCGGTGTCTGGGGGCGCGCGATCCTGCTGGGCATCCTGTTCTTCCTGTTCCTGCGCGCCCGATTACGCGGCGTGCGACCGGAACCGCCCGTGGTGCCGAGCTACGCGCCCGGCGCGCTGGTGGCCGTCTAGGCGGTGCCGATCGCGCCGGGGCGGCACACTGTGTGAATGCTGCACATCCGGGTCAATGCCCCGAAGGCGATGACCGACGACGTGATCCAGATCTTCGAAGCCGACGACGCCGTGACGGGTCTGTCGGTACTGCGCGGCGCTTCGCTGAAGCCGTCCGGTGACCTGATCCTCGCCGACGTCGCCCGGGAGGCGGCCAACGATGTGATCAATCGCCTGCGCGAACTCGGCGTGCACCGGGAGGGCACCATCGAGGTCGACGAGGTCCGAACCTGGCTCTCGCGCAGCGGTTTCGACGCCGAGGTGCGCACCCCGGGCAGCAGCGCCGACGCGGTGGTGTGGGCGGACGTGACCCAGCGCGCGTACGAGGAAACCGAGCTGAACTGGACCTACCTGAGCTTCATGACGCTGGCGACGGTGATCGCCTCGATCGCCATCATCTTGGATTCGCAGATCCTGGTGATCGGCGCGATGGTGCTCGGCCCCGAGTTCGGCGCTATCGCCGCGCTCGGCGTCGCGCTGGTGCGCCGGCGCTTCACGCTCTTCGGGCTGGCCGCGCGCACCCTGCTGGTCGGCTTCGCCGTGTCGATCAGCGTCACGTTCGTGCTGGCGCTGATCGGGCGCGGGCTGGGCTGGATCACCGTCGACGACGTGACCGGGCCGCGGCCGAGCACGGCGTTCATCTACACGCCCGATAAGTGGTCGTTCATCGTCGCCGTCGTCGCGGCGATGGCGGGCGTGCTCGCCATGACCTCCTCGAAGGCGGCCGGTATGGCGGGCGTCTTCATCTCGGTGACCACCGTCCCCGCCTCGGGCAATATCGCGATGGGCGCGGCCTTCGGTGTGGGAGAGGCGATTTGGGGCAGCACCCTGCAGCTGGTGGTGAACCTCTCGGGCATGGCGCTGGCGGGCTGGGCCACCTTGGCGGTGCAGCAGCGGGTGTGGACCCGCATGTCGATCCGCCGGGCCAGGTCCCTGCACAAGCCCTATCGCATGCTGTAGCGCTCAGGCGTGCCGGGCGCGGAAGTTCGCGCTCTTGGCCCGGTTGCCGCACAGCGTCATATCGCACCAGCGCCTGGTCCCGGCGCGGGAGGTGTCGACGTAGAGCCGCGTGCAGGGCGGCCGCCCGCACTGGTGCACGCGCTGCCGGTGCGGCCCGCCCAGCAGTTCGACGGCCGAGCGCGCGATGGCGGCCAGCGCCGTGTCCGGACTGCCGGTGCGGGCCAGGGTGTCGTCCGAACGCAATGTGACGTGGGGCAATTCGCCGCGCGCGAGGTCGTTGATCAGGCGGCGATCGGCGTCGGCGGGAGCATCGCCGTGCGCCGCGGCCGCGCCGAGACGGTAGACCGCTTCCCGCAGTGTCCGTGCGCGCTCCAGTGTCGCGGCGTCGCAGACCGCGGTATCGAGCAGCTGCGCGGCGACCAGCCACTCGGCCAGGGCGGTCGGTGTCGGCAGGACCTCGATGCGGTCCGTGGTCCGGTGCTGGACGGTGCCCGCGAAGTCCAGCGCGAGGTTCCCGCTCACGAACGTGAACATGCGCCCATAGTAACCATCTTGACAGGTTATGCGCACGGCTGGCACCGTGCTAACCACCTAGAGCGGTTACTCGGGAGGAATCATGAAGGCGCACGTCACCGCTGCCATGCAGCCGTTGTTCGTCCTGATGTGGAGCAGCGCCTTCATCGCGGGCATCATCGGAGTCGGCGCCGCGCCGCCGATGATGGTGCTGCTCGGTCGCTACGCGATCGGCGGCGGCCTGCTGCTGCTCTACGCGCACCTGGCGGGCGCCCGCTGGCCGCGCGGAAACACGCTGCGGCACGTGGTGATCGCGGGCCTGCTCATGCAGATCGTCCAGTTCGGCGCCTTCTACACCGCCATGAGCCAGCACGTCTCGGGCGCGGTCATCGCGCTGATCCAGGGCCTGAACCCGGTGGTCATCGCGCTGTTCGCCGGCTTCCTCGGAGAGACGGTGACGGTGCGGCAGTGGTTCGGATTCGGCATCGGCGGCGTGGGCGTCGCCCTGGCGGTGGCCGACCAGTCGAACTTCTCGGTGGCCGGGCTGGTGCTGTGCCTGATCGGCCTGCTCGGCCTCAGCATCGGCACCGTCTATCAGAAACGGTATGCGCCCCAGGTCGACTCGCGCGCCGCCACCGCGGTGCACGCCGCCGCCAGCGCGCCCCTGGCCGCCGTGCTGGTTCTCGCGACCGGGCAGTGGCAGATCTGGAACGTCCCGCACTTCGCCGCCGCGCTGACCTGGATCGTGCTGGTGAACTCGATGGGCGCGTTCCTGCTGCTCAACGCGATGCTGCGGCGCTGGGACGCGACCCGGGTCGGACGGTTGTTCTTCGCGACCCCCGCGGTGACGGCGCTGCTGGCCTGGCTGCTCATCGATCAGCCGTTGCGGCCCCTGACGATCGCGGGCCTCGGGGTGGGGCTGGTCGGCCTGGTGCTGGCCTCGGCGCGAGCCACCGCAACGGCAACCCGGGCGGTGCCGGTCCGCTGAACGCGAACGGCGGCCCCTCCGCCAGGGAGGGACCGCCGTCGCGATGCGGGAATCAGGAGACCGGAGTCGCCGACTTCTCCAGCTCCACCTCGGGAGCGTCGTCGCCGCCATTGCGCTTGTTGCGGATGATGCTGGTGATGAACGCCGCGCCGATCAGCGCGATGCCGATGAAGCCGGTGACCAGCTCCGGCACGTGCACCTTGATCGAGATGAACAGGATGATCGCCAGGGCGCCGATGGCCCAGTGCGCACCGTGCTCCAGGTAGACGTACTCGCCCAGCGTGCCCTTGCGCACGAGGTAGACCGTGATGGACCGGACGAACATGGCGCCGATCAGGCCCAGGCCCAGCGCGATGATGATCGGGTCGGAGGTGATGGCGAAGGCGCCGATGACACCGTCGAAGGAGAACGACGCGTCGAGCACCTCGAGGTAGAGGAACAGGAAGAACGCGGCTTTACCGGTGGCCTTGACCAGGGTGGACGGCCCACCGTGCTCGTGCTCTTCGACCAGGTTCTCGGTGTGGAACAACGATCCGAGACCGTCGACCGCGATGTAGACGACCATGCCGAGCAGGCCGGCCAGCAGCACGGTGGAGCGGTCCGCGTCGGCGGTGAGGAACTCGGCGGTGAGGATCAGGGTGATGCCGGCCACGACGACCGAGAGCATGTCCAGCTTGCCGGCCTTGGCCAGCGGCTTCTCCAGCCAGGTCAGCCAGGTGATCTCGCGCTCGGAGAAGATGAAGTTCAGGAACAGCATGAACAGGAACATGCCGCCGAACGCGGCGATCGTCGGGTGCGCGTCGGTGAGCAGCTTCTCGTAGCTGGGGCTGCCGTCGGGGAAGGTGAGGGCGTCGTTCTCCGGCGGGTTCAGCGCGAGGTCGAGGGCACGCTTGGGATCCAGCCCGGCGGTGACCCAGACGATCGCGAGCGGGAAGACCAGGCGCATGCCGAAGACGGCGATGAGCACGCCGATGGTGAGGAAGATCTTCTGCCAGAACTCGCTCATGCGCTCGAGGATCGTGGCATTGATGACGGCGTTGTCGAAGGACAGCGACACCTCGAGAACGCCGAGGATGGCACAGAGAATGAACGCCTCGGGGCCGCCGTAGAGGAAGGCCACGATCAGCGATACCACCGTGACGGCGATCGAGAGTCCGTATATGCGCAGGACCACTGGGGACCTTTCGTGTTATGTCTGAAGGGGATCTGAAAGCGGGGTCTTTTCAGCGTGGTCGCTGACGCACTGGATGTCCAACTGCCGCCCCCGAATTTGCACGTCACTGATCGTGGCGTACACACACGAGGGAGGGGGCCCGGCGGCGAGCCCCCTCTTCGTTCGCGTCGTCTTTAGACGTTGACGCCGTAGTCGCGGGCGATACCGGCCAGGCCGGCGGCGTAACCCTGACCGATGGCACGGAACTTCCACTCGGCGCCGTTGCGGTACAGCTCGCCGAAGACCATGGCGGTCTCGGTGGAGGCGTCCTCGGTGAGGTCGTAGCGGGCCAGCTCTTCGCCGTTGTCGCGGTTCACGACGCGGATGTAGGCGTTGCGGACCTGGCCGAACGACTGCTGACGGGAGTCGGCGTCGTAGATCGACACGGGGAAGAAGATGGACTCGATGGTCGGCGGAGCACCGGCCAGGTCGACGTTGATGACCTCGTCGTCGCCCTCGCCCTCACCGGTCTTGTTGTCGCCGGCGTGCTCGATGGCGCCTTCCGGCGACTTCAGGTTGTTGAAGAACACGAAGTGCTGATCCGAGAGGACCTTCTTGTCCGCGCCGGTCGCGATGGCGCTGGCATCGAGGTCGAAGTCGGTGCCGGTGGTGGTCCGAACATCCCAGCCGAGGCCGACGGCCACCTTGGTGAGGTTAGGCGCCGCCTTGGTAAGCGAGACATTGCCGCCCTTGGACAAACTGACACCCATGCGGGAATCCCTTTCAATAGTCCGTCTAGTGGTCCCAGCATGTCCGAATAGCCGGGTACGCCAACGACAGTAGTAGGTTTCTGCGGACTTGCGTAGGAACTGGGTTAACGGTCGTCTGCTGGGAGATCTCTATCCGGGTTCGAGCGGCTGTCGCTGTACACCGCATACGATCGGGGCGTGGCAGGCCGTAGACGCGGTTGGTTCCAGTCCTCGGAGCCGAACGAATGGATAGCTGACGCCCGGACACGTCTGACCGAGGCGTTCCTCGACATGGACCGCCGCCAGAGCGCGTCCGAGGCGGCGGTGCACGCCTCCGAACAGGTGTTCCCGGAACGCGGGCACGCGGCGCTGTGGGAGCCGGTGCGGGCCCGGTGCTACGCGGCCGCGGGCGCCTATCTGAGCCTGACCGAGGAACTGGACACCGCCGAGCGCGAGAAGACGGCGTTCCCGCAGGGCCAGGCCCGTGCCGACGCCGTGACCAGGCAGTTGATCGACGCGGCTCGCGGCGTCGACGAGTTCTACCGCGGCCAGCAGGCCCAGCTCGAGCACGCCCTGACCGTGCTGGGCTCGGTGCCGCAGCTGGCCCAGCAGGTCAAGCACACCGCCGCCGGCGTGCGCGCGCAGGCGGCCGAGAGCGAATACGCGAGCTATCCGTCGGTGCTGGCCCGGGCGGCGGCCGTGGATGAGGCTCTCATCACATTGGAGGCCGCCGAGCTGGGCTCCGGCGCGACCGGGCGCGGTGTGGCCGGCAAAGTGCGTGAAGCCGCCAACCGGCTGGAGTCAGTTACCGCCGAACTGGCAGATGCGTTGGCACAGGCACCATCTCGGCTCGGGGCCGCGCGCACCGCGATAACCTCGGTGAATACCAGGTTGGCGGCGGTCCGGACCAGGGCCGAGCGCCTCGATCCGGCCCAGTCGGCGTTGCTGCGTGAGTTCAATGCTGCAAGTTCGGCCGATCTAGCGAACAATGGGCGCGAGAGCCAGCGAGACATAGGCGCTGCCGCCACGGCCCTGGAGCGGGCCCGGGCGGCAATGGCCGAGAACAACCCGGAGTTAGCACTTGAACTGACCGCAACCGCGCGGGGGCATCTCGCCGAAGCCGAACGCCAGGTCGATGCCGTCACGAAACGCCTCGCCCTGCTGCGCGAGGTGCGCGCGGACCCGCAAGACAAGGCCAAAGCCGTACGCTTCCGGCTACGAGACGCGCAGATGCTCGCCGTCGGTCGCGGGCTCGTAGCCGAGTGGGGATCCGTGCTCGACGCACAGGCCGACCGGATCGACCGAATAACCGAATCACTGTCGGGGCGGCACCCCGATTACTGGGCCTATGTGACGGAACTCGATGCCGTCACCGAATTCATAGCCGGGGTAGTGGATCGCATGAGAAAACAAGCAGGACCAAGCCGCTAGCGCTCGCTCGCGGGACGCTCGAAAGGGTCAGGGAATTGAAGTTGGGGATGGGGCACCGGTGACCGCAGGCATCGCCTTCCAGCAGGAGGTCTCTCTGCGGAAGCGTGTGCCGCTACGACATTTTCGGCAATTACAGGGACCGGATATCCGACATCTGTTCCATCGGCAGCCGGAGGCGTTCGGCGACAGTTCTGATCGGGAATTACTCGCAATCGCTTTGGGGGCAACACTTTACGCGCCGGCCACCCGGCCGGACCTGGCCGAGACCATCGCCAAGCGGGCCGCGCGCGGCGTGTGCTCGATGGTGATCGACCTGGAGGACGCGGTCGCCGACCACGAGGTGGAGTACGCCAAGCGGCAGGCCGTCGCGGCGCTGGACCTGCTGGCCACCAGCGTGGAACCCAATCCGCTGGTCTTCGTGCGGGTGCGCGACGCCGACACGGTGAACGAGATCGTCGACCAGCTGGGGCCGGGCGCGGGGGTGCTGACCGGCTTCGTCTTCCCCAAGTTCGACAGTTCCACCGGCGCCAAGTACCTCGACGCGCTGGAGGCGGCGGCCGAGCGGATGCAGCGGCCCGTCTACGGGATGCCGGTGCTGGAATCGCGGGCGCTGGTGCACCGGCAGACCCGCGACCAGGAACTGGCCGAGATCGCCGCGCTGCTGGCCGAACACCGGGACCGGGTGCTGGCGGTGCGGGTGGGCGCCACCGACATGTGCTCGACCTTCGGCATCCGCCGCGACCGCGACCTCACCATCTACGACGTGCGGGTGGTCGCCGACGTGATCGCCGACATCGTCAACTACCTGGGCCGCGCCGACGGCACCGGCTTCGTCATCACCGGGCCGGTGTGGGAGTACTTCGCCGATCACGAGCGCATGTTCCGGCCGCTGCTACGTTCGGCGCCGTTCGAGGAGTCCGACGCGGTGCCGTTCCGGCAGTACCTGGTCAGCCGGGATCTGGACGGGCTGCTGCGCGAGATCACCCTGGACCGGGCCAACGGTATCCAGGGCAAGACCGTCATCCATCCCTCGCACGTGGCCGCGGTGCACGCGCTGTCGGTGGTCACCCACGAGGAGTACTCCGACGCGCTGGACATCCTGCAGGTCGAGGTGGGCGGGGTCGCGGCCTCGGAGTACCGGAACAAGATGAACGAGATGCGCCCGCACCGGAGCTGGGCCCGGCAGACGCTGCTGCGCGCCCGGGTGTTCGGCGTGGCCAACAAGGGAGTGTCGTTCGTGGATCTGCTGACGGCGTTGGTGAAGGTATGACCGGCGCACTGGACGGCCGCGCGTCGTCGGCATTGCCTTGGGCGACCAGGGAATTCGGGATCGAACTGCGGCACGTCCGGTCGCACGGCGAGGCAATGTCGATCCCGGCTCTGGTCGAGCCCGGCCTGCGGCGGAACAAACGCCGCGCGCATTTGCTCGTGTCGACGGTGCTCGGCAAGCACCTGCCGACCGAGCCGCAGATCGTGCTGGACGCCGGTGACCGCCTGGGTGATCTGGTCCGGGCCGTGACGGGTGACCAGGCGGTCGTGGTGCTCGGGTTCGCTGAAACCGCAACGGGTCTCGGGCATATCGTGGCCGCGCGCATCGGCGCGAGCTGCTACCTGCACTCGACCCGCCGCGACGTACCGACAGCAGCGACGCTCACCGGTTTCGAGGAGGGACACTCGCACGCCACCTCGCATCTGCTGCAGCCGATGCCCGCCGAGATCTTCATGAACGATCAGCCGCTGGTGCTGGTGGACGACGAGATCTCCACAGGCGCGACGGCGATCGACGCGGTGCGCGCCCTGCACGCCTTCGCGCCGCGCGCGCACTACGTGCTCGCCTCGCTGGTGGACATGCGCACCGAGGCCGATCACGCGGCGTTCGAGGCCGCGGCCGCCGAGCTGGGCGCGCGCATCGACACCGTCTGCCTGGCCTCCGGGCGCACCATGCTGCCCGAGGGACTGATCGACGCCGTCACCGCGTTGCCGGAGCCGAGATTGAATCCCGTTGCCGCGCAACGCGGAACCTGTGTCCGCCTGGAACTGCCCTGGCCCGCGGCGGTGCCCGAGGGCGGGCGGCACGGAATCCTGGAGTCGGACACGGCCGCCTTCGAGTCCGCGGTGGCCACCGCCACCGCGGCCTTGCGCGCCCGGCTGACCGCCCAGGCTCCCGGCCGGCCCGCGATCGTGCTGGGCCACGAGGAACTCATGTATCTCCCGCTGCGCTTGGCGGCGGCCCTCGCGGAGTCCGGTATACCCACCCGTTTCCAGACCACCACCCGCTCGCCCGCCTACGTGCTGGACGAACCGGGCTACCCGCTGCGCCGCGGATTCCGTTTCACCGCACCGGAACCCGACTCGGAAGCCCCGCGCTACCTGTACAACGCGCAATGGCCCGAGGACCTCGACTCCGAATTGCGCGCGCTGGACGCCGCGGCGACAGCCACCGATCCGGCTGGCGCTGACGCGAACCTCCGCGCACACGTGCCCGCGACCGGCACGGCGGCGACTTCCGAAGCGCTCGTCGAGGCGACCTCGCCGACGCTCGACGCTCCGGCCGCGACCGCACCCGGCGGTGACGCGGTGCTGGTGCTCGTGATCGACCAGCCCGCCGACACACCCGAACTCGTCGCCGATGGCGGCGTGGTCGACGTTCTCACCGCCTCCGGAGCCGACGTCCTGGTCGCCGTGCTGCCCGGCGCGGATCCCCGTGCACTGTATGCCGAACGTGCTCGGTCATCGGGCGATGCGGAGCATCCCACCGCGTTCGCGGATCACGCGGGCACGGGCACGACCGCGGCGTCCGAGATTCCGTTCTCCGGCCACACCGACCGCCGTGGCACGAGAACGACCCCCGCGGCGATGCCGCCCGGCACCACCCGGGAACTCCCACCGCCCCTGCACGGTCCCGAGTTCGGATCGTATGCGGCCGAAGAGGTTTCGTGGCTGCTGAAAGACCTCTCCGAGGTCGATCTGGAAGCCGATGTCGCCGAACGGGAACAGCGGATCCAGGCGGGGGAGGCGCACTACGCCGAGTCGCTGCCGATCGAGTACCAGCCCGACGCCGCCTACCGTGAGCTGTTCGACAAGGTGCTGGCCGAGAGCGCCGAGCGCTTGGCGCTCGCCGTGGCCACCGTGTCCGAACTCGTGGTGGCCGAACGCGGCGAGGACATCGTGCTGGTGTCGCTGGCGCGCGCCGGTACGCCGGTCGGCATTCTGATGAAGCGCTGGCTGAAGTCCGCGCGAGGTCTCGATATCCCGCACTATGCCGTCTCGATCGTGCGCGACCGCGGCATCGACGCGGTCGCCCTGGATTACCTTGCCCGCCATCATGATCCGGCCTCGATCGTGTTCGTGGACGGCTGGACCGGCAAGGGCGCGATCACGCACGAATTGAACGACGCCTTGGACGTCTATCACGCGGCGGGCGGAGCGCGGTTCAACGGCGAACTCGCCGTCCTCGCCGACCCCGGTCACTGCGTGCGCACCTACGGCACCCGCGACGACTTCCTGATCGCCTCGGCGTGCCTGAATTCCACGGTGTCCGGCCTGATTTCGCGCACCGTGCTGAACGACACCCTGATCGGGCCCGGCGATTTCCACGGCGCCAAGTTCTATCGGGACCTCGCCGGTGACGATGTCTCCGGCCACCTGCTCGACAGCG
The DNA here is from genome assembly GCF_040655395.1 of Nocardia sp. NPDC050435. NCBI lineage: Bacteria > Bacillati > Actinomycetota > Actinomycetes > Mycobacteriales > Nocardiaceae > Nocardia > Nocardia sp. NPDC050435. Next base: position 669,164 of record NZ_JBFAJW010000002.1, read on the forward strand.
TGAGCGCGGCTTTCGGCAGCATCCGGGACCAGGTGCCCACGGCGGTGGCCGCCGTGCGGGCGAGCGACCGCACCCCCACCTGGTCCGGCTGGGCCTCGGTGGAGCAGGTGCGGGCCGAATACGGCATCGCCAGCGTGAATTTCGTGAAGCCCGGCGTCGGCGAGACCACCCGGGTGCTGCTGCGGCGGGTGCCGTGGCGGGTGCTGGTCCGCGAGGCCGACGCGCCCGAGCACGCGCACCTGCGCCTGCTCGCCGCGGCCCGCGGGGTGCCGGTGGAAGTCGTTTCCGACCTGGCCTATTCGTGCATGGGATTGATCAAGGAAGTTCGCGAGTAATGCTATTGGGTACACCCCGAAGACAGACCCTGGTCGCCACCGACCTCGACCGCACGATGATCTACTCCCGCAACGCCATGAGCGCCGGGGCCGAGGTGCCGACGGTCTGCGTGGAGCACCTCGAGGGCGCGCCGCTGTCGTTCATGACCACGGCCGCGGCGCTGCGGATGCAGACGCTCACCGAGCCCGCCGCGGTGGTGCCGACGACCACGCGCACCATCAAGCAGTTCAACCGGATCCGGTTGCCCGGCGCCCCGTGGCGCTACGCGATCACCAGCAATGGCGGCAATATCCTGGTCGACGGCGTCCCCGACATGCGCTGGCGCATCGACGTGGACGCCAAGGTCCGCGCGGGCGGCACGACGCTGTCGGAGGTGAGCGCCGAATTGCGCTCGCGGATCGACGATTCCTGGGTTTCCAAGTTCCGCATCGCGGACCACCTGTTCGCCTACCTGGTGGTGAAACCGAAGCTGGTGCCCGCGGGTTTCCTGGCCGAATGGGATTCCTGGTGCCAGGCGCGCGGCTGGTCGGCCTCGCAGCAGGGGCGCAAGATCTACACGATGCCGCAGGCGGTGTGCAAGAGCATCGCGGTGGCCGAGGTGCGGCGTCGGCTCACCGAGTCCGGGGAGCTGGCCGCGGGCGCGACCACGCTGGCCGCCGGGGACGGCGCGCTGGACGCGGAGATGCTGCGGGCCGCCGATTCGGCGATCCGCCCCCGGCACGGCGAGCTGGAACAGTTGAATTGGACCAGCCCGAATCTGACGGTCACCCGGGCCTCCGGGATCCTGGCGGGCGAGGAGATCATCGATTGGCTGATCCGGGCCTCGCCCGCGGCCTGAACAGACGGCGGCCGGGCCCCGGTGTGCACCGGGGCCCGGCCGAATTCGCCTATGCGGCAGCTATTTCTGGCCGAGGGCCGCGCTGCCGGACTCGAGGAGCTCCTGCAGCGGGTTGGCGGCGGCGCCGACCTGAACGTTCTTGTTCAGCAGCTCGACGGCCGGGGAATTGACGGTGCAGCTCTCGCCCTCACCCACGTAGAGGTGCACGCGCACCTGGTGCGCGCCCGCCTGCAGGTTCGCGAGGACCGCGGAGGGCTTGTCCGGCGTCAGGATGACCGACTGCAGCTTCTCGTCCAGCAGGACGGTGCCCGACCAGCATTTGTCGTCGGTGTTGTTGATCGAGACGGTGATGTCGTCCTTGCCGCCGACGGCATCGGCCGTCCGGGCGGCGGAAGCGGTGCCGGCGAGCATCGTGATCGTCGCGGCGGCGAGGGCGGTGGCTCCGGTGGCAAGCTTGAGAGTACGCATAGTTCCTTTCCGAGGTTCCCCCTTGCCCAGCGATCATAGGACGATCCGAGGTGCTTGTCTCGCATCGAATGATGTTGTCACAAAAGGGGTTTCGGCTCTGGAAGAGCGGGTAAACGCGCTCGGTTACGGGGCGCTGAACAGGCCCTTCTCCAGCGTCGGCCAGGACGACTTCAGATCGTCCTGCCAGTAACCCCAGGAGTGCGTGCCGCTGTCGCGGTAGACGAAGGTCGCCGGGATGCCGAGCTGGTTCAGCCGGTTGTTCATGTTCTGGTTGGACCAGTTCACGCCCGCCTCGATGATGCCGCCCAGCGCGACCGTCTTCGGCGTCTCCTCCGGCGGCTCCATGCGGAACTTGCCGCCCGGCTTGTCGTACTCGCCGGGGATGCCGTTGCCGGTGGAGAAGAACAGGTGGGTGCCGCGCAGCTTGTCGGCGTTCACCATCGGGTCGTTGGCGGCCCAGAGCGGGTTGTTCGGCTCGCCCCACATGTTGCGGGTGTCGCCGCCGCCCCAGGTTTCCACGGTCAGCTTCACCATCTGCTGGCCGATCGGGTCGCTGACCTGCGCGATGCCGCTGTAGGTGGCGACACTGCGGAACAGGCCCGGCTTGTGGATGGCGAAGTTCAGCACCGAGGTGCCCGTCATCGACAGCGCCGCGACGGCGTTGACGCCGTTGGTGCCCAGCGCGGCGTCGATCAGCACCGGCATCTCCTCGGTGACGAAGGTCTGCCACTTGTTCACCCCGAGCACCGGGTCCGCGGCGATCCAGTCGGCGTAGAAGCTCCACGCGCCGCCGACCACCTGCACCACGTTGATGTTCTTCTCGCCCAGGAACTCCAGCGCGTCGGTGTTGCGCTTCCAGGAGGCGTCGTCCATGCCGCCGCCGGCGCCGTTGAACAGGTACAGCGTCGGCCGCGGCACCGAGGTGTCGGCGGGGCGCAGCACGTCCACGGAGATGTTCTTGTTCATCGCCGCCGACCAGATCTGCATGCGCACGTTGCGCGCGTCCTTGGTGGCGATCTTGTCCACATAGGACCCGTCCGCGGACTTCAGCGCGGGTTTGACCACCCCGGGATTGGTGATCACCGGATCCGCCGTCGCCGGCGCCGCTCCGGCGCCGAGCACCGCCGCGCCCAGTAGCGCCGCCAGCGCAATCCGCTTACCCCGCCGGTGCGACATCAGGCCCTCGATTCTGCTTGCTGCGGACCAGCTTTGGCCCGTCGATCAATTCGTTCCCACCTTAACCGCGCGGCCCCCGGATCCCACCCACGGGAATTGGGGGCAGTGCGGTTCAGCGGCCGTCGCGCAGCGACACCAGGCCGCCCAGCGTGCCCAGGTAGGCGGTGCCGTCGGGGCCGAGCGCGATGCCCGCGTAGTTGTTGTTGAAGCCGACGCCGCTGCCGGACAGGCGTTTCCAGACCAGCTCGCCGGTCCGGTAGTCCAGGGCGGTCCAATACCAGGGATCGGTGGCCTGGGTGCCCTTGGTGTAGGTGTAGATCAGCCCGGTGGCCAGCGACAGCTTCGGCACCACCGAGGGCGCGGCCTCGGTGGTGTTGGTCCACACGAGGTGGCAGCCGTTGCCGTCGTCGTCGAGGTCGACGCGGGCGAAGCCGGGTGTGGTGGTCGCCCCGAGCATGGTCGCGTCCGGTCCGGTGTAGCCGTAGTTGTTCTCCACGATCAGCGAGCGGCCCGCGCCGATCAGCGAATTCTCGGTGTTACTGGCGCCTTTGGCGAAGACCGGCACGCTGCACACCTGGCGCTGCGCGGCGTCGGGGGCGGTGCGATAGACGACGACGTGCATCGGATCGGAGTTGTCGGTGATGGCGACGTAGCCGCCGGGCAGCACGGTCGGGGTGGTGCCGGTGCCGTCGTCGACCTGGCCGGGTTTGTGCTGCCCGCCGTTGGCGTAGGTGACGCGCCAGGTGACGGCCGGGGTCTTGCCGGGGCCCGCGTCGAAACGCAGCAGTTCGCGATTGGTCGCGATGTAGACCTCGCCCGCGGCGCCCACCGCGAAGGAGTTCTGGATCTGCCCCTGCGCGCCGTTGCCGAGCCGGATCACCTGTGTCGCACCGGTTTCCAGATCCAGGGTGCCGACCACGCCGTTGGTCTTGGCCACGAACCAGAGCAGCCCGTTGGCGTCGGGCAGCGCGGAGTTCAGGGTCTCGCCGGGGCGCAGCACGGTGGTCAGGTCGTAGTCGCGCACCAGGGTGAAGCCGGTGGCGGTCGGGTTCTGCGCGAGCACCAGGATGTGGCCGTTCCCGGTGCCGACGACGGCCCGGTCCTGGTGGTCGACGTAGAAGTAGGCTCCACCGCCGAAGTTGGTGAAGAAGCCGGGCTTCAGGATCTCGCCGGGCGGGCGGCCGGGCAGCGCGTATTTGCCCAGGACCTGGAGTGAGCGCGGATCGATCAGGTACAGCCCGGGCTGGGCGCCGAGGCAGGTGGCGATGATGCGGCCGGCGCGGTCGAAGGCCACCGAACCGCACTCGCTGGCCAGGAACAGCGAGTTCACCCGGGTACCGACCCCGAGCGGGCCGGGCCGGGTGTAGGTGTCGCTCATCCAGCCGTCGTTGTGCAGGCCGGAGTTGCCGTTGGGCGCCAGGAACAGATGCTGCGGGATCGCGGCGAGGCCGGTGATCGGGTCGGCCGTGGCCGGATCCCCGACGAATTCCGGCACGTCCAGCGGCGGCACCGACGGGATCGGCCCCGCGCCCGCACTCGCCGGGACCAGCAGACAGGCGGCGAGCGCGGCGGCGAGCGGCGCTGCCCGGCGCAGGATCTTCGGTGACACGCGCCACACGCTAACAGTCGTCATGGGCACTTGACCAACAATCTCGCTGAATGAGACTCGCTGGTTAGCCGCCGATCAGTACTGCTGCTGCCCCTGCAACTGCTGCATGATGGTCGCCTGCAACCGCTGCAACCCGCTCGGCCCGATTCCGCTCTGCAACTGCCCCTCGATGCTGCGCACGAGCATCGCGTCGTTCATCACCTTCTCGCTGGACTGGATGAGCACCGTACCGGCGCCGGTGAAGTCGAACTGCCGCTCCTCGCCGGAGTTGGCGCCCATCCGCGCCGCGCCCGCCGCCAGGAAGCTGGTGATCCAGCGCTGGTCGTAGTGATGGCTCGGCGACGGGCAGTCCGCCCAGCCCACCAGCGATTCCGGGTCCACCCGCAGCGGCGGCTCGGCGAACATCACCGGGCCGTTGGAGGAGGCCAGGAACTTGCCGGTGCCGATCAGGGTGAGGAAGCCGGGCACGATCGACTGGTTCAGCGACAGCCCCGGCTCGAAGGCGAGCAGGTTCGCCGCCCGGACGGTGAGGTTGCCGTCCTCCAGGTCGTAGGAGTTGATGTTGTAACCGCGGTCGCCGATGATCAGCTTGCCGTGCCCCTCGGCGACCACGTAGTCGCCGGTGAACAGCGGCGCCGAGAACTGCTGCGACACCATGTGCATCAGCCCGCCCTGCAGGCCGTGGGTGAGCGCCTGGAAGTTCATCTGCCCGTAGTAGGCGATCATCGCGCCCTTGCGCATGAACCACGGCTTCACCAGGTCGATGCAGTAGGCGTAGTCGTTACCCGGGATGTTGTCGCTGTCCCCGAGATTCATCGGGTTGTAGATCTGGGCCATGGGTCACAACTTCTCTTCGGAGGCCTGCACGTAAACGACACCTTGTCCGACGCAATGCAATTGCATCGCCTCGCCGGAACCTCGGCCGACCGCGTCGCGCCAGCTCATCGCGGACTTCAACTCGGTCTGCACGTTGCCGTAGGCGGCGACGAAGGCCTGCGGATCGACCACGACCGGATTCGGCCCGCCCACCTGCAGTTCCAGGAAACCGCCGTGCGCCAGCAGCACCGCCGCGCCCTGCCCGGACAGCTGGGTGGTGAACATGCCCTGCCCGGTCAGCGCGCCGGTCGCGGCCCCGCGCAGCGCGCCCATCAGGCCACCGCCGCCGCCTCCGCCACCACCGGAGCTCATCACCGAGACCACCGAACTCTGCAGCGCCGCGGTATTGGCCAGCAGGCGTGAGGCTTCCACGCGCAATACCGCGCCCGGCTGCATCTGCACCACCTGGATCTCCAGGCCGGCGAACCCGTAGTGCACCTCGCCGGTGCCCTGCGCCAGCATGGTGCGCTCGTGCTCACCGGCCATCATCCGCCCGGCCATGCGCATCAGGCCGCCCCCGCCGCCCATCTGTTGTGCACCCGGAATCTGGTGCGGCGCAAAGGAAACGTCGCCGGTGTAGAACAGCATCGCGCCGTTGCGCGCGACGACGCCACCGGCCATGCCGACGTTGACCTTGACGACCTTGCTGTTGACCTTCTCGAACATCGCCTGTCCCTACCGTTCCGCCGGCTGGATCAACACCACGCCCTGGCCGTCCCATTTGATCTGGAACGCCTCACCGCCGCCCGAGCCGACCATGTCGCGCCAGCCCATATTGGTGATGAACGAGGACTGCACATTGCCCTGCGCGGCGACGAACGCGTCCGGATCGACGATCAGCGGGAACTGCGGGGTGACCTCGAGGTGGATCAGCGGCCCGCCCGCCGAGAGCAGCGCCACCTGGCCCTGCCCGCTCACCGTGGTGGTGAACAGGCCCTGCCCGGAGGACGCGCCGCTGACGCCGGCGAAGCGGACATCGGTGCGCAGATTGCCGGCGAAAGCGAGCAGCTGCTGCGATTCGACCTGCAGCGTCTCGTTGTTCAGGTTGATCACCGTGACGTCCTGGCCGTTCACGGCGAAGAAGACACGCCCGTGGCCCTGACATTCCATCAGCGACAGTTTCTCGCCGGTGGCGCGGCGCTTCATGCCCGCGAGCACGCCGTCGCCGCCGCCGAAACCGGCGGACTTGAATTGCACATTGCCTTCGTAGGCGATCATCGAACCCGAGATCGCGCGGATACTGGTGCCGTTGAGTTGAGCCTCGACGACCTTTTTCGACTGCTCTAACAGTTGCGCCATGTGGGGAGTTGCCTGCTGTCTCGTTCGGGAACATGGGTCTGTCGCCACATTCCAACTGCTTCGGCCGCCACCCTAGTGGCCGCAGTCGAAGATCGTCCATCCACTCGATCGCTGTTAACGCGTTAGCTCCGGCGGGGACCACCACGTTTCTCGTAGAGTGACTATCGAATGCACCGACAAGCGAAGGGTCTACCTTGTCCGCAACACTCGCCAAGGGCCAGAACGGTCCGCTGGCCACCAACGACGTGGTGATCTCCGTCCAGCTGCCGGCGCCCGCGGACCTGTCCGCGCTGCTGGTCACCGAACGCGGCAAGGTTCGCTCGGACGCGGACTTCGTATTCTTCAACCAGCCCAGCGGCCCGGGCGTGAACCTGCAGCCCGCGCCCGCCGGCCAGCCCGCCTCGCTCGCGGTCTCCCTGAGCTCGGTGCCGCCGGAGATCGATCAGATCCGCGCGGTCATCACCCTCGACGACGCTTCCAGCAACTTCGGCCAGTTCGCCCCGCCGACCGCGATCGTCTCCGACTCCAACGGCACCCGGCTGTTCGAGTACCAGATCACCGGGTTGCAGAGCGAGTCGATCGTGATCGCCCTGGAGCTGTACCGGCGCCAGGGCTCCTGGAAGGTGCGCGCGGTCGGCCAGGGCTACGCCGGCGGTTTCGCGGCGCTGGTCACCGATCACGGTGTAACGGTCGAAGACAACTCCGCGGCCGCCGCGCAGCCGAGCGCGCCGCCCCCGCCGCCCGTCGCGCCGCCGACCTACCCGCCCCAGCAGCCGCAGCAGCAGCAGTACGCGCCGCCGCCCGGCCAGGGCTACCCGCAGCAGGCGCCGCCCCCCGCGCCGCCGCAGTCCACGGGTGAGGTCAGCCTGAGCAAGGACCGTCCGGTCAGCCTGGTGAAGGGCCAGAAGGTCACCCTGCGCAAGGAGGGCGGCGCCGCGCTGACCTTCGTGAAGATGGGCCTGGGCTGGGATCCGGTGCAGACCCGCGGCATGTTCGGCAACCGCACCGTCGACATCGACCTGGACGCCTCGGTGATCATGTTCGCCGACGCCAACCCCGCGGATTACGCCTACTACGGCCAGCTTTCGTCCAAGGACGGCTCGGTCCGGCACCAGGGCGACAACCTGACCGGCGAGGGCGAGGGCGACGACGAGGTGATCCTGGTCGACCTCACCCGCATCCCCGCGCACATCAGCACGCTGGTCTTCGTCGTCACCTCCTACAAGGGCCACACCTTCGAGCAGGTGCAGAACGCGTTCTGCCGCTTGATCGACGGCACCAACAACGCCGAACTGGCGCGCTATACCCTGGCCGGCGGCATGGCGTTCACGGCGATGGCGATGGCGAAGGTCTATCGTGTCGGCCAGGATTGGAAGATGCAGGCGCTGGGCGAGGGTTTCCAGGCCAAGCATCCGGGCGAGGCGATCCCGCAACTCGGCCGGTTCCTGTCGCCGAACTAGCGCATCGCCGCGAAACAGCAGGGTAGAGCCCGTGATTCAGCTCAAGGCCGGTCAGAACACCACGCTGACCGCGGATGTCCTCAGGTTCAGCGCCAAAGCCGCGGCGGCGCTGGACATCTCCGCGCTGGTGGTGGCGGAGAACCTGCGCGTGTTCGACACCGGCGATCTCGTCTTCTACAACCAGCCCGGCACTGCCGGGGTGGCGCTGGCGGGCGAGGAGGTGACGATCACGCTGTCGCAGGTGCGTGCCGACGCGCAGGCGGTGCTGCTGGTCGTCAGCGCCGACCCGGCCCCGCTCGGCGGGCTCGGCGCGGTCACCGCGACTCTATCGGAGAACGGCACGGCGACAGCCGAATTCGCGATCACGCCGCAAGCGGGCGAGACGGCGCTGATCTGCTTCGAGGTGTACCGCCGGGGCGAGGGCTGGAAGGTGCGCGCCGTCGGCCAGGGCTACGCGGGTGGCCTCGCGGTCCTGCTCACCGCGCACGGCGTCGAGGTGGACCACCCCGGCCCGGACGCGCACGTGCAGTCGGTCCAGGCCGCCACCCCGCACGGCGCCGACCAGGGCGCCATCGCCGCGCCGCAGTCGCCGGGGGCGCCGCTGGAGATGTCGCACGGCGTCGAACGCCTGTGGATGATCTTCGAGGACGCCGCCCGGTCGGCGGCCGCCCTGATCGCCGCGCGCGACTACGCCGACAACCGCCTGGACGAGGAGCTGTCCGCGGCGGTCGCCGACCCGGCCGCCCGCAACAGCGCGGCCGGGGCGGCGGCCCGGGAAGCGGCGCAGCGGCGCCACGACGAGTTGATCGCGACCGCCGAGGCGAACCATCGCCGCGACAGCGAACACCTGATCCAGGAACTCGCCGCCGCCGACGATCAGCTGCCCCCCGCGCTGGCGTCCTGGGATTCGGCGAGCTGGGATCGCCCCACGGCCAAGGCCGACGGCATCCGCCTCGGCGAGCTGTACGCGAGCGAGCGTGGGCCGCTGCGGATTCCGTACTGCGTGCCGATCCCGCTGACCCGCCCGCTCTGGATCGACACCGAGTACTCCGCGGCCGTGGTGCCCGTCGTCGGCGCGCTGCTGGCCCGGTTGCGCGCCGCCGATCCGACCCGCCGCGTGCGCCTGGACGTGATCGACCTCTCCGGGGCGTTCACCGGCCTGATCGCGCCGCTGCTCCCGCTGCTCAACGGCCCGGTGGTCACCGACCACAACGAGATCTCGGTGCGCATCAAGGCTCTCGCCGATCAGGCCGAACTCGCCGAAATGGCGTACACCAGCGGCAATTTCACCCCGCCCACCGAGCATCGGGTGCTGCTGGCGGCGGACTTCCCGCACGGTTACCAGCCGGTCGACGCCCAGCGCATCGGCGCGCTGATGCTGCGCGGCGACCTGATCGGGTTGTCCATCATGATCGTCGGCAGCGACGAATCCGAGTCCGAGGACGAGACGATCGCCGTGCTCTCCCAAGCCAGCCGCCATCTGCCCACCGTCATCGATACGCCGATGTTCGACCCGTGGACGGGCAGCGCCTGGCACCTGGAACTGGATCTGCTCCCGCCCGATCCGCACCGGCAGGCCCGGCTGCTGCGCGTCGACCAGTAGGTCAGCGGCCGAGCCGTCCGGCCGCCCGCGCCGGATGGTGCTCGCGCACGGAATCCCAGGGGCGCAACCACTCCGGCAGCCAGGCCAGCAGCGGGTCCGGCGCCCGATCGACGATGCCGCCGGTCGGGTCGTCCACGAAATCGCGGCGCACCAGATCGTCCTCGGGGCGATAGATCTGCCAGACGATCAGCGCGCACAGCCCGATCACCGCGAGATCGCGCAGCAGCACGGTGCCGGTGAACCACTGCTCCGGCAGGCCCTTCCGGTCCTGGCCGAGGTAATAGAACATGCGTGGCGCCCACACCAGCGCGTCGATCGTCATCCAGGCCAGCAGGATGCGCCTATGCGGCAGCGCGAGCACCGCCAGCGGCACCAGCCACAGCGAGTACTGCGGGCTCCACACCTTGTTGGTCAGCAGGAAGGCCGCGACCACCAGGAAGCACAGTTGCGCCAGGCGCGGCCGCTTCGGCGCGGTCAGCGCGACGTAGGCGATGAGCAGGCAGGCGACCAGAAACAGCAGCAGGGACACCGTGTTCAGAATCGTCGGGGCCTCGCCGTGGGCGAGCGTCCCGTCGAACCCGGCCCAGCCGGTGAACGAGGTGATCACGTTGTAGATCGAGTCCGGGTCCGCGTGCCGGGTGGTGTTGAGCCGGAAGAACTCCCGCCAGCCGTCGCGGAACAGCAGCGCGATCGGCAGATTCACCAGCACCCAGGTGCCCAGGGCGGCGCCCACCGCCAAGCCCGCCGAGCCCAGCGGGCGGTAGGCCAGCAACTGGACCCGGGCGGGGGTGTCGCGGATCCAGGACAGCGCCGCCGCCGCGCTGTCGATATCGCGCAGGCGCAACCCGATCCGGGCGCTGGGTATCCGGCGCATCGGGTCGGCGCGCAGGCACAGCACCACGATCGGGCCGAGCAGCAGCAGCGGATACAGCTTGGCCGCGCCGCCGAGCCCGAGCAGCACGCCCGCGAGCACCGGCCGCCGGCGGGCCCAGGCCAGCAGGCCGGTCGCCGCGAACGCGGTGGCGAGCGCGTCGAAGTTGGTGAACGCGTGCACGATCACCAGGGGTGAGCAGGCGAGCAGCGCGATGTCCCAGACCCGGCGCCCGGCCAGCGTCGCCGAGGCCCACACCGTCACCAGCCAGGCCAGCGCCAAGCCGAAGGCGATCACGTTGAAGTAGAGCACCACCTGTAAGGCGCCGGGCAGGGGAGCGGCGTCCCAGGACTTGGCGATCTGCATGCCGAGGTACTGGTACAGCCCCGACAGCACCGGGTATTCCATGTACCTGGTCTCGACCCCGCCGTCCGGGGTCTCCTCGGTCCAGCTCTTCTTGTACGGGAACGCGCCTTCGTCCAGCCGCTCCGCCCCGTACAGCGGGACGGTGTCGGAGTAGCACATGGCGGTGTACTGGCGGCCGTTGTTCCAGTCCAGCATCGGCCGCCCGTCGGAGCTGGCCGTCTGCTGGATGCACGGCGCCTTCGCGCCCCAGCCGAGGGCGAGGAACAGCACGGTGAACAGGAACAGCACCCGCAGCGGCGTCCAGAACCGGGCGCGGCCGATCAGCGCGTGCGCGCCGACCGGCCCGCCGACCACCGTGCTCAGTTGCGCCGTCAGGGAGTCGTTGCGGCTGGGCCGATCTCGCGTGTCGGCCGACCGCAGGTCGGGCGCCAACGGCGCGGCCGAGACGTAGCGCGCTCCGTTGGTGCCCACGGCGCCGAGCTCCTGCCCCCCACTGGAGCGCGGCGTACTCCCATGCTGCCGCGCGTCCGCCAGTTGCTGATCCACGGCACCCGAGGTTACAGGCGTATCAGTGGACACCCGCCGACAACCTCGGCCCGGTCACCTGTTTCGGGTGGTCGGCTGGGTGTTCCCGTTCCCGCTGTTGTTCGGACGGCTCGAGTTCGTGGTGGTCGGCTGCGACCCGTCCGACGGTGCCACCGGCTGGCCCGGCAGCGGGCCGGGATCGGAGGTCTGCGGCGACTGGGTCTCCTGCCGCTGCTGTTGTTGCTGCGGCTGCTCTTGGACGCCCAGACCCGGCAGCGTGAACGGCAGACCCGGAATCTGGATCTGGGTCGGCACCACCACCGGCGGCACGAACTGCTGCTGGGTGGTCGAGGGCGGGGTGTAGGCCGCGGACCACTCCGGGACACCGGCCTGGCCCTTGATCGGGGCCGGCTTCGGGAAGGTCTCGTTGGTGGTGCCCTGCAGGGCGCCGTCCATCGTGGACTTCCAGATGTCGGAGGGGAGGCCGGAGCCGTAGATCATGCCGCCCTGGTAGTTGCGCAGCTTGCTGTTGTCGACCGAGCCGACCCACACCGCCGTGGACAGCGACGGCGTGTAGCCGACCATCCAGGCGTCCTTGTTCTCACCGGTGTCGCCGAGCTGGGCGGTACCGGTCTTGGCGGCGGACTCGCGGCCGTTGGCCAGGTTGTGGTTGCGCGACCAGGCCGCGATCGGCTTCATGGCGGCGGTGACGTTGTCCGCCACGGCGGCCGACACGCGCTGCTCGCCGGGCACCTCACCGCGGTCGAGCAGGACCTCGCCGTCGGCGGTGACGACCTTGGTGACGAAGTGCGGCGCGTGATAGACGCCCGAGGCCGCGAAAGTCGCGTAGACCGAGGCCATGTCGAGCGGGCGCGCCTGGTACTGGCCGAGCACGATGCCGTTGTTCGGGCCGGAGCCGTCCGCCTCGGACAAGGTCTGGCCGACGCCCGGCAGGGTCTCCGGGATGCCGAGCTTGTGTCCCATGTCGGCGATCTTCTTGGGGCCGTTGCCCATATCCAGCTGCATCCGGTAGAAGCTGGTGTTCAGCGAACGCTTGAGCGCCTCGGCGATGGTGCACATGCCGCACTGCTCGCCTTCCACGTTCGTGATCTTGATGCCGTTGACGGTCAGCGGGGAGCTGTCGTACATCTGCGACAGCGGCACACCCTGCTCCAGATTCGCGGCCAGGCCGACCGCCTTGAACGAGGAGCCCGTCTGCAGCGGAGCGTTGGCGAAGTCGTAGCCCTGGCCGTCGTTGCCGCCGTAGTAGGCCTTCACCGCGCCGCTGCGCGGATCGATCGACACCACCGCGGTGCGCAGCTGCTCGGGCTCACCCTCCATCTTCTTGATGGCGGCGTCGACCGCGGCCTGCTGCATCTTCGGGTCGATCGTGGTGGTGATCTTCAGGCCCATGGTGTTGAGCTGCTGCTCGCTGATGCCCGCGGCCTGCAACTCCTTGAGCACCTGGGTCTTCACCAGGCCCTCGGGGCCGGAATCCTGCGACTTGTCGCGGGTCGTGGCCAGCGGCACCACGGTCGGGTACTGCAGCGACTGCCGTTCGGCGGCTTGCAGATTGCCGCCGCTGACCATGCCGTCGAGCACGTAACCCCAGCGCGTCTTGGCGCCCTCGGGGTTCTTCTCCGGATCCAGCGCCGAGGGCAGCTGGATGGTCGCGGCGAGCACCGCGCCCTCGGGCACGCTCAGCTCCTGCACCGGCTTGCCGAAGTAGGCCTTGGCCGCCGCGTCGATGCCGTACGCGCCACGGCCGAAGTAGATGGTGTTCAGGTAGGCGGTGAGGATCTCGTCCTTGCTCCACTGCCGGGCCATCTTCGCCGAGATGACCAGCTCGCGCAGCTTACGGGTGTAGGAGCGCTCGTCGCCGACCATGGCGTTCTTGACGTACTGCTGGGTGATGGTCGAGCCACCACCGGCACTTTCCTTGCCCAGCAGGTTGTCTCGGGCGGCGCGGGCGAAGCCCGAGATCGAGAAGCCGGGGTTGGTGTAGAAATCCCGGTCCTCGGCCGCGATCACCGCGTTGCGCACGTGCGGCGGGATCTGGTCGATGGTGACGTCGGTGCGGTTGCCCTCGGGCGGCACCACCTTGCTGAGCACCGTCTCGCCGTCGTTGCCGTAGATGAAGGCGACCTGGTTGCTCTTGATGTCGCCGGGCTTGGGCACCGACACCGCGGAGTAGGCGATCAGGAACGCGGAACTCGGCACCACGATGGCCAGCGCCATCAGCACGTACATGGTGCGGCGCACGATCTTCCACGGGAAGCGCTTGCGCTGCTGCTCGGGCCGGCGCCGACCGGGGCCCTCGCCCCCGCCGTCGCCACCGCGGCCGCCGCGGCGCGGCGGCGGACCCGACGGCGGGCCGCCGGCCGTGACGCGGCGCTCGCCGGAGGCGGGGCCGGTGGGGCGGGCGCCGCGATTGGCGCGCTCGCCGGGGCGTTCGGCGCGGCCGGTGCGCTCGACGCCGGGCCGCTCGGCCGGGCGCGGTGCGGTGATCGGGCGGGAACCCGACCCGCCGCGCGCCTCCGGGCGGCGATTGCGTTCGGCCACGGCCTCGCTCAGCGAGCCCGGCCGGCCGGGCTGCGGAAGCTTCTGCGTCGACTGATGATTGGGCGCACCCGGCTGCGGGGGGCGACCCTGCGGCGGGCGCCCCTGGGGTGCGCGGTCCTGCGGGGCGCGATCCTGCGGCGGGCGGCCCTGCGGGGGCGGACCCGGACGCGGGGGCTGCGGGCCACGCGGCCCGCCCTGCGGCGGCTGCGGCTGCCGTGCGCCCGGCGGGGGCAGCGGACGGAAACCGGGCGGCGGGCCCTGGCGTCGCTCCGGCGAGTTGGGCGGACCCGGATGTGAACCTCGCTGTGGACGGCCGCCGTGCGGTTCATCGCCGTAGGGGGAAGTCACTGACAAGATCTCCATAACTCGTATCGGATGCGTTGCTGGGTGCGGGCGGGATCGCCGCCGCGGAGTAGCTCCGCTGTCGGTTAGTTCATTCGGCGGCGGTACGCCGGTTGGCCCGGCGTCGCGTGGGAGCCGGAGCCGTGCCGAGCACATAGGACTGCACCAGATGATTCCAGCTGCAGGTCCGGCATACCTCCACGACATGAACCGAGAATTCCGAGCGTGTCTCGGCGAGACGCACCAGTTCCTCGGGGGTACGAGCGGATCCGGCCATCGGCCCGAGCTCGTCGCCGTAGACCCAGGATACGAGCGTCAGTTGCTCTTTCCTGCAGATCGGGCACGTGACCTCGCTCCCCCGGCCGTGGAATTTGGCCGCACGCAGGAGGTAGGGATTCGCATCACATACCTCGGCGACGCCGACCCGGCCCGCGTACACGTCGGCCAGCAGCGACCGGCGCCGGAGCGCGTAGTCGACCACCTGCCGCTGAATAAGCACGGACCCCAGAGTACTGGTGATCCCGGAGTGGTGACCATCGCGAGCGACCCCCGGGCGGTCGCCACGGCACCTGGCCGAAGTGCGCCGTGGCCTCGATGTGCACTCGGGTATATCGGCGCGATATAGTTGGCAATCGCATCTGCTGGTTAGGTCTGCACAGAAGTCAGGGGGTGAAGCCCGATGCTCGAGCTGGCAATTCTCGGGCTGCTCCTCGAAGCGCCCATGCACGGTTACGAGCTGCGCAAGCGGCTCACCGGCCTGCTCGGGCCGTTTCGGGCCTTCTCCTATGGGTCGCTCTATCCGACGCTGCGGCGCATGCAGGCCGATGGATTGATCGCCGAGGAGAACGTCGCGGGCGTCACCATGCGCCGCGCGCGACGGGTCTACCAACTGACCCCGCAGGGGCGGGAACGGTTCACCGAACTGCTCGCCGACACCGGCCCGCAGAACTACACCGACGACGGCTTCGGCGTCCACCTCGCCTTCTTCAACCGCACCCCCGCCGAGGCGCGGATGCGCATTCTCGAGGGCAGGCGCAGGCAGGTCGAGGAACGCCGGGAGAGTTTGCGGGAGGCGATCAAACGAGCCAGCGGTTCGCTGGATCGCTACACCAAACAACTCCACCAACTCGGTCTGGAATCAAGCGAGCGCGAAGTGCGCTGGCTCAACGAGTTGATTGCGGCGGAGCAATCGACGAACGCGGCACCACAGAAAGAGGGAAACATCGGCCATGACTGAAACCACAAAGGCTGGTAACGCCACGGAAGTACGCGTGGCCATCGTCGGCGTCGGCAACTGCGCTTCCTCGTTGGTCCAGGGCGTGCAGTACTACAAGGACGCGGACGAGACCTCGACGGTCCCGGGTCTGATGCACGTCAAGTTCGGCCCGTACCACGTGCGCGACGTGAAGTTCGTCGCCGCGTTCGACGTGGATGCCAAGAAGGTCGGCTTCGATCTCGCCGACGCGATCAACGCGAGCGAGAACAACACCATCAAGATCGCCGACGTGCCGCCGTCGGGCATCACCGTGCAGCGCGGTCCGACCCTGGACGGCATCGGCAAGTACTACTCCGAGACCATCGAGCTCTCCGAGGCCGAGCCGGTCGACGTCGTCAAGACGTTGAAGGATGCCCAGGTCGACGTGCTGGTCTCCTACCTGCCGGTGGGCTCGGAGCAGGCCGACAAGTTCTACGCGCAGTGCGCCATCGACGCCGGTGTCGCCTTCGTCAACGCGCTGCCGGTCTTCATCGCCTCCGATCCGGAGTGGGCGCAGAAGTTCGTCGACGCCGGTGTGCCGATCGTCGGTGACGACATCAAGTCCCAGGTCGGCGCCACCATCACGCACCGCGTGATGGCCAAGCTGTTCGAGGACCGCGGCGTCGTGCTGGACCGCACCTACCAGCTCAATGTCGGCGGCAACATGGACTTCAAGAACATGCTCGAGCGTGAGCGCCTGGAGTCCAAGAAGGTCTCCAAGACCCAGGCCGTGACCTCCAACCTGGAGGGCCCGCTGGCCGGCAAGGTGCACGACCGCAACGTGCACATCGGCCCGTCGGATTACGTCGAGTGGCTCGACGACCGCAAGTGGGCCTACGTCCGCCTCGAGGGCCGCGCCTTCGGTGACGTGCCGCTGAACCTGGAGTACAAGCTCGAGGTGTGGGATTCGCCGAACTCGGCCGGCATCATCATCGACGCCGTGCGCGCCGCGAAGATCGCCAAGGACCGCGGCATCGGCGGCCCGGTCATCCCGGCCTCGGCCTACCTGATGAAGTCCCCGCCGAAGCAGCTCGCCGACGATGTCGCGCGGGCGCAGCTGGAAGCGTTCATCATCGACGCCGAGTAGTCGGTCCCCGACGAAAAACCGGCCGGAGGCGAAATGCCTTCGGCCGGTTTCGTTTCGGAGGGGTCAATCCAGGGAGACGTACACCTCGACCGAGGTGGGCCCGGTGTAGCGCTCCAGTTCCGCGCGGTGCGAGCGCGTGATCGTGCCCGCCGCTTCGGCTTTGGCGACCTGCGCCCACGCGGTGCGCAGCAGATCGTAAGGCTTGTCGGAGACAACGAATTTCGCGTAGCGGCCGGTCGGGATGCGCGTCAGCACATCGCCGGCGTCTACGTCGGCCAGGCCCTGCACCTCGTAGCCGAGCACGGCGACGGCGTGATCGTTCTGGCCGATGTAGGCGGCCATCCGGGGCACCGCCTTCTCCCGGGCCAGGTAGCGATCCCAGGTGAAGTTCACCAGGTCCAGATCGCGGTTGGTCACCTCGCGACCGGCCAGCGGGATGGTGAGCCCGGCGATCAGGCTCTCCGCCAGGGTGACGATCTCGAAATCCATGCTCACTGCCCCTCGCCCTGCTCGTCCGCCAGCGCCACGAAAACCTCGGCCGTGCGCGAATCCGGATAGTGCTCCAAATCTCCGGTGTAGGAACGCACGAACTTGCCCGCGGCCTCCGCGTCCCACACCGCCCGCCAGATGCTGACGATGGTGTCGCCGAGGTTGTCGCCACTGGCGATGAATCGCGCGAACCGGCCCGCCGGCACCCGCGCCAGCACGTCACCGGCCTCCAGATCGTCGAGGCTCTTGCAGCGGTAGCCGACGATGTGGGTCAGGTAGGAGTTGATCTCCGGCGCGTGATCGACGTACGCGGTGGTCGGTGGGCCGGGCAGGGTGCGTTCCATCGTGCGTTTCCAGGCTTCCTGCACCTTGGCACGGCGCGGCCCCTCGACCGCGAGCGCTGGGCTGCGAAGTACTGTTCCCGCCACCAGCGTCTCGGGACGGTCAACGACATTGAAATCCACCGGCGTTGCCCCTATGTCTAGTCCGTTTTGCTGAGCGGCGCTCCGGGAGCCTCGTGCTCCCAGGCCTTCCCTGGCTCGTCGTTCGCGCCGCTGTTCGTCGCTCGAGCGCTATCCTTCCGCATCGCGGCGTCGGCGTCAGTGCCGACCCGTATCCGGATTCGGAGTTTTCACCCAGGTTTCGCTCTCACTCTGGCAAACGATGCTGCCATGTCGTGTGTTCCTGTGGGGCGTCGTAGGTCACAAGATCGATAAGACTCCCTGTGAAGAGCCTGTCATCGAGGTACGGGGAAGCTGAATCCGGGGAAAATCTCCACGCCCTGCTGCCCTGGTCCCGGCGGGAAAACAATGGCGGGTTCGCGCTCGGGCTGCGGCGCCTCCGGTTGGGGATCGAGGACGTCGAAGGGGCCGCCGGACGGCCTGCCCGGAATCAGGCCCTGGGTCGGAGCCGGGGCTGCGGGCTCGGGCAGCGGCTCGACCGGGGTACCGGCCAGGGCGCCGTCCATCACCTGCTTCCAGATGTCGGCGGGCAGGCCGGAGCCGTAGATGTCGGCACCGCGCGCGGTGCGGATCGGCTGGGATTGCTCGGTGCCGATCCAGACCGCGGTGGACAGCGACGGCGTGAAGCCGATCATCCAGGCGTCCTTGTTCCAGTCGCTCTCGCCGAGCTGGGTGGTGCCGGTCTTGGCGCCGGTGGGACGGCCCTCGGCGAGGGCGTGGCCGTTGGAGTAGGCGGCGATGGGGGCCATGGCCTGCACCGTGTTCTCGGCGATGGCGCGCGGGATGCGCTGCTCGCCCTCCGGAAGTTGTTCGCCCACCCGGGTTTCCGGCGCCCCGCGATCGAGCAGCACGCGCCCGTCGCCGGTCACCACGCGCTGGACGAAGTAGGGCCGGTGGTAGACGCCGGAGGCGGCGATGGTGGCGTACGCGGAGGCCATGTCGATGGGCCGGACCAGGTACTGGCCCAGCACGATTCCGTTCAGCGGGCGGCCGCCGTCCTCGGTGAGCGTCTTGCCCGCGACGCCGGGGATCTCCTCCGGGATGCCGGCCAGATGCGCCGCCTCGGCGATGGCGCCCGGGCCGTTGTACATGCTCATGGTCAGGCGGTAGTAGCTGGTGTTCAGCGACCGCTTCAGCGCCTCGGCGAGAGTGCACTTGCCGCAGCTCTCGCCGTCCACATTGGTGATCTTGGTGCCGCGGTCGGTCACCGGGGAGCTGTCCATCACCCGGTGCAGCGGGATGCTCTGCTGCTGGGCCGCGATCGCCGCGAAAACCTTGAAGGCCGAGCCGGTTTGCAGCGGCGCCTGCGCGAAGTCGTAGCCGATGCCGTCGGCGCCGCCGTAATACGCGCGCACCGCGCCCGAGCGCGGATCGATCGAGACGATCGCGCCGCGCAGCTCGGGCGGCTGCGGGCCGAGGCGATCGGTGATCGCCGCGAGCGCGGCCTGCTGTGCCCGCGGATCGATGGTGGTGGTGATCTGCAGCGCGCCGGTGTTCAGATCGCTCTCGCTGATGCCCGAGGAGCGCAGCTCACGCAGCACCTGGGTGCGGATCAGGCCCTCCGGGCCGCGCGCCTCGTTCTCGCTGGGCATCTCGGCGATCGGCAGGATGTCGGGGAAGCGGGTCGCGTCGCGGTCGCCCGGGGCCAGCACACCCATCTCGATCATGCCGTCCAGCACGTACTGCCAGCGCGCCTTCAACTCCGGCAGATGGTTTTCCGGGTCCAGCAGCGATGGGGTACGCAGCACGGCCGCCAGCACCGCGCCCTCGGCCCGCGAGAGCTCGGCCGGCGCCTTGCCGAAGTAGGCCCTGGCGGCGGCGGCGATGCCGTAGGCGCCGCGCCCGTAGTAGACGGTGTTGAGGTAGGCGGCGAGGATGTCGTCCTTGCTCCACTGCTTGGACATCTTCGCGGCGATGATGAGCTCGCGCATCTTGCGGCTCACCGTGCGCTCGGAGCCGAGGAAGGCGTTCTTCACGTACTGCTGGGTGATGGTGGAGCCGCCGCCGGCGTTCTCCCGGCCGAGCAGATTGTCGCGGCTGGCGCGCAGGAAGCCGGAGGTGGAGTAGCCGGCGTTGGTGTAGAAGCTGCGGTCCTCGGCGGCCAGCACCGCGTCGCGGACGTGCTGGGGGACCTCGGCGAGCGGGACGGGCGTCCGATTGCCGTCCGGCGGTACGACTTTGGCGAGCACGGTGGCGCTGTCGGCGGCCAGGATGGTGGCGATCTGATTGGTCTGCATCGCCGCCGGATCCGGAATCTCGGCGCTCCAGTAGGCCAGGCCGGACAGCAGGGCGGGTACGCCGACGAACAGGATGAACAGCGCGAGCACGAGTCTGCGGGCGCGTTCGGCGCGGGTGCGCGGGGGACGATCCGAACTCGGCGCCGGGCGCTTGGGAGCCGAGCGGGGCTTGCGCGCGGGCGGAGTGCGCACCGCGGGCGTATCGCGCAGGGTGGGCTCGTCCCAGCCCGCGATCGAGGCATAGGGCGCGTCGGGCTGCTTGCCTCTTCGCTTGCCGAATAACGATCGCACGAGCATCTCCTCCCGGAGCGTCGATCGAGCCCACCAGTGCAACGCAAGGTAGAGAACTGGACGTACACGAGATTATCTCGCCCAGGATGTGCGGGGATGCTATCACCGGCCGCCGACACGGCCCGATTTTCGCGTCGTCCCGGCCAAATACCGGCCGGGACGACGCGCGGGTCTCAGCTCTTGACGCCGCCGGCGGTCAGGCCGGAGATGATGCGGCGCTGGAAGATCAGCACCATGATCACCAGCGGAATCGTGACGATGGTGCCCGCCGCCATGATCGCGGCGTAGGGCGGCACCACCGGGTTGTTGCCGGAGAACCGGGCGATCGCGACCGTAACCGGCTCGGTGGAGCCGCTGGAAAGCAGTCGCGCCAGCAGGTATTCGTTCACCGCGGCGATGAAGGCCAGGATCGCGGTGGTGAACACCGCGGGCGCGGCCAGCGGCAGCATGACCAGCCGGAAGGCCTGCATCTTGCTGGCGCCGTCGATCCGCGCGGCCTCCTCGAGCTCCCACGGCAGTTCGGTGAAGAACGAGGCCAGGATATAGACCGTCATCGGCAGCACGAACGAGATGTTCGGGATGATCATCGCCTGGTATTCACCGATCCAGCCGATATTGGTGAACAGCTGGAACAGCGGCGTGACCAGCACGACCACCGGGAACATCGAGGCCGACAGGATCAGCCCGGACACCAGGTACTTGCCCTTGAAGGCCAGCCGCGCCAGCGCGTAGGCGGCGAAGATGCCGATGATCAGCGCCAGCACCGTGGTGATCGAGCCGATGACGAAGCTGTTGATCAGCGCCTTGCCGAAGTCGTTGCCGCGGCTGGTGTCGAACGCGTTGCGGAAGTTCTCCATGGTCAGGTGGGTCGGCCACGGAGTGTTGTCGAAGGTGTAGTCCGGATCGCGGAACGCGGTGACCGCCATCCAGTAGAACGGCCCCAGGCCCCACACCAGGATGATCAGCACGCCCAGGTACAGCCGCACCGAGGTGAGCCGCTTGGTCCACGGGACCGCGTTGCGGACCGGGGTTTTCGTCGCGACGGCCATCAGCGCACCGCCCCTTCTCGCTGGGCTTCCTGAGTGCGAACGGCGTTGGCGCCCAGCACCTTCACGAGCAGGAACGCGACCGCGAAGATGAGCAGGAAGGTGATGGTGGACAGCGCCGCGGCGCTGTTGGGGCCTTGGCGGAACTGGTCGACCACCAGGATCGAGGCGGTCCGGGTGTTCGGGTTGCCCTGGGTCATGATGGCGGGCAGGTCGAACATGCGCAGCGCGTCCATGGTGCGGAACAGCACCGCGACCAGCAGCGCGGGCTTGAGCAGCGGCAGCGTGATCTGGGTGAAGCGCTGCCAGGCCGAGGCGCCGTCGACCTTCGCGGCCTCGTATACGTCGCCCGGGATCACCTGCAGGCCGGCCAGCAGCAGCAGCGCCATGAACGGCGTGGTCTTCCAGACGTCGGCCGCGATGACCGCGAACCGGGAGAACCACGGGTCGGTGGTCCACAGGATGTTCGTGCCGAACACCCGATTCACCACGCCGTCGTACTGGAACATGAACTCCCACAACCGCGCCGTGACGGCGGTCGGGATGGCCCACGGGATGAGCACCGCCGCACGCAGTAGCGCGCGCCCGGTGAAGCTCTTGCCCATCACCATCGCCATGCCGAGGCCGATGGTGGCCTCCAGTGCGACGGTGACGACGGTGAAGAACAGCGTGACGCCGATGGCCAGCCAGAACTGCGAACCGAGGTTGCCGGTCGGGCAGGCCACCGTCTCACCGGTCGGCAGGGTGCACTGCTGCAGCAGCCAGTGCGTGTAGTTCGCGAAACCGGCGTTGCCGCCCTCGACGAACATCCCTGTCGCCGGGTCCAGACCCGCGTCCTTCTGGAACGACATGTAGATCGCGCGGAACACCGGATATCCGATGACCACGGCCAGCGCGACGAGCACCGGCGCGACGAACAGCCACGGTTTTCCGCTCTCACGGAAGTTGAAACGTTTGCGTGTAGCCGTCCCAGAAGGATCCGACACCGTTATCTCTCTCCTACGGTTGGGTCGGTTGCGCTACGAGCCGGCCGACTCGATGCCCTTCTGCATACCCACGATCGCGTCGTCCACGGACTTCTCCCCGCGCAGGGCGGCGGCGGCGTTGTCCTGGATGGCCTTGGAGACCGCCGGGTAGAACGGGGTCACCGGGCGCGGCACCGCGCTGGCGATCGAGTCCTTGAGGGCGGGCAGGTAGGGCATCTTCGCGATCAGCGCCGGGTCGTCGTACATGGAGGCGCGCACCGAGGGCAGCGAGCTGGCGGCCACCAGGTGCTGGGCCTCGTCGCTGATCAGGTAGCGCAGGAAGTCCAGCGCGGTCGCCTTGTTCTTGGAGAACGCGCTGATCGCCGCGTTGTAGCCGCCGAGCGTGGAGGCGCCGACGCCGTTCTCGCCGGGCAGCGGGGCCACCGAGAACTTGTCCTTCACCGCGGAGCCCTCGGAGCCGAGGTCACCGAAGGTGGAGGGCCAGCCGCGCAGGAACATCAGCTTGCCGGACTGGAAGGCGTTGGCCGACTCCGGTTCCTTGAAGGTGATGGCTTCCTTGGGGATGTCGCCGTTCTTGTACGCGTCGACCAGCGTGGTCAGACCCTTGCGGGCCTGCGGGCTGTTGACGGTCGGGGTCTTGCCGTCCGGGCCGACGAAGGTGCCGCCGAAGGCGTTGATCACCTCGGAGGTGTTCACCGTCAGGCCCTCGTAGGTCGCGAACTGCCCGGCGTAGCAGCCGATGTTCTGCGCCTTGGCCGTCGGGCACTGCTGGGTCAGCTCGGTCCAGGTCTTCGGCGGGGTCGGGACCAGGTCGGAGCGGTAGAACAGCAAGCCGCCGTTGGTGTTACGCGGGGCGGCGTAGAGCGTGTTGTTGTAGGTCGCGCTCGCGACCGGCGGGGACAGCAGCGCCGAGGTGTCGATGGAGAAGGTGTCCTTCAGCGGCTGCAGGTAGCCCTTGGCGGCGAACTCCGCAGTCCACGGAACGTCCAGCGCGACCACGTCGTAGTCGGCGGACTTGGAGCGCATGTGCTCGACCAGGTCGTCGTACTGCTGGGAGGCGTCGTTGGACTGCTCCTTGAACGTCACCTGCTCGCCGGGGTGCGACGCGTTCCAGCGCTCGATGAGCTGCTTGACCACACCGGTGTCGGTGGTGTCCTTGCCCTCGACATAGGTGATCGGGCCGCGACCCGTGAGGTTCTGGCTGGTGGGGTTCGTGCCGCTGTCGCTGGAGCAGGCACTGGTGAACGTCGCGGTCAGCAACGCGCACGCGGTGGCCGCCAGAGCGGCCCGCGGCACAAGCGACGAACGTAGGGCGGACACCTTCTTCAAAGCCATCGCGTTCACTCCAGAGTTGATCGTGAGCGGCGGCACATACTGCCGCTGCACAAGGCAAGATACATGGTGCGCGCGGAGGCCGCCCCGATTGTGCCGGTTTCGTACGCACCGGACGGGCCGTCGCGGCTCTCTCCTACGATGGCTGTCGATGACTGTGCCGAATGGGGTTCCCGACCGGATGCTCACGCGCATCGGGGGATTGCTGCGGCAGGCCGAATCCACCGACAACGAGCACGAGGCCGAGGCGTTCCTGGCCGCGGCGCAGCGCCTGGCGACCCGGTCCGCGATCGACCTCGCGGTGGCGCGGGCGCACGTGCACGGGCGCGAGCGCAGGCCGACGCCGGTGCAGCGGGCGATCCCGATCGGCGAGGCCGGAAAGAAGGGTCTGCGCACCTACGTCCAGTTGTTCGTCGCGATCGCGCACGCCAATGACGTGCGCTGCGATGTTGCGCGGACCTCGACCCAGGTCTACGCCTACGGTTTCGACTCCGACATCGATACCTGTGAAGCGCTGTATACGAGTCTGCTGGTGCAGATGGTGCGAGCTTCGGATCTGTACATCAAATCCGGGTCCTACAAATCCGCGACCGTCGAGAAGGTCGTCACCGAGAAGCGCTGGGGGCGAACGGTGCGGCGGCGGGTGCAGGCGCCGGTGGCCGCGGTGACCGCCCGGCTGAACTTCCAGATGGCCTTCGCCGCCCGGGTCGGCAAGCGGCTGGCGGCGGTGAAGACCGAGGTCGAGACCGAGGCGGTGGCGCCCGCGGAAGCCGCCACCGGCACCGCGCTGGCGCTGCGCGACAAGGAGATCGAACTCGTCGATTTCTACCGGCGGACCTCCGAGGCACGCGGCACCTGGCGGGGTCCGCAGGATTCTGCGGCGCACTCGGCGGCGGCCCGCCGGGCCGGTGATCGGGCCGGCAAGGCGGCCCGGCTGGGCAACTCGCCCGAGCTGGGCGCGGCGCGGGGTCAGCTGACCCAGCACCCGGAGTGAGGTTGGGAGTGGTCCTCGACATGTCGCGCCCGCGCTGTGAATGGTGGGGGATGTCGCGCGAAAGCGGCGGGGGTTGGGGACAATTGACGCACGGCAGGCATCGGCGCTCGCGCGGCGGCCCGCCGAGCCCCCGCGCGGTGCGGGCCGGAGGGGCGGAATTGGTGCGATGAGCGTGCGGGACAGTCAGCGGGCCAGGGTGTACGACGCCGAACAGCTGGTGCGCGGGGTCTTCGATCGGGCCGATCGTTTCGGCGGCCGGACGGTGGATCTGTACGGCTCGCAGATCACCCTGCCGATCGAGCGCCGTTTCGCCTCGGTGGCCTCGGTACAGGCCTATGCTGACAAGGTGCTCGCGCTCAATTGGGTACGGGCGCAATGGGATAGGGCCTCGGTCCCGGTGCGGGTCCGGTCGCGTGCCGGAGCGACCGCTGCCCATTACGAGGCGGCCGGCGCGGTCCTGGCGGTACCTCTGCACACCGGTGGGACCGCGTGGGCTCTGCGCGAACTCGTCGTGCTGCACGAGCTCGCGCATCATCTGGGTACCCCGGGCGAGGCCGCGCACGGCCCCGAATTCTGCTCGCGCTACCTGGAATTGGTCGATGGGGTGATCGGCCCCGAAGCGGCTCTGATCTTGCGGGCGACCCTGCTGGATTGCGGTGTGCGCTTCCACTGAGGGTGCTCCGCGTCAGGGCTGCACGAGTCGCAGGACCCGCTCGAAGCGGTGGCGCCACCAGGCGGTGCGCTCCGGATCGGGATGGCGGTAGCGCGCCAGCAGAGCGGGATCGGGGACAGGCGGTGTGCGCGGCACCGGGAGAAAGCCGTCGACCGGGCGCAGCGCATCGGCGACCACATCGCCCTCGAACAGCGAGGTGGTGCCCAGGCCGCACGCGAAATCCAGCTCCGGCAGCGCCCCGGCCAGCGCGAGTTGCGCGGCCAGGCCCACGCTGGTCTCCAATGCCGAGGACACCACGCACGGCAGGCCCGCCGCATCGGCGACTCGCAGCGCCCGCCGCACGCCGCCGAGCGGTGTGCATTTGAGCACCGCGATATCGGCCGCGCCCGCGACCGCAGCGCGCATCGGGTCCTCGGCGCGCCGGATCGACTCGTCCGCGGCGATCCGCACGTCGACCTTGCGCCGCACGGCCGCCAGTTCCTCGATCGTGCGACAGGGCTGCTCGACGTACTCCAGACCGCCTGCGGCCCGGTCGATCTCGGCGATGTGCGCGATCGCGGTGCCGACCTCCCACACCGCGTTCGCGTCCACCCGGATCGCCCCGCCCGGCCCCAGTGCGTCCCGCACCGCCTCGACCCGGGCGAGATCCTCCGCCAGCGATTCCGGATGGTCGGCGACCTTCACCTTGGCGGTGGCGCACCCGGATTCGGCCACGATCCGGTGTGCCCGCTCCGGGTCGACGGCGGGCACGGTGCAGTTCACCGGGATCCGCGTGCGCACCGGCTCGGGCCAGCCGTGCGTGCTCTGCTCGATCGCCGTCGCCAGCCAGCCGGCCGCCTCCCGGTCGTCGTACTCCGGGAACGGGCAGAACTCGCCCCAGCCGAGGTGGCCTGGGATCAGCATCCCCTCGCGCACGGTGATGCCGCGGAACCGCGTCCGCATCGGGATCGCGTACACGACGGGCTCGTTCTCGGCAGTCACCCCGCCACCCTACGACCGCCGCGGTGCGCGGGCCCGGTGGCGCCTCGGTCAGAGGCGTTCGTAGATCGTGGCGTTCGCCAATCCGCCTGCCTCGCACATAGTTTGCAGCCCGTAGCGGGCACCGCGCTCCCGCATGGCGTGCACCAGGGTGGTGGCCAGCCGCGCACCCGACGCGCCCAGCGGATGACCCAGCGCGATGGCCCCGCCGTTGACGTTCACCCGGGACAGATCCGCCCCGGTGTCCTGCGCCCAGGCCAGGACGACGGGGGAGAAGGCCTCGTTGATCTCCACCAGGTCGATGTCGGAGAGCTGGAGTCCGGCGCGCTGCAACACCTTCCGGGTCGCGGGGATGACGGCGGTGAGCATCAGCAGCGGATCGTCGCCCGCGACGGCGAAACTGTGCACCCGGGCCAGCGGCGTCAGGCCCAGCTCGCGCGCCCGCTCGCTGGTCATGATCAGCACCGCGGCGCTGCCGTCGCTGACCTGGCTGGCCGAGGCGGCGGTGATCTGCCAGCCGATCTCGGGGAAGCGCGCGGCCATGGCCGGGTCGTAATAGGCGGGGCGCAGCTTGCCCAGGGTCTCCAGGGTGCTGCCGACCCGGATGCCCTCGTCGGTTTCCAGGCCGTTGAGGGGAGCGAGCTGGGCGGTGAACGAGCCGTTCTTGGTGGCCAGCGCCGCCTTGTCATGGCTGCCCAGCGCGAACTCGTCGAGTTGCGCGCGGGTGAGCCCCCAGCGGGCGGCGATCAGTTCGGCGCCGATGCCCTGCGACACCAGTCCGTCCGGATAGCGCGCGGCGAAACCGGCCCCGGCGAAGTCCTCGGCGCCGGCCATGTTGGCGCCCATGGGAACCCGGCCCATGGATTCGACGCCCGCGGCGACCACGATGTCGTAGGCGCCGGAGATGACGCCCTGCGCGGCGAAGTGGATGGCCTGCTGACTGCTGCCGCACTGACGGTCCACCGTGGTGGCGGGCACCGATTCGGGATACCCGGCCGCCAGCGCCGCTCGCCGGGCCATGTTCGCGCCCTGCTCGCCGACCTGGGTGACGATGCCGCCGATCACGTCGTCGATGAGCGCGGGATCGATGCCGCTGCGCTCCACCACCGCGCGCAGGCTGTGCGCGAGCAGGTCGACCGCGTGGACGTCGTGCAGGGCGCCGGTGGGCTTGCCCTTGCCGATCGGAGTGCGTACCGCCTCGACGATGACCGCGTCTCTCATGGTGCTGTCCTTCCGGAGCTGACTATGTCTTTCAATAGTCAGAGTACACCTGGCCATAGTTGACAGAAGTCAGCTCGGCTATGATGTGCGTCATGGCAGCAGTGATGGAAGGACCCCTGGCCGATCTGAGTTCCTGGCGGCCCACCGAATGCTCGATCGCCAAGGCGCTCGAGATCGTCGGCACCCGGTCGGCCATCCTGATCCTGCGCGAGGCCTACTACGGCACCCGCCGCTTCGACGGCTTCGCCGCCCGCATCGGCATCACCGACGCGGCCGCCGCCGCCCAGCTCCGCAAGCTCACGGCGGCCGGTCTCCTGGAGAAGCGTCCCTACCAGGAAGAAGGCAAGCGCACCCGGCACGAATACGTGCTCACCGCGATGGGGCGCGACCTGCTGCCCGCGGTGCTGGCCCTGTGGCAGTGGGGCGATGCCTATTTGCAGCCCGGCCCCGCGCCGCTGCAACGCGTCGAGGCGGCCACGGGCAGCCCGGTGCGGGTGGAGATCCGCAGCGCCGAAGGCAAACAGATCGGGCTGGACGAACTGGGCGTGCGCGTCAACAAGGAGTGGGCGCGCGCCCACCGCACACGCCAGTGACGTTGCGCACCTGAGTAATTTCCCCGTGCCGGGACCGGTAGCGGATTGCCATGATGGAGGCATGCCGTACCAGTACCGACCGGAAGCGCAGCCGCAGCCGAGAACATGGGACGCGAGCGTGAGCCGTTTGCTCTTCACCGCCGCGGCGATTCTCGGCGGCGCCGCCGTCCTGTACGCCACCTTCGCGCTGGCCGTCACCTACTGGCAGGGCGGCGTCGCGATCACCGAAGTCCTCGCGGCCCTCGCGGTCTGCTGGGTCGCCATCGGCCTGATCCTCGGCGTGCCGCGGGTCATGGGCCGGCGCGCCCGCGAGCGCGGCCGGTCCAGCCTGGTCTGGGCGGGCGGCTCGGTCCTGCTGGTGCTGGCCTCGATCTCGATGTTCATCGCGGTCTGACCGCGTTCGCGGCGGGCGGATCCTGCCGGACCCGCCCGCGCGGTGTCGTCAGTTGAGCCGGCGGCCGTCTTCGGCGGAGAAGAAGTAGGTGTGGTCGGCGGTGGTGGACAGGTTCAGGCGGGTGCCCTTGGCCGGCGGGTTGCGCCAATCCGCCCGCGCCACAATGGTTTCACCCGGGCCGTCGTCCAGGGTGCGGCCGTAGATGTAGGCGTCGGAGCCGAGTTCCTCGACCACGTCGACCTCCATCGCGATGCCCTTGGCCAGGCCGGTGCCGAGCTCCAGGTGCTCCGGGCGCACGCCGAGCACGACCGAACCCTCGGCCGCGTCCACCACCGAGCGCGGCACCGGCAGGGCGTGCCCGCCCAGCGTCACCGCGCCGTCCTGCACCGGCAGCGTGAACATGTTCATGGCCGGGGAGCCCATGAACCCGGCGACGAAGGCGTTGGCCGGATCCCGGTACAGGTCACGCGGGGTCGCGCACTGCTGCAGCAGGCCGTCCTTGAGGACCGCGACCCGGTCGCCCATTGTCATCGCCTCGACCTGGTCGTGAGTGACATAGACCGTGGTGGTGCCGAGCCGGCGCTGCAACTGGGCGATCTGGGTGCGGGTCTGCACGCGCAGCTTCGCGTCCAGGTTCGACAGCGGCTCGTCCATCAGGAAGACCTGCGGCTGGCGCACGATCGCCCGGCCCATCGCCACGCGCTGGCGCTGACCGCCGGACAGCGCCTTGGGCTTGCGGTCCAGGTAGGGCTCCAGGTCGAGCAGCTTGGCCGCCTCGAGCACCCGGCGCTCCTTCTCCGCCTTGGCCACCTTGGCCAGCTTGAGCGCGAAGCCCATGTTCTCCGCGACCGTCATGTGCGGGTAGAGCGCGTAGTTCTGGAACACCATCGCGATATCGCGTTCCTTGGGTTCGGCGTGCGTGACGTCGTTCTCGCCGATCAGGATCCGCCCGCCGTTGACCTCCTCCAGGCCGGCCAGCATGCGCAGCGAGGTCGATTTGCCGCAGCCGGAGGGCCCGACCAGAACCAGGAATTCACCGTCGGCGATCTCCAGGTTCAACTGGTCGACGGCCGGTTTGCCGGAGCCCGGGTAGAGCCGGGTCGCGCTGTCGAAGGTCACGGTAGCCATGCTGAATCCATCCCATTCACCGGCAGGAACGTGCCGGACGATCCGAGTACAGGGTTGGCTGGACTCTACAAGGTCGGCCGGAGATCGGTAGCCTCGTTCGGGGAACTACGTGAGGAGGCTCGGATGAGTAGGCCGGTGCGTATCGGGGTCCAGTTGCAACCGCAGCATTCTCCGAAATATGGCTTGATCCGCGACGCGGTCCTGCGCGCGGAGGACCTGGGTGTCGACATCGTCTTCAACTGGGACCATTTCTATCCGCTCTACGGCGATTCCGACGGCGCGCACTTCGAGTGCTGGACGATGCTGGGCGCCTTCGCCGAGCAGACCGAACGCGTGGAGATCGGCGCGCTCGTCACCGGCGGCGGCTATCGCAATCCCGACCTGCTGGCCGATATGGCCCGCACCGTCGATCACATCAGCGACGGCCGCCTGATCCTCGGCATCGGCGCGGGCTGGTTCGAGAAGGACTACCAGGAGTACGGCTACGAATTCGGCACCCCCGGAACCCGCTTGGCGCTGCTCAAGGAATCGATGGCGCGCATCGACGCCCGGCTCGGGAAGCTGAACCCGCCGCCGACCCGCGATATCCCGATCCTGATCGGCGGCGGCGGCGAGAAGAAGACGCTGCGCCTGGTCGCCGAGTACGGCGACATCTGGCACACCTTCGCCGACCTGGACGTGCTGGCCCGCAAGAACGGCATCCTCGCCGAACACTGCGCCGCCGTCGGGCGGGATCAGGAGCGGATCGAGCGCTCGGTGCAATGGCAGGGCGCGGACGACGCGGCGAAGCTGCATGCCGCCGGCGTCACGCTGTTCACGGTGGCGACCGGCGGCCCGGATTACGACCTGTCCGTGGTCGAACAGGCGGTGCGCTGGCGCGACGAGGTGAATCCGGACGTCGGCGCCGGGCTCGCCTGATCCACCCCTGACCCGGGTGTCCTAACCCTCACCCGGGTAACTGGGTATTCGCGTGTGTCGCCGATAGGGTTGTCCGTCATGGCCAGCCTGCGTTTCCCGCGGTCCCGGGCGTTGATCGCCGTGATGTTGCTCGCCGTCGGCGTCGTGCTGACGGGGTGCGCCTCCGGCGACGACACCGCCCGCGATCTGTGTTCTCCCGCCGGGGTCGAGTCGGCGTCGGCCGCACCGAAGAACCTCGCCTCGTCGGAGACCGCGGGCCCGGACCGCTACACCACCGAGACGACCGCGCCGCTGAACTCCATCGACGTGAACAAACTCGGGCTGATCACCCCCGGCGTGCTCAGCGTCGGCACCCTGTCCGACGCGCCGCCGAGCATCTGCGTCAACTCCGACGGCCAGTTCACCGGGTTCGACAATCTGCTGCTGGAGGCCGTCGCCGCGAAGCTCGGGCTGCGCGTGCAGTTCTCGGGCACCGAGTTCGCCGGGCTGCTGGCCCAGGTGGCGGGCAAGCGCTTCGACGTCGGCTCCTCCAACATCACCACCACGGCGGCGCGACGCGAACTGGTCGGCTTCACCAACGGCTACGACTTCGGCTACTTCGCCCTCGTCGTGCGCGACGGCAGCGGGATCGGCGGATTCTCGGATCTGAACGCGGGGAAGCGGATCGCCGTGGTCCAGGGCACCGTCCAGGACGACTACGTGGTCAACACGCTGCGCCTGGACCCGGTGAAGTTCCCCGACTACAACACCGCCTACGCCAATCTGAAATCCGGGCAGGTGGACGCGTGGGTCGCGCCGTCCGCGCAGGCCGACGGCGCGATCAAGCCCGGTGACGGCACCTCCGTCGTCGAAAACGCCTACAGCCTGGACAATTTCGCGGCCTGGGCGGTCGGCAAGAGCAACCAGCCGCTGATCGACGCGCTCAACAGCGGGCTGGACGCGGTCATCGCCGACGGCACCTACGCCCAGCTCTACACCGACTGGGTGCCGCGCCAGTTCCCGCCGGGCTGGAAGCCCGGGTCGAAAGCCGCGCCCGCGCCGCAGGTTCCGGATTTCGCGGCGATCGCCGCCGAGCACGCCGGGGACGAGCAGCCGCAGCAGCAGGCCGCGCCGAAGTCGACGCTGCAGCAGTTGCGGGAGACGTTCTTCGACTGGTCGCTCTACCGCAAGGCGTTTCCCGATCTGATCAAGACCGGCCTGCCGAACACCCTGATCCTGGCGGTGGTTTCGGGCGTGCTGGGCACCGTCCTGGGCATGCTGCTGGCGGTCGCGGGCATTTCGCGCACCGGCTGGCTGCGCTGGCCGGCCCGGATCTACACCGACGTCTTCCGCGGGTTGCCCGCCGTGGTCATCATCCTGCTGATCGGGCTCGGGCTCGGGCCGGTCAGCCGCAACCTCACCGGCAACAACCCCTACTGGCTCGGGGCGCTGGCCCTGGCCCTGCTCGCTTCCGCCTACATCGGCGAGATCTTCCGCTCCGGTATCCAGTCCGTGGAGACCGGGCAGCGGGAGGCCGCCGCCGCGCTGGGGCTGAGCTACCGGCAGTCCATGCGCCTGATCATCATTCCGCAGGGCGTGCGGAAAGTGCTGCCCGCCTTGATGAATCAGTTCATCGCGCTGATCAAGGACTCCTCGCTGATCTACTTCCTCGGCCTGCTCGCCACCCAGCGCGAACTGTTCGCCGTCGGCCGGGATCTCAACGCGCAGACCGGAAACCTCTCGCCCCTGGTCGCCGCGGGTCTGGTCTATCTCCTGCTGACCATTCCGCTGACGCACCTGGTCAATTACCTGGATCGCCGGATGCGCGACAACCGGCCCAAGTCCGGGCGGACCATCGACTCGCTGGAGCGGGCCACCGTCACCGAAGGCCGCTGAACCGGACGAAAAGGCACGTCCTATCGAATTCCGGCGTGCGATTGGTTAGCGCATCCTCAGCTAATCGCATAGATGCGCATTCGCTAATGTGTCGGAGGTAGCAGAACCACCGATTCATCCACCGAGAAGAGGGAGTTTCTGATGACCACCGCGCACCTCGAGCACACCGCCCACGACCACGTGCACGGCCCCGACTGCGGCCACACCCCCGTCCCGCACGGCGACCACGTCGACTACGCCCACGACGGCCACCTGCACCGCGCCCACGACGGCCACTACGACGAGTGCGAACCCGCAGGCCACCAGCCCTGCGACAACCACGACCACATCCACGGCCCCTCCTGCGGCCACGACTCCGTCCAGCACGGCGATCACGTCGACTACCTGCACGACGGGCACCGTCATGCCGTCCACGGGGATCACTACGACGACCACTGAGCTCGGCTGCGCGGCGTGATCCGGATCTCTTCGGCGGGATCCGGATTGCCTGCGCCTGAGACCGTCGCTTCAGCGCAGTAGCGCGCGAAGCTGGGCGGCGATGCCCGGCGTTGTAGCGACGGTGTGGGGGGAATCGAAGGCATGTGGGAGCCCGGCGGAATCGGTGACAAGCGCACCACTCTCACGCGCGATGACGACACCGGCGGCGGTGTCCCACGGCTTGTTGGACAGAATTACGCAAGCGTCCGTGCGTCCTTCGGCGACCCAAGCGAGGTCGAGTGCCGCGGAGCCGAACATCCTGACCCGTTCGACATTGCGGGCAAGCGCGGCGGTCACCTCCAAGCGGTGCCCGTTCTTCTCAGAGGCGCCGGGGCCGACCGCGTAGTCACCCAGTGAAACGATTGCACCGCTGAGCTTTTCGGCACCACTGACCCTGATCGGCTGACCATTGGCGAATGCGCCGGCCCCTACAGCGCCGTAGTACTCCGAATTCAGAAATGGTGCCGCGACAACGCCGATAATCGGTATATTCCGATGGACTAGCGCGAGGGAGACGGCGCAGAGCGGAAGACCGTGAATGAAGTTCGATGTTCCGTCGATGGGGTCCAGTGCCCATAGATACTCCGCGTCGCGGGCCTCCGGGGCCGATTCCTCGCCGAGAAAACCGAAATCGGGAGTCATCTCCGCGAGCCTGCCGCGCAGCGCATCTTCGATCCGCTGATCGAGATCCGTGACGAAGTCTCGATCGCCCTTGACGTGCACTGATCCACGCTCAGCGGTTCCGAGCATCTCGGCACCCTCCGCGACCACGGCTCGGGCGATGCCCAGCAACTCCGCTGTCACCGTTTCTCCACCGTGTTCCCGTTTTCCCACATCGACGCGAAAACTCCACTGAAGCAGTCGAATACGCCGGCGGCGGGAGACTTGCGGCAGACAAAGGTCGGCGATTCCACGTCCCTGCAGGCGGGTAGATAGGGCTGCACGATACAAACCTCCGAATCGACGACCGTAATATTGAATCGCACAGGCTGGTCATAGGTTCGCAACTCGATGCGCGCGGCGGCGTCAGGTGTCGCCCCGCGACGGATCCGCTCCAGGGAGCGAATGTTGAGTTCGGTCAGATTGACGAGAACACCGGGTTCGTGTCCTTCCTCCGCTTCACGATTCCGGATATGGACGCCTCCGGGATCGAGGAAGAGGCAGCGCAGGGTTGTGCCCGACTCCACGAGCCCGCGAACGGTCGAGTCGGAAAGATGCTGGCACAGGAGATTCAGAGACAGTCCCATGGCGTCGATCCGGCGGTTCGCGCGAAGAATCTCCGTCGGCGGCATCGACTGGATGAATTCGGTCCGTGTCGGAAACACTGCCTCGACGTCGGCCGTCGTCGGCTGAGGAAGTGTTGTCGAGCGGGAGTGGTTCTCCTCGAGTGATTGGAGACCCGTATACGGCGCGAACAAATCGTTGATGGCCCAGCCGGGGAACATGGCGGTGAGGATCCGGCAGTGATGTGGATACGGGAGACCGACCAAATCTCCGGACAACCAGCGATAGAACTGGGCCTTGCGCGGACCGGCTCCTACCGACCCCGGCTCGATCTGCTCCGCAAGGTGATCGTAGTGACGGTTGAACGCCGCGACGGTTTGCAGATGACGTTGTTGCAGTAGTGCTTTGAGAACCGTTCCCACACCGACTCCCCTCGACGTCTACGGCGAATAGTTCCTGGATGAGGCACAGAAGAGACGTATTGCGCTAGATGAGGCACCGGCGGCGGCGCGGCTGGACCGTGGTGCACCGCAGACTCCGATGACGTCGCACCCATCGGAGGTTCTCATGATTCCTGAATTCGGTCTCCAGCCCTCGGACCACAGTGTCCCTCGAGACGGCCTCGACATCGAGTCCGCCGTCCTGGTGATGCAACACCATATCGAGTGCCCGATCACTATCTGCCCGATCAAGCTCTACGCCAAGACCCTGCTGGTTCGCGCAGGGCGGATGAGACCGGCTGAGCGACCGAAGTTCGGATACTGAGCAATGAGTGATCGGGGTGGGCACGCGGTCGATGACGCCATCCGTCGCAGTGTCACCGAAACCGCTGATCATGGAATCAACCTTGTGTCAATCGCAGATACCCCACTGCTCTTCGAGAGCACGTAGCTCCCCGAAGGCTTTGCTTTGCTGCTCCAATTGCTTCTTCCGGCACTCCGGCGCGTCATCGCCGAAGGGTAAGGGGGCGTTCGAATCTTGTGCGACCGGAATAGATGCGAATGAGCGTTCCACAGCGTTTCCTCTCGATCTACGAAAGTTGGGCCTTAGAGTGCTCGACTGCTCTCGCTGGCGCAACTGTCTTTCCTCGCCAGCGGTAGAAACGCGTTTGACGCGGCACCGTGATCGGTGCCGCGTCGTCGCGTGCGGTGGGGGTCAGGATGCTTTACGGATTCCCGCGTACTGCAGGGCGGCGAAAGCGCCGACCGTTGCTGCCTGCATGACCGTCCAGATCGAACCGGTCAGGTTCAGTTCCAGGGCCCCGGTGGCCAGGGCGGTGAGGCTGGCCAGGACCCAGGCGGTGTTGGCGGTGGCTACGGTGCGGGCGGCGGTGGTGTTCGGGTTGGCCGGTGCGCCGATGACGGTGACGGCGAGGGCGTAGAGGGTGAGGAAGACACCGATCCCCAGGCCCAGGGTGCGGTCGAGGCCGAGCAGGGATTCCAAGGGGCCCGAGAGGGCGAGGTAGGCCAGGCCGTTGACGCCGGTGATGAGTGCGTCCAGGCGCAGGGACAGGCGCAGCAGTTTCGGGCCGGGGGCCAGGAGGTCGGTGAGCATGGTGGGGGCGGTGGTGGTGGTCATGGTGGGTCTCTTTCTCGCAAAAGGGGTTTGAGGGGGTCAGGCGGTGGCGGGGACTTTGTCGAGGAAGCCGTAGACGGCGGAGATTTTGCCGTCGGTGATGACGGCGACGTCGAAGCCGACGATGAGGGCGGGGCCGTTGGTGGGGCCGAGGGTCCAGGTGAAGCGGACCTGGTTGTGGTGGGCGTCGATGGGGCCGGCGAGGCGGAAGGTCCAGTCGGGGAATTGGGTCTGGACCGCGGCGATGGTGGCGTCGAGTTCGGTGTGGCCGGTGACGGCGGCCATGGGGTCGGTGTAGGTGGCGTTGGTGGTGAACAGGCGGGTGATGGCGGCGTGGCGGGTGGTGGGGTCGGTGGTGTTCCAGGTTTCGAGGTACTGGGAGACGATCTCGTTCATGGCTTTTCCTCTGTGAGCTGGTGTTTCTCTGTGGTGAGAACTACGTTATGGCTCGGTGAGGGGGTGGCGAATCAGTCGTCTATAAGTACTTTTCCCGGCGACTTACCTAAGTACTTATGGTGGCCAGAGCGCTCCAGAGGATGGGGGAGTGCTCGATGCGGCCGGACGTGCGCCAGGAATCCAGCCGCGCACGCTGCCAAGTGAGGAGGGTGGCGACCGGGTCGGGCTGTTCGTGAGCGGTGTCGACGGCGCAGATGGTGTCCAGGAGCGGGCGCGCCGTGGTGTCTGCGAAACGTTGGAAGGCCAGGTCGGTGGGGAGGGGCCAGCGGGTAGCGGTGACGAGTTGCGCGCCGGCCGCGATCATGGCGGCGGTCAGGCCGAGGGCTTCGGTGAAGCGCAGGTCGCCGCCGCTTTCGCAGGCGATCAGTGCGACGCGGCTGG
The DNA here is from genome assembly GCF_040655395.1 of Nocardia sp. NPDC050435. Lineage (NCBI taxonomy): Bacteria > Bacillati > Actinomycetota > Actinomycetes > Mycobacteriales > Nocardiaceae > Nocardia > Nocardia sp. NPDC050435. The sequence goes on from NZ_JBFAJW010000002.1 coordinate 705,566, forward strand.
GGATCGGCCAAAGGTCTTTGCCCGCTGCCGGTTCCGGGGTCAGAGTGTGGGTGCCGAGCAGGAAATCTTTGGCCGAGAGCGGTCGGTGTGTGCGGGTCGCGGGCGCGAAGCCGGTGGCGTCCGCGCCGCAGGTGAGGTGCAGTTCGGCGTTTTCGCTCTGGCCGGATTCGGGGGCCGCGGCGGTGACGTGGCCGACGTAGAGCAGGCGACTCGCGCCCTTGCGGAGTGCGGTGCTGAGCCAGTCGCGGTCCAGATCGGTGCGGCGGAAGGCGTCGAAAGGACTGGCCAGCTCGGGTGTGAAGCGTTGCTGTGCGACGTATTCGGTGATGCGCTCGGTCAGCGCGGAGGGCGTGTCCATGCGGCCCAGGACCGAGCCCAGGGCGGAGTCGGCGCGGAAACCCGGAATCCGCGGGTCCAGGATCGCGACCAGCGGTAGGTGCTGGTGCTCGGCCCAGCCGCGCACGGTCCGTCCGGGTGCGCCGACGATGCTCGCGGGCGCGAGCAGGCTGAGATCGGCGAGGTCGAGCAGGCGCAACTCCGGTGCGGGAGCGAGAATCTCCCACGGCACCTGGGCGACGCGCGGTGCGGGCTGCAAACGGATCAGGGGGCGAATGCCCTGACCGTGCAGATGTGCCAGCTGCTCGGCCAACCCCGCGGGGAACAGTGCCCGCGAAAGATCCCGCGCCAGCACATATTCCGTCTCGAGCGTGGCGAAATCGCCGCTGGTCAACGCCCGCTCCAGCCCGCCGGCCGCCCCCGGTTCCGGCAGCGCCGCAGCCAGCCGTGCGACCACCTCATCGATCGCGGCACCGGGCAGCATGCTCACCCCACCCGGCCCGACATCCCCCTCCCACCGCCACGACATGTACAGATCACCCGCATCGGCCATCCGCACCACCACAACCGGTTGCGCCGCAGTCCGCGTCATGCCGTAACCACCCGATCGTCGCGCACCGGCCGGCCATACCGCTGCTCCGCGGCCGCGATGTAGTCGGCGAGCGCGATGCGGCCATCGGCCCGCACGAGTAGCCGAGGTGGTAGTGCGACCGGAAGGCCCTCGCCCGCAGCGACATCCGCCAGCGCCGAGGCCAGTCGGAGCGTGGCGACCGGTGCGCTCGGTCCGCCCGCGGCCAGCGGTCCCGCCTGCACTTTGGGGCCGTTCGAGACGGCCGTGAGTTCGCGATCGGATGCATCGTCTGCCGGCGGCAGTGCCGCGTCCGGCTCGATCTGCGGCTCACCGCTCGCGGAGTCCGACACAAGCTCCGCTGTGTCCGCACCCGGGTCGAAGGCATCCGCTGCCGCACTCGGTTCGCTCGCTGCAGCACTATTGGGCTCGGCCGCTGGAGGACTCGGCCTGTCTGTCGCAGGACTTGCTGCGCTCGCTGCGGGATTCGGTCCGTCTGGCGCATCCGCCGCAGCGCCCGGCTTGTCCGCCCCAGGAATCTGCGCGCCGGCTTCCGCGCCGAGCCCGTCCGCCACAGCGTCGAGTCCGGCCGCTGCTATGTCGAGCCTGTCCGACACTGTGCCGAGTCCGCCCGCCGCGAGTGGTTCCGTCTGCCCAACTGTTGTGGCGTCGGAGACGCTCTCGTCGATTGCCAGCGCGTCGGTTCCTGGGGTGGGTGGTGGTGGGGGATCGAGCATTTCGATCGGGAATTGCCTGGTACCAGTGGTGTCGGTGGGGTTGAGTTGCAAAGTCGCACCGGCGCACTGGGTTTCGATGAGGTCGGACAGTAGGCGGCCGTCGTTGGAGAGGTAGGCGAGGTGGAAGGCCAGGCGCATGGCGGGGTCGGCGATTTGGCTGTTCCACTGCTGACGCTGGTTGCCGTTGGGGAAGGTGTGGCGTACTGCGTCGATGGCGAGGGCGGAGGTGATGGCCAGGTCGGTGGCGGCGGTCAGGACCGAGGCCGGGTCGAGGGCGTACTCGCGGATCGATTCGAGTAGTTGGGCGTGCCAGTAATCGATTTGGGCGCAATGTAATCCGAGGCCACGTTCGGCGTAGGCGGTGTAGGCCTCGGCCAGGAGGGTTTCGCCCTCGTCGATCCGGCCGGTGGCGTAGGCGACGGTGGCCAGGCGGACCTGCACGTCGGCGGCGTCCAGGACGGCGCCGGAGTCGCGGAAGTGAGTCAGGGCGCGGCCGTAGAGATCCAGGGCCTGGGCCAGGTCGTCGCGGCCCTCGGCGAGGAAGCCCAGGGTTTTCCAGCCGATGCCCGCGCGATGGGCGAGGCCGGACTGCTCGAAATACTCCTGACTGGCGCGCAGTAGTCCCTCGGCCTCGTCCGGCTGGTTCAGGCGGATATACATCGTGGCCAGGTTCTGACGGGTTTCGGCGACGGCGTTGATGTCGCCCGCGGAATCGAACGCGGCCAGCGCCTGGCGGGCGAAATCGAGGGCGAGATCGCGGCGGCCGGTTTCGAAGTAGGCCCCGGCCAGGGTGGACATCGGGTGACCGGCCAGGTGCGGCGCGAAACCGACTGCCGTGTCCAGGGTTTCGGTGGCGATCTCGATGGTGCGGGTCCACTGGCCGCGATGGAAGGCGACCGCGCTCAGCGACAGCAGGCAGGCGACCCGCAGCATGCCGAGCTCCTCGCCGCTCCCGGCGAGCAACGTGCGCGCCTGCTCCAGCGCGTCTTGCGCCTGATCCAGCTCGCCGAGATGCTGCAGCGCCTGCGAGACGTTCACCAGTGCGCTGCAACGCTTTTCGATCGCATCGTCCGGGATCTCGGCCAGCGCCTCCCGGTACCAGCCGAGCGCGGTCGCGTGATCGCCGAGTTCGTCGGCCATGCTCGCGGCATTGATCAGCGCACTCACCCGCAGCGGCCCGGTGCTGGTGCGCACCGCCTCGGAGAAGATCCGCAGCGCCTCCGCCACCTCACCGCGCTGGTACGCCTCCGCCCCGGCCAGCAACACCGCGCGCCCGTCGTCCACCACCATCACACTCTCCCAACAAGATCCGGCACCGCCGCGCGCGAAACCCCGCGAAACACGGACGCACCGTGCTGCCGCGCGGCTTGCTGCGACCAGCGGCACTCAGCGTCCGAGCAGCATCCCGCGGCGATCCGCCGAGGCCGGCTTTCGACGGTTGCTGAATCACCTCGAGCGGCAAGCTGGGGACTCCTGTGAACAACTGCCGAATCGCACCGAGCTGCCCGCGAGCTGCTGCTGTGGACAGCCGCTGAATCGCCTCGAGCGGCGAGTGAGAGGTCGCTGCGAACGGTTGCCGAATTACCCTGAGCGGCAGGCTGGGGACCGCTGTGGATAGTTGCCGAGTCGCCCTGAGCGGCCCGCTGTGGAGTGCTGTGATCCGTCGCCGAATCGCCTCGAGCGGCTCCCGAGAGGCCGTCGCGAACGGTCGCCGAGTCACCTAGAGCGACCCGCTGGAAGCTGCTGCCGACAGTCGCTGAGACTCGCGGGAGGTCGCTGCGCACGGTTGCCGAATCACCCTGAGCGGCAAGCTGGGGACCGCTGTGGATACTTGCCGAGTCGCCCTGAGCGGCCCACCGGAGAGTGCTCTGAACCGTCGCCGAATCGGCTCGAGCAGCACGCAGGGGAACACCTCGAGCAGCACGCTGGGGAACACTGTGGACAGTTGCCGAATCGCACCGAGCGACCCGCGAGGTGCTGCTGTGGACGGTTGCTGAATAGCCTCGAGCGGCTTGCAAGAGATCGCCGCGAGCGGCTGCCGAGTCGCCCCGAGCGTCCGACGAGTCGCCGTAAGCAACCCACTGGGGAGTGCCGTGGTCCGTCGCAGAACCACCTCGAGCGGCCCGCGAGCGGTCGTCGCGGACAGCCGTCGAATCGCCCCGAGCGACTCGCGGGAGGCCCCTGTGGACAAGCGCAGAGCTCCGACCGAGCACCGACTGGGGATCGCTGTGGACAAACCGCGCGCCGATCCACACCAGCCCGGATCGAAAGACGGCGAGCCCGCGCGCTCTCATCAGAAGTCCGAGTCCTCGGCGGCCGCGGCGATCTCGGCGCGCAACGGCGCGTCGAACGCCCCGGTTTCGGGCTGTGCCGCGCGACGCAGCCGTTGCGCGGCGAATTCTCTGATCCGCGTGCGGATTTCCAGCCCGTTCCGTTCGTCACCGCCGGGTGTTGCGACGCCGGGCACATAGACCTCGACCGTGACGGACTCCTCGCCCGCGACCGGCGTCTGCCCGACCCAGGCGTCTCCGGTGAGCTCGAGTTCGATCTCCGCGGCCTCGGCGATCCGGGCTCGGGGGCGCAGGTGCGCGGGCACCGGGCCGGTCAGGCCGGGTGCGGCGACGACGGTGACCCGGGCGATCGTGAGCCCGGCGTCGCGGGCCAGCTCCCAGGTGACGGCGTGCTCGGAGGCGTCGAGCAGCCCGGGCGGGCAGTCGCGCCAATCCCAGCCCGCGACGCCGCGGTCCAGGGTGAGGACGGCGCCGCGCCCGTCCCCGCCGGCGGCGAGCGCGTAATCGGATTGCCGGACGGCGGTATTCGCGGTGCGCGGCGGCTCGAAGGGGTCGTCGGCTCCGTCGACGAGCATCTCGCACTGCTCGGTGAGTTCGGCGATGTCCTGCTCGAGTGCCGCACCGTCGAGCGCGGCGATCCCGTCGAGGGTGGAGGCGGGCCACCAGCGGGCCGCCCAGTGCGCGTACCCGAGCCGCCAGGCCTGGCCGATCAGGCGCGGCAGCTCCGGCCGCGCCGGGAGTTCGACCCGCCCGCCGCGATAGTCGGCCACCGCCAGCGCGACGGGTTCGCCGTAGATCGCCCAGATCCATTCCTGGGCGGCGTCGAGATCGTCGATGATCGCGGCCGGAATCGCCTGCCCGGACAGCACACTCCAACTCAGGTGCCCGCCGACGACCTCGAGCACCATGACGTCGTGTTCGGGTGCGTCGTCGAGCACGGTGGGCGCGCCCGGCGGCACGATGCCGAGCAGATCGTCGCTGCGGAACAGGGTGACCTCGGTCATCAGCTCACCCTCGATTCCACAGCGGCGGCGAAGCTATCCGCGCTGAGCGCCTTCTTGACCCGGGCGCGGTGATCCAGGATGACCGAACGGGCCACGCCGTCCAGCAGATCCCACAGCTCATCCGGATCGAAGATCGGGTATTCCCGCACATCCCGGCCGTGCAGCCGCACCCACAGCCGCCGCAGATACGGCTGCCAGGGCGTGCGGAGTTCGGCGGCGATGGCGGCCAGCGGGTTCGAGGCGGCCAGGTCGGCGGCCGGATCTATCACGAGGCGGCGGGCCTGTAATACATAGGACTCCCGCCGCCAGCGCCCGTTGATCAAGCGCAAGGGCGTCGACTCCGTCGTCTCCGGCGCGGTGCCCAATCGCCGCAGCGCTCCGCCGCCGGTGTGAATGGGCGAAAATCCCACGGCGAGAGCCGCTCCCGCCGCGGCCGTCACCCGCAGCGATTCGTCCAGCAGCGCCCACGGCGCACAGCTGCGCGTCACCTCGGAGGTGACCAGCTCGGGGATCTCGGGCAGCTCGGCCCGCTCGGTGGAGGCCTGCAACACGGTGAAGACGCGTTCGTAGATGGTCCGGTCCAGCGGCAGGCCGAGGGTGGCCTTCGACGCCGACGCGCCGATCGTGGGTGCGTGCGGCACCGCATGCGTGGTGAGTCCGTAGCGATGAGCCCGAGTTTCCCGGTGCCACAGCGTGATTCCGGAGTGTGCCCCGGCGTGCGCGGCGATCAGGCTGTCGAACAGATACTGCCCCTTGCCGTTTCCCGCGCCGACTCGCGCCGCGGCGGCCTCCTCGAGCAGCGCCTCGAACGAGCGCCCGTGGTCGACGGCGGGCGCGGCGCTCGAAGGTCTGCGCCCCCACGCGACCTCGACCAGCTGCGCCAGCTCGCTCGCCCGCGCCGGATCGCCGAGGTGGGCCTTCAGCGCCTGCGTCGTGCGCCCCGCCGTGAACTCGTGGATCTCGCGCAACGCGGCCTCGGCGATACCCCTGTCGCGCAGCGGATTCGGCGGGCCGGCGGTGGTCGCCAACTCGAAACACCGCTGGAAGTACAGGTCCTGGGGATGCCCCTCGGTGATCCGCATCGCCCGGCGCACCTGTTTGAGCACGGTGAACCAGGCCGCCGTGGCGCGCAGCACATCGGCGCTCGCGTGCACCCGGGTGGCCAGCAAGGTCGCGCCGTCGGCGGTGACCAGCGGCCCCGCGCAGCCCGGATGCTGCACCGGCCGGATCACCAGCGGATCCAGCAGCAGCTTCACGGTGCGCCGCAGCGGCCCACCCTGTGGCCCGCTGAGCGCTTCGACACCGTCGAGCTCGCGCCACACCTCGTCCAGCACCATGGCGCGCGGTCGTCGCATTCGACCAGGTTAACGGACTTTTCGGGAATCCGGACCGGCCAAACCTGGGATCGGTAGGGCGGGAATCGTTTCTACCTTTCTCTCAACGGCACCGACAAGGGCCGGACCACACGAAAGACAAAGGAAGACCTCATGAACATCAAGACCGCCGCCGCCGTCATCGCCGCCACCTCCGCCCTGGCCCTGGGCCTGACCGCCTGCGGGGACGACGCCAAGAGCAGCAACCCCGCCCCGGCCGACAAGCCCGCCACCTCCGCGGCCCCGGCACCCGCCGGCGGCAAGTCCTCGGCCTCGGTCGACGGCAAGGCGCTGGCCGCCACCTTCGACACCACCTGCGCCAAGCAGGGCGGCATCCTGGCCCTCGCGCTGACCGACAACAACAACGCCGCGCACGGCCAGCTCACCGTGAGCGCCACCATCAGCGGTGACACCGTGCAGGCCGTCGGCATCGCCGGCGCCAAGGGCGGCGCGAACGGCCTGCCCTACGCGGTCGGCTTCGGCAACGGCCAGCCGGGCGGCTCGGCGAAGCTGGTCAAGGACGGCAACACCTACAAGGTGACCGGTGAGGGCGTCGGCACGCCCGACATGACCAACCCGATGGCCGGTGCGCCCGCCGCGAAGTTCGACATCACCTTCGCGTGCACCGCCATCGTCGGCTGATCCCCACCCCCACCATCCCGAAACCCGCGCTCCCGCACCACCTGCGGGAGCGCGGGGTAACACCCCAAGGAGCCACCCATGCGCACCAAAGCCCGCACCGCCGCCCTCGTCTTCGGCGCTCTCGCCCTCGGCTACTACTTCTTCCACGGCCTCACCGCCGACACCTCCGACCCGTTCGCGATGCCGTGGATCGGGCCGCAGATGGCGCTGCCGATCATGGCCTTCGTCCTGATCACCGTGGTCTTCGCCTTCACCGGCGACGGCATCCTGCAGGCCCTGACCGGCAGCAACAGCTCCGAATTCCGCAACGGACTGATCGGCATCGGCACGGTGCGCTCGTTCCACCACACCGGCGTCACCCTCAACGATCAGCCGCAGGTGCGGATCGACTTCAGCGTGGAGGGCGCCGACGGCAAGGTCTTCCGCTCCACCGCCCGCATGGTGGTGCCGCTCACCGAGCTGGCGCTGCTGCGGCCGGGCGTCGTGCTGCCGGTGCGGTACCTGCCCGAGCGCACCGACAAGGTCGAGGTCGACATGTCCGGCAATACCGCCGCGGCGCAGCGGGCGATGAACGAGTCGATGATCCGCAAGGGCTTCACCACCCCGGCGAAACTGGACATCGCCGCGCGCGGCATCCAGGCCCAGGCCGTGGTGCAGTCGCTGTCGGTGCCGGGCGAGATCCGCGACGGCCACTCCCGCATCGACCTGGGACTGGTGGTCACCCGCCCCGACGGCAGCACCTTCGCCACGCACGCCGAGAAGTTCCTGCCGCCGGCGCTGGTCGGCGGCGTGCAGGTCGGCCGGATCGTCCAGGTGCACTATCTGCCCGGCAACGAGCGGGAGGTGGTGCTGTCGCTGCCGGTCAACGCGTGAGGACGGCATGCGAGCGCCGAATACTCCCCAGTTCTCCCCGATGATCCCGGCCCGCCCGCGCGGTGGCCGGGATTATTGCTGTGCGGTCGCGGATTCGCGGTGCGCCGGACGCCCAGCGAGGTTCCGGCAAACTGAGGGTTACCTAATTGGTTCGCCGTTAACCCAGGCGTTTCCCGTGGCTGGTTTCCGCGGTTTACCGTGCGCCCGACAGCCCGAGTTCAGGAGTTACCGTGAAACCGCTCGCCCTTTTCGTCAAGCACGACGGTCAGTCCTCGCGTGCCGCCGTGACCTGTGAATACAAGTGCGGCAACGCCTGCTTCCACGAGGTGCCCAATACCTCCGGCGGCGAATACTTCGGTGACATCGTCGCCGGCCTGAACCGGCGCGGCCTGATCAAGGGCGGCGCGGCCGCCGTCCTCGCCGTCGGCGCGGGTAGCGCCCTGGTCGCCTGCGGTGACGACAAGCCCGCCGACGCGCCCACCCCCGTCGCCAAGGCCGCGGGCACGCCCGGCACCGGCACCGCCTACACCGCCGTCGCCCCCAACAAGGAAGACGCGGTCGTCATCCCCGAGGGCTACGAGCAGGGCGTCGTGATCCGCTGGGGCGACCCGATCTTCGCCGACGCGCCCGCCTTCGACTTCGACAAGCAGACCGCCGCCGCGCAGGCCAAGCAGTTCGGCTACAACAACGATTTCGCCGCCCTGCTGCCGATCGAAGGCCAGGCCAACTCCTACCTGCTGGTGGTCAACCACGAGTACACCACCGGCCCGCACATGTTCCGCGGCTACAACAAGGACGCTCCGACCCCCGAGCAGATCGCCATCACGATGGCGGCGCACGGCCTGTCGGTCGTCGAGGTCAAGGGCGAATCCGGTTCCGGCAAGCTGACTCCGGTGTTCGGCAAGTACAACCGCCGCATCACCGCCACCACCGAATTCAAGCTGACCGGTCCCGCCGCGGGCAGCGCCTACGTCACCACCTCGGCCGACCCCACCGGCACCAAGATCCTGGGCACCTTCGCCAACTGCGCCGGCGGCGTGACCCCCTGGGGCACCGTGCTTTCCGGCGAGGAGAACTTCAACGGCTACTTCGCCAACGGCGACAAGATCGGCAACACCCGGACCAAGCGCTACGGCTTCGCCGCGGGCAAGACCGCCAACGGCTGGGAGGCCGCCGACAAGCGCTTCGACCTGGAGAAGGAGCCGTTCGAGGCGAACCGCTTCGGCTACGTCGTCGAGGTGGATCCGTGGGATCCGAACTCGGTGCCGGTCAAGCACTCCGCGCTGGGCCGCCTCAAGCACGAGGGCGCGACCATCTACGTCACCCCGAACGGCGACGTCGTCTCCTACACCGGCGACGACGAGAAGTTCGACTACATGTACAAGTTCATCTCCAAGCGCAAGATCCAGTCCGGCACCGGCGCGGCCAGCCGTCGCGAGAACATGAAGATCCTCACCGAGGGCACGCTCTACGTCGCCAAGCTCACCGGCGATCACGCCGACAAGGTCGACGGCAGCGGCACCGTGCCCTCCGCGCAGGGCTTCACCGGCAAGGGCACCTGGATCCCGCTGCTCGAGTCCACCGCGGACGGCAAGGGCAAGTCGCTGGTCGAGGGCATGTCGGCGGCCGAGGTCGCGGTGTTCACCCGCCTGGCCGCGGACAAGGTGGGCGCCACCAAGATGGACCGCCCCGAGGATTTCGAGGCCAATCCCTTCACCGGCAAGGTGTACGTCGCGCTGACCAACAACGACAACCGCGGCGCCGAGGGCAAAGCCGGTGTGGACGAGGCGAATCCGCGCAAGCTGAACAAGAACGGCCAGGTGCTCGAGATCGACGACAAGCACACCGGGACCGAGTTCACCTGGTCGCTGCTGCTGGTCTGCGGTGATCCGGCCGCCGCCGACACCTACTTCGCCGGTTTCGACAAGACCAAGGTCAGCCCGATCTCCTGCCCGGACAACCTGGCCTTCGACCCGTACGGCAACCTGTGGATCTCCACCGACGGCAACGCGCTCAAGTCCAACGACGGCTTGTTCTCGGTGGTGCTCGAGGGCCCGAATCGCGGTGAGACCAAACAGTTCCTGACGGTGCCGCGCGGCGGCGAGACCTGCGGGCCGATCGTCACCGAGCAGCGCGCGATGGTGTGCGTGCAGCATCCGGGCGAGGCCGACGACGCCACCCCGGACAACCCGCTCTCGCACTGGCCCGACGGCGGCACCGCCCAGCCGCGCGCGTCGGTGGTCGCGGTGTGGAAGAAGGGCGGCGGCCGGATCGGCGTCTAGGGCTCACATATTGGCGAACCGGGCGAAATCGCCCTGGGCCCCGCTGTAGACGTTGAGGTCGACCCGCGCCGGAATGCCGGGAATGGAGCCGCTGTCGGTGGTCTGCCAGAAGGTCCACGCAGGCCACCCGCCGGGCACCTCGGGCGCCGGGTTGCCGCGGTAGTCGGCGATCCACAGCGGGTACCGGGTGAACTGGTTCGTGTTCGCCATGGCCGTTTTCCAGAAGTTCGGATAGGTGTAGATGATCGGCACCCGGCCGGTCAGCGACTGCACCGTGTTCAGGTAGCGCTGGGTCCAGTCGATGAGCGCCTCGGGCGGCAGGCCGCCGGAGGTCTCGAGGTCGAGGACCGGCGGCAGGTCCAGCGCGCCGTTCTGGCCCAGCACCACCGTCGAATACAGCGCGGCCTGCGCCTCCGGCGCCAGCTCCGGGCGCGCGTAGTGGTAGGTGCCGCGCGCGACGCCGGCCATCCGCATGATCACGCTGTCGGTGACGTAGTGCGGATTGACGTAGTGCAGGCCCTCGGTCGCCTTGACCATCGCGAACTCGTAGCCCGCGTGCCGGACCGCGAACCAATCGATCAGCGCCTTGTCGGGATGCTGCCAGGACGACACGTCCGGCCCCTGCGGCTCCGCCGCGGCCGCGGGCGCGGTGAGCAGGCCCGCCGCCGCCATCATTACCACCATCCGCCTGGAGCGCTTGATACCCATGGCGCCCGATGATAGCGACTTGCTCTAATTTTCCTGGGGATGGGTGTGACTCAACACACCGTCGGGCTGGGTGATGGTGAACGATCCGTCATGCAGCGGGCTCGGGGCGATCGCGCCGCACGGGCGGACGCTCCAGCTGCGAACCTCGAACTCGCCGAACGGTTTACCGTCCGCGCTGACCTCGGTGAATTCCACCGGCGTGAAATCCGGCGCGTTGCACGGGATGGTCTCGCCGACGGCCAGCGCCAGTTTCGGCTCGATGCCGGGCAACTGCTTGGTGGTCTCGCGGGTCCAGCCCGCCGTGCTGTTGGTCAGGGCCAGGCGGAAGGTGTCGCCGTCCCAGCTGACGGTGGCCTGCATCGTGTCGCCCGGCTCCACCGGCGGGTCCACCCAGGCCTCCGGTGATTTCTGCTCGCGCAGCGACGGCACCTCGAAGAAGCCACCGTGTTCGACCGCGCCCAGCACGCAGACGGTGGAGGTGCCGGTCTGGATCAGCGTGGTGTCGTGGCCCGTGCCGCCGACCAGGCCCACCCAGAAACTCATGTGCGGCACGAACTGGGTGACCGCCAGGCCCAGCGGATTGGCCAGCATCCCCGGCGTCTTGATCAGGGCGGACCCGGTGCCGATGATGTTCCGCAGGCCGCCGCCGAGGCTGGTGACGGGGTTGCACGAGACCCGCGGCTCGGTCCAGCGGGCGGTGACCGAGCGGATCGGCGCGCCCTCGGCGCCGGTGGCCGAATAGCCGCTGTACACCTCGACGATCGCCGGATTCGCGGCGGCGGACGGTATCTGCAGCAGGCCGAGGGCCGCCACCAAGGGCACGGACAGGAAGAACCGTCTCGAGCGCTTGTCCATGGCGGCAGTGTATGACCGAAATGTCCGGTCGCCGGGGATTCGCCTGTCAGCCCAGCCAGTCCAGCACCGAGGCTGCCGTCCAGGACTGCTGCATGCTGCCCAGCGGTTCGCCGGTGAACGGCTCGTAGTACTCGGCGAAGCTGCCGTCGCTGGCCTGGCGCAACCCCTCCGCGCGCAGCATGAACGCGCGCTCGGCCCAGCCGCGGCGGGCGAAAGCCCAGGAGAACAGCCAGCTCATCACCGGCCACACCGGGCCGCGCCAGTACTCGCGCGGACGGAAATCCTTCGACACCGGCGAGGTCGAGGGCGGCAGCGCGTACCGCAGATCCGGGTGGCCGCAGTAACTCGGACCCTCGAACAGGCGCAGCAGCGCGCGCTCGGCGTCGCGCGGCAGGCCGCCGCTGAGCAGCGGCGCGAAGACCGCCAGCGTCTCGGTGTGGATCGGGCGGCGCAGGCGCACGTCGAAATCGTGGGCCGCCCCGGTCCGCGCGTCGGCGGTGGCCACCACGCCCGCGCGGAATCGGTCCGCCCAGCCGTGCAATTCGCGCACGTCGGCGTGGGGCTGCTTGTACTCCTCGCCGATATTGGCCAGCACCTCACAGGCCAGCGCGAAGATCGCGGTGACGAACACGTCCTGCACCGCGAAACTCATCGTCGAATCCAGCTGGAAATCGTCGTAGCCCGCGCGGCGCATCTGCTCGACCAGCCACAGATAGCGGTCGTACTCGCGATCGCTCGGGCGCTGGGTGGGATCGGCGACGATCGCGGTGTCGGCCCGCTGATACGGCGGCAGGTCGCCGGGAATCACGTTCGCGTAAGCGCGATCCCAGCGCGGCGAATTATCCATCCCGGATTCCCAGCCGTGATACAGCGTGATCCGGCCGCTCTCCTTGGGATCGCGGGCGTGCGCCAGCCAGCGATGCCAGCGCACCAGGTCCGGCCAGCGCCGATTCAGGAATTCCTCGGCTACCGCGCGGGTGCTGCGGCCGTGCCGGCGCGAATGATCCAGGATTCGCTGCACCGCGATGGCGTGCACGGGCGGCTGGGTGATGCCGGAGGTGTCCGGGCCGTCCGGTGCGTTCGCCGCGAGCTCGCGGCACTCCCACCGGGCCGGACCGGGGAAGTAGCCGTCGACGCCGTTGGCGAAGACGATGTGCGGGATCATGCCGTTCTTCCACTGCGCCGACAGCAGCGTATCCAGCTCGATCACCGCGCGCTCCACGCTCAACGGCGCCAACCCGACCGCGACGAAGGCGGCGTCCCAGCTCCACATGTGCGGATAGAGGCGGGGCGCGGCGCTGGTCATGGTGCCCAGATCATTGCCACGCAGCAGGTAGGCGGCGCGAGCCGCGAGCTGGGTGGGGGTGAAACCCGGGTGCGCCATCCCTCTATTCTGCGGTGCGACCCGCAGATACGCCCGGCCGGAGTTGGTCTTCGGGCCCCGAGCGGCCGGCACCTGTGCGGCTGATGTCACATGCGTGCATCGACGGCGGCGGCCCGAGTGCTACGGGTTACCACCCGGTTTGTGCACAGCCACTACGGTGGGGCCCCATGACCACTGCCGTGACCAGCCTTCCGAAGCCGTCCGCCTTGATCACCGGCGCCAGCCGCGGGCTCGGCGCCGCCATCGCCCGGGAACTCGCTCCCGGCTACGAACTGCTGCTCGGCGCGCGGACCGCCGAGGCGCTGCGGCCGATCCTGAGCGAATTGCCCGGCGCGCGCGGCTGGCCCGTCCAGCTCACCGACTACGACGCGGTGGCCGCGGCCGTCGCCGAGATCGACCGGCTCGATGTGCTTGTTCACAACGCGGGCGTCGCCGATCTCGGCACCGTCGCCGAGTCCTCGGTCGATCAGTGGCGGAATACGTTGGAAGCCAATGTGATTGCGGTCGCCGAATTGACCCGGCTGCTGTTGCCCGCGCTGCGGCGGGCGGAGGGCCATGTGGTGCTGATCAATTCGGGCGCCGGGCTGCGCGCCAACGCGGGCTGGGCGTCCTACGCGGCGAGCAAGTTCGCGCTCAAGGCCTTCGGCGACGCGCTGCGCCTCGAGGAGCCGAAGCTGCGCGTCACCTCGATCCATCCCGGGCGCATCGACACCGACATGCAGCGGGCGATCATCGCGGGCGAAGGCCGCGAGTACCGGCCCGAGGAATTCCTCACGCCGCAGACCGTCGCGTGGACGGTGCGCAACGCCGTCGACACCCCGCGCGACGCGCACCCCACCGAGATCATGCTGCGCCCCAACAGCTGATCACCGGACGTTCATCTCGGTTTGCGCACCGGGCCGCGTGGATCCATCCGCGCGACACCCGCCCTGACTACAGTGCCGACGATCGACGACGAGCCGAGGTGAAACGTGGACCGACGACAGTTGCTGGCCCTGCTCGCGGCGGGGACAGCGGTGGCGCTGACCGGCTGCACCCGGGCCGAGGGCGAAACCCTGGAGGCCGGATCGGGCGGTGGATCGCCGATCCAGACCCCGCCGCCGCCCCGGGCCGCCCCGCCGCTGCTGCCCCCGCCGCCCGGCGGGCCCAAGACCGCCATCCCGGCGCAGACCATCACGGCGCTGCCCGGAGCGGGGACCAGCCTGGCGCTCACCGTCGACGACGGCGCCAGCCCCGAAGTCGTCGGCGCCTACATCCAGTTCGCCAAGGACACCGGCGCCCGCTTCACCTTCTTCGTCACCGCCCACTACGACTCCTGGTCGATCCACCGGGACGCGCTGCGCCCCCTGGTCGAATCCGGCCAGATCCAGCTGGCCAACCACACCTGGAGCCACGCCGACCTCACCGCCGTCTCCGCCGGTACCGTCGCCGGTCAGCTCGACGACGCGAAAACCTTCCTGCGCAACACCTTCGGCACCGACGGCACCCCGTACTACCGTCCCCCCTTCGGCCGCCACAACGGCACCGTCGACCGGATCGCCGCCGATCTCGGCTACACCGTCCCCACAATGTGGTACGGCTCGCTCTCCGACTCCGGCGTGATCACCGAGCAGTACCTCATCGAATGCGCCCACAAATACTTCAACCCGCAAACCATCATCATCGGCCACGCCAACGCCCCCGCCGTCACCCACTGCTACGGCCAGCTCGTGGACATCATCCGCGCACGCAACCTCTCGATGGTCACCCTCGACGACGTCCTGCTCCCGCCGAACCAGATGTAGTCGATCCGCATACCGCGGGATTTCGGCGGGGCACGCTGATCGCCGCATACACGCAGCGCCCACGCCGTTCGGCGTGGGCGCTGAAGTTTTCCGAGCCTAGGCGACGATGTTGATCAGGCGGCCCGGGACGACGATCAGTTTGCGGGGGGCGGCACCGTTCAGGAGGGCGACGATCTTGTCGTCGGCCAGGGCCGCGGCCTCGATCGCGGCGTTGTCGGCGCCGGCCGGGACCTGGATCTTGCTGCGGACCTTGCCGTTCACCTGGATCGGGTACTCGACGGTGTCGTCGACCAGCATGGCCGGGTCGGCGACGGGGAAGGGGCCGTGGGCCAGGGATTCGGTGTGGCCCAGGCGTTCCCAGAGTTCCTCGGCGATGTGCGGGGACAGCGGAGCCAGCATCAGGACCAGCGACTCGACCACGTGGCGCGGGGCGCCGCCGGGGTAGTTCTTGGTCAGATGGTTGGTCAGCTCGATCAGCTTGGCGCCCGCGGTGTTGTCGCGCAGCGCCGCGTAATCCTCGTCCACGCCGGCGATGGTCTTGTGCAGCAGCCGGGCGGTCGCGTCGGACGGGTCGTCCTCGGTGACGCGGATCGCGCCGGACTCCTCGTCCACCACCAGCCGCCAGACCCGCTGCAGGAAGCGGTGCGCGCCGACGACGTCCTTGGTGGCCCAGGGCCGCGAGGTGTCCAGCGGGCCCATCGACATCTCGTAGAAGCGGAAGGTGTCGGCGCCGTACAGATCGCACATCTCGTCGGGGGAGATGGCGTTCTTCAGCGACTTGCCGATCTTGCCGTACTCCTGGAACACCTCGTCCGCGCCCAGGAAGAACTTGCCGTCCCGCTCGACCACGTCGGCGGCGGGCACGTACGCTCCGCGCGTGTCGGTGTAGGCGAAAGCCTGGATGTAGCCCTGATTGAACAGGCGGCGGTAGGGCTCGCGGCTGCTGACCTCACCCAGATCGAACAGCACCTTCTGCCAGAACCGCGCGTACAGCAGATGCAGCACCGCGTGCTCGACGCCGCCGACGTACAGGTCGACGCCGCCCGGATCGGTCGGGCCGTGCTCGGCCGGGCGCGGGCCCAGCCAGTAGGCCTCGTTCTCCTTGGCGCAGAACACTTCCGGGTTCGTCGGGTCGGTGTAGCGCAGCTGGTACCAGGAGCTGCCCGCCCAGTTCGGCATGACGTTGGTGTCGCGCCGGTACCGTTTGGGCCCGTCGCCCAGATCCAGTTCCACGTGCACCCAGTCGGTGGCCTTGGCCAGCGGCGGCGACGGCTCGGAGTTCGCGTCGTCGGCGTCGAAGGTGACCGGGGCGAAATCGTCCATCTCCGGCAGCTCGACGGGCAGCATGGATTCCGGCAGCGCGTGCGCGGCCCCGCTCTCGTCGTAGACGATCGGGAACGGCTCACCCCAGTAGCGCTGGCGGGCGAACAGCCAGTCGCGCAGCTTGTACTGCACGGTGCCCTGACCGTGGCCTTCGCTCTCCAGCCGGGCGATGATCGTGGCCTTGGCCTCCTCGACCGAAAGCCCGTCCAGATAGCCGGAATTCACCAGTTCGCCGGCCCCGGACCACGCCGCCTCGTGCACGTCGCCGCCGGAGATCACCTCGACGATCGGCAGGCCGAACGCCGTCGCGAAATCCCAGTCGCGCTGATCGTGGCCGGGCACCGCCATGATGGCGCCGGTGCCGTAGCCGCTCAGCACGTAGTCGGCGATGAATACCGGCACCTGGCGGCCGTCGGCCGGGTTGACCGCGTACGCGCCCAGGAAGACGCCGGTCTTCTCCTTGTTCTCCTGGCGCTCCAGATCCGACTTGGCGGCGATCGACTTCCGGTACGCCGCAACGGCGTCCGCGGGCGTCGCGCTCGCGTTGGTCCAGCGCGGGTCGGTGTCGGCCGGGTAGGCGGCGGCGACCAGCTGGTCGACCAGCTCGTGTTCCGGCGCCAGCACCAGGTAGGTCGCGCCGAACAGGGTGTCGGGGCGGGTGGTGAACACCTCCAGCGGCCCGGCCGGCGAATCGAAGCGCACCTGCGCGCCCCGGGAACGCCCGATCCAGTTGCGCTGCATGGACTTCACGTTGTCCGGCCAGTCCAGCAGGTCCAGATCGTCGACCAGGCGGTCGGAGTAGGCGGTGATCCGCATCATCCACTGCCACAGGCGCTTACGGAACACCGGGAAGTTGCCGCGCTCGCTGCGGCCGTCGGCGGTGACCTCCTCGTTCGACAGCACCGTGCCCAGGCCCGGGCACCAGTTGACCACCGAATCGGTCTGGTACACCAGGCGATAGGAATCGATCAGTGCGGCGCGCTCGGCGGGCGTCAGGGTGGCCCACTCCTGCCCCTCGGGGGCGGGCCGGGCGCCGGAGGCGAACTGCGCCTCCAATTCGGCGATCGGGCGGGCACGGCCGGCCTCCTGGTCGTACCAGGCGTTGTAGATGCGCAGGAAGATCCACTGCGTCCACCGGTAGTACTCGGGATCGGTGGTCGCGAAGGAGCGGCGGCGGTCGTGGCCCAGGCCCAGCCGGTCCAGCTGGCGCTGCATGGTGGCGATATTGGACATGGTGGTGTCGCGCGGGTGCGCGCCTGTCTGCACCGCGTACTGCTCGGCGGGCAGGCCGAACGCGTCGTACCCCAGCGCGTGCAGCACGTTGCGGCCCTGCATGCGGTGGTAGCGCGCGAACACGTCGGTGGCGATGTACCCCAGCGGATGGCCGACGTGCAGGCCCGCGCCGGAGGGGTAGGGGAACATGTCCTGGACGAACAGCTTGTCCGACGGGGTTTCGCCGGACAGCGGACCGGTCGGGTTCGGGGCGTGGAAGGTGCCGCGCTCTACCCAGTTCTGCTGCCACCGGCGTTCGATGCGGCCCGCGAGATCGGCGCTGTACCGGTGCTCGGGTACATCGCTCTCATTGACACGGTTGTCCTGCACGGGCCTGCCTTCTCGTTCTCGCCGATCACCGACAAACTAAATGCCTACCAGGGTAAAGCGTCCGCCCCGCAGGACCGAAAAACGGGGTCGCCGACCCCGTGCGATACCCTGGCCGGGTGTTCGTCGTAGCTCTCGCCCTGTTCGTGCTGGCCCTCGTCGCCATCACAACCGGCGTGCTCGGACTGACCGGCCGGCTGCCCCGCAACCACTTCGTCGGTGTGCATACCGAGTCCGCCCTCGCCACCGAGGAAACCTTCCGCATCGCGAACCGCGTCGCCGCGCCGACTTCGGTCGCGGCCGGTGCGCTCCTGTTCGCGGGCGGTCTGGTGGCCTCCCAGGCCGGCGTCGTGGTCGGCCTGATCGTCGCCGCGGTCAGCGCGGTCGTCGCCCTGTTCACCCTGGGTGGCGGCGCCATCGCCGCCGACAAGGCGATCGCGAACCTGGTGCCGGTGCAGTCCGGTTGCGGTTCGTCCTGCGGTTCGTGCTCGCTGCGCGACACCTGCGCGCCGTCGAACTGACAAGGTTTTCTTCAGCGACTCGCAGGGCCGCCGCCCTAGCGTTCTTCCCAAGCCTCCGCTCCTGGAGCGGAACGGTCTCAGGGAGGAAACCATGGCAACTGTCGCGATCTTCGTCTTGCTGTTCTTCTTCGGCGCGATGTCGGCCTTCATCGCAGGGGAGGCCGTAGCCGGTATCGGCCTGCTGTTGCTGGCCTTGTTCGTCCTGATCGTGGGCCGCAGCGCCCGTCGCGCGAGCCTGAGCGGAGGTCGACGCGGGCGGTCCCGGGCCTGGAGCTCAGGTGCCGGCGGCTCGGGCGGCGGGTTCTTCGATTTCGGGGGTGATTCCGGCAGCGGCAGCAGCTGCGGCGGCGGTGGGGGCTGCGGTGGCGGCGGCGGGGGTTGCGGCGGCGGCAGCTGACCCGCGGCCGCCGGGCGTACCCTGGCAGCAGAAGACCCTGAATACGGGTCCGCGTTCCGGGGGAGGAACTCCATGTCCGTCCTGCTGATCCTGGTCGGCCTCTGCGCCGCCGCGGCGGTCGCCTTCTTCGTCACCGCCTATCCGGGCGCCGCGGTGCTCTGCCTGCTGGTGGCGCTGTTCTTCGCGTGCGCCGCGTTCTTCGAGTACGGCGCCCGGCGCTGGGGCTGGGGCGGCCGCCGCCGGGCGCGCGCCACGCGCCGGCCGGGAACGCGGGACGCGGGCTCGCGCGGCTTCGCGGGCTGGACCACCGGCGGCGCCGACAAGGGCAGCGGCGGCGACGGTGGCGGCGGGGGTTGCGGCGGCGGGTAGCTGATCAGCTGCCGGGCAGCTCGGCCACAACGAATTCCCGGTGGGGGGAAATCATGAAGGCACTCTGGATAACGTTCGGCATCTGCGCGGTCTCGGCGACCGTGGCGACGCTGAACTCGCACTGGGAGTCGGGACTCTCGATCATGCTGTTCGGCTCGACGTTCGGGTTCGTCGCGTTGCTGGATCTGGGCGAGCGCCGGTGGGGCTGGGGAGCCGAGCGCCGTAAGCGACAGCGGCTCGCGGCACGTGCCCGTCCGCGCGCGCGGCGCACCCGGCGCAAGCGAAAGCGGTCGTGGGCGAACGCGGGCGGTATCTTGCCCTTCGAAGGGGGCGACGGCGGTGGCTGCGGCGGGGGTTGTGGCGGAGCCTGAACGCCCCGCTCGGAGCCTGATTCCGCGCCGGTTCCCTACTCCCTCTTGCGTGTACGTATACATCTACGTATAGTCGTGTCATGCCCAACAAGACGATCTACGTTTCCGACGACGATCTGCCCCTGTTCCAGCGGGCGCAGGAATTGGTCGGCGGGAACCTCTCGGGTGCGGTGACCACGGCGCTGCGCCGATTCATCGAGCTCGAGGAAGGCCGGCAAGAGGGCTATGAGGAAGTAGTGCTCAAGGTCGGCCACAACGGCGTCCGGCAGGTGCGGTTCTCCGGCGTGCTGCTCGGGGAACTGCGGGACTGGAACGAGAACCTGCAGGAGCACCATCGGGTGTATCGCAGCCGCAAAGGCAAGTATGTGATGCACGCCCAGATCTCCGACTACGCCGACTATCCGGTCGACCAGTCGGGCAACTGGGTCAAAGACCTCACCAACTGGCGTCGCATGCTGGGCGTCGGTGATCAGGACTGGGGCGATTTCATCCTGGTCATCGTCGACACGGTCGAGGAATTGAAGGACCACCTCCCGGAGAAGCTGTACCAGCGGATCGCCGATATCGCCGAGCGCCCCGCGATCGAGGAACTCGATATCTGAGGGCCCCGGCCCGACTCCGAAACGACAACGCCGCACCGCAGGACGGGAGCGGTGCGGCTGAAGCATGCGTGTATTCGCATGCACTAATGAAATTCTCGGAAGGAACCACCATGACGAACGGTCATCGCCTCCCCGCGATTTCCGCGCAGGGTCTGCGAAAGTCGTACGGCGACAAGCTGGTGCTCGACGGCATCGACATCGTCGTCCCCGAAGGCACCATCTACTCGCTGCTCGGCCCGAACGGCGCCGGCAAGACCACCACCGTGCAGATCCTGAGCACGCTGATCGGCCGCGACGGCGGCGAAGTGCGGGTCGCCGGCCACGATCTGAGCGCCGAAGCCAACGCGGTCCGGCAGGCGATCGGCGTCACCGGACAGTTCGCCGCCGTGGACGAACTGCTCACCGGGCGCGAAAACCTGCTGCTCATGGCGGATCTGCACCACCTGCCGCGCAAGGCCGGCCGCGGGCTGGCCACCGAACTGCTGGAGCGCTTCGATCTGGTGGAAGCGGCCGACAAGCCGGCCTCCACCTATTCCGGCGGCATGACGCGCCGCCTGGATCTGGCCATGACCCTGGTCGGCGATCCGCGCATCATCTTCCTCGACGAGCCGACCACCGGCCTGGACCCGCGCAGCCGCCGGTCCATGTGGGAGATCATCCGCGGCCTGGTCGACGAGTACAGCGTCACGGTCTTCCTCACCACCCAGTACCTGGAGGAGGCCGACCAGCTGGCCGACCGCATCGCGGTGCTCGACCACGGCCGCATCGTCGCCGAGGGCACCGCGGCCGAACTCAAGCGGCTGGTGCCCGGCGGGCACATCCGCCTGGAGTTCACCGACCGCGACGCCCTGGTCGCCGCGGCCGCCGCGCTCGGCACCGGCACCGAGGTGCACGACAGCGAGGACGACCTCACCCTCGCCGTGCCCAGCGACGGCGGCGTGCAATCGCTGCGCGCGGTCCTGGACCGCCTCGACTACGAGCAGATCGAAGTCGCGGGCCTGTCCGTGCAGACCCCCACCCTCGACGACGTATTCCTCACGCTCACCGGACATTCCACTGCTGACAAGGAGACTGTGCGATGAGCACGATCACCGCACCGCGCACCGCGGGCCCCTCGGTATTCGCCGACTCGCTGACCATGCTGCGCCGGAACCTGCTGCACGCGAAGCGCTATCCGTCCATGACGTTCAGCGTCGTGATCATGCCGGTGGTGCTGCTGCTGATCTTCAACTTCGTCTTCGGCGGCGCGCTGGAGGCGGGCACCGGCGGCGGCGAGTACATCGACTATCTGACGCCGGGAATGCTGCTCCTGCTCCCGGCGTATCTGACCGCCTCGATCGCGGTGTCGGTCAACACCGACACCACCAAGGGCATCGTGAATCGTTTTCGCACCATGGCGATTTCGCACTCGTCGGTGCTGACGGGGCACGTGGTGGGCTCGATGATCCAGGCGGTGTTCGGCCTCGCGGCCATGGTCGGGGTGGCATTCCTGATCGGCTTCCGCCCCGACGCCAACCCGCTGGAATGGGTCGCCGCGGTGGGCCTGATCGCCATGATCGTCTTCGCGCTCGGCTGGCTGTCGGTCGCGTTCGGTCTGCTCGCCCCGAATCCGGAGGGCGCCAGCAATCTGCCCTTCCCGATCATCATGATGCCGTTCCTCGGCAGTGGCCTGGTGCCCACCGACACCATGCCGATCGGCCTGCGCCAGTTCGCCGAATACCAGCCGTTCACGCCGTTCACCGAGACCATTCGCGGTCTGCTGATGGGCAGCGAGATCGGCGCCAGCGGCTTCGTCTCGATCGCCTGGTGCGTCGCCATCGCGGTCGGCGGCTACCTGTGGTCGAAGTCGTTGTTCGCCAAGCAAGGACGCTGAGGTCCGAGACGACGGTCCCGCCGGGCACGCTCCTGGCGGGATCGTCGTCAGTTGCGTTCCAGCTCGATCGGATGCGTCGCCAGCAGCGCCAACGGCAGCGGCTGGCGGCGCAGCACGTGCGCCCAGAGATCGGGGCGGCCGGTGCTGATCGGGTCGGAGGGCAAGGCGGACAACACGATCCAGTCCTGGTTCTGCAGCTCGCCCTCCAGCTGCCCGAACGTCCAGCCCGCGTAGCCGGCGAAGATGCGCACCCCCTCGAGCAGCGGCGCGACCAGGCGTGGATCGGAATCCAGGTCGACGAGCACCACGCGGCCGTCGACACGGCGCAGGCCCGGCACCCCGGCGGTGGACGCGCCGACTCTGAGCGTGCCGAGGCATAGCGCGGCATCGCGTTTCACGGGGCCGCCGATGAATAATCGGTGCGGTGCGGCTGTCGCCGCCGCCCAATTCGGCAGCACGTCGCGCACCGCGGTCTCGCTCGGCCGGTTCAGCACCACACCCAGACTGCCGCCATCGTTGTGCTCGATGATGTAGACGACGGTGCGCCGGAATGTGGGCTCGACCAGATCGGTCGCGGACACCAGCAAGGTGCCCGCTCTCACCAACTGCTCGCTGTGCCGGGAATCGCGCCGACGGCGGTCATCGTGTCCGCCGTGCGTTCTCCGCTCGTCCGGGTCGTCTCCGCGTGCCACTCGCACATTCTCGCAGTTGTGTCCCCGATCCGCACTGGTCTGGATCCCCGGCGTTTCGGTGTTGAACTGCGGTGTTCCCGGGGCCCGAGCCGACCCCGCGGCGGAGAAGTAGAGTCGCGCTATGGAACCGCCCGAGGTCATGCTCGAGAATAGCGACGCTGTTTATGACTTCTATCTGCGACATCGGCAGAATCGGCTGAAAGCCAAAGCGGCGTACGCCCTACTCGGGCGGCGCTGGCATCCGCGGATCGGATACGCGCCGCAGGCGCGCGAGCAGGTGCGGGCGCTGGTGCGTTCGGGGCGGCCGATGCTCATCGCGATCAACCATCTCTCGCAGCACGATCCGTACACCGTCGCGGCGGCGGCGTGGCGCAGCGTGCTGCGCCCGATCATCGGCGTGGTGCGGGTGCTCGCCAAGGACGAGCTGTTCCTGGAGCCCGAGCAGCGGCGCAAGGTCGACATGATGGGCGGCATTCCGGTCTTCCGCGGCAAGGACCACGGTCTGCGCGCGGTCAACGCGGCCGGTCAGCAGATGATGGACACCTGCGCGCAGCGGCTGGCGCGCTCCGAGCATCTGGCGATCTTCCCCGAGGGCACCTGCAACGAGGTCGATCCGACGCAGGTGCAGGCGGTCGGCAGCGGGGTCGGGCACATCGCCTTCCGCGCACACAAGCTCGGCGCGGAGCCGGTCCTGCTCAGCCTCGGCCTCAGCTACGGGCCACGACCGGATCCGGCGGTGGAGCCGACCGCGGAGGAGGCGAAGTCGGCGAGTTTCTATTTCGGCAATCCGATCTACGACCTGCCCGCCAAACCCGCCGAAATCGCGCGGCTGGTGCGGACGGATCTGCAGCGAGCGCTCGACGGTGCGGTAGCCGCCTACTGAGGTAGCCCCATTCTCGGGCGCGCCCACGCGGGTACCGCGGCGACGTGCTCGGGGTGGGTCTCCACGTGGCGCCGGACCAGCGCGCACAGCGGCAGGATGCCGAAACCCTCGGCGCGACTGGTCCGCAAGGCCGCCTCCACCAGGAGCGTCCCGTAGCCGTGCCCTTCGTAGCGCGGCTCGATCTCGGTGTGCACGAAGGCGCGTTCGGCGGCGGTGTCCTGATATTCCGCCCAGCCGGCGAGTGCGCCGTCGACCGAGAGCTCGAAACGGTCCAGCTGGGTGTTGTCGCGCACCTGGAATTGCGGTATCGCGGGGCGATTCGAAGCGGAATGGTGGTCGGACGGCGGGAGGGCCATAGTGCGACGCTACTCCGTGGGAGTGGAATCACGATGGTTCGCACTACAGATCGTGACCGGATGTGTGAAATGTCCGTCTCGACTTGTCTCCCGCCGCCCACAGTGCGCAGAATGCTCTTGGTCGCGCCCCACGCTTCAACAGCGGCGGCGGCCCGGTGGAGGTACGAGATCATGCGGAAATCAGCGGTGCGCGAGACCACGCGGCTCGTCGGTCTGGCGGCCGTGGCCGGCCTGGTCGGCGCGACGATCGCCGGCGCCGTGGCGCAGGCCGCGCCCGGGCTCGAATTCGGTTCCTGCCCAGCGGGTTCGGTAACCTCCGAGCAGGGCGTGCAGTGCGCGGTGCTCAGTGTCCCGATGAATTACGCCGACCCGGACGGCCCGCGCATCGACCTCACCGTGAGCCGCCTGCCCGCCACCGGCACCCGCCGCGGCGTCCTGTTCGCCAACCCGGGCGGCCCGGGCGCGGACACCCTGGACTACTGGGGCAAGCGCGTGCAGACCTTGCCCGCCGCCCTGGCCACCGACTACGACCGGATCGCCGTGCAGCCGCGCGGATTGCGCTGGGCGACACCGCTGACCTGCCAGACCGCCGGGGAAATCGCCGAGGGCGAGCAGGTTTCGCTGAGCGGCGGCAGTCGGGACGAGGTGAAGAAAGCCTGCGATGCCGCGCAGCCGGGCTATCTGGACGCCATCACCACCGAGAACACCGCACGCGACCTGGAATCGGTGCGCGCGGCCCTGGGGTTCGAGACGATCAACTACCTGGGCGTCTCCTACGGGACCTACCTGGGCGCGGTCTACGCCTCGCTGTTCCCGCAGCGGGTGGACCGGATGATCCTGGATTCCAACGTCAATCCGGACTGGGTGTGGACCGAGGAGTTCGCCCAGCAGCAGGTCGCCGGCAAGCAGCGGATGGACGACCTGTTCACCTGGATCGCCGAACACGACCGGGAATACCACCTCGGCGCGACGCCGTTGCAGGTCTACCAGAACTGGGCGCGGCTGGTCGCCGCGCAGGGCGGCGGCTGGTACGCCAACCTGACCCCGCCGCCCGCCGGCGCCGCCGACCTGCCGCGCGAGCTGCCCGCGCCGCTCGCCGAGATCGCCCGTGACGGCGTGAACCTGACGATGGAGCAGGCGGCCAAGGTGCAGAACCTGGTGCGCACCATGCTCTCCGGCGGTGCGTCCGCGCAGACGCCGATGGTGGGGGCCACCGCCGTCGCCACCTACACCCGGTCGTTCTGGCCCAGCTTCGCCCGCGCCATGTCCGAGGCGCACGCCGACCCCGCGAACGTGGCCCGCCTGCTGGCGCTGGAGGGCGTCACCGCGACCGACCCCACCGGGCGCTTCGTCTTCGCCGCCATCACCTGCAACGAGAACGCGATCCCGGGCAAGCCCGAACTGCTCGCCGCCGCGGTCGGCACCATCGCCACCGGCGGCAACGCCATGGACGCCCGCGCCGACATGGTCCGCTCCGGCGCGGCCTGCGGTTCCTGGGAGCCGGTGACCAAGCCGGTGGCGTTGACCGGCGCGACCCTGCGCACCCGGCCGCTGCTGCTGCAGAGCCGCCACGACGCGCTCACCAAGTACGAGGGCGGCCCCGCGCTCGCGCGGGCAGTGAACGGAACGCTGATCACCGTCGAGGGCGGCGATCACGGCACCTTCGGGCGCGGCAACGTGGTCCTGGACGACGCCGTCGTGGCCTACCTGCGCACCGGTCAGGCCGGCATCACCGCCGCCGATCAGGCACCGCTGCCCAAACCCTGAGCGCCGCGCACCCGGAAAGAAGTGGACTTTTCTGCGTCCGCGGGTGGTCGGAAACGGGCCGCCGGCGGCCAGAATGTGGGCATGGCGCGTGAAATCTCTCCCCGGGTCGTCGTGGCACCGGACAAGTTCAAGGGCTCGCTGACCGCCCGCGGGGCGGCCGCGGCCCTGGCCGCGGGCATCGCCGAGGTGCGCCCGGACGCCGAGCTGATCGAGCTGCCGGTCGCCGACGGCGGCGACGGCACGGTGGACGCGTTCGTCGCCGCCGGCTGGGAGCGCGTCGAGCTGACCGCGCCGGGCCCGACCGGCGCGCCCGGGCCCACGGCCTACGCCATGCGCGAGTCGATCGCCGTGGTGGAGCTGGCCGCCGTGGTCGGGTTGGTGCAGTTGCCCGAGGACAAGCCGGATCCGCTCGGCGCGAGCACCTACGGGCTGGGCGTCGTCATCGCGCACGCCTTGGCGCGCGGCGCCGCCGAGGTCATCATCGGGCTGGGCGGCAGCGCGTCCACCGACGGCGGCGCGGGCATGCTGCAGGCGCTCGGCGCCCGCGTGCTGGACGGCGCGGGACGCGAACTACCGCTCGGCGGAGCGGCGCTGGCGGAGGCGGCCGAGTTCGACCGTTCCGGCCTGGACGCCCGGGTCGCCGGCACCCGGTTCACCCTGGCCTGCGATGTGGACAATCCGCTGCTCGGGCCGACCGGCGCGGGCGCGGTCTACGGCCCGCAGAAGGGCGCCACCGACGACGATCTGGTGATTCTGGAAGCGGCGCTGGCGAACTGGGCCCGCCTGGTCGGCCCGGACAGCGCCGAGCTGCCGGGCGCGGGCGCCGCGGGCGGCACCGGATTCGGCGCGCTGGCGGTGCTCGGCGCGCGGGTGCGCAGCGGCATCGAGGTGATCCTGGACCTGCTCGACTTCCGTGGCAAGGTCGAGGGTGCGGCGCTGGCGCTCACCGGCGAGGGCTCCCTGGACGCCCAGAGCCTGCACGGCAAGGCGCCGATCGGCGTCTGCGAGGTGGCGCGCGCCGCCGGTGTGCCGGTGGTCGCCGCGGCGGGCCGCACCACCCTGGATCCGGCGGAGATCCAGGCGGCGGGCTTCGCCGGCTGCTACACGCTGGCCGAGCTGGAACCCGACACCGCGCGGTCGATGGCCGAGGCGGAGCCGCTGCTGCGGCGGGTCGGCGCGCGCATCGCCGCCGAGCACCTCGCGGACTAGGCGGGGATCCGGGCCCGCAGCAGGCAGAACTCGTTGCCCTCGGGATCGGCCAGGACGTGCCAGGATTCGGCGCCCGTCTGGCCGACCTCGACCCGGCGGGCGCCGAGCCCGAGCAGCTGCTCGAGCTCCGCGGCCTGATCGCCGTCGGTCGGGTTCACGTCGAAGTGCAGCCGCAGTTTGCCCCGCTTGGGTTCGCTGGACGGGCTGAGGATGATGGTCGGCTGCGGACCGCCGAATCCGGCCTCCGGCCCGATCTCGATGCTGCCGTCCGAATCCCGGTCGAGGACGCGGAAATCGAGCACGGCACACCAGAATCGGGCGAGCTCCTCCGGATCGGCGCAGTCCAGCACCAATTCACTGATACGACATCCCATGCGGGTGGATACCTCCGGCGCATGCTGGGTGAACCTGTGGGGGCGGTCAGCTCGCGGAGGCGAGCAGATTGCCGAGCAGCTCGCGGCGGTGCTTGTCGCCCCACGCTTCCAACGGCAGCAGGGCCACGCGCAATTCCTCGCCGAGCGGAGTGAGCGAATACTCCACGCGCGGCGGCACTTCGGGGAAGATCTCGCGGTGCAGCACCCCCGACGCCTCGAGCTGGCGCAGATTCTCCGCGAGCACCTTCTCGCTGACGCCCTCGAGCAGCCGCCGGATCTGGCCGAACCGCTGCGGGCCCTGGCCCAGCACCCACATCAGGTGCAGCTTCCACTTCCCCCCGACGACGTCGATGGCGACGCTCATGCCGCACACGTCGTGATCCACATCACCGTTCATCGCCATCGCGTCCTCCTGACCAGATTGCCTACCCCGAGGTTAGTAGCCCCACCTCGATGTGCGGTCTTGTCGACTCTACCTGCGCGGATAACCATCGGTTCCAGCATCTACCGAACAGAACCGAAGGGACACACAATGTCCGAGCAGTCCAGCCCTCGCTCCGTCTCCGTCGTCGGCCTCGGCCCGATGGGCCAGGCCATGGTCCGGGCCTTCCTGCGGGACGGCGTCGAGGTCACGGTGTGGAACCGCAGCACCGACAAGGTCGACGCCATGGTCGAGTTGGGCGCCAAGCGGGCGGCCACCGTCGCCGAAGCCGTGGCCGCCAACGAGGTGACCGTGCTCAGCCTCACCCACTACGCCGCCATGTACGACGTCCTCGGCCAAGCCCTGGATCAGTTGCCGGGCAAGGTGATCGCCAACCTCTCCTCGGATTCTCCGCAGAAGGCGCGAGAAGGCGCGGCCTGGGTGCGCGAGCACGGCGCGCAGTTCCTCTCCGGCGGCGTCATGTCGGCGGGCGACAATATCGAGCACCCGGCGTCCTACATCTTCTACAGCGGGCCGAAGGAGGTGTTCGACACGCACGCCGAGCTGCTGCGCCCGCTCAGCCCGCAGGAGTACCTGGGCGCCGACGACGGTCTGGCCCAGGTGTTCTACCAGGGCCTGCTCACCACGTTCCATCCGTGGCTGCTGGCCTTCGACCAGGCGACGGCGATGATCGCGAACGCCGGGCACGACATCGCCCAGTTCGTGCCGTTCGCCATCCGCTCCGCCGCGGCCTACCCGTATTTCATGGAGGAGTTCTCGGAGGCCAATCAGAACGGCGGCTGGGCGTCGCTGGCCAGCCTGAAGATGATGGACGCCGGCGCGCAGCACATCATCGACGCCAGCACCGAGGTCGGTGTCGACCCGGCGTTCTCGCGGCTGTCCCAGGACTACTGGCGCAAGGCGGTCGCGGCCAGCGAGGCGAGCGGTACCCCGGTCTCCACCTTCGAGTTGCTGCGCAACCCGCGCGACTGAGCGTGCTCAGACGGATTCGCTGGCGGATCCGAGGCGAGGGAAGGGGGCGGTGGAGAAGATGACCTCCACCGCCACCTCGAAGTAGTTCGCGATGCGCAGCGCCAGGTGCAGGCTCGGGCTGTATTCGCCGCGTTCCAGATAGCCGACGGTCTGATAGTGCACGCCCAGGGCGTCGGCCAGCTCGCGGCGGGAGATCCCGCGCTCGGCGCGCAGCATCGCGATCCGGTTGTAGATGACCTCAGTGGTCACGCTGCATCGCTTTCTCCCGGCGGGCACCTACACCCATCGTGGGCTGGTGATGTTTCGTAGCATAACTACTACATTCCAGCGCGACAATTCGCCGGTCGGCACCGTCCTCCGCAAAAAGAGAGCACTGCTCTTGACTTTCTGTCACGCACCGTTGAGTATTGGTGACAACAGAGAGCAGTGCTCACAAGTAGGAGAGAACGATGACCGCCAACACCCGCTACATCGCCCCCGCCGGTTTCGAACCGATGATGAACCGGTTCTTCAACCTGCTGCCGAAACTGGGCATCAGCGTGCTGAACTCGCGCCTGCTGGCGGTGCGCGGCCGCAAGAGTGGCGAATGGCGGACCACGATGGTCAACCTGATGGTCGACGCCGACGGCGCCCGCTACCTGGTCGCCCCGCGCGGCCAGACCCAGTGGGTGAAGAACCTGCGCGTCACCGGCGGCGGCGAACTGCGCCTGGGCCGCAAGGCCGAAGTCTTCACCGCGACCGAGGTCGCCGACGCCGACAAGGTGCCGCTGCTGCGGCTGTACCTGAAGAAGTGGGGCTGGGAGGTCGGCAAGTTCTTCGAGGGCGTCACCAAGAACGCCACCGACGCCGAGCTGGCCGCGATCGCCCCCGGCTTCCCGGTCTTCCGGATCTCCTGATCAGGGCCGGGTGGCGAGGAATTCGATCGCGGCCGCGTAGCCCTGGATGCCCATCCCGGCGATCACGGCGGTCGCGATGGGGGAGACGAAGGAGTGGTGCCGGAACTCCTCGCGCGCGTGCACATTGCTGATGTGCACCTCCACGATCGGCACCTCCGGGATGACCAGCGCGTCGCGCAGCGCGACCGAGGTGTGGGTGAGCCCGCCGGGATTGATCACGATCGCCGATTCGGCGCCGCTAGCCGCGTGGATCCGATCGATCAGCGCACCTTCGGAATTCGACTGGAACGCCACGATCCGCCGGTCGAACCGGGCCGCGGTGCGCTCGCACAGTGCGACCACGTCGTCGAGCGTGGCCGCACCGTACACCTCGGGCTGGCGGGTACCGAGCATGTTCAGGTTCGGGCCGTTGAGCACCAGGATCGGACCGTCGGAAGACATGCGGTCAGACTAGTTCAGAGCCCCTGCGGGCCCTCCGCGCGCAGGTCGTCGACCTTGCGCATGGCCGAGCGCAGCTCTTCGAGCCATTCCTCGGCATGCTTGCCGGCCAGCTTCACCGTCCAGGCCAGCGCGTCGGACCGCGATCTGGCCACGCCGGAATCCACCAGGGTGTCGAGCACTTTGCGTTCGGGCTGACGCAGGCGCGTCATCACGGGAACCGACATGTTGGTGAACATGATCCGCTCGCCGTCCACCGCGACGCCCCAGGCCACATTGCGCCCGTAGCGGTGCTGCGCCTCGCCGGCGATCTGCATCCGGGCGGGCCGGGTGCTCTCCCGGAAGCGCGCGACCGCGCCCTCCTTCGTGGCCTTCGGGATCTCGGTCTTCTCGGTGGGGCCGTCGGCGTCCGCGACCGCGTCCGTCTCCGCCGCGGGTTTTTCCGGCGGGTCGAAGGGCAACTCGCCGATGACCACGATCTCGTCGCGGTCGATCTCGATGACGGGCTGGCCGCTGAACCACTCGCTTGGCAAACGCCCGGCGAACCAATCCGGCACGTCCGCCGGATCGGGGAGATCGGCCTGCTGCCAACCGCCGGGCCTACCGAAACCGCGTCCCCGGTGTTCGTGCCGCATGGGGAGTCACCTCTTCTGACTGGGCGCTGCCGGAAGGCCTTCAGCGCTGTTCTGTTTCACTGATTACAACATTACGTCGCAATCTAAAGCTCGAGTTCTGCTTTAGGTGAACAGGTTTGGGGCCGGGTATTCGAAGGGCGTCCACGTCGAAACGCCGAGCCTTACCCGAATCGCGACCCTCGGGTTCCGGCCGGTACGGTGGCGGCGCCAGTTATCGCCTTGTGACTGGACACCGTTCATGATCGGCCCATCGGAGCCCGCTTATCGGGCACAATTGGATGCTGAGCGTGGGTAACGTCCGGCGGTCGGCGGGCGGCGCAAGGCACGGTTCGGTCAGGTACGGTGATCTTGTTACTGGAGTGACAAGAGTGAAAAGTGGGCGACATGGATGGTTGGGGATCCCGCCGCTTTCGCGTCCGCGGCGCATTGGCACTCGCGGGGGTGGCGGCGATAGTGCTGGGCACGGTTTCGTGCGCCGAAGAAAAGGCGCCGAATGAACCCGAGGCGGTTGTCGACCGCTTCACCGATCTGCTCGACGATCGGAATTACACCAAGGCAGCGGAACTTACGTCCTACCCGACGGCCGCTTCGGCAACGCTGAAGCAAATGTTCGAGGGGCTGGATCCGGGCAAGGGCGACTACGAGAAGTCCCAGTTCATCAACCTGGGTGCCTCCGAAGGTCTGTTCAGCCTGGACGCGCACTGGAACTTCGGTGACAAGAAAGACTGGAAGTACAGCCTGCAGGGCACCGTCCGCAAGCTCGCCATCGGCTGGCGGATCTCCTGGGAACCCAACCTGGTGATGCCGCAGCTGCAGAACAACCGCACCGTGAAGCTGGTGCGCACCACCCCGACGCCGGCGCCCAGAGTGGTCGACCTGGTCGGTGCGCCACTCATGCACGAGCAGCCGATCAACGTCATCAAGCTGGACCCGGGCAAGATGACCGACCCGCCCGCCTCGGCGAACGCGCTGGCCGCGGCCATCGAACCGGTCGCGCCGCTGATCACCGGTGACGAACTGCTCAAGCAGCTCTCCACCTCGCAGGGCAAGCCCATCGTCGCGGTCAACCTGCGCGAGCCCGACTTCGAGATCCTGGAACCGCGCATGGCGCCCATCCCCGGCGTGGTGATGGAAAAGCAGCAGCGGCTCATCTCCTCCGACCGCCGCGTCTGGTCGCCCATGCTCGACGCCCTGCGCAAGGTGCAGCAGGACAGCCAGGAACAGCATTCCGGCTGGGGCGTGCAGATCTTCGAACCCGACGGCAGATTCGTGACCCAGGTGGCCGGCGAGCAGGGCCCGCCCGGCCCGGACATCGGCGCCACCATGGACCAGCGGTTGCAGCGCGCCGCCGAGGACGCCGTCGTCAGCGTCGGCACGCCCGCCTCGATCGTGGCCATCCAGCCCTCCAGCGGCGCGGTCGTCGCGGTCGCGCAGAACAGCCAGGCCAGCGCGCACGGCCCGGTCGCCTTCACCGGGCTCTACCCGGCCGGCGGCAACATCGAACTCTTCCGCAATATCGCCGCGGTGGCGAAGAACAAGCCGCCGCAGGACATCACGGTGCCCGAGGCCGCCGAGGCGGCCGGACGGCTCGGCATCGGCATCGATTACCAGGTGCCCGGCCTGGACGAGGTCACCGGCCGCCTGGCCATCGCCGGCCGCAGCGCCGAACAGGTCAAGCAGGGCGGCGGCTCGGACGCGGTGCTGGCCAGCCCGTTCGGCATGGCCATCGCGGCGGCCGCGATCGCGCGCGGTGACGTGCCCGCCCCGATGATCGAGGCCGGCAAGCCCAGCGTCACCGACGCGAAACTGGAACCGCTGCACGGCCCGATCGCCGACCGCCTGCGCACCATGCTGCGCGACGGCGCCGGCGCGCCGGAGATGGCGAGCCTGCGGCCCTATCGCGACATCACCGGTTACGCGGCGCGTGCGGGTTCGGACGGCTGGCTCATCGCCACCATGGGCGATCTGGCCTTCGCCGTCCACATCAACGGGGTGGACAGCGGCGACATGGCCGCGAAGGTGGCGGCGCGCATGCTGCAGTCGCTGGCCTCGCCCGACGCGTGAGCTAGTTCAACGCGCGGACGGCGGCCCGCCAGCCGAGCAGGAACAGGGCGAGCACCGTGGCCGCCACGAGAACGAAGCTGAACGCCGTGCCCTGGCCGGCCACGACCCGCAGCAGCATGCCGCCGCCGAGCGTGCCCAGCCAGACCAGAATTCCGGTGGGCCACAGGGCGGTTCCGTCGAAGCGGGCGCCGTCGAGGATGCGGCCGGCCACGACATAGGCCACGGCCCAGCCGAGCGCCAGCCCGATCGCGAACGGCCACAACGTTTTCAGCAGGCCGGTCAGCACCGCTTCGTCGTGACTGCGCCGGCCGATGACGCAGAACAGGATGACCAGCAGTAGATCCACCACCAATGGCACCAGTCTCTTCACCCGAGTCAGGGTAGTGGACGGCGCGCCCCGCTTCGGCGGCATCACAGCCTGCGCTGCTCGAACTCCTTCTCGAACTCCGCGTCCTCGGCCTGCGGTGTGCGGAACAGGAACGCGAACACGATCCAGCCGACGATCGCCACCAGGATGAAGCTGACCAGCCGGTAGACGAACGCAGCGGCCACCGCCTGCGCGGCGGGCAGCCCGGCGAAGGCGGTGAGACTGTAGATCAGGGTGGCGTCGACGTAGACGATGCCGCCGGGCGCGAACGGGATCGAGCCCACCGCCTTGCCCGCGGTGAACGCGAGCAGCAGGCCCGCCCAGCGCGGGTCGGCGCCGATGGCGTAGCAGGCCGCGCCGAGACAGGCCACGTCGGCGACCCGGTGCATGACCGCCCACAGCGTGACCATGAGCCCGTCGCGCTTGCGCAGGTCCACCGATTCGAGCTGGCCGAGCACCTCGCTCACCTTGGCCATGCCCTGCTCGGGCGGGCGCTTGCGCAGCCGGTTGGCGAAGCCGAGCAGCCGGCGCAGCACCGCCCCCAGCCCGCCGGGATGCTTCGCGACGTAGTTGCCGGCCCAGATCGCCAGCACCACGCCGGCCAGGGTGAGGATGAGTTTGAACGGGCCGACGGAGTTGCCGGCCAGCAGCGCGCCGCCCACGCCGAGCAGCGCCAGCCCCGCGGCCGCGACGACGCCGGAGATCACCAGCTGCCAGGACGCGACCATCGGGCTCGCGCCCCAGCGGCGGGTCTGGCGGTAGGTGAAGGCGGTGGAAAAGACCTGGCCGGCGGGCAATGTCACCGACATGGCGGTGGCGCCGTAGACGACGGCGACCGAGCGGCGCTGCGTGACTTCCACCCCGCCGGCGCGCATGAGCTGTTTCTGCACCCGGCCGAAACCGCTCATGGAAATTGCCTGGAATGCGATACAGAGGGCGAACCAGCCCCAATGAATTTCGCTGAGACTTTGCCACGATTCATGTAATCGCGGCCATAGATAGATACCTTCGCCGACCAGCAAAGCGACCAGCAGAACTCCGAGCAGCCATTTCAGCCAGCGGAATCTGGCACGTCTGGCCGAGGTGGTGGTCACGTGTTCAGCCTAACGAACCGGCCTTTTCGTCGTCGGTATCGACGTGCGGCGGAGAAGATTGCTTCGGCCAGGCGAGACGCGTTTTCCGGCGTCGTCCGCGCAGCTGGACCTCGTCGCCGGATATCCAAAACTCCTGCTCGCTTTCGTCGGCGAAATACAGCGCGCTGCCCGAGGCGAGCACGCGGCCGGGTTGATCTTTGGCCAGTTCGGTCAATCGTGAAGCCTCATTGACCGGGTCGCCGATGACGGTGTATTCGAAACGATTCGCGGCGCCGATATTGCCGGCCACCGCCAGGCCGGCGGACACACCGATTCCGATATCCAGGCCCGGAACCTCGCGCAGCGCCTCGCGCAGCTCGCGGCCCGCGGCCAGGGCGGCGGTGGGCGCGTCCGGACGATCCAGCGGCGCGCCGAAGATCGCCAGCGCGGCATCGCCGACGAACTTGTTGACGAAGCCGTGATGGCGGTCGATCACGTCGACCACGATCCGGAAGAACTCGTTGAGCAGGCTGACCACCTCGGTCGGCGGGCGCTCGGCGGCGGTCGCGGTGGAACCGACCATGTCGACGAAAAGCACCGCCACGAAGCGGGTCTCACCGCCGAGCTCGGTGCCGTAATCCAGCGCGCGCTGGGCGACCTCCTCGCCCACGTGCTGACCGAACAGCTCCTGCAGCTGCCTGCGCTTGGCGGCTTCCTCCATCATGCGGTTGAACCCGACCTGCAGCAGGCCGATCTCGGAGCCGTCGAAGACCTCGACCTGCACGTCGCGCGAGCCCTCCTGCACCCGGTTGATGGCCTGGGACAGCTGGCGGATCGGGTCGGTGATGCTGGAACCGGTCAGCATGGACAGCGCCAGCGCCTGCATGATCACCACGCCGGAGAGCAGCAGGATCGAGATCGCCAGCGACTGCGCCGAGAACTTCACGTCCGAGGTGATCTGGGTGACGCAGAGCAGCACGATCGCGATGGTCGGGGCGAAGGTGCCCATGCCCCAGGTCATCGCCATCCGGGTGCCGACACCCGGGGTCAGCGTGTGATCGAAGGTGCCCTCGGTCAGCGCCTGCGCCGCGACCGGGCGCAGGATGCGTTCGCCGAGAATGTAGGTGAAGCCGAAGACGATGGTGGCGGCCATGCACTCGGTGACGATCACCGCGCCCGCCAGCTCCGGCGTCCGCGAGATGATCAGCGTGGCCAGCACCGCGCCGCCGATCAGCCACAATGCCAGGTGCACGATCGACTGCCGCAGCGGCGCGTGCAGCGCCGCCATCTGCTCCTGGCGGCTGGGCGGGCCGCCGCGCACCTGCCAGCGCATCACCGGGCGCAGCATCAGGGCCGAGGCGAGCAGGCTGAGCAGCCCGCCGATGATGAACACCACGGCGGGCACGAGCAGGCCGGTGCGCCTGGCCCCGGTCGGCTCGCCTTCGGGAACTGGCAGACCGTACTCGATGAACGCCCACACCAGCACGGCGCCGAAGGCATTCGCCAACAGTGTCGAGGCCAGGTACAGCGGCCAGCGCGTTCGCATGGTCTGTTTGACCGCTTCCAGAGGCGCTGACACGCCACCAATCTATCGTTTCGATCATGTGGACACCCGCTCGAGCCCGTGGGCCCCATTAGGCTCGGTGCGGTGACCGAGCAGAAGCAGAGACCGGCTCCCTCGCCGCGCGCGGGCGCCGCCGAAGCGGTGCATCCGCTGGTCCGGCAGTCGGCCGAGTGGGCCTGGCGGTTGCTGGTCATCGCGGCGGCGCTGTGGGTGCTGGCCGCCGTCGTGCAGCGCCTGGCGACGGTGGTGATCCCGCTGGCGATCGCCCTGCTCGCGGCGGGACTGCTCGCGCCGCTGGTGGATTGGCTGCAGCGGCTGGGGGTGCCGCGGGCGGTGGGCGTGTTCGTCGCGCTGATCGGTTCGATCGGCGTGGTCGCCGGGATCATGACCTTCGTCGTCGAACAGTTCGTCGCGGGTCTGCCCAAACTGACCGACGAATTCACCGACAGCGTCAAGAAGGTGCAGGAGTGGCTGATCACCGGGCCGCCGCACCTGAGCAACGAGCAGATCCGCAACGCCGGCGACACCATCGTCAAGACGATCCAATCCAATCAGGACAGCCTGACCAGCGGCGCGCTCACCACGGCCACGGTGATCGGGCACATCCTGACCGGGACGTTCCTGACCCTGTTCATCCTCATCTTCTTCCTCTACGGCGGCGACCAGATCTGGAACTTCGTCACCCGGATCGTGCCGCGGGTGCACCGGGAGCGGGTGCGCGTCGCCGGGCAGCTCGGATTCGGCACGCTGGTCGGTTTCGTGCGCGCCACCGTTGTGGTGGCCGCGGTCGACGCCATCGGTATCGGCGCCGGCCTGGCCATCCTGGGCGTGCCGCTGGCGCTGCCGCTGGCCTCGCTGGTGTTCATCAGCGCGTTCGTGCCGATCATCGGCGCGTTCCTGGCCGGGTTCGTCGCGGTGTTCATCGCCCTGATGACCAAGGGGCTGGTGACGGCGCTGATCGTGCTCGGCATCATCATCGCGGTGATGCAGCTGGAAGGCCATGTGCTGCAACCGCTGCTGCTCGGGCGGGCGGTGAGCATCCATCCGCTGGCGGTGGTGCTGGCGATCACGGCGGGCGTCGTGGTCGGCGGCGTCGCGGGCGGTCTGCTGGCGGTGCCGTTCGTGGCGGTGATGAACACCGCGATCCGATCCCTGCTGGCCGACAGTCCGGAGGAGGCGTTCCAGGACATCCGGCCCGATTCCGGTCGCCTGTATTCGGCCGCGCCCGACCGGCCCGACCCGGACCGGTTCGACGTGACCGCGACCCTGATGCACGAGGAGCAGCGGCCCGACAGCCCGCTGCGGAGCGGGGACGGCGATGACCTGGAACGCGACCGCTGAGCAGACCGCCGCCGAGCTGAATCCGGCGGAGGCGGCCACCGCGCCGCTGTGGCGCGCCGTGCAGGCGTTCCGGCTGGTCACCCTGCTCTACGCGATCGGGCAGCAGGTCGCGTCGGTGCAGTACTACGACAATCAGCGACTGAGCTGGGTGTTCATCGCGCTGATGGCGGTGTGGTCGGGCGCCTCGGCGTTCCTGCTCTCGCACTGGTGGGTCGCGACGGTGGCCCGGGTCCGGTTGTGGGTGGTGCTGGGCGATCACGTCGTGGTGATCCTGCTCATCGCCGCGACCCGCCTGGTCGCCGACTACGACTGGTACCACGGCCATCAGACCCTGCCCACCACGCTGTGGGCCGCGAACGCGGTGATCTCGGCGGCGCTGCTGCGCGGTCCCGTGCTCGGAATCGCCTCCGGCGTCCTGATCTCCATGGTGATCATCACCGTGCGCCAGCAGTGGGGGCAGGACGTGTGGACCGACGCGACCCTGCCGGTACTGGTCTCGACGGGGCTGGCGCTGGGGCTCGCGGCGAATACCGCGCGGCGGGCGCAGGAGCAGTTGCGGCAGGCCGTGCGGTTGACCGCCGCCGCCGAGGAACGCGAGCGGCTGGCCCGCGAGGTGCACGACGGCGTGCTGCAGGTGCTCAGCTACATCAAGCGCCGCGGCACCCAGATCGGCGGTCCCACCGAGGAATTGGCGCAGCGGGCCGGCGAGCAGGAGGTGGCGCTGCGCGTGCTGATCTCCGAGCAGGGGGTGCGCGGCGACGCGGGCGGGGCGGAGGTGGATCTGCGGCCGCTGCTCACCGTGCACGCGACGCCGCGCGTCTTCGTCTC
Source organism: Nocardia sp. NPDC050435 (assembly GCF_040655395.1). Classification (NCBI taxonomy): domain Bacteria; kingdom Bacillati; phylum Actinomycetota; class Actinomycetes; order Mycobacteriales; family Nocardiaceae; genus Nocardia; species Nocardia sp. NPDC050435. The sequence continues at coordinate 743,359 of NZ_JBFAJW010000002.1, forward strand.
CACCCCCGGCGATCCGGTGCCGGTGGGCCGGTGGGCGGCCACCGAGCTGGCGGCGGTGGTGGCCAACGCGCTGTCCAATGTGGAACTGCACGCCGGGCCCGGCGCGAAAGCCTATGTGCTGCTGGAGGACACCGGCGACGAGCTGATCGTCAGCGTGCGCGACGACGGCGTCGGCATCGCGCCCGGGCGGCTGGCCGAGGCGGAGGCCGAGGGCCGGATGGGCGTCTCGCGCTCCATGGTCGGGCGGATCGCCACGCTGGGCGGCACCGCCGAACTGCTGACCGCCGACGACGGCACCGAATGGGAGTTCCGCGTCCCGCGCAGCACCGGAGAACAGGAGAAACCATGACGGACAGTGCGGCGATCTCGGTGATGGTGGTGGACGACCATCCGATGTGGCGCGACGGAGTCTCCCGCGACCTCACCGAGGCCGGGTTCGACGTCGCGGCCACCGCCGACGGGGTGGGTTCGGCGACCCGCCGCGCGGCGGCGGTGCAGCCTGCGGTGGTGCTGATGGACATGCAGCTCACCGACGGAAACGGGGCCCAGGCCACCGCCGAGGTGCTGCGGGTGTCGCCGCAGAGCCGGGTGCTGGTGCTCTCGGCCTCGGCCGAACGCGACGACGTGCTCGACGCGATCAAGGCCGGCGCCTCGGGATACCTGGTGAAGAGCGCGTCCTCGGCCGAGCTGATCGAGGCGGTCCGCGCGACCGCCGCCGGACAGCCGGTGTTCACGCCGGGCCTGGCCGGGCTGGTGCTCGGCGAATACCGCCGGATGGCGACCACGCCGGCCGCGCCGGACGAACCGCACCGGCCCGCGCTCACCGAACGCGAGACCGAGGTGCTGCGGATGGTCGCGAAGGGGCTGTCCGCCAAGCAGATCGCCTCCCGGCTCGGTCTCAGCCATCGCACCGTGGAGAACCACGTGCAGGCCACACTGCGGAAGCTGCAACTGGCGAACCGGGTCGAACTCACCAGGTACGCGATCGAGCAGGGCCTGGAATGAGGATTCCGGGTTTACCCGGATGTCGGGCGCGGCGCTGATCGCTACCCTCGATGACATGGGTGGCCCGGAAGCAGTCAACGGTGCGGGTGGCACGGTCGGCGACCGCGAACTGCGCGTCTCCGACGCCGAACGCGAACATGTCGGTGAGTTGCTGCAGCGCGCCGTGGGGCTCGGCATGCTCTCGCTCGGTGAGTTCACCGAGCGCATGGACACGGCCCTGGCCGCCAAGACACGCGGCGAGCTCAACGCCGTGCTCATCGATCTGCCCGGGGTCCGGCTGATCGGTCAGCCCGCCGCGCCGCGCACCCGCTTCGTCAACGCCGCACCGGGTTTCGTCAAGCCCGCGGGGCTGGAGCCGGTGCCGGGGAATGTGATCCGCAGCCGCATGTCGGGGGTCACCCGCAAGGGCCCCTGGCAGGTGCCGCCGGTGCTGCGCCTGAACAACTGGTTCTCCGGGGTCACCCTCGATTTCACCGAGGCGATCATGTCCACCCAGGTCGTCGAGCTGCACGTCGACGATTACTTCGGCTCGCTGAACCTGATCGTGCCCGCCGCCGCCACCGTCGACATGAACGGTCTCGACCTGATCGGCTCGGGCATCAACAACAAGGTGCGCACCGGGCCGCCGCCGGGGCCGCTGCACCTGGTCGTCCGGGGGCAGCTGCGGTTCGGCTCGGTCACCGCCAAGCATCCGTTCATCGCGCACTGGCGCAAACTGCTCGGGCAGTAGCGCTCAGCTGTGCACGCCCAGGCGATGGGCGAAGGCGCGCAACGGGGTGCGGCGGTCGTGATCGAGCAGCTCGGAGACGATGTGGCGGGGCAGTGACTGGTATTTGATCCAGTCCGGTCCGCCGACGCGTTCGGCGCGCAGCAGCGCGTCCAGGGCGCGGGCGTGCCGGCCGGTGCGGGTCCAGGCGACGGCGGTGTCGGCGAGGTGGCGGGCGCGAGAGGCCTGCGGCAGGCCGATGGTCTCCGGCATCCGGCCCGCGGCCGCGAGGGCCTCGGCATAGCGCTCGGAGGAGACGTTCACATCCACCGTCTGCATGACGACCTGCGAAGGGCCGAAATAGGTTTCGTAATCCCGGCGGTCGCCGCCGATCCGCAGCGCCACCTCGCCCGCGGTGTCGATCAGCGACAGGGCCTCGGGGACGTTCTGCGCGCGTCCGGCCGCCGTCGCCCCCTGGAGCACCAGGGAACCGTAGGAGGACAGGTGCGCCGGACCGGCCTCGCCGGTCGGTTCCAGTTCCGCGGCGGCGTGCAGCGCGACCCGGCGGGACTCGTCGTAGCGGCCCTGCACCAGCAGCTGCCAGGCCACCGAGCCCCGAATCGTGGCCAGCAGCAACGGATCCGCGCCCTGTTCGGCGGCCGCCAGGGCCTGGCGGACGGCCAGGAACGCGGGATCGGTCTGGCCGAGATGGACCAGGGTGCAGCCGGTGACCCAGTACAGGCGGGCCAGCAGTTCGTGTGCGGGCGCGACCGCGCCGTTGCGGGCCGCGTGCGCCGTGGCGCGCAGTTGGACCAGGCTGGACGGGAGAATCGTGGTGAGCAGCTCGTAGCGGCCGACCCAGTAGGCGCCCCAGGCGTAATCGACTGCGCGCGAGCCCGCTTCGAGGGTGATCGCCTCCTCCTCGGGCGGTTCGCCGAGCAGGTCGTCGACGGGGGTGAGGGCGCGGCGGATCGCCACGATGCCCGCGTCGGGATTGCCCGAGGGCACGCCGTGGCGTTTTCCGATCAGATCGGCGATGTCGACGTCCAGGGCGCGCGCCAGCTTCTGCAGGCTGGCGATGGAGGCGGTCTGCCGGCCGCCCTGTTCCAGTTTGCGCACCAGGTCGACGCTGACCCCGGCCTGGTCGGCGAGCTGACGTTGCGTGAGCGCCTTGCCGCGGAAGCGCCGGATCCGCACGCCGATCGACGAATCGTCCATCTACCCAATTCCTTTGTTACATCCACGTTTCAGAGTACGACGCTAAGTGGTTGCGCTGGTGAAAAGTGGGACATTGCGTACGACTTCCTCCGCGCTGTTCGGAATATCGTTGTGTTTCTGCAACTTTGAGAAAGCAAAGGGCGGCGGCAATGACCACAACGATGCCGATGACCATTCTCCGCGCCGACCGCGCGGCCGGTGCACTGCTCACGGGCGATATCCAGCGCCTACAGAAATCGGCGGCCTTATCGGAGGGGGACAGCACGATCGGCCGGAGGTGAGCGTCATGTTCGAAAGCTGTCACAATCCGCACGAGGTCGCGCACCTGCTGCGCCGCCGCTTCGGGCTGCCGGTGCAGTTGCTCGCGGGCCGGCCCATGATCACCACGGGCTCGATCATCGGCGCGCTGGTCATGCCGCCGAACCTGGGCTGTGAAGTGCTGGGCGCGCTCGACTCCGAGCTCCAGACCCCCGTGGTCGCCGACCCCGGTGGCCGCACCTGGACCTTCCTGGTCGCGCCGCCGAGCCCGGGCAAGCCGGTGGACATCGCCACCCGCAGCCACCTGGCCGCGCACGAGGTCACCGTCGTCCCCAGCGGCCGCTACGTCCTGCTACCCACCACCGACTCCCTGCTCGGCTGGCACTGGGCCGCCGAACCGGCCCCCGGCGTGCTGCGCATGCCGCCCCGCAACGCGGTCATCGACGCGGTCCACCGCGTGATCGCGTTACACGCGGCCACCCCCTGATCCCGGCGATCCCACCCGGCCACCCCGGGTGGGATCAGCCACCGACCAGCGGAAATCACGTAGAACCCGGCACCGCCCCGAGTGTTTCTACTCATGTTCGACGCCCCCGCGCGGCCCACCATCGAACCATGACTACAGCAATCGACCCGGTGCTGCTCACCCGGCTGTCGGGCGAATTCACCGCGCTGGGCACACAAATGGGCGACCTGGGCCGCGACCTCGCCCTCCTCCGCACCCAGATCGCCGCCGGCACCACCGCCACCCAGGCGGTCACCGAGGCCGCCGCAACCCTCCCACCCGCCCCGGAACGTCCGCCGGGGGATACGGCCGGGACGGCGCGAATGCCCGGAGTGGATCAGCCGCCGCACGAAATCTATACGCGCGCAGCGACGGAACCCGCGCAGGCGGGTGGCTCAGCCGGAGATGCCCGGCGCTCCGTGCGGCCGCAGGAATGGGCGATTCCTGAGGTTGGAGACATTCCCCCGGCCGAGACTCCGCTTCCCGCGCAGCCTGATCCGGCCGCGCCACGGTCTCGCTCACCACGCGCTGGCGATGCCCGGGGTGTCGAGGTTCCGCACGGGCAGGTCTCACCGTGGTCGCGCGAAACCGCAGAGTCGCAGAGCGCAGATACTCCTGCAACCGCCCCCGATCAGAGCCGGGCGCAGTCCGCGCAAGCCGGCCCGGACGAGGCAGCGCCGCCGAATGTGGCTGTGCCGCTTTCGCACTCGCCTGCTCTTGTACCAACCAGTGGACCGCACAGCGTGGTCGCCCCGGGCGCCAGCGGCCTACAAGGTGTCGCAAGTGGCGTGCCGCAGGAGGGCGCTGCTCCGCCGAGTGGCGGGGGTGTCGCTGGCCCGGGTGGGGATCGGCAGTGGAATGTTGCTGGGCCGGAGAGTGGTGCGCAGCAACGGGTGTCTGCGCAGACGGGGGTGCCGCAGGCAGGCGCGGCGTGGTCGGGCGGGGTGGGGCACGGTGGTCCTGGGGTGGGGTGGGCGGCGCAGGGGGTGCCGTATGGGCCGCAGGGGGTGCCCGTCGGGTGGGGTCCGCCGCAGGGGGGTTGGGGGGCGGTTCCGCCGGTGGGGCGGCCGCCGGTTGGGCCGCGGGCGGGTGGGACGCCGTGGTGGCAGCGGGAAGGGGTGATCAGTCGGGTGCTCGCTGTGGCCGGGGTGGGGGTGACGTTGGTCGGGGTGGTGATGTTGCTGGTGCTGGCGGCGCAGGCCGGGGTGTTCGGGCCGGTGCCGAGAGTGGTTGCCGGGGCGGTGTTCTCGGGTGTGCTCGTGGGGGCGGGGATGCGGGTGTTCGGGCGGGCCGGTGGGCGGGTCGGGGGGATTGCGCTGGCGGCCACGGGGTTCGCGGGGGCGTACCTCGATGTGGTGGCGGTTACCGCGATCTACGAATGGGTGCCGCGGGTCGGGGGATTGGGGCTGGCGCTGGCTGTGGCCGCTGGCGGGGTCGCGTTGGCGGTGCGGTGGAACGCGCAGGGGCTGGCCGTGCTGGTGGTGGCCGGGGCGGCGGTGCTGGCGCCGGTGGTCACGGCGGAGTTGGTGTTGCTCGGGTTCCTGATCGTGTTGCAGGTGACCTGTCTGCCGGTGCAATTGATCAAGGATTGGGCTGCGCTGCATATTGTCCGGACACTGCCGGCGGTGCTGGCGACGCTGCTGTACGTGGTGATCGCCGGGTTCGATTCGGGGCGGCGGGATCAGGCGCACTGGGTGCTCGCGGCCGCGGTCGTGATCGCGGTGGCCGGGCTGGCGGGGACGCTGCTGGTGGTGCGGAAGCGGCCGGGCGATGTCACCGCCACGGTGGCTTTCGCGATTTCGGCGGTGCCGTTGCTGGCGGTGGTCGCGCTCTTCGATCGCCTGCCCGGCATAGTCGTCGCGGGTGTGACCGCCGCCGTGCTGACAGCGGTCGCGGTGGCCGCGATGCTGCCGAATCTCCGTGCCGTGACTCGGATCCCGGTGCACACGGGGATCGCCGCGGCCGTCGCGGGCGGCTTCGCGCTCCTCGAGGTCTGCATTCAGGCGACTCGGGTGCAGACCGCGCCGATCGCCCTGTTCCTGATCGCGCTCGGGTATCTCGGTGTCGCCGGGCAGCAACGCAACCGCGTCGCGGCGGCCATCGGCGGTGTGTTCGCGCTGCTGGGCGCGCTCACCTTCGTGGACCGCGTCGATCCGGAAACCCTTGCGGTGCAACGGCTGGCGGAGCGCACGCTGGATCTGCCGTCCGCTCTCGCCGCACTCCTGGGCGTGGCGGTGCTGGCGGTCGCCGTGTGGGGTCTGCGCCGGACGCCCGCGTTCACCGCCGACGAAACCGTCCGCTCGATGCTCTGGATCTTCGCCAGCGGCGCGGCCCTCTACGCCGTCACCGCCGCGACGGTCGCCCTCGGCGTCGCCAGCGGCGCGACCGACGGGTTCGTCATCGGCCACAGCGTCGCCACCATTCTGTGGATGGCCGCCGCCACTGCCGCCCTGCTCAACGGCCTGCGCCACCTGTCCCGCTCGACGGCGGTCGCGAAAGTCGCCCTGGGCTCGGGCTTGCTGGTCACCGCGGCGGCCCTGACCAAACTGTTCCTCTTCGACCTCGCGACACTCGACGGCCTGATCCGCGTCGCCGCCTTCCTCATCGTCGGCGTCCTCCTGCTCCTGGCCGGCACCCGCTACGCCCGCGCCTTCGCGGAAGCCGGCGACCCGCCCGATCGCGACGCACGTTGAACGATCCGACACCCAGCGGTGCTACTCCGGGCAGCCCACTATCCACGGGCCGATGTCTTGGCCGCGATCGACCCGGGGTGGCGACTACTACGCCGGGATCGGCCGTGAGATTCGCAACCTGGCGGTGCTATCCGGGGTAGCCCCACGAGCTGCGGGACGATGTCTGGCCGCGATCGACCTGGGCGGCGGCGACTACCACGCCGGGATCGGCCGTGAGATTCGCAACCCGGCGGTGCTGCCCGGGGTAGCCCACCGTCTGCGGGCTGATGTGATGGCTGCGATCGATCTGGGGGTGGCGACTACTACGCCGGGATCGGCCGTGAGATTCGCAACCCGGCGGTGCTGCCCGGAGTAGCCCCACCGTCCGCGGGCCGATGTGATGGCTGCGATCGACCTGGGGGTGGCGACTACTACGCCGAGATCGGCCGTGAGATTCGCAACCCGGCGGCGCTATCCGGAGCAGCCCCATGATCTGCGGGCCGACGTCCTGGCCGCGATCGACCTGAGCGGCGGCGAATGCGGCGCCGACATCGGAGGTGTGATCCGCACCCGGGGGTTGCCTGCACGAGATAGCAAGAGGGCCCGTCCGATTCGATCGGACGGGCCCTCTGATGTCGGTGTTATTCCTCTTCGCGGCGGCGCAGCAATTCGTTGACGCTGACCGTGCGCCCGTCGGCGCCGCTGTGGCGTCCGGGCTCGGCGCCGGCGATCCGGCGGCGCGAGGAGCGCAGTTCGGCCATCCAGTTCTCGATGCTGCTGCGGCTGTCGTCCGGTGTCGCGTCGGGCTCTTCGGCCGCGTGATGATGCGTCGGCTGGGCCTGCGGTTCCGGGGTGAAGGGCTCGGTGTTGGCCGGCTCGGGTTCGGGGGCGGGCGGAACTCGGCGCGCCAGCTCGGGGGAGGGGACCGGTGGAGCCACGCGCGGCCGTGTCGGATCCGGCGCCGCGGGCATCGGGGTGGGTTGGGTCGGCCCCGGTCTAGGCGGCTCGGCCGGACCCTGCGGCGGACGCACCCGCGCGGAATCCTGCGGCGGCAGCACGCGTGCTGAATCCTGCGGCGGCAGTACCCGTGCCGAATCCTGGGGCGGCAGTACGCGTGCGGAGTCGGGTCGTCCCTGGGGCGGCACCGCTCGCACCGAATCGGGCTGTCCCTGCGGCGGCAGCACGCGGGCCGAATCCGGTTGGCTCTGCGGCGAAGCCCCCCGCGCCGAATCCGGACGCGGCGAGACACGAGGGGAGTCAGTGTGGTCTTGGGGCGCGGACCCGCGAGTGGCGTCCGGTTGCCCGTGCGGCGGTGTCAGCCGAGCTGAGTCGGGCTGTCCCTGCGGAGGCGTCGCGCGGGCCGAGTCGGGCTGTCCCTGGGCAGGCGTCGCGCGGGCCGAGTCCGGTTGTCCATGCGAAGGTGACACGCGAGCCGAGTCCGCTGGCCCGTGCGGCAAGGACACGCGAGCAGAGTCCGTCTGCCCATGCTGCGGAGATACGCGAGTCGAGTCCGACTGACCCTGTGGCGAAATGTGCGCGGCGTCGGACTGCCCCGGAGCAACCCGGGCCGAATCCGTCTGCCCCTGCGGCGGCAGCACGCGCGGCGAATCCTTGGGCGGCAGCACCTGGGGTGTGCGCGGCGGGGTCGGCTGGGTGACCGGCGGCACCTTGTCCAGGCGCTGCGTCGGCGCCTCGGCCTCGATTTCGGCGACGGTGCGCGGGCGGCGCGGTGAGCGCGGGCGGTCGCCGTCGGCGACGGCGGGCATCACCATGGTGACGGGGTCGGTGACCGGCGTGGTCTTCACCAGGTCGACGAGTTCGCCGCCGCCGGGGCGCTCGTCGTCGAGGATCGGCTCGCCGAGCCCGATCTTCTGCTGCACCTTCTTCATCCACTTCGGCGCCCACCAGCAGTCGTCGCCGAGCAGCTTCATGGTGGCGGGGACGAGCAGCATGCGCAGGATGGTGGCGTCGATGAGCAGCGCGGCGACCATGCCGTAGGCCAGGTACTGCATCATCACCAGGTCGGAGAACGCGAACGCGCCGACGACGACGAGCAGGATGAGGGCCGCGGCGGTGATGATCCGGCCGGTCTGCGCGGTGCCGATGCGCACCGCCTCGGTGGTGGACGCGCCTTGCGCGCGCGCCTCCACCATGCGGGAGAGCAGGAAGACCTCGTAGTCGACCGACAGACCGTAGACCACGGCGATGATCAGCACCAGGATCGGCGACATGATCGGCTGCGGCGTGAAATTCAACAGCCCGGACCCGTGACCGTCGATGAAGATCCAGGTCAGGATGCCCAGCGTGGAGCCGAGGCCGAGCGCGCTCATCAGCGCGGCCTTGATCGGCAGCACCAGCGACCCGAAGGTCAGGAACATCAGCAGCATGGTGACGCCGAGCACCAGCGCGATCATCATCGGCATCCGGTCGACCAGGGCGTCGATGCTGTCCTTGGTCATCGCGGGTGTGCCGCCGACGTACATCTGCACGTCGTCGGGCACGTCGAGATCGCGCAGGTACTCGATGGTCGGGTCGTAGTTCTCCGAGTCCGCCAGGGTGGCGGTGGTGCGGTAGATGGTGGAGTCCTTGGTGGAACGCGAGGGCACCTCGAACGGGCCGGCCAGGCCGGGCGCCGCGTTCGCTTCCTTCCACACCTTGCCGACGCTGCCGCTGTTCGGCGAGACGAAGATGAGCATGATCGGGTCGGTCTTGCGCAGCGGGAAGATCTCGTCGAAGTGCTGCTGCGCCAGGCGGGTCGAATTGTCCGGCGGCAGATAGCGTTCGTTGATGCCGCCGAAGGCCAGGTTCTTCACCGGGATGATCAGCAGCAGCAGGATGATGGTGATCGGAACGGCGATCTTGAGCGGGTGCTGCATCACCCAGCGGGTGGAGCGCCCCCAGAAGCCGTTCTCCACCTCTTCGGCGGTCTTGGTCTTGCGGAAAGCCTTGAGCCCGAGCCAGTCCACGCGCTTGCCGAGCACCGCGAGCATGGCGGGCAGGATGGTGATGGAGGTCAGCGCGGCCAGGGTGACCGTCGCGATCGCGCCGTAGGCGATGGACTTCAGGAAGCCCTGCGGGAACAGCAGCAGGCCGGCGAGGCTGGCCACGATCATGGTCGCGGAGAAGACGACGGTGCGGCCCGCGGTCATCACGGTGCGGCGCACGGCGGCCTTGGTGTCGTAGCCCTCGGCGAGTTCCTCACGGAATCGGCTGACTATGAACAGGCCGTAGTCGATGGCCAGGCCGAGGCCGATCATCGAGACGATATTGCCGACGAAGTTGTTCACCTCGGTGAACCGCGTCAGCAGCATCACGATGCCGTTGGCGCCGATGATCGTCAGACCACCGACGATCAGCGGTAATCCGGCCGCGACGATGCCGCCGAAGATGAAGAACAGCAGCACGGCCACCGCCGGGAAGGCGATGACCTCCATGCGCTTGGAGTCGTGGGCGATGGTGTCGTTGAGCGTGCCCGCCACCGGTTGCAGACCCGCGACCTCGGTGGTGATGCCCGGAACGCCGAAGACGTCTTTGACCGCGCGATAGTTGCGCACCATGTCGGTGTCGTTGTCACCGACGATCGCGAGCGAGGCGAAGGTGTACTTCTTGTCCTTGGAGCCGAACAGCGAGGGCTGCGCCGGGCCGGTCTTGGTCTGCCAGTAGGCGCCGTTGACCTTGGCGATCTGGTCCGGGTACTGCTCGGGCAGCCGGTTCAGGCTTTCCAGGACCTTGGCTTTGAACTCCGGATCATCGATCGTCTTGCCCTCGGGCGCCGCATAGAGCACCAGGACATCGCTGTTGTGGTCGCGCCCGTAGGAGGCGTCCGAGATCCGCGCAGCCTGAGTGGATTGCGACGTGGGATCGTCGAAGCCGCTGGAGCTGAGATGGTCATTGACGCCGAGGCCGTAGTAGCCCAGCGCGAGAAGAGCGGCCGCGACCACGCCGATGACGGCGAAGCGCAGCTTGTGGACCAGATCGCCCCAGCGTGTGAACACTAAGCGACTCCTTGGGCGGGGCGAGAGGTGAGCAGTGCCGACAGCGGCCGGAACGGCTGCAGCCAAGCACCCTCGTCGGGCAGCGAGTCGAGGCTGACCCGGGGCAGTGGTTCACGGAACACACCCGGGATGTCCTCGAGATCGATGAACTCGAGACTATCCGATGTGACGGCCCAACTCGCGTGCTCGCGGAAGCCTAATACTTGTACGGGGATTCCGTGCGCGGCAAGTTTTTCCAGGGGTTCGCGAAAGGCCTGGCCGTCGGCGGAGGCGACCATGATTCCGGCGAGACCGGCGCCGCGGCTGCGCAGCTCGATATGGCCCAGCATGTCGGCGTCGACATCGGAGTCCTCGTCGACCTTCGGCTTGGCGAAGACCGCGTAACCCACATTGCGCAGCGCCTCCACCCACGGCCGCACCACGTCGGCGGTGCCGGGCGCGATATTCGTGAAGACCGTCGCCTCGGGCTCCACCCGGCTCTGGCTGCCGACCGAGAGTTCCGCGGTGCGGGCCAGCAGCCAGCGGCCGAGCGCGTCGAAGCGCGGCCGGTAGGCGGCGGTCGGCCGGCCGCCGAGGATGGCGCCGAGGCCCATGTCGAGGTTCGGCGCGTCCCAGACGAGCAGGACCCGGCGCACGTCCGGTGTGGAGACACTCAGACTTTCGGGGCCCCGCACCTCTCCGGCAACATCCGGAACCTCGGCGGCCATCTCACTGGCGATCATCATTCGATCTTGCCCCATATGAACTCTGTGATCGCGCTTCCGGCGCGATGCGCCTTGCCTTCGAATTTCGTGACGGGACGGTCGAACCCGATCGGCGCGGTGTCGCGATGCTCCGCGCTGACGCCGCCCGTCGTTTCGTTCAGGCCGATGAGCTGCGGTTCTTCGGCACCGACGGCGGCGATCCACTCGGCGTAGTCGGCATGGTCGGTGGCGACGTGCAGCACGCCGCCGGGTCGCAGGCGGCTGGCGATCAGCGCCAGCGTGGCGGGCTGCAGCAGCCGGCGCTTGTGGTGGCGGGCCTTGGGCCACGGATCCGGAAAGAACACTCGGACGCCCGTGAGCGAATTTTTGGCAACCATATTCTCGAGGACATCGACGGCGTCGCCGCGCAGCAGCCTGATGTTGCCGATGTGCTCGCGCTCGATGCGCTGCACCAGCTGGGCCAGCCCCGGCTGGTACACCTCGATCCCGATCAGGTTCAGGTGCGGCTCGGCCTGGGCCATTTCGGCGGTCGCGGTGCCGGTGCCGCAGCCGATCTCGATGACCAGCGGCGCGGAGCGGCCGAACCAGGCGTCGGCGTCCAGCGGCTCGTCGCCGACCGGGCGGCCGATGCTCGGCCACATGCGATCCCAGGACGCCTGCTGATTCGGCGTCAGCGCGCCGCGCCGGGAGCGGAAGCTGGTGACCCGCGGGTAGAGGCGGGACCCGGTCGTCGATCGGCGGCCGGCTTCGAGGGGAACCTCCGAGTTCACCCACCCCGCCAGCTCCGCCGGCTGTCGTTCCCCGGGGGTGGACGGCCCCGGAACCGACTCGTCAGTTTGGTTGGCGGCGTCGTTCACGGGCTCCATTGTGCCTGCCAGTCCGGTTACCCCGATATTCAGGCCGGACCGAGGCGCGGGTCAGGCGGCGCGTTCGCTGCGTAGCCGTGGTGCGGGGGTGGTCTCCGGGCGCAGCGGCTGACCCAGCACGCAACGCGCCGCCGTCGCCGCCATCTCCAGCACGCCGCGCAGCCCGGCCGGGGACGCGAGCACCGACCAGACGGTGGCGTCGGCGCCGGCGGGCACCGGCTGCCCGGCCAGCCGATCGGCCAGCCAGGCCAGGCTGATCGGCGTGTGCAGCACCAGCATGGAGAAGTGCTCGCTGAGCCGGTCGCGCACATAGGTGACGTGCGCGCCGCCGTCGCGATAGCGGGCCACCTGGCCGTCCACGCCGTCCATGTGGATGACCTGGTCGTGCACCGGCTGCACGACCAGCAGCGGACAGTCCGGGGTGGAATTGCCCAGGCGCAGATCGTCGAACATGGCCTTGAACTCAGGCGTGTCGAGCACCTGCTCCAGCGGTTCGCCGGTGAGGTAGTCGCCGAGTTTGCGGTTGGCCAGCCCGACGATCGAGCCGACGGGAGTGGAGCTCTGCGCGTGCGCGACGAACTTCTGCCCGTCGGCGGTCAGGCCCTCGCGCACCACCGCGCCGAGGGCGGGGTAGAGCCGGTGCAGCGCGGCGATCACCACGGCGGGCAGCCCGGCGTAGGGGGTGCCGTTGAGCCGCAGGAAGACCTGCCCGGGGTCGCCGACGGGCGCGCCCAGCACCGCGCCGACCAGATCCAGCTCCGGCGCGTAGGTGGGCGCCATCTCGACCAGCCAGGAACTGGCCATGCCGCCGCCGGAATAGCCCCAGGCCGCGACCTGGGTGCGCGGGTGCAGGCCGAGCGGCGCGAAGCTCAGCGCGGCGCGCACGCCGTCGAGCGCGCGATATCCGGGTTCGCGCGGCGCGCCGAAATTGCCCTGCGGACCCTCGTGATCGGCGATCGACACCGCCCAGCCGCGGCGCAGCGCGTTGGCCACGAGCAGCCACTCGAACTGGGTGACCGCGCCGATGGCGCGGGCGCCGCGGCGCAGAGCGTAAGAGGGGGCGCACTTCTCGGCGACCGCGTCCATCGCGGTCTGGAACGCGAGCAGCGGCCGCTCCTCCTCCGGATCCGCGCCCGCGGGCAGCAGGACGGTGGTGACGGCGACCTCGGGCGTGCCGTGCAGATCGTTGCTGCGGTAGAGCAGCTGCCAGGCCGAAACCTGCTGCGGCACCAGGCCGAACAGCGCCGGCTCGATCCTGCGGCTGCGCAGCACCGTGCCCGGGGCGCGATTCGCGAAACCCCTGGGCGGCCGGTGGAACGGATCGGCGCTGGGCAGCGGCGGGGTCTTGCCGGAGAGCAGCTGGGCCGAATTCAGCAGGATCTGGGCGGAATTGACCGCGATCCGGGCCGAATTCCGCAGGATCTGGGCGGCGGTGCCGCGAGTGTCCTGTGCGCTGATCCGCTGGTCGCGAACCGGCTCCGGTGTGGTGTCGGCAATGGCTTCGATGCCCATCACAACCCCTCCCGCCCACCCCGGTGGGTGGACTCCTCGGTATATCGGCACAGCTTCGATGTCCGTTCCGCGGATCGGCAGGAATTGTGCATATATTTCGAAAATTGCTGCTGCGCACCGTCACTCATGCTGATCTCCTTGGAGGGTAAGGGAGTGCGAGGTGCCTGTGAACCCTGGTTATAGGACCGGGGCCCGGCACTAGACTGCGGCCATGAACTCACCGACGGTGTTCATCACCGGTGCGGCCGCGGGCATCGGCCGGGCCACCGCACTGCTTTTCGCTGCGCAGGGCTATCGGGTCGGCGCCTACGACATCGACGAACTCGGCCTCTCCCGCCTCGCCGCGGACATCACCGCGGCCGGCGGCACCGTGCAGACCGGCGTCCTGGATGTGACGAAGGACACGCAGTGGTCCGAGCGTCTCGCCGAATTCCACGCCGCCACCGGGCGGCTCGACATCCTGATCAACAACGCGGGCATCCTGCGCTCGGGTGCCTTCGAGGACATCGAGATCGCCGTGCACCGCGCCATCATCGAGGTCAACGTGGTCGGACTGCTGGCGGGCACGCACGCCGCGTTCCCCTACCTACGCGACACTCCCGGCGCGCAGGTGGTCAACCTGTGCTCGGGCTCGGCGATCTACGGCCAGCCCGATCTGGCCAGCTACGGCGCCTCCAAGTCCGCGGTGAAAAGCCTCACCGAGGCGCTGGACCTGGAGTGGGAGCGCCACGACATCCGGGTGATCGCGGTCTGGCCGATGTTCGTGGCCACCGGCATGGTCGAGGGGATGGACATCGGCACCACGCAGTCGATGGGCGTCCACCTCACCGCCGCCGACGTGGCCACCGGCATCTGGAACGCGGTCCGCAAGCGGAGCCGGTTGCCCAAGGTGCACTACGAGATCGGCGCGCAGGCCAGGCTGCTGGTCGCCGCGGGCAAGATCGCCCCGGCCTGGGCCACCCGCATGACCAACAAATACCTCGCCAAACGCTGAACCGAAGGACGTGGTCGGCGCGTGCGCCGGGGCCGCGTCTGACAGAATTGCGCAGCGAGAAGGGGGTATGGAGCCTTGCCGACAGCTACCGAATTCAATGGGCAACCGCGGGAGCGTGGAGTGCCGACCCGGGAACAGGATCAGCTGGATCAGCTGCTCGTCCAATTGCAGTCGTCCGGGGCGGATCCCCAGATCGGCTATCGCGCGGGGGTGGCGGTGAATTCCTGGCGGCGGCCGCCGCGCATCCAGGTCACCGGGCGCGCGCACACCGGCCGCACCACGGTGCTGCACGCGCTGGCGCTGATGTCGGCCGCGGAGACCGGCCCGGTGGACGAGCCGGGGCAGCCCGATCCGGTGATCGACGCCGATCTCGTGGTCTACGTGCTGTCCGGCTCGCCGCTGCCCGCCGACCGCCGGATCCTGGACGACCTGCCGCGCGAACGCACGGTGGTGGTGCTGAACAAGGCCGACGCCATCGGCACCCGCTGGGCCGACGCGGTGATCGCCGCCGATCAGTACAGCCGGGAACTGGGGGTCGTGGTGCTGCCCGTGGTCGCCTCGCTGGCGGTGCGCACCCGCGCCGGCGCGGTGACCGACGAAGAGATGGCGACGCTGCGCCGGTTGGCCGAGACGGGTGATCCGTCGCTGACGCTGTCCTCGGACCTGTTCACCTCGCCCACTCTCGGCCCGGATGTCGCCGAACGCGAACAGCTGCTGGAGCGCTGGGATTTCTACGGCCTCACCTGCGCGCTGAGCGCGCTGCGCCGCGAACCGGGCCTGTCCGGGCACCAGGTGGTGCAGATCCTGCACGCGGTCAGCGGCGTCGACCCGCTGCACCGGCTGCTGCACCGTCGCTACGAGCAGGTCACCGCGCTGCGCGGCGGCGAACTGCTCGACGATCTCGCGCGCCTGGCGGCCCGCGCCGTGCCGGGCGTGCACGGGCGCGCCCGCGACCTGATCGAGGGCTACCTCGACAGCGACGACGCGATGTGGACGGCGCTGTGCGCGGGCGTGGCCCACCCGGCCGTCGCCCATCTCGCGGCCGGCTACCCCTCGCCCGCCCCCGACCACGCCGACGACGCGCTGCACCGCGCCGCGCGCTGGCGCGCGGTGGTCTCCAGCGACATGTCCCCGCCGGCTCGCCGGGCGGCGTTGCGCGTGCACAACGGGTACGTCCGGCTATGGGAGCGAATGAGCAGTGCCGGACTCTGACGGGCCGGATCCGGAGCAGCGGGCGCCGGAGCCCGCCGCGCCGCTGCCGCCCGAGCTCGAGAAGGTGGTGTCGCGCTGGAATCCGCAGGGCGCCGCGCTGCTGACCGCGATGCGCGGCGGCGCCGGGGCCGCGACGGTCACCCTGATCGGTCCCGACGACGCCAACACCACGCTGCTGCGCACCGAACTGGCCCGCTTCGAACCGCACATCGATCTCACCGACCCGATGCCCGATCCCGGTGCGGCGGTGGAGCACACCTCCCCGGCGGGCGCGGCGCCCAATCTGACCGCGCTGGTGCTGCTGGACGCGGGCAACACCCTCGGCACCGGCACCCTGGAGCTGCTGCGCCGCCTGCGCGCCGACGACATCCGGATCCTGCTGGCCATGAACGCCATCCACGCCTACGGCGACTGGCGTTCGGTGCGCGAGCACAACCTCGAGCTGCTCGCCGCGCACGGCTACGGCGACCTCGACATCCTGCCCGTGTCTGCGAAACTCGCGGCGGCCGCGCGCGGCGGCAACGACGCCAGCCTGCTGGACCGCTCCGGGCTGACGGCCCTGCACGCCGAATTGACCGCCGCCTCCGCGGGCGGCCCGAGTGACGGCCGCTTCGCCGCCGTCACCGCGCGCGTCCTCGGTGAAACCCGCAGGCGCATCGTCGAACAGGTCGAGAAGCTGCGCGCCGCCACCGAGGTGGATCGCTGGCGTGAGGAGCGCGCGACGCTGCTGGCCGGGCGCGACGGCGGCCGCGCGAGCGTGATGGCGGCGCTGCGCGGTCAGCTGCACCTGGCCCGGGTCGATCTCATGACCGAGGTCGGCTCCCAGGTCCGTTCACTGCACGTCACCGCGCGCGCCGAGCTGGATCGGCTGCGCCCCAAGCAGCTGGGCGGGTACCCGGAGCGGTTGCAGCAGTCGGTGCTCGAGCTGACCGGTGGCCTGGATCAGCAGATCGATCGCCGGCTGCTCACCCTGGTCGGCCGGCTGGACGGGGCGACCGGATTGCCGCACCGGCGGCGCGATCCGGCCCCGCGGGTCGGGCCGGACCCCGAACCCCGGCACCGAGGTGTCGAAGATCACTTGATGGTCGCCCTGGGCGCCTCGGCGGGCGTGGGTCTGGGCCGGCTGCTGGTAGCTCCGCTGGCCCTGGTGCCGGCGCTGGATTTCGCGAGCATTCCGGTAACGCTGCTGCTCGGCGGGCTGGTCGCCTGGTGGGTGGTGCGGGCCCGCCGCCAGGTCGCCGACCGGGCGCACGTGCGGCAGTGGGTGGCCGACGCCCTGGTCAACGTCAAGGCGCAGCTGGAGCAGCGGGTCGCCACCGCCCTGGTGGAGTCGGAGACCGAACTGGCCGACCAGATGGTGCGTGCCAGTGCCGCTCGAATCCTGGAAACCGACCGTAGAGTGGCGGATTTGGAGTCCCGGATCCGCCGCGCGGCCGCCGAGCAGCCGGGGCAACTCGCCGCGTGCAAACGCGATGTCGACACTCTGGATCAGCACCTTCGCCCTTTTGATCCGGCCTAAGAGTGGGTAATAGAACACCACCCGATTCCGTACTGGTCGTCATATCGCGTTAACCTCTAAGCAGGAACCTGGGCGTCCGCTTCGTCCTTGTACGCCGCTCAGCCAGGGCGCGCTTTACGACTGGTCGTAGCGGGAGCCTTCACCGCCAATGGTGGCGCTTGGTGTGTTCGCGCTGGTCAAGGGCCTAGGCCGGGGCGGCGGCACACCGTAGACCGCCCATTTCAGGAGAGTTTTCATGACCTCAGCGACCATTCCTGGTCTGTCCGACGGCAACGCGCCCACCGCGCACCGCGAACTGCTCGCCTGGGTACAGGAAGTCGCAGAACTCACTCAGCCCGAGCGAGTGGTCTGGGCGGACGGTTCCGACGAGGAGTGGGATCGACTAACTGCTCAACTCGTCGCGGCCGGCACTTTCAAGAAGCTGGACGAGAAGAAGAAGCCGAATTCGTTCCTGGCGCTCTCCGATCCCTCCGATGTGGCGCGTGTGGAGTCCCGCACCTACATCTGTTCCAAGACCGAGGCCGACGCCGGCCCCACCAACAACTGGGTCGATCCCGCCGAGATGCGGGCCACCATGACCGAGCTGTACAAGGGCTCGATGAAGGGCCGCACCATGTACGTGGTGCCGTTCTGCATGGGCCCGCTCGGCGCGGAGGACCCGAAGCTCGGCGTGGAGATCACCGATTCCGAGTACGTCGTGGTCTCGATGCGCGTGATGACCCGCATGGGCGCCGCCGCGCTGGAGAAATTAGGCACCGATCGCCCGTTCGTGAAGGCGCTGCACTCCGTGGGCGCGCCGCTGGCCGAGGGCCAGGCCGACGTACCGTGGCCGTGCAACGACACCAAGTACATCACCCACTTCCCGGAGGATCGCGAGATCTGGTCCTACGGTTCCGGTTACGGCGGCAACGCGCTGCTCGGCAAGAAGTGCTACTCGCTGCGCATCGCCTCGGCGATGGCGCACGACGAGGGCTGGCTGGCCGAGCACATGCTCATCCTCAAGCTGATCTCGCCGGAGAACAAGGCCTACTACATCGCGGCGGCGTTCCCGTCGGCCTGCGGTAAGACCAACCTCGCGATGCTGCAGCCGACGGTTCCCGGCTGGCGCGCGGAGACCCTGGGCGACGACATCGCCTGGATGCGGTTCGGCAAGGACGGGCGCCTGTACGCGGTCAACCCGGAGTTCGGCTTCTTCGGCGTCGCGCCGGGCACCAACCACTCCTCGAACCCGAACGCGATGGCCACCATCGACGCGGGCAACACCGTCTACACCAATGTCGCGCTGACCGACAACGGCGATGTCTGGTGGGAGGGCCTGGAGGGCGAGCCCGATCACCTGATCGACTGGAAGGGCAACGACTGGTACCTGCGCGAAACCGAAACCCTCGCCGCGCACCCGAACTCGCGCTACTGCACCCCGATGTCGCAGTGCCCGACGCTGGCCCCGGAGTGGGATGATCCGCAGGGCGTGCCGATCTCGGCGATCCTGTTCGGCGGTCGCCGCAAGACCACCATCCCGCTGGTGACCGAGTCCTTCGACTGGGAGCACGGCGTGTTCATGGGCGCCACCATGTCCTCGGAGCAGACGGCCGCGGCCGAGGGCAAGGTCGGCACCGTGCGCCGCGACCCGATGGCCATGCTGCCGTTCCTGGGCTACCACGTCGGCGATTACATGAACCACTGGATCTCGCTCGGCAAGAACGCCGACGCGAACAAGCTGCCGAAGATCTTCTACGTGAACTGGTTCCGCCGCGGTGGCGACGGCCGCTTCCTGTGGCCCGGATTCGGTGAGAACTCCCGCGTGCTGGAGTGGATCGTCGGCCGCATCGACGGCTCGGCCGAGGGTGCGCCGACCGCCATCGGCACCGTGCCGCACGCCGCCAACCTCGACCTGGAGGGCCTGGATGTCGATCCGGCCGACGTCGACGAGGCGCTCGCGGTGAACGTCGAGGAATGGCGCAAGGAAATCCCGATGATCGAGGAGTGGTTCGAGTTCGTCGGCGACAAGCTGCCCTCGGGCGTGCGCGACCAGTTCGAGGCGCTCAAGGAGCGTCTGGGCTGATCTTCGCCTGAAACGCCGACCGCCCGCA
The DNA here is from genome assembly GCF_040655395.1 of Nocardia sp. NPDC050435. Classification (NCBI taxonomy): domain Bacteria; kingdom Bacillati; phylum Actinomycetota; class Actinomycetes; order Mycobacteriales; family Nocardiaceae; genus Nocardia; species Nocardia sp. NPDC050435. Next base: position 762,615 of record NZ_JBFAJW010000002.1, read on the forward strand.
CCGTTTCCGAACGGGGCGGGCGGTTTTTGTTGCCGGCCAACGGCATTGCCCGGGAAAAATCCGGCCCGGACCGGGGCGGATTGCCCGATGGACGAGGTTTGCGGGACCGTGTCCTATGCTGGCGCCGACCAGTCGACGATGACTGTCCAGTCCGGATGCTGAAGATTAGCTATCGGGCCTGAACTGCTTCAGAAAAGAGGTGGTTTGCGCATGACCGATCTGGAGTTCGGCGGACCGCGGATTCCGATGGTGACCGGGCTGGAACTCGCGGGAACGAGCACGCCGCTACGCCGGGCGGCGGGCCGGCTCGAGGCGGTGCTGCCGCCCGGGTGGCGCGTCGAGGTCGTCGACGCGCCCGCCCCGGACGGTCAGCCCGTCCTGCGCGTGGTGATGCCGGGCTAGCTAGCCGGTCCAGCCGAGGGGCATCAGCAGCGACTTCTGCTCGCAGAACGCGTCGATGCCCTCCGGCCCGTTCTCCCGGCCGAGGCCGGAATTCTTGTAGCCGCCGAAGGGCGAGCTCGGGTCGAAGGCGTACCAGTTGATCGCGTAGGTGCCGGTGCGCACCTTGGCGGCGATCTCGGCGCCGTGCTCGATGTCGGTGGTCCACACCGAGCCCGCCAGGCCGTACTGCGAATCGTTGGCGATCGCGACGGCCTCCTCCTCGGTGTCGTACGGAATCACCGCCAGCACCGGGCCGAAGATCTCCTCCTGCGCGATCGTGGACTTGTTGTCCACGTCGGCGAAGATCGTCGGTTCCACGAACCAGCCGCGCTCGACGCCCTCGGGCCGGCCGCCGCCGAGCACCAGGCGCGCGCCCTCGGCCTTGCCCTTGGCGATGTAGCCCTCGACGCGGTCGCGCTGGGTCTCCGAGATCAGCGGGCCCAGGGTCACGCTCGGGTCCGCGGGGTCGCCCATCTTCATCGTCTGCACGTGCTCGACGAGCGCGGTCAGGATCTCGTCGTAGCGGCTGCGCGGGGCCAGGATCCGGGTCTGGGCGACGCAGCCCTGGCCGGAGTTCATCAGGCCCGAGAAGGCCAGCTGCGGGATGGCCGCCGCGAGATCGGCGTCCTCCAGAATGATCGCCGCGGATTTGCCACCGAGTTCCAGCGACACCGTCTTCAGTTGCCCGGTCGCGATTGCTCCGATTTTGCGGCCGACCGCGGTGCTGCCGGTGAAGGTCACCTTGTCGACATCCGGGTGCGAGACCAGGTACTCCGCCACCTCGGCCTCGGCGGGCAGCACCGAGAGCACGCCCTCGGGCAGGCCGGCGTCGGTGAAGATGTCGGCGACCATGTTGGCGGTGATCGGCGTCAGGGGCGCGGGCTTGAGTACCACGGTGCACCCCGCGAGCAGCGCCGGGGCGAGCTTGTTGACGGCCAGGAACAGCGGGACATTCCACGCGGTGACCGCGGCGACGACGCCGCGCGGCTCGCGCGTGACCCGGGTGGTGCCGAACATGCCGGTGCGAGTTTCGCTCCAGGGGAACGACTTCGCGAGTCCGGCGTAGGTATCCAGGGCGGCGGTCGCCGGAATCTGGTTGAGCATCTGGGCGAACAGTTGCGGTGCGCCCATCTCCGCGGTGAGCGCGGCCACCAGTTCGGCCGAGCGCTCCTCGATGAGCCGGGCGGCGCGGGTGAGAACCTGTGCGCGTTCCTCCGGCGGGGTCTGGGGCCAGGGGCCGGAATCGAAGGCGTGCCGGGCGGCGGCAACCGCGGCGTCGACGTCGGCGCGTTCGACGACCGGGACGCTGCCCACCGGCTCCACCGTGGCCGGCGAGATGACCTGAAGGCGCTCGGAGCTGGCGGGCGCGGTCCATTTGCCGCCGATGAACAAGCTGTCGTAATGCATGAGAACACGTTACAGTTTGAGCCCCCCGCTTGTCTGTAACATGTTCCAGTTTTCTTGTCCGCCCGCGACCGGTCCGCGCGGCCGGAAAGCGCCGGTCCGGACGCTGAGCTGCGTGAATTCCAACCTGTCGGTTCGCTTCTCGGAGAACGCACTATTGCGTTCTGTTGTTGGAGGGAGGATGCTGATAGCTACTGATCAGCTCGCTCGATTCTCGGAACCGAATGCAGGGGAGACGAGTTATGGCGGTGCAAGTTGTCGACCGGTCGGTGATGACCAGCGACCAGACGGAGCATCAAGCTAGAAGCGTGGGCAGCGGCGGCTGGGTGGTCTCTTTCTTACCGGGCCGCACTCTGACGATCGAGCAGGCCACGGCCGCAATGCAACTCGCGGAATTCACCGCGACGGTCGGTCCGCTGGCGGATCTGGTCGGGCTCACCACACTCGAGTCGGTCGGGCTGGCGATGCAGGAATCGCCCTGGCGCGAAACGCTTTCCGGCAACGCCTGCGCCAGACGCAGCTGGCGCCGCGGCTGGCTGGAGAAATAGGGAGCTACTTCGTCGCCACCACGACGAGATTGCTCACCAATAACTCCCGGATCAGTGGCACGCGCACCAGCCACCAGGCCCACCTCGGGTGATAGCGCGGGAAAAGGACGCGGACATCGGCGGAAGTGTCCGCGGCCCACCGCAATCCGTCGGCCGCGCGGACGGCGAACAAGGATTTCCCGAAGCGGTTCTTCGGCTCCCGGCCCTGTTTCCGGCGGTACCGGCGGGCGGCGTATTCGCCGCCGAGGTAATGCCAGGGTCCGGTCTCGTGGCCGCCGAACGGGCCGTGCCACACGGTATAGGAGAGCACGATCAGGCCGCCGGGCCTGGTCACCCGCACCATCTCGTCGGCCATCAGCCACGGGTCCGGGACGTGCTCGGCGACATTCGAGGAGAAGCAGATATCCACGGCGTCGTCGCGGAACGGCAGTGCCATGCCGGATCCGCGCACCGCGCCCGCGATCGACAGTCCGGCGGCGTGCATTTCCGAGGGGTCCGGTTCGACGGGGATATACCGCGCACCGGTGCGCGCGAATTCGTCGGCGAAATAGCCGGGGCCGCCGCCCACGTCCAGGACGACGGCGCCGGTGAGATCGCGGCCGGTGAGGTCGCGGTAGAAATCGGCGAGCATCGCGGCGCTGTCGGTGGCGATGCCGCCGTAGAACAGGGCCGGGTCGGTCTGCTCGAACCGGAAGCTGGTGAGCAGTCGCCAGGATCGGCGCAGGGTCGCCCGTCGCGCGAACCGGGAGGAAGGGCGCCACCCGGGCAGCGGGCTCGTCGCTGCGGCGGGCGTGAGGTCAGCTCTCGGCACGACGGGGAGTCTCGCATAACCGGCGGCGGCCACCGGCGACCCGGGGCGGTGGAGCGGGCCCGGCCGCCGCGCGCGACCGGGCCCGCGGGCGATCAGCCGACGCCGCTGCTGGCGCCGCTGCCGGTGGACGTGGACGACGTGATGAGGGCGAGGATGATGCCCAGCAGGCCGTCCATGTCGCCGCCCACACCGCTGCCGGTGCCGGTGTTGCCGCCGGTTCTGGTCTGTACTGCCTTCATTGTTTCCTCCTCATCGGTGTCGAGTTCGGTACCCGACCAAAGCCCGCCGAGTTCGGCGGGTGGCGGGAGGTTATCGAAGTCGCACTGTGAAATGTCGCTGTTTCAACAAATTCGCCGTGACGCATTCGCGCCATTGTTTTCCCCGACAGAGCAGGTGGGAGGGTTGCGGGACGGATGCGCCGCGTTATGGTGTAGCGCGATATCGTGATCGTGATCCCCGGCCGTGTGCGCGGCCTGCACCCTGACGACCGAGAGAAGCTCCACCGTGCGCGAAGTCCTCCTGCTCTGCTGGCGTGACACCGGGCACCCGCAGGGCGGCGGCAGCGAGCGGTACCTGGAGCAGGTCGGCGCCCAGCTCGCGGCGCGCGGCGTCAAAGTCCACCTGCGCACCGCCCGCTACCCCGGCGCGGCCAAGCGTGAACGCGTCGACGGCATCGACATCAGCCGCGCGGGCGGGCGCTACACCGTCTATCCGCGCGCTCTCGCCGCGATCGCCCTCGGCCGGATCGGCCTCGGCCCGCTGCGCGGGGTGCGGCCCGACGCGGTGATCGACACCCAGAACGGCATCCCCTTCTTCGCGGCCGTCGCCGCCGACGCGCCCTCCGTCGTGCTGGTGCACCACGGGCACCGCGAGCAGTGGCCGGTCGCCGGGCGCCTGGTCGGGCGGATCGGCTGGTGGATCGAATCCCGGCTGTCCCCGCGCGTGCACCGCGGCAACCAGTACCTGACCGTCTCGCTGCCCTCGGCCGAGGAACTCGCCACGCTCGGCGTGCAGCGCGAACGCATCGCGGTGGTGCGCAACGGCGCCGAACCGGTCCCCGTCGGCGCGCCCACCGGCGCTGCGCAGACACGGACCCCGCAGCCGCGGGTGGTCGTGCTGTCCCGGCTGGTTCCGCACAAGCAGATCGAAGACGCGCTGCAAGCCGTCGCCCGGCTGCGCGGGCGCATCCCGGGCCTGCACCTGGACGTCATCGGCGGCGGCTGGTGGGCCGAGAACCTGGCGGCCGACGCCGCCGCGCTCGGCATCGCCGACGCCGTCACCTTCCACGGACACGTCGACGAGCGGCGCAAACATGAACTGCTCGCCCACGCCTGGGTGCACGTGCTGCCCTCGCGCAAGGAGGGCTGGGGGCTGGCCGTCATCGAAGCCGCCCAGCACGGCGTGCCCACCGTCGGCTACCGCAGCTCCCGCGGCCTGACCGATTCCATCGTCGACGGGGTCACCGGGCTGCTCGTGGACGACGTCGCGCACCTGACCGACGCGGTCGGCGAGCTGCTCGAGGACGCGGAGGGCCGCACCGTGATGGGCGAGAAGGCACGCGCCCGGGCTCGCGAATTCTCCTGGGAGCAAACCGGAAACGGCGTCTACGAGGTGCTGGCGGCTGCCGCGCGGGGCGAACAGGTTTCCGGCCTGGTCGCTGCGCCCGAGTCGCAGCTCTGAGACGGTCGCAGGGCGACCCGAGTTGCCGAACCGGGGTCGCAGGCCGACCCGAGTTGCCGAACCAGGGGCGCAGGCCAACCTGAGCTGCGGCCGAATCGTACGGAACGTAGGCCGACTCGACGCACAGCTCTGAAACGGTGAGGGGCGCAGCCTGATTCAGGCGACCGCACAGGTTCCGGATGCCGCGGCGTTCAGGCGGCCGTAGGCCGTGTGGCCGGGCGAGTCGCGGCGAGCAGCCCGCCGCCGATCAGCAGCAGCGCCCACACCAGGTGCGCGGCACCGGCGAGCAGGCGATGGCCCGGCTCGGATTCGGAGATTCGGACGCCCGGAACGCGGAACAGCGCGAGTTGCTCGTCGGAGTACACGGGTTCCAGCCCTGCGAGGGTCTGCTGCGCGGCCCCGAGCGGTCCCGGCGTGCTGCGCTCGACCACGACCCAGCCGACGCCCAGTTCGGCCAGTCCGCGCGGTGAACCGCCTTGCAGCAGCAGGGTTTCCACCTGCTGAGCGCGCCGGCCCTCGCCCGCCACGACCGCACCGCGCACCGGCAGCGCACCGGTCTGCAGGACATCGTTCGGGAGCAGGCGCGGTGCGGGATCGAGCACGGGCGCTTTCCCGCTGTACGGGAACTTCCGGAACATGCCGCCCGGCAGCACGGCCACGTCACCGGGACCATCGATCCCCGCGACGACCTGTGCCCAGCCGCCCGGATAGTGCACCGGCCGCAGCGCGCCGCCGACGCCCCAGGCCAGGTCGAACAGCGGCAGCAGCAACAGGGCCACGAACAGCGCCGCGACCAGCCCGGTTCCCGGCCGAGCGTGGCCGCCGACCATGTTTTCCACAGGTTGGGATTGATCCACAGTCATCCCGGGCCTGTGCACAGTTGTGGACGATCCGGCATCACCCGTTTCCGGCCGACCCTCGGCCACTGGGGAATTCCCCACTGGAGGCGGTGCGGACTCCGTTGCGGCGCTGACGCCTTCGCCGCTGCGCAAGTCCGCTGCCGCGCCTTCTGCGGCGGTGCCGCCGGTTCCAGCATCGGCGACGGCCTGATCGCCTGAGCGGCTGACGTTTTCGCCGGATGCCTGGCCCGCGAATCGGACGGCGATCGCCTGACACCCCGCGGCGGCGCACAGTGCGTAGGCCGGCATCGCCAATGCCACGTACTTCTGGGTGTCGCGCAGGAGCCCGGCGCCGGGAACCTGCACCACCAGCCATTCCATGACCTCGCGGCCCCAAGGGGTCGCGGCCAGCGCGGGCAACAGCACGGCCGCGGCCGCGAGCCACAGCAGCGCACGCGGACCTCGCCTGGCGACAACACGGACGCCACTGGCGACGATCGCCAGCAACACGACGGTCCCGAGCAGAGCCAAAGGCGTTGTGCGGGAGTCGGGGACAGCGTCGGCGTTCCAGATGCCGCCCAGGCCCGCCAGGCTGCCGAGTGTGCCGAGACCGGGTTCGGCACGGGCGGCGAAGGCGGCGATGCCCGCCGGATCGGAGGGTTCGGCCCCCGCCCCGGAGAGCGCGGTCGCGGTGAGCCACGGGGCACTCGCCACGACGAGCAGCGCCAGGGTGCCGGGTATCCGGCGCGGGCCGACCAGCACCAGCGCGGTCACCCCGGCCAGGATCGCGCCGGTCGGCGTCAGTCCCGCGGCGGCGAAACACGCTGCCAGCGCACCCCACAGCGGGCGGGTCTTCGTGGTGCGGCGCAGGCGGTGCGCGGCGAGCGCGGTCCAGGGGAGGGCTGCGTACCAGGTGAGCAGGCTCCAATGGCCTTGCAGCAGCCGCTCGGCGACGTAGGGATTCCACAGGGCCACGGTGGTGGCGACCAGCTGCGGGCCGAGTCCGGCGCGCAATACTTCGCGCGCCAGCACGGCCGCGCCGTACCCCGCCGCCCACAGCGCGAGCAGCAGAATCGCCTTGACCAGCACTCCGCCGTCGACGATCGGAGAGAGAGCCGCGAGCAGCGCGTCCTGCGGCACCGCTCGGGGCGCGGCGTCGCCGAGGCCGAGCGCGGAATCGGTCGGGTACGACCGCGGCGTGCTGACCGCGTCCCGCAGCAGCAGGTAGCCGGGCCCGAGTAGCGGTCCGGCGATGAGCGCCGTCAACCCGGCGCTGTAGCCGGCCGGAACGAGTCCGCGCCATCCGCTCCTGTCACCCACGGCTCGCACCCTACGTGCCCACGGTGCCGCCGCGACCCGGTGGGATTCGGTCAGCGCGTCAGGCCGGCCAGGAAGGCGTCGGCGTCCCGGTGCGAGCGCAGCCGGACGAAAACGATGTGCCGGTAGGCCGGGTCGGACTGGGCGTTCGCGTAGCGGGCGCGGTTCCTGGCGTGGGTGGTCCAGGCCCATCGGATGATCGAGCGCTCGGGGTCGCGCGCGAACAGGTCGAGCGGCCGTTCCCGGTTGCCGTTCCAGAGTTCGCGGGCGGTCACCGCGCGCAGGAGGGTGCGCTTGGTGATCTGGAACATGACCCGGGGGCGGGGGAGATCGAACCAGACGACGGTGTCGGCCTGCCGCCAGACCAGGTCACCGAGTTTGCCGTGGTAGTTGCCGTCGACGACCCAGGCGGGGCGGGCGAGTTGCGCGGTGACCGCGGCACGGAATTCCTCGCGCGGCATCGGCGTCCAGTTCGCCTGATGGTGGATGGCGTCGAGTTCGATGTGCGCGATGCCGAGCCGGCGCGCGATCTTGCCGGCCAGGGTGCTCTTGCCCGAGCCCGAGGTGCCCACGACGGCGATACGGCGGTTGGTCACCCGCGCATTCTTCCCGCGGGGCGGCCTCGGGCGCGATCGATTTTCAGGCCAGCGCTTCCAGGACCACCCCGCGCGGGCTGCCGTCGGCCTGCCACGGCGCGCTGGCGTGCCCAAGGGCCTCGGCCGCCGCCTCGGGTGCCGGCACGCGCGTGATCCGGAGTGTGAACGGCTCTGCGACGGGCGTGACCTCGACCGTCGGGTCGGGGGCGTCGCTGTCGTTCTGCGCCTGTGCGTGCGTCCGGCCCGCGAGCAGCGCCGCGGCCTGGGCGGTCAGCACCGGATCGGCGGTGCCGTCGTAGATCCAGCGAGTACCGAGCACGCCGTGCTCGGAGGTGCCGATCAGGGCGGCGCCGAGTTCGGCCACCGGAGCGCCGCGATAGGCCATGGGGACGTGATAGGCCACCGGCGGTCGCACGGACTCGTCGACGACGATCATGAACTCCAAACCGACCTCGCCCGCCGGATCGTCGAGCCGGAACCCGCCGGCCTTGCGCAGCACCGGCGCCGTACCGCCGAACCACTCCTGCCGCGGCAACCACGCGGTGAGCAGCTCGAGTTTGGTGGGTTCCATCGTGGTGTTGTGAACGACAGCCATGCGCCGACCCTAGGCGTTCCGCCGGGAAAAGCGACCGCCCGGTGGGCTGGCGTGCGGCGCCGGGGTGGTGAGGTGCGACGATGGGGTGTGCCCGCAGTTCGTCGTCTCCCAGTTGTCGCGGATCTGACGTTGGTGACGGCGGGCGCGATGACCGCGAACGTCGCGGGCTACCTGCTGCAGGTGCTGGCCAGCCGCTGGCTGGGCGTGGCCGGGTTCAGCGAGTTCGCCAGCCTGCTGGCGGTGCAGCTGCTGTGCGCGGTGCCCGCGCTGGCCCTGCAGAACGTGGTCGCCCGGGAACTGGTGCGCGGTGCGAGCGTGCGCACCCTGCGCGGCCTGCAATGGCGCTGCGCGGTGATCGTGGCGGCTTTGGCGGCGCTGCTGGTCCCCCTGGTGACACTCGCCCTCGACGTGGACGTCCGCGCCTGCGCCGCCGCCCTCGGCGCGGCCCCCGCCCTCGTGCTGCTCTCCGGCGAGCAGGGAATCCTGCAGGGCAGCAACCGCTTCCGGCAACTCGCCGTCGTCCTCGGCTGCGCCGGCGTCGCCCGCGTCGCCCCCGCCCTGATCGTCCTGATCCTCGGCGGCGGCACCGCGGCCGCCCTCCTCGCCGCCGCCCTCGGCCTGGCCGCCGCAGCCGCCCTCGCCCGCCGGATCGCGGGCGCACCCGATCGCTCGGCCACCGCCACGGTGAACGGATTGCCGAACGAGTCGGCGAAGGTCGAGGCCGGATCGGCTGTGCCGACCGGGTCGGTGCCCGCCGCGCCGCAGGTCGAGCACGTGCCGGTCGGGCCCGAGGTGGCTGCGCCGACTGGCTCTGCGGCCGGTGCGGCGCAGGTCGGGCACGTGCCGGTTGAGCCCGGGGCGGAGGTGCCGAGTCAGTCGGCAACTAGTGTCCCGCAGGTCGGGCAGGCGCCGGTTGAGCCCGGGGCGGCTGTGCCGAGTGAGCCCGTGGCCGGTGTGTCGAAGGGGCCGGCTGGTAAGAGTTTGCGGGAGCGCACCGCGGGGGTGCTGCCGGTGTTGCGGGCGGCGCAGGTGCAGGCGGCGCTGATGGCATTGTCGTCGGCCGACCTGATCGTGGTGCGCATGGTGCTCGGGGACACCGATGACGCCAGCCGGTACGCCCTGGGCACTGTCGCCGCGAAGATCGCGTTCTGGCTGCCGCAGGCGGTGGGTGTCGTGCTCTATCCGCGGATGGCGCAGCCCACCCAGTCGGCGCGCGCGATCCGCGACGCGCTCGCTGTGCTGTCGGGCATCGGCATCGTGGCGGTGCTCGGCGCGGCCGCCGCAGCGCCGCTGGCTCCGCTGTTCGCGGGCTCGGACTACGCGCCGATCCAGGGCCTGCTCTGGCTGTTCGCCCTGCACGGTGCGATTCTCGCGGTGCTGCAAGGCGCGGTCCTGTCGGCGATCGCCTTGGACCGCACCGCCTTGGCGGCCCTGGCGTGGGTCGGCCTGATCGTCGAGGTGACGCTCACCCTGCTGTTCGCCCACTCGATCACCACCCTGATCACCCTGTGCGTCTGCGTCGCCGCCACCACCACGGCCGTCGTCGCGGCCATCGTCCTGCGCACCGCCGACCGCACCCGAGCCGCCGCCCGCCCGCACGCCGCTACCTGATGCGCCGCGCCCGCACGGGCTACCGCCCCGACGCCTGCGCCGCCGTATACGCGTACGCGAAATAGGTCGCCGCGTCGCGCCCGAATCGCGCACCGCCCTGCGCCCGTGCCGCCGTGCACGCGCACGCGATATTGGTTGCTGCCTCGCCCGAATCGCCTACCGCCCTGACGCCCGTGCCGCCGTGCCCGCGTCCGCGAAATTGGTTGCCGCGTCGTGCCCGAATCGCCTACCACCCTGACGCCCGTGCCGCCGTGCCCGCGTCCGCGCAATAGGTTGCCGCCTCCGCGCCCGGATCGGCCACCGTCCCGACGCCCGTGCCGCGGTATACGCGTCCGCGAAATAGGTTGTCGCGCCGGGCCGTTCAGAGCAGGTCGGCCGCGGCTTCCGCGCAACCCCAGGCCACGGTGACGCCCGCGCCGCCGTGGCCGTAGTTGTGTACCAGCAGCGCCCCGTCCAGTTGCTCGCGTTCGATCCGCACGGTCGGCCGCACCGGTCGCAGTCCGACCCGGTGCTCGAGCACTCGGGCCTCGGCCAGCGCCGGATGGACGCGCGCGCAGCGGGCGACGATGGCGCGCGCCGTCGCCGGATCCGGGATCAGATTCCAGGAGCCGGTTTGCGATGTGCCGCCGAGGATGACGTAACCCGGCCGAGGTAGCAGATAGGTGAGCTCGCCCGCCGCGCCGACGAACCAGTCGGTGACGCCGGGGTTCTCGACGACCACGAGCTGGCCGCGCACCGGCCGCACCGACAGATCCGGCACCAGGGTCCGCGCGCCGAGGCCGGTGCAGTTGACGATCGCCGGCGCCACCCGCGCGGCCGCGCCGAAACTCGCGACGGCGCGTTCCTCGATCCGCCCGCCGGCCGCGGCCAGCCGCCGGGCCAGATAGTCCAGGTGCGCCCGCATATCGAGCAGCGGCACGGTGGCGCGCAGACCCTGGGCGAAGCCGTCGGGCAGTTCGGCGGCGGTGGCTTCCCGCGCGTCGTCGAGCGCGGCGGTCCAGACCGGCATGAAGTCGACCGGCGTATCGGCCTGGATGCCCGGAACCAGACGCACCCCGGACGCGGGATCGTCGACGAGGCTTCGATATTCGCGCAGCGACCGCACCGCCCACCCGCCGACCAGTTCCGCCGGCTGCACGTGATACGGCCAGATCAGCGCGCCCGCCACCGCCGAAGTCGTCCACGCGGCAAGCTCTTTCGCCCACACCCGCACCCGCGCGCCCCGCTCCGCGAGGACGATCGCGGTGGTCAACCCGGTGACCCCGCCCCCCAGCACGACCACATCCGCGTCACTCATACCGAGAAACCTTAACAACGCACGAGAAGCCATGTGCGCAAATAAAATTCGGCCCCCCGGCGAAAGCCGGAGGGCCGAATTCGAGAACCTGACGGAGTCAGAGTTTCCGGGTGTCGATCACCTGGGTCGGCGAATCGTCACCGCGGACCGGGCCACCCGGCGCGAGCCGGTTGCCGGCGGCCGGAGCCGAACCGCCGCGGATGCCGATGAGCACGCCGACGATCAGCAGGATCGCACCGAGCACGCCCAGCACGATCGGCATGATCCGGCCGTACAGCGACAGCTTGTCGATGTTCTCCTTGGCGACCGCGATCTGCGACTCGATGGTGCCCTCGTCGAAGACGATGTTGGCCTTGAGGGCGGTCACCTCGGGCTTGTCGGCGGTGCGCGAGTAGTACATGTGGATCTGCTCGCCGCCCTTGATGACGGTGCCCGTCTCCGGCTCCACCCACACGTCGCGGGTGTTGGTGTAGTAGCGGGTCATGCTGACCGGGCCGTCGCCCTCGACGCCCCACTTGGCGGCCGGGAGCTCCAGCTTGTTGGTCGGCGCCTTGACGACGTCCCACATGCTGGTCGCCGGGATCGACTGCGTGAAGTGGTAGACCTTCATGTTGTTGATCTCGGTCTCTTCGACGAAGTTGATGTCGAAGGTCTTGCGGGCGTTGAGGTCGAAGTACGGGTACGTCTTCTTCTCGGTGCCGATCGGGAAGCGGTACTGCAGGCCGACGTGCTGCACCGGCTCGGCGACGCTCTTCATCTGCTTGTCGACGCCGACGGCGATGGAGCCGTTGGGCTCCTTGGCGACCGGCTCACCGGTGACGCGGTCGATGGTGACGCGGTCGATCGACGCGGTGAGCAGGCCGGTGTCGCCCTGCTTGTCGATGCGGCGCAGCGTCTGACCGGCCTGGACGGTCAGCTCGTCGGCGTCGGACGGCTCCTCGACGGTGAGGAAGCGCTGCGAGACCAGCGGCACGTTGCTGTCGACCTTGGCAGAACCTTCCGGCGAGGTGAGCGACTTGGAGTCGAGCACCTGGCTTTCGGAGCCGGGGGCATTCTTGGCGATGGTCGTGATCTCGAGATCGAGAGGAGTCTTCGCCAGTTTGCCGACGGTGTACGCCGGGATCATCAACGCCATCACGATGAGCAACGCGCCGAGACCCACGAGCAGGCAGGCCACCGTCCTTCTGGTTCCGGCACTCAGTGCCATGCAAACTCTCCTCGTCCTTAGAACACACAGGTCGTTCCGCGTACTGCGGGCAGCCCGCGGCACTCGTGAGCCCCGACACTAACAGGACTGAGCAGTAGCATGCCGTGCCGAGGCCGGTTTCCGACCAAAATCGCGCTGAGTGTAGCGCGAATAGTGAAACGATGGGTTCTCACCTGGGCAATCGATAGGGCAGACTGGAGCGCGATGACCGCCACCACACCTGTGTCCGCCGCCACGCCGCCTACTCCGGTCCGATCGCGGGGTTTCGTTCCCGCCCTCGAAGGCATGCGCGGTATGGCCGCCCTCGGCGTTCTGGTGACGCACGTGGCATTCCAGACCGGCGGCAGCGCGATGCCCGTTCTCGGCCGGGTGTGGGAACGATTCGACATGGCGGTCGCGGTCTTCTTCGCGCTGTCGGGTTTCCTGCTCTGGCGCCCGCACGCCGCGGCGGCCCGCGGGCTCGGCGCCGCGCCCGCGGTCGGCTACTACTTCCGTCATCGCGCGGCCCGGATCCTCCCCGCCTACTGGGCGGTGGTGATCGCGGTGCTGCTGCTGTTGCCGAGCGCGGCCGACACCGCGGGCTGGCGAGTGTGGTTCTCCAATCTCGCACTGCTGCAGGTGTTCATCCCGCTCACCCTCACCGACGGGCTGACCCAGATGTGGAGCCTTTCGGTGGAGGTGGCCTTCTATCTGGTGCTGCCGCTGCTGGCTTTCGCGCTGGCGCGGCTGCGCGGCGAACGCGCCCGGCTGCGGGTACCGGTGCTGGTGGCCGCCGGGCTGATCTGCCTGAGCTGGAACTTCATTCCGGTGCCGACCCCGGACGCGATCCACGCCGACAACTGGCTGCCCGCCTACCTGCCGTGGTTCGCCGCCGGCATGGTGCTGGCCGAACTGGTCGACGTGCGGCTCACCGCGGGCCCGGCCCGCTGGGTGCGGGTGCTGGGCAACCAGCCGCTGATGTGGGCCCTCGCCCTCCTGGCCTTCCTCTGCTCCACCACCGAACTCGCCGGCCCCGCCGGGCTGACCAGGGCCGAGCCCTGGCAGTACGCGACCAAGATGGCGCTCGGCCTGATCATCGGGTTCGCGCTGCTCGCCCCGCTGGTGCTCGGCGAACGTCGGCATCGCTGGCTGGAATCCCGGCCGGCCGCCACCATCGGCCGCTGGTCCTACGGCATCTTCCTCTGGCACCTCGCGGTGCTCACGGTGGTCTTCCCGGTCTTCGGCATCCTGCCCTTCCAGGGCGATTTCGCGTGGGTGCTGCTGCTGACCGTCGCGATCACGCTGCCGGTCGCGGCCGCGAGCTACGCGCTGATCGAAGAACCGGCGCGCCGCTTCGCGCGCAGCCGGGACCGTGCGAAAGGTGAAGCGCCCGCCTCGGTCTGATCGAGGCTAAGGCCGGTCCCGGGGGACGAGCGCCGCGATACCCACCGCGATCACCGCGATCAACGCGGGCAACTGCACCCACAGCGAGCCACCCATATAACCGCCCTGCGCCCGCCACGGTCCGGTGGACAGCGCCGCCGCGGACAGCGTCGTGCTCAGACCCGCCACCAGGGCGAGGTACTTCCCGGTCCGCTCGGCGGCGAAGCGCGCGGCCGCGACACCGGCCGCGGTGAGTACCGCGCCGACCGGTCCGGCGATGACGGTCGCGACCGCGCCGAGCCCGACGATCCCGGCCAGGCGATTACCCCAGGTCACCGGACTCGGATCGGTCGGTTCCGGGCTCCGGCGGCGGCGCGGGACGGCAAGCAGGGCAAGGGGAATCAACAGCAGCAGGCCACCGAAGATGCCGAGCCGGTACCAGCGATCAGCCGGGAACGAGACGGTGACCGGGCCCGCGTCCGGGGGCAGCAGCCACCCCTGCTGCCAGCCGTTGACGACGATCGGGGTGAGTGCGCGGCCGTCGGCGGTGTGCGCCTCCCAGCCGACGTTGGTGCTCAACGGCAGCACCAGCAATTGGTCCCGGGCGGCCGGGGCGCTCGCCTCGAAACCGGTGCGGCGCAGGATGAGCCGGTCCACCGAGAACAGCTCGGTCGGCCCGACCGAGACGTCGGCGCGGCCGGTGGACAGGGGAAGATCCCCGGTTGCCTCCTCGGCGCAGACCCGCGCGGGAACCGGTGCGCCGGACAGCAATTCCGCCGCCGTCGCGGTGACCTCGGTGCGCACGACGCGCCCGTCCACATTGACGGTCGGGCCCAGTGCGCACGGAATGGTGAGCTGCCGCTCCGGGGGAGCGGGCGCGGGATAGCCGGGGCCGAGCACCTCCACCTCGGCCAGGCCCGGCGGCTGGGTCTGCGCGAAACCGAGCGCGGTCTTGTCCAGCACCGGCTGCCAGGACTGGATGCTGATCTCGATCTTGTCCGTCACCCGCGGGTGCAGTTCGATCCGGGACGCCACGCCGGGCGCGGCGTCGGCGTCCAGGGCGCGGACCTGCGGCCCGTCCCCGAGATTCACCGCGACCTCGGTGGGCGCGGCGGGCAGGCCGCCCAGCGACGGCGTGAGATCGAGCCCGGTCACCAGGGCCGGCTGCGGCAGTTCGATGGTGAAGGTCGGCTTGGGGCCCAGGATGTCGCGGATCGAATCCTCCGGCGCGGTCCAGCTGGTGCGCACGTCGCCGTCGGTGGCGGCGAACGCCGCGCCGCGCAGGTCGCCGACGTCGGCCTGACCGCGCGCCACCGGCCGGTCCGGGTCGGTGAGCAGCGCCGCCAGCGCCGGGCCCTGCCGGGTGCGCACGGTCAGCTCCGGCGCGACCGACATCGGCTCCGGCACCTGCACGGTCCGCTGGAAGGTGCCGGGCTCCTCGGGCGCCAGACCCAGGCTGCGGCTGCACCGCACCCGGTCGGGGCCGTCGAAACAGGCGCTGCGGCCGGGGAATTCCTGGCCCAGATCCCAGCCGAGCACCGGCGTGCCGCTCGCCAGCGGCGGCAGCACCGTCCGGTGCCGGATATCCACCGGTACCGGCGTCTCGCGCACGCTGTAGTCGTCGAGAGTCAGGTCGCTGATGCCGAATTGGCCGCCGCCGGTGCCGTTCTCGGTGCGGATGGCGGTGATGGTGAGCCAGGTGGTGCGGCCCGCGGGCAGCGAGAGCGATACCGGCTCACCGGGTTCGCCGATCCGGGTGGAGACGCTGCCGTTGTCGGTGCGCACCTCCACCCATTTGACCGGGGTGCCGATGGCGGCGGGGCTGGTGGCCAGGGTCAGCAGCCCGGCCGACTTGATCGGCTGGTCCAGATCCAGGCGCAACCACTGGCCGATCGCGCTGTCGATGCCGCTGCTGATCCAGGAGGTCGCCGGGTCGCCGTCCACGACGGCCGCCGTGGAACTGCCCGGCGCCGCACCGCCGAGCTGGGTGGCGTCGGCCGCGGAACTGGAGGCGGTGATCGTGGCCCCGGACCATTCGCCGCGCACCAGCTCCGCACCGGGCACCGGATAGTCGGGCACGAGATTGTGGGTGCGGCGCGGATCGTCGGGCGCGCGCAGCGCGGAGTTGTGGTTGTCCACCTTGCCGAAGTCGGTCTCCCGATCCATCGGGGTGTCGGTGACCGTCAGCGGCGCGGGCGGCAGCCCGGCGCGCGCCGCGTCGGCGGCGAGCAGGGCGGGCGCGCCGGTGGCGCCGGAGCGGCGCAGCCGTTCCAGGACCTCGGGTCCGCCCTGCACCCGCGGCACCTCGCTCAGCCCCACGGTGTACGCGCCGGGGAACGCACTCGGCGCGCCGGTGCCGCTGCGGACCTGCGCGGGAGTTCCGGGCGGGGGCGTCTGGACCCGGTAGATCTCGACCGCCGGATAGGCGGGCCGCAGGTCGCCGTCGGCGACCAGGCCCTCGGCGATCACCGACACCTCGATGGGCGGGCCGAATTCGGCCACCTTGGTCAGGCCCGGCGAGCCCTCGATCGCGCGGTGCGCCAGCAGCGGACGGGTCGACCGCGAGGTCTCCGGATCGAGATCGTTGCGCAGCACCACGACCCCGATGCCCTGGTCGGCCAGCGTCGCCGCCAGCCCGGCCGAGGGCCGGCCGTCGGCGATCAGGCGCTGCACCGAGTCCATCGCGCGGATGGTGCCGGGCGGGTTCAACGGCACCGAATCCCGGATCGCCCACGGCGTGCTCGCCAGCGCCTGCAACGGTTCGTCGCGGGTCAGGCCCCACACCTGGCTGCCGAAGGGCGCACCCGGGACCACCAGCGCGCGGGTGTCGGCGGCGTTGCCGGACAACCAGTCCGCGGTCTGCTGCCAGTAGGCGGGCACGCGATCGTAGGCGCCGCGCGGCGCCAGCTTGCCGGTCCAGGCCAGCGAGGTCGACAGCGCCAGCGCGGTCAGGATGAGCGCGGCCACCGCGACCCGGCGATCCCGTTCGGGGTGGGCGAACGCGCTGCGCCACACCCGCAGCGGGGACGACGCGGGCAGCGGGATCCGGGCCAGCAGATGCGCCAGGCCCAGCACCAGCGGTAAGCGGATCAGCGGTTCGAGCTTGTGCACGTTGCGCAGCGGAGCACCGCCGGAGTCCAGGAAGACCCGCACCGATTCCGCGAACGGCCCGCTGAGTTCGCCGACGAAACCCGCGCAGATACCCGCCAATCCGACCAGCAGGATCAGCGTGAGCCGGCCCCGGTACGGCATCGTCCGCAGCGCCAGCCCGGCCATGCCCGCCGCGGCGAGCAGCCCGGTGGCCAGGACGGCGGCGGGCTGGGTGACCAGCACCGCGCCCGCGATGCGTTCCGGCGAGACGAACGGCGTCCAGCTGTCGGTGCCGCGCAGCACCTCGCCCAGCGACGCCCACTGCGTCGTCACGCCGGAGGATTCGATGTAGTCCAGGAACGGCGGCGAAACCTTGCCGAGCAGCAGCAGCGGCACCGCCCACCAGAACGTCGCCAGCACCAGCAGCGGCACCCAGGCCAGCGTGAATCGCCACCAGCGTTTGTTCGGCCGGTAGGCGCCCCACCACAGCAGCGCGGGCAGGAACGCGGCGACGGTGGCGACGGCGTTGACCGAGCCCATCAGCGCCAGCGCCAGCGCGCTGCCCGCCGGACTGCGCGCCCCGCCCAGTTTCCGGTTCCGGTAGGCGGTGCCCAGCGCGGCGGGCGCGAGCAGCACCCACGGCGCGAGCATCATCGGCAGCGTCTCGGAGGAGATCGAGCCGAGCGTGGTCAGGACCCGCGGCGAGAGCGCGAACGCGGTGGCCGCGAGCACCCGCGAGCCGCGGCTGCCGATGCCCAGCGTCTCGCAGAGCCGGACGATGCCCCAGAACCCGGCGAGCAGCAGCAGCGCCCACCAGATCCGCTGGGTCGCCCACGCGGGCAGGCCGAGCGCGTGCCCGGCGGAGAAGAACGCGCCGTGCGGGAAGAAGTAGCCGTAGGCCTGGTTCTGCACCTGGCCCATCGGGGCTTGACTGCTCCACAGATGGGCGGCGCGCTCCAGGAACCCGAACGGGTTCTGGGCCAGGTCGTATTTGGTGTCGGCGACGGTGCTGCCGGGGGCCTGCGCGAAGGTGAGCAGGAACGCCACGACGACGGTTCCGGCGAACCAGCGGGTGCCCAGGGGCGCGGCGTCGGGCGCACCCGGCGCCGCGCTGTCGACCCGGGTCGGATCGGCGGGAGGCGCGGAGGTCACTGGCATACGAGGTCAGGCCCGGGGCAGCGGTGCGGCGTGCGCACGCGTGGCCCCGGGCCTGCCGGGTCAGCTACGGGCATGCGGGGTCAGGCCTGCGCGGCGGAGCCGCGAGCATGCCGGGTGGGAAACGAGGTCAGCGTGCGCCGTACTCAACGTTGTTGAGCAGCGAGGAGTCCGGGTCGCCCTTGTCCAGCTCGGGGCGGGTGTTCTGCTGCACCGCCGCGGTGATCGCGAACACGGCGATCACGCCCAACACGGCGCCGGCGACCGCACTCGCAACCCCAGGAACAGCAAACTTCATCGCGGCACTCCAATACATTGATGCAGGCACATTCCGGAGCAACTTAGCAGTAGTCCAGGTCACTTCCTACCCTCAGGCCGCGGACCCGCCGTTCGACCTGGGCGAACGTCCGGTATGGGGAGGACCTCCGGTCCGCGAGACGCGAACCTGGGCGAGGGCGCCGGACTCAGCAGGATCGGCCCTCCCTAGCCACCACGGCCGCCGACCGGGACCGCGTCGTCGGGGTGAACCTGATGGGGGTGGTTGCGTGTTCGCGCCCGCGTCAGTGCCGGGGGAGTTCGCAGTCCAGCCCGCCGAGCAGGGTGCGCAGTTTGGCGGTGGTTTCGTCGAGTTCGGCGCGCGGGTCCGAGGCGGCGACGATGCCGCCGCCCGCGAACGCGCGCACCGAGCGGCCGTCGGCGGACAGTTCCGCGCTGCGGATCGCGACCACCCACTCGCCGTCACCGTCGGCCCCGCACCAGCCGACCGCGCCGCCGTAGAAACCGCGATCCTCCTCGATCGAGGTGATCGCTTCCAGCGCCAGGTCGGTCGGGGTGCCGCAGACGGCGGGCGTGGGGTGCAGCAGGACCGCGAGGTCGAGCGCGGTCAGGGCCGGATCGCGCAGGGTGCCCGTGATCGGGGTGGCCAGGTGCCAGACCTCGTGCGTGCGCAGCAGTTCGGGCTCGGCGGGGATGTGCAGTTCCGCGCAGACGGGGGCGAGCAGCTCCCGGATCCACTCGATGACGAACGCGTGCTCGGCCCGGTTCTTGGTGCTGGACAGCAGCTCCCGGGCCTGGGCGGCGTCGGCGTCCGGATCGGCCAGGCGCGGCGCGGTGCCCGCCAGCGGCCGCAGTGTCACGGTGCCGCCGTGCCGGGCGACCAGCACCTCCGGCGTCGCGCCGAACAGCGTCGCCCCCGCGCGCCCGGCGGGGGAGAGGTCGACCGCGAACACGTTGGCGTGCGGATGCCGGGCCAGCAGGTGCCCGGCCACCGTCTCCGGATCCAGCGCGCTCTCGGCTTCGGCGAGCACCGATCGGGCCGCGACCACCTTGCGCAGCGGCTGCCCGGGGTCGTTCAATTGCTCGACCAGTTTCGCGACGCGCGCGATATGCTCTGCCGGGCTCGGCATCTCGGCGACCACCCGCACCGCGGGCAGTTCGGGCAGCGCCGCGGGCCGCCACGGCCCGGCGGTGTGCTCGGCCCGCCGCGGCACCGTCAACGCCGCCGGGCGGCCCGGGTCGAACGGCAGCGCCCCGACGATCAGTTCCGCCGCGCCGCCGCGCAGTGCCGCCGCCGCGGCGCTCGCCTCGTCGAAGGTCGCGCGACTGCCGGAGGTGCGCAGCACACCCCCGGGCTGGGCAAGCAGGAATCCGTCCATGATCCTTCGACCCTAACCCCGCACCCGGCCCCCATCCCGCTCCAGCGATACACGTCTCACCGGCCGCCGGTACCCTCCGCTGCGGATGCCGTGCGAAGGGTGGATGCGATGGAGCTGCGTCAGCTGCGATATTTCGCCGAGGTGGCCGACACCGAGCATCTCACCCGCGCGGCCGAGCGCCTCGGCATCCGGCCGACCTCGCTCAGCCAGCAGCTCATCGCCCTCGAAGCCGAGCTCGGGGCAACACTTTTCGACCGCACGCCGCGCGGCATGGCACCGACTGCGGCCGCGCACGCACTGCTGCCCTACGCGCGACGCACCCTCGACGCCGTCGCCGCGGGCGTCCGCGCGGTCGCCGCGACCACGGGTGCGGCCCGGCCGTGGCGGATCGGCGTGACACCCGGCGCGCCCGCCGCCGTGGTCGCCGCCCTGCACGACGCGCCCGCCGGGACCGACGCCCGCGACCTCTCGACCGAGGAGCAACTGCGCGAACTGCGCCGCGGGGAACTCGACGCCGCCCTGGTGGCCGAGCCCGTTCCGCTGGAGACGCTGACCGCGCGGCGGGTCAGCGATGTAGCGCTCGGGGTCCTGCTCTCCGCCGCTAATCCGCTGGCGGCCCGCACCGCGCTCGACTGGTCCGATCTCGACGGCCTGGACCTGCTGTGGTTCGACCGGGACCTCGCCCCGGGCTATCACGACGCCACGCTGACCGCGATCCGCCGGGCGGGCTGGCGGCCGCGCCGGATCCGCCGGGGACCGCCCCGGCGGGCGCTGTTCCTGGCCGCACTGCGCCGCGGCGATGTCGTGGCGCTGCGCCCCCGCTGGGACGCGGCGCTCGACGGGACGGTCTGGCGGGAGCTGCCCGCACCCCCGCGGCTGCGACACGCGCTGGTGTGGGACCCCGCCCATCCCGATGCCGCCCGGCTGGCCGATCTGGCCGCCGGCCTGGCCGATGAGGCATAGCCGCACACCGGTGCGGAACTGCCTCGTGGACGCCGAACACGGTGCCCCGCTTGACTGGTCGGACACCAGCGAGAAGGAGGCCATCGTGGCACTCGAACAGTGGGGATTCATCTACGTCGCCGACGGCTGCGATCCGGACCGGGACACCACGGTCGTCGACACCGGCCGCAGCCGCACGGTCCTGGTCGGCTGCGGCACGCACGAGCAGGCACCGGCGGTAGCGCGCCGGCTCGTCGCGGAGGGTGCGCAGCTGATCGAGCTGTGTGGGGGCTTCGGCCCGGTGCAGACCGCCGCCGTGATCCAGGCGATCGACGAGGCGGTGCCCGTGGGCACGGTCAGCTACGGCCCCGAGGCGATCGGCGGCCTGCACGCGCTGTTCGGCTAGCGCGCGGGTTCCCGCCCGGGCGGCACCATCAGGACCGGCCGGTGGCAGTGCTTGAGCACCGCGTCGGCGACGCTGCTGTGCAGCAGGGCGCGCACCCCGGTGGCGCCGCGGGTGCCGGCGACGATGATGTCGACGTCGAGTTCGTCGGCGCATTCGACGATCGTGTTCCAGATCGTGGTGCTGCACTCGGCGGTGCGGGCCTCGGCGTTCAGGCCCGCGAGCTTGGCCAGCCGCACGCCCTCGGTGTTGATGGTGCGGGCGTCGACGTAGGCGATGTCCTCGATCTCCTCGTCGGGCATCCACTCCGGTTGCATCACCCCGGACAGCCCGGACAGTTTCGCCGCCTGCCGCACCATCGGCTCCCATGCGGTGAGAACCACCGCGCGATTCGCCGAGAGGAACCGCCCGGCGTATTCGATGGCGCGCTTGGCGTTCTCGGATCCGTCGTACGCGATGAGCATCAGATCGCAGGGCACGGCGACCTCCCGGTGCGGGGTTCGGCTACGCCACCGAGGTTACTCCCGACACGCCCGGCTTCGGCCGCGCCGCGCCACCCGGGAGTGCCGGGTGCGGGGCCGCGCACTAGCGTGAATCCTCATGCGGAAGACGCCTCTCGTCCTGCTCGCGGTTCTCGCCTCGGTCGTCACCGGCTGCTCCGGCGGCGGCTCCTCCGACTCGGCTGTGCCGTCCTCGGGCAGCGCGGCTCCGGCCAGCGCCCCCGTCACCACACCGCAGCGCGATTGCAAGGCGGAGTTCCTCGCACAGTTCACGCCCCGGCAGAAGCTGGCGCAGTTGCTCACCGTCGGCGTCAGCAGCGCGGCCGACGCCGAGAACGTGGTGCGCGGCGAGCAGATCGGCGGCATCTTCGTCGGCAGTTTCACCGACAAGGCGCTGCTGGCGAGCGGCCAGATCGACCAGGTGATGGCCGCGGCCAAGGTCCCGCTGATGGTGACCATCGACGAGGAGGGCGGCCGGGTCTCGCGGGTCAAGGATCTGATCGGGGCCGCGCCCTCGGCCCGCGCCACCGCGGAGACGATGACCCCGGACCAGTTCTACGAGGCGACGCTGGTGCGAGCGCGCAAGCTCAAGGATCTCGGCATCACGGTCGATTTCGCGCCCGATGTGGACGTGAGCAGCGAACCGGACGACGACGTGATCGGCGACCGCTCCTTCTCCGACGATCCCGAGATCGTCACCCAGTACGCGCGCGCCTACATCCGCGCGATGAACGAGGTCGGCCTGGGCAGCGTCATGAAGCATTTCCCGGGCCACGGCAGCGCCTCGGGGGACTCCCATCAGGGCGCGGTCCGCACGCCGCCGCTGACCGAGCTGGTCGGTTCGGACCTGATGCCCTATCGCGAACTGAACGGCATGGGCGCGGCGGTCATGGTGGGTCATCTGGATGTGCCCGGCCTGACCGCGCCGGACGTGCCCGCCTCGATCAGCCCGGAAGCGATGGCGTTGCTGCGCACCGGCACCGGCTACGGCGCGGCACCGTTCGACGGCGTCATCTTCACCGACGACCTGAGCGGTATGAAGGCCATCACCGCGCGGATGGATATCGCGGACGCGGTGCAGGCCGCGCTGGCCGCCGGCGCCGACAACGCGCTGTGGATCAACACCAGCGCGGTGCCGGAGGTGCTGGACCAGCTGGAACAGGCCGTGGCGAGCGGAAAGCTGCCGAGCGGGCAGGTGGACGCGTCGGTGCTGCGGATGGCGAAGTACAAGGGCATCTCAACGCAGTGTTAAGGACGCCGCGGCCCGCCGCGCGCGGGTCGTAGGATCGCTGTCTACCCCGGCTCCCAGATAAGACAGGCGATCGGTGAGCAAATCGTGCCCACCGAACTTACCTTGGAGTAATATAGGGGCTTCACCTTGTGGTAGGAGACTGTGGATGGCGGGCGGAACGAAGCGACTTCCCCGGGCGGTTCGGGAGCAGCAGATGCTCGACGCCGCCGTCGAGGTGTTCTCGCGCAAGGGCTTCCACGACACCTCGATGGACGCGATCGCGGCCGAGGCGAAGATCTCCAAGCCGATGCTGTACCTGTACTACGGCTCCAAGGACGAGCTGTTCCGCGCCTGCATCCAGCGCGAGGGTCTGCGCTTCATCGAGTCCGTGGCGCCGGCGGGCAACCCGCTGCTGTCCCCGCACGAGCAGGTGCGGGTGGCGCTGGAGGGTTTCCTCGGTTTCGTCGACGCCAACCGCCGCTCCTGGCAGGTGCTCTACCGTCAGGCGATCGGCCAGCAAGCGTTCGCCTCGGAGATCGAGAACGCCCGCGACCGGATCATCGAACTCACCGCCAAGCTGCTGGAGTCCAGCGCCAAGCACGCTGATCCGGGCACCAACTTCGACGTCGTCGCCGCGGCGGTGATCGGCGCGGGCGAGGCCATCGCCGACCGCGTGGCCAGCGGCCGCGTCGAGGTCGCCGAGGCGGTCGATCTGCTCGACGATCTGGCCTGGAGCGGTCTGAAGGGCCGCAAGAAGGCCGAATAGTCTCGCCCGCAGCCGATTCGGCGCGGGACCGGATACGGGTTGCCAGAGCGGTGCCACTCTGCCAAGGTTCGGTGATCCAGTAGCACGGACCGGCCATGCGCGCCGGAAGAGTACGGGGCGGAATTGTTCGGAATGCTGAAGCCGTGTTCGCACGGTGCCGAGAAGTATGGAATCGATCCGGCGCAGTGGCGGGCGCACATGTGCGGCCTGTGCCTCGGATTGCGGGACGGGCAGGGGCAGGTGGCCCGCACCGCGACCAATACCGACGCGATCGTGCTCAGCGTCCTCACCGAGGCCCAGCTGGACGCGCCGATGCGGCGCACCACGGCGGGCCGCTGCGCGCTGCGGGGTATGCAGCGTGCCGAGGTCGCGGCCGCGGATTCGCCCGGCGTGCTGCTCGCCTCGACCGCCGCACTGCTTCTGGGCTCGGCCAAGCTCCGCGATCATGTCGCCGACCGTGACGGGTCGGTGCTGACCCGGCGTCCGATGGGCCGGGTGTCGACCCGCTGGGCGAACGGCGCGCGAGTCCAGGCCGGCCGGATCGGCTTGGACGTGGAACCGCTTGTGGCCGCGATCGCTTCGCAGTCGGCAGTCGAAGCCGAAGCCACTTCGCTGGACGAGCTCACCGCCCCGACGCAGCTCTGCGCCGCCGAATTCTTCGCCCACACCGCCGTGCTCGCCGATCGGCCGGACAATATCGAGCCGCTGCGCACCGCCGGCCGGCACTTCGGGCGCATCGCCCACCTCGCGGACGCCGTCGAGGACTTCGACGACGATCGCGCCCACGGCAGATTCAATCCGCTCGCCGCCACCGGCACCGCGCTGCCGGACGCGTACGACCTGCTCCGCGAGTCGGATTCGGCGCTGCGCCGGGCGGTCGCCACGGCCGAGCTGCGCGATGTGCCCGTGGTCCGCTGGATTCTGCTCGACCCGCTGAGCGCCCTGCTGCGCCGTCTCGGCTCCGGCGTCGGCGCACCGATCGTGCACGCCTGCAAGACTTCGCACGCCTCGGCGCAGCAGCAACCCGGCGGCCCGATCCACCTGCCGCCGCACCGGCGCCCGCCGCGGCGCGGCCCGCGCCGGCCGGGCATCGGCGAATCCTTGGCGCTGGTCCTCGGCGTCTACTGCACCGGCTACGCCTGCTGCGCCGACCATCGCAGCCCGTGCTCCGGCGAGGAGCAACCCGCCTGGTACAAGCAGGACCCCTGCGGTTGCGCCGACTGCTGCTCCTCGTGCGGTGAGTGCTGTAGCTGCGGGGACGGCTGCTGCTGTGACGGCTGCGGTTGCGGCTGCGACTGCTAGAAACGCGACCGCGCCCCGAGTCGGTGACTCGGGGCGCGGTGTTCGTCATCCGGCTCAGCGCAGGGTGGCCGTCAGATGCGGGTACCCCTTCTTCGGGTTCCGCAGCGCCAGATCCCACCCGCCCTCGACCTGATCGGCGTAGACGTTCACCGTGGACGGCAGGAAGATCGGCTTGCCGAACTTGACCGCGTAGGTGGCCTGCTCGGGCACCCGGCCCTCGATATTGGCCAGGATGTTGGCCGCCGACCACATGCCGTGCGCGATCGGCTTGGGGAAGCCGAAGGCCTTGGCGCCCAATCCGGAGGTGTGGATCGGGTTGTGGTCGCCGGAGGCGTTCGCGTACCGGGTGATGATCTTCTGATCGACCCGGAACTGCCGCATCGGCGGCGGCGGGACCTCGTCCGGCTTGGGCTCGGGCTTGGGCCCGCCCGACAGCGAGGTGCGCTGCTGGTGCAGGAACGTGGTGACCTGCCGCCACACCAGTTCGCGCCCGACGTTCACCTCGGTGACGGCGTCGACGAGCAGCCCCTTGGGGTGCTCACGCAGGTTCTCGATGTGGGTCTGGAAATCCAGCGGCTCGGCCACCGAGATCTCGCGGGTGCGCTCGATCCGGTTCTCCGCGTGCACCGCGCCGACCGCCACGAACGGGAAGTCGCGCGCCACCACCAGTTGCATGGCCAGCGGGAAGCTGAGCACGAACGGGTAGGTCAGCGGCAGCGCGTCGCCGAAGCGCAGGCCGGTGGCCCGGCAGTAAGCGGCCAGGTGATCGGGATCGACCCGGAAGCCCTCCAGCCGCACCACCCGGTCGGGCAGCTTGCTGGGCCGCGCCGAGAGCAGCGGCACCGGAACGGCGCCGAGCGCGGCCTTGACGAACAGGCCGCTGTTCTTCGGCGGTGCGGTGAGCGTGATCGTCTGCGTCATCATGCTCCGATCAGGGACTGACCGCAGACGCGAACCACGTTGCCGCTCACGGCGTTCGAGGCCGGGCTGGCGAAGTAGGCGATGGTCTCGGCCACGTCGACGGTCTGGCCGCCCTGCAGCAGCGAGCTCATCAGGCGGCCGGCCTCGCGGGTGCCGAGCGGGATGGCGGCGGTCATCGCGGTCTCGATGAAGCCCGGCGCCACGGCGTTGATGGTGATGCCCTTCTCGGCCAGCTTCGGCGCCTCGGCGTTGACCATGCCGATGACGCCGGCCTTGGAGGCGCCGTAGTTGGTCTGGCCGCGGTTGCCGGCGATGCCCGCGATGGAGGACACGTCGATGACGCGGCCGCCTTCCTTGAGCGCGCCGCGGGCGACCAGGCCCTCGGTGATCCGGTGCGGGGCAGCCAGATTCACGTTGAGGACGGCGTTCCAGCGGCCCTCGTCCATGTTGGCGAGCAGCTTGTCGCGGGTGATGCCGGCGTTGTGCACGATGATGTCGATGCCGCCGAAGCGCTCGGTGGCGAACTCGGCCAGCTTCTCCGCGGCGTCGGCGGCGGTGACGTCCAGCGCGAGCGCGGTGCCGCCGACCTTGTTGGCGGTCTCGGAGAGCGCCTCGCCGGCGGCCGGGATGTCGGCCACGATGACGGTGGCGCCGTCACGGGCGAAGACCTCGGCGATGGTGGCGCCGATGCCGCGCGCCGCGCCGGTGACCACCGCGACCTTGCCGGCCAGCGGCTTGTCCCAGCTGGCGGGCGCCACGGAATCGGCGGCGCCGACGCGGAAGACCTGGCCGTCGACGAAGGCCGACTTGGCCGACAGCAGGAAGCGCAGCGTGGATTCCAGGCCGGTGGCGGCGGCCGAGGCGTCGGGGGCGAGGTAGACCAGCTGGGCGGTGGAGCCGCGCAGCAGTTCCTTGGCGACCGAGCGGGTGAAGCCCTCGAGCGCGCGCTGGGCGATCTGCTCGTCGACGCTGCCGGTGAGTTCGGGGGTGGTGCCGATGACCACGATGCGGCCGGACGCGCCGAGGCTGCGCATGGCCGGCTGGAAGAATTCGTAGAGCTGGGACAGATCCTCGATGGACCCGATGCCGGTGGCGTCGAAGACGAGCGCGCCGTACTTGGTGCCCTGGCTCAGCGAATCGGCGAAGGTGTAGTCGGACAGCAGGTTCCGGACCGGCTCGGCCACGCGGCCCTTGCCGCCGATCAGCACGGGCCCGGCCAGGGCGGGCTCGCCGACCTTGTAGCGGCGCAGGTTCTCCGGCTGCGGCAGCCCGAGCTTGCTGGCCAGGAACTGCCCGGGCGCGGAGTGTACGAACGATCCGTAGAGGTTGGGGGCACCCTTACTCTTGGCCACTGTTCCTACCTTTTCTGTCGTGTTTTGTCTCGTCCCCAGGCGGGCTGGGCCTATTCGAAGAATCGCGCACGTCACGGGGTACGGTGTCGACCCTTAACTTACTCCAGAGTAAGTCCGGGGGCTACCCAGTGTGGCCCCCGGGTTCCCGGATGTGACCCAGATGCCTGTTGGAAGGCAATTTCGGGTGCCCTTGGCGTCACCGAAAATCCCTCCGATGCCCGTGAAAGCAACGGTCGAAATGACGGTCCCACGACTCCCGTGCCTACCTCTGGACGGCAATGCTGGCTTGCGGGCTGGACCGGGTCCCATGTGGCATGCAACACATTCATGAAGGCTGGCAGCCGCGCAGCATTGCGTCGCCCACGTCTACGTTTTTGGAACGACGGCAGGACGTGTTCGGCGAGGATCACATCGACGGCATCGCACATACGCGTTGCTCTTGAAGGGAGTGGTTGTGGATACAGCACTTCAGCCGAGTCAGGCAGTCGAGCCGCAGCGTCACAAGGTCACCGGGGATGTGCACCTACTGCTTCGGCGCGGCGACCGCGTGTTGTTCGGTCAGCGGCAGAACACGGGATACGAGGATGGAGCGTGGCACCTCCCGTCGGGGCATCTCGAGGCCGGCGAAACGGTGGTCGCCGCAGCTGTGCGCGAAGCTCTCGAAGAGGTCGCGGTCCGGATTCGTCCTGAAGAGGTCCGTTTCGCCCACGTCATGCACAACTCGTCCTCGGGTGGACGCATGGCCTTCTTCTTCATCGTCGACGAGTGGGAAGGCGAGGTTGTCAACCTCGAACCGGACAAATGCAGTGCCTTGGAGTGGTTTTCGCTCGACTCGATGCCCGGCCACACCATTCCGTACTGCCGGACAGCGCTTGCCCACATCGCTGCCAACGAACCGTTCTCGGTCTACGGCTGGTAATTCGTACGACCACGCGCTCATCGGTTCGCGTCGGCACACCCACACCGTTATCGCCACATGGTGCCCCGACGCAGGCCGTGACAACGACCAACCCGACAGCGTCCGCCGCCTCAACAGTCTCGCTGAAATCGACTGGGCACCCGAACATTACGACCTCGTCCACGAGGGGATCGAGAACCTGCGCCGGAGGACCGAGACCGCGAAAGCCCTCCTCGAACCCGCGCACCGATGGGAACTAGTAGCCGCCTGAACGGCCTGCGGCACCCGAACCGTCTACCGGCCCGACGCCGCCGGTGAACATGTCCGTCAAGCCGCACTACAGATCACGGTCGACGGCTGCCTCTGCCAATCCTGCCGTACGCGCTGGGCGCCCACCCCCTACCGGCTCCTCGCCGCTGCCCTCGGATGCGAATTGCCCCCGGGTGTGTGACTCCTCGCGATGACGTTCTGTGACAGGACTTTTCAATGTTCGGAGGAGTGGCCTTCGAGGTCTTCGGGCGGCACCCAGCCCACCTGTTCCCACTCGGAGCGGTCCGGGCAGCCGAACTTGCGCCACTGTCGCAGATAGCCCAGGTAATCGTCCCACAGCCCGGCCCAGCTGTCCCCGGCGTGGTCGGTGACGGCGACATCCACGGCATCGCGTACCTCGGTGATCAGATTCGTGAACGGGAAACGGATGGTGGGTCCGATCTCGTCGCCCCACTCGGGCAGGCCCGGCATGTTGACCCACTCTCCCCGGAAGTTTCTGCGCAGCACCTCACCGACGTACATGCACAGCTGATCAGCGAGTTCGCGGCGTTCGGGCACCCACAATGCCCGCCGGGTCGGGAAGTAGCGCAGCGCCACCAGCTCGGCGTGCACCAAGCCGTCTCGGCACCAGGGATCGTTCCGGAACATCACCGGCATTTCTGCGGCGAGGAAAGTCTTGACCTCGGTGTCGATGAGGTCACGCCAGACCAGCCAGTCCGCGGCGGTCTGGTCGGTGTCGAATTGCTCGGCGCTGCGATTCATCACGGGTTCCCCTGTAGTGGTGGGACGATAGTTGCGGGCGGTGGCCGGATCGGGATTCGCGATCTGGGAGTAGGGCAGAGGTTTTCCCGGAGAGAGCGGCAGAGCGCGCCGCGCGGCCTCGCGGGTGGTGCATTCGGCGGGGTGGCACGCGTGGTGCAGGTCTTCGGCGCTGGCGGCGTCGCCGCCTTCGAAGAGGGTCGGGTCGGTGGTGTCGTGGCGGACGACCGCGAGTAGCCGCCGCAGGCCCGCTTCCAGGTCGAACCACGGGGCGGGATTGGTGGGGATCGACTGGAGGAAGGCATCCTCGGGTGACAGGCTCATGCGGCCCAGCCCCTGACCTCGCCCGCCTCGGGGTCGTCGAGGTCGTCGGTGATCCACACGACCGGTTCGGCGATGTGTTTGTCGCCGATGATCGCGAACAGTGTCGGGCGGCTGACCCTGTGGAGCGCGCACATCTGGCGCACTCCCAGGTAGTCCACAGTCTCGGGCCGCTCGAAGGGCTCACCCTTCGGGATCCACAGCTGTCCACAGGCTTTGGAGAAGCCCAGGCGGTTACCGATTCTGATATCGGGCCTGGGCACCCAGACCGTCTTATCGCTACGCCACTGGCACAACAGGTAGTAGTCGGTCTCCACAGCGGCGGCCAAGCCCCGCAAGCTCATGAACCGCGGGCCTGCCTCTTCGTCTTCAGAGGGATGCACAGCGTCGGGCCTCCATTTCGATTTTGATCTGTGCGGCGATCTTGGTTGCGCAGCTCATGTCCGGGCACTTGCTGTGCAGCTTCCGGGCCGTTCGGGCGGCGTGAATGCCGCTCATCGGCCAGTGCGGGTTGCAGTGGTCGGTCCAGCTCAGCGTCCGCGCGAGAACCGTGGTGTCGTAACAGGGTTCGTCGCGCTCCGGTGTCGGCACGGGTGCCGGGCCGGGGTCTTCCAGTAGGGTCGGTAGGTGCCGGGCGGCGTTCATAGTCGCTCGTCCTCTGTGGTGGGTGAGGGGTCGGTGCTCGCCAGGTCGGTGTCCAGGCCGGCCAGTCCCTCGACGATGCGGTGCAGCAAATCCGCTGTTCCGGCGTCGGGCAGGTACACATCGAGGGCCATGGAGCCGAACTCGCCCAGGTGGACGCCGGGGACACGGTGGCTGAGATCGGGGGTCATAGCCGGACGGCCTTCCTGCGGCGGCCTGTCCCGACACAGGCGCGGATGGCGTTGATCACGACCATGCCCGAGGGGCGGAAGCTGTCGGTCGGTCGTTCGATCCACTGCCGGATCTCGCGGGAGGTCTCGGTGGGTGAGGGCAGCGCGATCGGCGCGTTGTCGCGGGTCACGGACACGCTGTTGCGGAACATCTCCGCGAAAAGCTCTGCCTCGTCGGGGATGTCGGGACGAACCAGGAACGTCCACCGGGCCGAGCGCAGCTGCGCGACCACCGGGCCGACTGCCGTGTTCGCTTTGCGCATCTGGTAGCTGACATCGCGTCCGAGCACGGCGGGCATCGTCAATCCCCAGACCTGCGAGGCGTTCACGACGATGCGCCCCAGCTCGGGCGGGTCGATCCTGGCGGCCAGGTCACAGACCTGCCGGTAATAGGTGCATTGGGACCGCGGGGTGTCCCGTCCGATCGGTTGGTCCATGCGGAGACCTCTGCTCGTGTTGGCTGACGAGGGCGCGCCCGGGTGCCCCAACTCCTCGGGTGTTATCGGGTAACCAGATCGATCGGTCCGGGCGCGCTCTCAGCACACCACCTACCAGCGCAAACATCTCGACAGATTTGAAGATTCAAAAGAATCTCTTCAAAGATCGAGGACCACATTCGCCGCTGCTGTACAAAGGATTCATATTCGGGCGCAAAGGGATTCACTTTTGGGAGTAGTCGATGCCAAACGAAGTGTCACCAACGCTGCTCCGCCGCCAGCTGGGGCGATTCCTACGCGAGTGCCGCGAGGCCAAGGGATTCACCATCCTCCAAGCTGCGACTGCCGTCCAGCTGAGCGAGGCGGCGCTACAGCGCTTAGAGACCGGACGGACGAAGAACACTCGAAGACAGGACGTCCGCGAGCTGTGTTTGCTCTACGAAGTCGCCGCTGAAGAGACGGAGAAGGCCGTTGACCTGGCCGGCCGGGCTGCGGTGAAGAGTGACGACGGAATCACTTCGATCGGCGGGCTGTTCAGCGATGCGTTCAACATGTACGTAGGCATGGAGCAGAGCGCCGCCAAGGTCGTGTCCTACCAGGAACAGATTCCCGGACTGCTACAGACTGCCGACTATGCACGTGGCCTGATCAACGCCTTCTATCGCACAGGTAGCGCGGAGGACATCGAACGCCGAGTGCAGATCCGGCTGAATCGCCAGGTGATTGTTACGCGGAAGTCCGCACCATTGGAGCTAGAGGTCTTGCTCCACGAGTCCGCGCTTCACCGCGTGATCGGTGGCCCGCAGGTGATGGCGAGACAACTCCGCGAGCTCGCCGAGATGAGTAAACAGCCAAATATCACGCTGCGAGTGCACCCGTTCTCCGCGGGGTGCACGTGGGGCATCCTGCACGGGCCGTTTGTCATGCTGGACTTCGGCACAGACGGCAAGGGCAAACCGATCGAGCCGCCGGTGGTCTATGTGGAGGGCCGCTTGACCAGCGACCTGTACCTCGAGAAGCCCGAAGATGTGCAGCGCTACCATGAGTTAGCCGAGGCCGTTCGACGGACCGCGTTGGACGACATGCAAACGCGAAAGCTATTGCGCGATGTAGCAAGGGAGTACGCAGCGTGAACGTTGACCTGGACCTTTCGGGCGCGAAGTGGCGGAAGAGCAGCTACAGCGAAACCGGGGGTCAGTGCGTGGAGGTCGCATTCCTAGACAGCGGCGCAGTCGGCGTGCGTGATTCCAAGAACCCGACCGGCCCGGCGCTGGTCTTCACCGCTGGAGAGTGGAGCGTGTTCCTGGCGGGCGCGCGGGACGGCGAGTTCAACAGCCCCTAGGTCTGAACATGGCAATGCCCCGGCATCCGTTGCTGAACGGATGCCGGGGCATTGCGCTGTCTGGTCTGCGGGCTGAAATCGATCGAGTGGACTCTCGGCGGACCAGGTGGTTGCACTCGCGAATTGTGGACAGCTAGCGTCGATTTCGCGCCAGTAGTGTGTCCAAACCCTTTCCACTACAGACGCGTTCACGCGGAACCCCCGATGCCTGTACCCCCTTACAGCGATAGCCCGGCCGTGGAGCAACGGAAGGCGAGATTGGTCTTGGCGTCGCCGAAGTCCGGCGTGGGCCACAGATACGGCCATCCCTGATGTCCCCGCGCCAGTGTGGGCAGTGTCGTCTGCGAACGGGCAACGGTCGTCACGAAGCATTACGTAGACCAGGACGGGTATCGACGGCTGGCTGTAGACAGCTCCGAGGCGTGTTCCCTCGATCCGACGGAAATCTCACGGTATTGGCTGGTATGCCGGAGATCGCAGCCGCCTGACCAGCTACGTCACTTGCCGATGAACTTACTCCAGAGTAAGTTTAAAGTAAACCAATCGACGGGGCGCATTACCCCCGGCCATCCGACGAGACCGTGGAGACTCGAGTGACTAGCAAAGCCCGTTCGGCCAAGAAGCCCGTGAAGCAGCCGAAGCCCGTCGCGATCGTGGGCGGCAACCGGATTCCGTTCGCGCGCTCGGACAAGGCCTATGCGCACGCGTCCAACCAGGACATGTTCACCGCCGCGCTGGATGGTCTGGTCAGCCGGTTCAACCTGCAGGGCGAGCGCCTGGGCATGGTGGTCGGCGGCGCGGTGCTCAAGCGCGTCGGCGAGCACGGCATGATCCGCGAGAGCGTGCTCGGCTCCAAGCTCAGCCCCTACACCCCGGCCCACGACCTGCAGCTGGCCTGTGGCACCGGCCTGCAGTCCATCGTCACCGTGGGTGACGCGATCGCCGCGGGCCGCATCGACGCCGGCATCGGCGGCGGCACCGACACCACCTCGGATGCCCCGATCGGCGTCAGCGACTCCATGCGCGAGTGGATGCTGGACGCGAACCGCGCCAAGACCGGCAAGGACCGCCTCAAGCTGGTCGGCCAGCTGCGCCCGTCCATGGTCGGCATCGAGATCCCGCGCAACGCCGAGCCGCGCACCGGCCTGTCGATGGGCGAGCACGCCGCCATCACCGCCAAGGAATTCGGCGTGGCGCGCGAGGCCCAGGACGAGCTGGCCTACCTGTCGCACAAGAACATGGCCGCCGCCTACGACCGCGGCTTCTTCGACGACCTGATCACCCCGTTCCTCGGCCTGACCCGCGACGACAACCTGCGCCCGGGCTCCACCATCGAGAAGCTGTCCACCCTGAAGCCGGTCTTCGGCGTCAAGGCCGGTGACGCGACCATGACGGCGGGCAACTCCACCCCGCTCACCGACGGCGCGTCCGCGGTGCTGCTGTCCACCGACGAGTGGGCCGCCGAGCGCAACCTGCCGACCCTGGCCTACCTGGTCGATTCCGAGGTCGCCGCCGTCGATTACATCCACGGCCCCGACGGCCTGCTGATGGCCCCCACCTACGCGGTGCCGCGCCTGCTGGCCCGCAACGGCCTGACCCTGCAGGATTTCGACTACTACGAGATCCACGAGGCCTTCGCCTCCGTGGTGCTGGCCACCCTGCAGGCCTGGGAATCCGACCAGTACTGCAAGGAGCGCCTGGGCCTGGACGGCGCCCTCGGCTCGATCGACCGCTCCAAGCTCAATGTCAACGGCTCCTCCCTCGCCGCGGGCCACCCGTTCGCCGCCACCGGCGGCCGCATCGTCGCCTCCACCGCGAAGATGCTGGCGGAAAAGGGTTCCGGCCGCGCCCTGATCTCCATCTGCGCCGCCGGCGGCCAGGGCGTCGTCGCCATCCTGGAGCGCTGACCCCACCCGCGCCCCGGGACCCCTTCCCGGGGCGCGCTTTTCGCGCCTCAGCCCTCGATCATCGCTGCACCCCGAGCCGGAGGCCGACGGCATTCGCCACCGAATCGACCGTCGCGATGCTGGTGGTTCCGGTTCCGTGCTCGATATCGCGGACCGTCCGGGTGGAGGTTCCGGCGAGTTCGGCGAGCTGTTCCTGGGTCAGGCGATGGCGGCGTCGTTCGGTGCGGATGGCTTGCCCGATGCTGCTCGGTGCTGACACGCCTTGCCTCCAATAGCGGCGAGATCTTGCCGATCGGCCAGTGGTGGCCTGGAGTTTACCGGAGGTCGACCGGGAATCGGCAGAATTCCGCCGGTTGGCAGCTGTTCGGGGTCGGGGCGGACCGTTTCTCATCAGATCGGCAGTATTCTGCCGATTTCATCGGATTGGGGGTAGCGAAGACGTTGGATTGGGGTGATTCGGCAGTATTCTGCCGATCGGACTGATCAGCGGATGAGGGTTGTGCGCTCGGTGGCGAAGCGGACCAGGGCGGGGGCGAAGCGCCAAAGGTAGTACTGGGCACGGGATTCCGGGGTGACAGGCACGATCTTCTTGTTCTTCTGCACCGCTCGCACGATCTGCGCGGCGACCCGGTCCGGGGTGTAGCCGCGCCTGCGGTAGAGCCGGTCGTAGCGCTCCTGCATCCGGGCCTCCTTTTCGGGGGAGACGCCCGACATGCGCGTGGTACGAACGATATTGGTGTGCACGATCCCGGGGCAGATGGTGCTGACCCCGATCCCGCACCCCGCCAGCTCGGTGCGCAGGCAGTCCGAGAACACGAACACCGCCGCCTTGCTTGTGGCGTAGGCGGTGAACCCCTGCTGCGGCGCATAGGCCGCCATGCTGGACAGATTGACGATGTGCCCGCCCAGCCCGCGCTCGGCCATCGCGCCCGCGAACGCCCGGCACCCGTTGACCACCCCGCTGAGATTCACGTCGAGCACCCGCTGGAAATCCGCGGCGGGGGTGTCGAGGAAGCGTCCCGCCTGCCCGATCCCCGCATTGTTGATCAGCACGTCGGGCACCCCGTGCTCGCGGATCACCGCGTCGGCGTGCTTGCGCACGGCGTCCTCGTCGGAGACGTCGAGCGCGTAGGCGTAACCGCTGCCACCCGCCTGCCCGATCAACGCGACCGTCTCCTCGGCCGCGCCGAGATCGATATCGGAGACGACGATCTCCGCGCCGTCCCGTGCGAAGGCGAGCGCGGTCTCCCGCCCGATCCCGCTACCACCGCCGGTGATCACCACCAGCTGATCCTCGAAGGGCCTGCGCCGCAGCCCCATTCGCGCCCGGCGCAGGCTCCGCGCGGGCGGCGCCCCGGCGGTCGCGTCGATCAGCTCCAGGGTGGCCGAGGCGAGCAGCTCCGGATGCGAGAACGGCAGCCAGTGCCCGCCTTTCACCACCCGCACCCACACATCCTCGGCCCACCGATCCTCATCGGCGTAGGCCGACTGACGCACGGCCGGATCCCGGGTGCCGATGATGATCTGGACCGGCACCTCGGTGCGGGCGTCGCGGGCGCGTAGCGGATTCGCGAACCAGGTGGCCCGGTAGATGCGCAGGCCACTGGCCATGTCCTGCTTGAAGGTCGGCGCCAGGTGGATCCGGTCCGGTCGCGCGCCCTCGCTGTTGGCGAGCATGGCGCGCCAGCGTTCTTCGCTCATGCCCAGCCGGATCGCCGCGTGCGGCAGGGCCGGCAGCGCCAGGAAGGTCGAATAGGCGAAGGACCCGAGCTGGGCCAGCGGCAACGCGATATTGCGCGGGGTCGGGCGCGCGAGCCGGCTGCGGGCCCACTGGGCGGTGTGCGCCAGGCTCGGCCCGGAGACCGAGGTGAACGAGGCGACCAGCCGCCGGGCGTCCGGGCGGCACACCACCTCCCACATCGCGACGCTGCCCCAGTCGTGCGCGAGCACGTGCACCGGTTCGTCGGGGCTCAGCTCCTCGATCACCGCGACGTAGTCCTGGGCCAGCAGCTCCACCGAGATGTCCAGGGAGCCCGGGGGATTGGTGGATTCGCCGTGGCCGCGATTGTCCACGCTCAGCACCCGGAAGCGGTCCAGGAACTCGGGCGCGACGTTGTCCCACAGGTGGTGGGTGTCGGGCCAGCCGTGCAGCAGCAGCAATGCCGGCCCGTCCGGCGTCCCCTGTTCGTAGACGGCGATGTCGACCTCGCCGTTGCGCACCAGGTGCTTGACGACCATGGACTCACCCCATATCCGGACCGCCGTTGGCCCTCGGACGATGTTCCCTCGCATCCATTCTGTCCCAGACGCGCCCGCGCGGGAAGCCCCGCGTGGCGCACGGGGCCCGGCCGGTCGAAATGCCGGGCCCCGCAGCGTGTTACGAGCCCGGCAACTCGATGTGCCCGCCGAAGGCCTTGCGCATCGCCGAGAGCGCCTTGTCCGCGTACAGCGCCTCGCCCCGCGAGGAGAACCGCTGGAACAGCGCCGCCGCCAGCACCGGCGCGGGCACTCCCGTGTCGATCGCGGCATCCAGAGTCCAGCGCCCCTCGCCGGAATCGGAGACCCGCCCGCTGTAGCTCTCCAGTGCCGGATCCGCGTAGAGCGCGCCCGCGGTGAGATCCAGCAGCCAGGAGGCGACCACCGAGCCGCGCCGCCACACCTCGGTGACCTCGGGAATGTCGATGTCGTACAGGTAGTGCTCGGGATGGTCCAGCGGCGTCTCCTCGGCGGAGTACTTGCCGGTGTGCTCGGCGCCGATATTGGCCTTGTGCAGGATGTTCAGACCCTCGGCGTAGGCCGCCATGGCGCCGTATTCGATGCCGTTGTGCACCATCTTCACGAAATGGCCCGCCCCGGCGGGCCCGCAGTGCAGGTAGCCCTGCTCGGCGGCCGACGGCTCGCCGGTGCGCCCGGGCGTGCGCTCGGCCGCCGCGACGCCGGGCGCGATCGATTTCAACAGCGGATCGAGGTATTTCACCTGCTCGGCCTCGCCGCCGATCATCAGGCAGAAGCCGCGTTCCAACCCGAAGACTCCGCCCGAGGTGCCGATGTCCACGTAGTGGATCCCCTTGGGCCGCAGTGCTTTCGACCGCTCGATATCCTCGTGGTAGCGGCTGTTGCCGCCGTCGATGACGATGTCGCCGGGCTCGAGCAGTTCGGCGAGCTGATCGATCATCGCGCCCGTCGCGCCCGCCGGGATCATCACCCACACCACCCGCGGCGTGTCCAGCATCGCCACGAACGCGGGCAGCTCGGTGGTCCCGTCGAAACTGTTATCTAGCTCACTTCGTAGCAGGTCGATGTTCTCGGTGTGCCGGTCGAGTCCGACGGCGGTGTGCCCGTCCCTGGCGATGCGGCGCACGATGTTGGCGCCCATCCGGCCCAGGCCGATCATTCCCAGCTGCATGCCCGTCCCTCTCCGTGTTTTCGCGCCGCTCCCTGTCGATTTCCGATTGTCCCGCGCGAGCGCCCGGAAACCCGGTGAGGCGGGATGTAACACGCGTAGCGGGTCGCCGATAAACAGATCGGCTCCGCGTAGTTGCCAGACCCCCGACCCGGCAACTGCGCGGAGCCTTTCCGTATGTTCCGTGCGTCGGCTCCCGCTCGTCCGTGCTGTGCGGACGCTGTCGGAGCGGCCCACTATCGTGGGCGGAGACTCGCACTGGGCGAGTGCCTTTCACCAAGAAAGCGGGGAGGACGGTTCGTGACGAACGAGTCGAGCACCGGACGCCACGACCGCGGTCGAGGGCAGGGCGAGGTGACGCTGCGTCAGCTGCTGGAGGCCAAGCGCACCGCCGCACAGTCGCCCGGGTCACCCGACGATTCGGCGACCGTGCCCATCCAGACGGTGACGCGCACCGACCGCCGAGCCTTCGCGAACCAGCAGCGCGTCGAAGACCCGCCCACCGAGAAGCTGCGCCCCGTCCGCCCCGGCGGCGCCCCGCCTGCCGCGCCGGTGTGGTGGAAGTCTCCCTCCGCCCGGCGCATCGGCATCGCGGCGGGCGCGCTGCTGGCCGTCGGCGTCATCGGCTACGGCATCGATCTGGTGCGCTCCGCGGGTGAGGTGCCGCGCGGCACCGTGGTCGCCGGGGTGGATATCGGCGGCATGGACACTTCGGCCGCCGACACGAAACTGCGCGCGGCCCTGGCCGGCCGCTCCGGTCAGGAACTCCCGATCCGCATCGGCGACGTGCAGACAAAGCTGCTGCCCAGCGCCGCCGGCCTGGAGATCGATTGGGATGGCACCTGGGACAGTATCGGCGGCCAGCCCCTGAACCCCTTCACCCGTTTCGCCTCGATGTTCACCTCGCGCACCGTCCCGGTCGTCAGCCGCGTCGACGAGACGGCCCTGGGCCAGCAGCTCACGGCGCTGCGCGTGCACGACCGCCCGACGGTCGAGGGCACGATCCAGTTCCAGGACGCGAAGCCGGTCGCGGTGCCGCCGGTGCCCGGCCGCGAGCTCGACGGCCCGGCCGCCCGCACCACCCTGATCGACAACTGGGTGCTGGGGGCCGCCCTGGAACTGCCGGTCCATCCGGCCCCGGTGACGGTGCAGCCCGAGGCGCTCACACGGGCCCTCACCGAGATCGCCACCCCGGCCGTCGCCAATGCCGTGGTGCTCACCGGAAAAGACAGCACCGGCAAGGAAGCCACCGCCAAGCTCGACCCGGCCCAGATCGCGACCATCCTGTCCTTCGCGCCCGACAGCCAGGGCGGCCTGGCCGCGAAGTACGACCAGAACATCGCCGTCGGCCTGCTCGCACCGCAGCTCGCGCCGACCGAGGTGGAGCCCAAAGACGCCACCTTCGCCGTCGGCGGCGGCGCGGCCCGCGTCGTTCCCGCCGTGGTCGGCAACAAGGTGAATTGGCAGAAGACGCTGGAACAGCTTCCGGCCCTGCTGATTTCGCCCAACCAGCGCACCGCCGCAGCGATCTACGAGAAGGTCGAGCCCAAGCTCACCACCGAGGTCGCGCAGAGCTTGAAGATCGTCGAGCCGATGGGCTCGTTCACCACCGGCGGCTTCAGCGGCCCCTCGGGCGTCAATATCCGCACGGTCGCCACGAAGGTGAACGGTGCGGTGATCAAGCCGGGAGAGGTGTTCTCCCTCAACGATTTCACCGGCCCGCGCGGTGTCGCCGAGGGCTATGTGGAGTCCGGCATCATCGATCACGGCCGCCCCAGCACCGCGGTCGGCGGCGGCATCAGCCAGTTCGCCACCACGCTCTACAACGCCGCCTATTTCGCCGGCCTCGAGGACGCGGGGCACACCGAGCACAGCTACTACATCTCCCGCTATCCCGCCGCCCGCGAAGCCACCGTCTTCGACGGCGCGATCGATCTCAAGTTCCGCAACAACACCGAGAACGGCGTCTACATCGAGGCGGTGGCCACCGGCTCCGACATCACGGTGCGCCTGTGGGGCACCAAGAACGTCGAGGTCGAATCCATCACCGGGGAGAAGAGCAAGCCCACCGAGCCCACCGAGATCAAACTCCCGAAGGGCAAGGACTGCATCGCCTCCGAGGGCGCGCCCGGCTTCACCATCTCCGACACCCGGGTGATCAAGGACCGCAAGTCCGGCAAGGAAGTCTCGCGGCACACCCGCACCGTGAAGTACGACCCCATCCCCGTCGTGAAGTGCGAGTAACGCGGTCTCACTCGAACCCGAGCCAGTGCCGCCAGCCCCGCTGGGGTTCGGCGTGGAAGTGCGGCTCGGGTTCGCCGTACTGATAGTGCTGCCCCATGTCCCAGCTGCCGTCGGGATTCTTCTCGAAATGGTAGGTGGCCCCCAGTAGCCCGCTGCCGGTCCGCCGATGCAGTCCGATCACCCGGACGATCGCCGTGTACAGCTCTGCCGAGCATTCCAGCTGCATCTGGGTGTCCGACCCGAAGCCCAGCTGGAGGCTGTCGTCGGCGAGCTGGAAAAGCAGCTCCGCCTCGGTAGCGCGCTCGTCGAAGAGATCGACCGCGAGCTCGCCGATCATCTGGTCGAAAGCGCGTTGCTGGATCAGGTTCATCTGTGCCGCCTTGTATCTCGGTGTCCTTGTCACCCGTGGCTCGTATCGGAGTCCGGAAGATGGTGAACCGGAGTACCTTTCCCGATCCGCACGGCGGGCGCAAATCCTTTCGGAGCTCCTGGAACGAGGATTGCGGAATGCGAGCGTCGATTTCGCAAACTCTAAATCCACTGTGGGACAAGACATGTAGGAAAATTCATGTAATGTCTTCCGGTTCCGGCCAGGTCGGCCGGACACGAAAGGATCTGTTCATGAACCGCGTCATCGCCCTGGGCATGCTCGCCGCCGCGATCACCGCCGCCGGAATGACCACCGCGAACG
Organism: Nocardia sp. NPDC050435; assembly: GCF_040655395.1. Lineage (NCBI taxonomy): Bacteria > Bacillati > Actinomycetota > Actinomycetes > Mycobacteriales > Nocardiaceae > Nocardia > Nocardia sp. NPDC050435. Next base: position 802,784 of record NZ_JBFAJW010000002.1, read on the forward strand.
CCAAGACCATCGAAGCGGGCACCTACAGCAGCCGGTCCGCGTGTGAACAGGCGGGCAAAGCCCAGCTGCACGGCGAGGTGAAGAGCTACCGGTGCAGCGCCACCTCACCCAACCAGGCCACCGGCGACTACAACTACGTCCTCCGCCTGGAAACCGCCGATCCGAACCGCCCGTGTCCCTCCGGCGGCACCGGATCCGCGTCCGCGTCCTCCGAGCTGTTCTGCCTGTTCGGCACGCAATAACGACCCGCCGCCCGCGGACCGAGCTCAATTCTTCACGATGACAGGATCGACAATGACCACCACGCAAACCATCTCGCCGATTCAGCGCCGCAGCCCGCTGTTGACGTGGCTGGTGTTCCCGCTGATCACGCTGGGAATCTACTTCTTCGTCTGGTACTACAAGATTCACCGCGAAATGGCCGAGCTGAAGCGGGATCACAACGCCCCGGTCACCGGCCCGCTGCTGGTGATCATCTTCCTCGGCTGGACCGGCATCGGCGCGCTGATCAGCTTCTGGCGCACCGGTTCCCGGATCGCCGAGGCGCAGGAGGTCGCGGGTCTGGAGCCGATCTGCAAGCCCGTCGTCGGCTTCCTGCTGAACCTGGTGTTCGGCCTCGGAATTCTCTACTACCAGCTGGAACTGAACAAGATCGCCGACCGGATCGATCCGCAGTAGTACTTTCGGCAGCTACGAAGAGCAAGAACCAAGCGGTTGTGCACTGTGCGCAACCGCTTCTTTGTGCGCCAAGCTCCAGGACTGCCACATCTGTTGGATGGTTGGAGCGGAATGCCACGAAGCGGCTGTTAGGCTCTTTCCGACGCTGCGCGAAATCGTCGTTGAATGACGAATCACTGTGCAGCCCAGTACTTTTCGACAGAGTTCGTTGTCGGATGGGTGACGAAACCCGACCGGCGAGGGATCATCACGGGGGAGCGTAGCGATATGGTGTCGGCGCACAACAAGCGCGGCGTGGTAGCCGAGGACGTCACCGTGCGCATCCTCGCCGGCATCGGCACCGTGTGCGACGTAGTGCTGCTCGCTTTGGCGAACGGCACCGATCCGGCCCGCGCGGTCGCCGAATACGCGGGTGCGCTACCCGGCCGGTGCTGCGCGTAGGAGTCTGAGCTCAGTCCTGGGTGAGGTCGATGTTGCGCAGCGCCAGGTCGACGAACGACTGCACCGACACCTCGAACGCGGTGCACAGCGCGAGCAGTTGAGGCATGTCCGGCGACCGTTCGCCGTTCTCGAACCGCTGGATCGTGCTCACCGCCAGACCGGTCTGATCTGCCAGTTGCTGTCGGGTCAGGTCCCGGCGTGCGCGTGCCGCTCGAAGCTCGTTACCGACCGCGCGATTGATAGCAATCGCTGCTTCTTTCGAACCCATACGGACCATTCTGAGGTCCGAACGGATTTATAGCAAACGGTTCTCTGCGTGCGGCGTCCGGTGTGATCCTAGTTGCGGTCCCTCTCGGAAAGTTCCGTTAGGGGTTGATGGAGGTCCGAACGGACTATATGGTGTGCCATATGGAACATTAGATTCGAGCATTGCCCAGGATGTGCGGGGTGCGCTGCGGCAGCGTTGCGCGCGCCATCCCTGTCATCGCCGCGACCGCCGGCTTCCGGCCGCTTCGGCATCTTCGAGTCTTCTGTGACTTGCATCACCAACTACTTGTTCGGGTCGATCAGCCCGCACGGGGCGATCGATCAGCAAACCCCGGCATTCGGCCCGAGCATCCGCATCGGAACCATCGAAGGTGGAACAGTCATGCCCGGCCCTGTCTCGAATCAGGTACGTAGCCTGTGGAATTCGCGCGCCACTCGGGAGGTCGTCGACGTCCTGGTCGTCGGCGGCACCTGGAACCCTAACGGGGAGGCCGTATCCGGCGCCTTCATCGACGCCCTCGACCGCACGCGGTACCTCCCGCGGATGGTCCCCTACCCGGCGGACTACGGGAAGCGAGTCGCCTACGCGGACAGTCTGGCCGCCGGCCGCAGCGCGCTGATCCATGCCGTCGAGTCGACCCCGAATCGGGTCGTTCTCGCGGGATACTCCCAGGGCGCGGCGATCGCGGGAAACCTGGCGGCCGAGATCGGCCGCGGCGAACTCCCGCATCTCGAGGTGCTGGCCTGTGCCCTGATCGCCGATCCGCTGCGCCCCGCTGGCCACTGTCTCGGTGCGGATCCGGGTGGCTACGGTGTGGCCGGGCAGCGCCTGATCGAAGGCGTTCCCACCTACTGGGCGGCCGCGCCGGGTGACCCGATCACGGCGCTGCCCGCCGGCAACCCGCTGCGCACGATCGCCGATCTGAGTGCGTACTTCAGCCTGTCCGGTTCCGAAGCCGCGCTGCGCTGGGGGCAGAGCCTGATCGACGTCGCCGCGCGCCGGCAGGTGCAGCGCTGGTGGTCGGTGGACAACTGGCGCAACTGGGCGGGCGCGATCGCCTACGCGCGCGGGTATCTGTTCGACGGCCGTCACACCGACGACTACATCCGCGGCGGCCATTCTCGTCGCCTGGCCGAGACCTTGAACGAGATGACCTTCACCCCGGCGGGCGCACGGTGAGCGACGATTTCCGTGACCTGTTCCTCGACCGCACGGAACTGCGCGCCCTCGCCGGGCTGCTGCGCGAAATCCCGGATCTGGCCGAAGATCTCACCATCTCGATGACCAAACAGGCGCGCACCGGCGTGCGGGTCCGCACGCGCGGCCGCTCGACCCATCAGGCGCTGCCGTACGACCCCGCCGCCGCCGAGGCCGCCGCGGCCCTGCACGCCACGCTTGTCTCCTGGGTCCGCCTGGTGTGCGAACAACGCGACCTCGAGTACTCGGGCTCGACCACCACCGCCGGCTTGGCGCGCTGGCTGGACCGAAACCTGGTCGCACTGGCAATGACCGACGGTGTCCAAGCCGCGCCCGCGGGAATCCGTGCGGTGGTCGAGCGCGCACAGCGCATCGTCTGCCCGTCCCGGGAGCCGATCGTCCTCGATGCCTCGACGCTCGAGCGCGCCCGTGCGCACCGTCTCAATGCGTCCGGAATCGCGGCGCTGGCAAAGGAACTGGGCGACGAGTATCGCACCTTGACGGTCCGGCGTGTGCAGACGCTGAGGGACGCGGGCAGGATCGCTCCGCTGCCCGGTCCGTGGGCTCCGGATTGGCCCGAGCAGTTCGTTGTCGGGCGGGTGCTCGACGAACATCGGTGCCATCCCACACGCCGTCGCCGCGCTGAGGCGAGCTGATTCCCGAACCCCCGGTGCCCCGTTCTCGAAAGAGGCCGGGGCACTTTCGTGTTGCACCACATGGGGGCGAAAAATGCTGTCTCAGCTGCGGTTTCGAAGAAAGTTTGATTCCGGGTGTTGACATCCGATCTTGAATAGGTGAAGCTTTGTGCAGCGCCACAGTTGCGCCTCCACCCCGGAATCAACCCCGGGCACTCTACGAACGGCCTCGCAGCGTCCATCGGATGCGCGGGGCCGCAGTCGATTTCACACCGGAACCGCGGATCGGTCCGGTGTCATCCATGCGGCACGCCCCCGATGAAACCTCGGTGACAGAGCGGGCTGAGCCTGCCGCATAACGCCCCGGACCGGTCACCGTTTCCCGCCATGTCAGCGCGGTCGCAGACGATGCCGCACACCGGGGCGGCCCGCCTCGCTCCCGGCCACCCCCTCGGCCGGGAGCGAGGCGCACAGTGCGACCCGGGAGGATCCATGACCGACCAAATGTGGGAGTTGCTCGAACCGGCCGCGCATAGCAACCCGGCCGCACCGCTGTCGGTCGACGAGGCGCATCGGCTGATGCGTGTGCATCGCGACTGTGCTCTCGACAGCTGCGGGAGCAAGCGCACGGCCTTCCGATACCTGGTCGCCGCGGGGCGCATCGTGCCCGACTCCTCGCGACGTCACTGACCGGCGGCTTCGGCCGTGCTCAACCACCCCGGCTCGGCTCCCGTCGCAGGCAGTTGCGGTCCGGATGCTGTTGATTGTCGAACACGTGTTCGAGTATCCTCTGCGGACGGAGCGCGTGGCTCCGCGGTGTGGTGGTCAGAGGAAGGCTGGAACGGTGCGTAGATCGAGGCTCGATGCCTGGCTGGACCCTCGAGGTGCTCTTCCACCGCTGGATCGCGACTGGTGATTGATGTGAAACCGCTGTCCTGCAGCGGTTTACAGGGCTCGGGCCGCGACGGCCCGAAGTCCGTACGCGTCGTGGCCGACGGTCGGCCCCGGCGACGAGTTGAACGTGCGCCGATGGTGTCGCGTAATCGAGTGTGGTCGGGGATGGCTTAAGGGGACAGTAGCCGTGGATCGGGAGTGCCAGTCGTTGTCGTTTGCCCATGTGTTCGACGCCGAGTCGATCACTTTGGTGCGCAACGAACTCGGGCCGATGGTGGCCGGGCGAATAGCCCGTGACAAACCCACCCTCTGCGATCTCATCCGCGTCGCCCACCTGCTCGGCTGGGACCCGCGCGACCTGTTCCGCTGAGCCGCGAATTCCCCCGCAGCCCCGTCCATCGTCATCGGCCGGGGCTGTCCCTTCTGTACAGAAAGGCAGGCCGTGACTACCCAAACATGGCTCAACGCCGAGCTGGTCCAGGCCCTCGGCGTGGCACTCGCGACGGTCATCGGCGCGGTCACGGCCTGGCAGGCGCGCGAAGTCTCCAAACTCCGCGAACGCGTAGAGCAACTGGAAGCCCAAGCGGCCGACGACAAAACTCGCTTCCGCGACGCCATCCGACTCATCCGCGCACTGCAGCTGCACATCGACGAACTCCGCTCGTTCCTGCGCCTGCACGTCCCCGGCCAGGAACCGCCGGCGGTCCGCTACGTGGTACCGGACTCGCTCAAAGAAGAGATCTGACCCACCTCCCACACCCCGGAAAGGCCTGCGCACCCTCATGTCCGACAAAGAAATCGTCGAATCGGTCAACTTCGGCAATCACCAACCCCCACCGGAGTACGTGAAAACCGACTCCGGCCAACTGGTCACCCCGGAGTTCCTGCACCTGCTCCAGCAGACCCTCTCCGGCAAACTCGCCGACGCCCAGCCCGACGAGGAACTGGACCCCCAGGTCCGCGCCCTAGCCGAGGAACTCTCGGTGATCCATCTCCCGGAATGGCGTAGCGCCGTCGGCCGAAAGCTCGCAGACCCAACCGTGACCAGCATCAAACAGGCCACGCGCATCGCGGAATACCTCATCCAGCGTGGCGTGCGGGTGCATTCCGAACTCGAGGAAATCCGTTGGATCCCAACCCCCTCGGGACTCCCGGGCGTCTTCGACCTCGGCATGCACTTCACGAAGGACCAACACGGTCAATGGCCTGCCCCAGACCCGGAAACCTTCTACGACTTCGATGACATCCAGGTCATCCAGGGGGACGACGGGCTTTGGCACGCCACGCACCCCCGCGGCTTAACCGTGGAGGCAGAAACGAAAACCGATGCTTACGCCGGACTTGTCGAAGAGCTCCGCGCCCGCATCGCACAGGCCCGCCAGGAGAACTGATTCACATGACTGAACGTATCGAGTTTCCCGACGTCGAGAAGGCATTGGTCGACTTCCTTACGACCAAACTCGGGGCAGCCTCCGATACCGCGAAGGTGGCGACCAAGGTGCCCGAGCCGAGGCCGGCGCGGATGGTTCGGGTTACCCGCGACGACCGCAGACCGCGGCTGGAGGGCGATGATTCCGAAGTGCGGCGCGGCGCTCGCTTGATCGTAGATCGTGCTCGAATCGCGCTCGAGTGCTCCGATGATGCGGGCAACGGTGCTGCCTTGGCGGCAACTGTCCGCACCCTTGTCAATACTGCCGCCCCTGGCTACATCGGCACCATGTGGTGCGACTACGTCGAGGATGCGGGGATCGAAAACAGCACTGATCCGGCCACCGCCAGCCCGCGCTACGTGATCGTCATCGATCTGATCGTACGAGGAAAAGTTCTCGATTGACCCCGTGACTGCGGGGCCTGGCCACGATCTCCCCAGCGCGCGACGGCGCCTCCGGAAGAACAGCGCCGCCAATTCTCCGGTCCCCGCAGCCGAATACCGCAGTGACAGAGGACGTCTGAGCCGGGGGACCACCGATTGCTTTTGTGAGGTCTCGACGTGACTAACACCATCGCGGAGTTCAACTCGGCAGCCATCTCAACTTTGATGCAACAGGTTCGACCACAGTTGGACAACGCTCTCAACCAGATCGACAACGAAGTCGCACGTGCCGGTCTGGAGCGGGCAACAACAGAAGTGCTTTCAGCGCTGCTCCTTCCGCCCTCTGATCTCGCTGTTTCTACTTCAGTCGGCACAGGTGCCGTGCCGCAGCGCGTCTTCAACTTCAACGGCATGGATCGCGCGCAAGCCTTCCGACTGGTGAAGCGTCTGGATGCACGCCGGTCCCTCGTGGAGTCCCTGGGCAGCGGATTGCCAACAGCGCCCGCAGCACAAGCTCAGCCGATTGCGGCTGCGGTTCCCACGCCCAAACCCGAACAGGTACCGGTCCCAGGCGATGCGCAGATGGCCGGCGTCGGTCCGAGCACTCCACCGACCAGCGACCTTCCAGGTCAGGAAATCGATCCCGGGATCATCGCACCTGGAGATCCGGGACTGCGAACGCCTGCGGGCCCGGGACAGGAATACACCGTTTATCGCACCGGTCCAGACCCGGGATCGACGCTGCCGGGCACTGGCGGCGCGGGACCAGTTCCAAATGCGGGCGGTGGAACCGGGCAGGGCGGGGCTAGCGGGGGCGGCCAGAGCGGCAGCGCTCCAAAGCAGCAACCGGGCACGACCACTCCGGCCCCGCAGATGCGGTATATCGAAAATCCGCCGGGGCGGCACCTGGTCTGGAACAACGACGACCCGATTTGGGACGACGGGACGCCAGTTCACATTTGGCGCGACGAGCAGGGAAGAGTCCACTACGGGTATCCCGTGCCGATTCCCGGCTCCGAAGATGATGCGTACCCGATCCCGACGCCCGGATCTGGTCGATCTGTACCAGAGCAAGGTACGCAGCCGGAGCCAAGTCCAGGGAACGCCGCGCATACCAATCCTGGTGCCGCACGCGACGAGCAGTCGCCGGCACCGCAGCCACAAGCCGGCCCCGGTGGACCAAGCGACGATGCGACAACCTCAACGCCTGCCAGCGGAACCGAACCCGGCATTGACAGCGGTGTTTCGCCGCTGGACCCGCCGCCGGGCGGCCCGCTACTGCGGGTGCCTCCACCACCGGAGCCCGTGGAAGAACCGGAACTCCAGAAGGCCGAACCCGAGGATCCAAGTGCGCTGGAGGAGTTACTACGTTGGCTGGGCGAATACATTTCGAGCGATCCCAGTCTCTTGGAAAGCTTCATCCCGGTTTACGGCGCTTTGCGGCAAGCGATCGCCGACGGGTTGCGTGGAAACTGGGGCGGATTCGCCTTGAATATGGGCTTTCTGATTCTTGACCTAACGGGCATAGGATTTCTCGGGCGCAAAGTCGGCCAGCCGGTGGCTAGATTCTTGGGCCGATTAGTAGATTCATTCGGCAACGCTGCGGCAGAGGCGTACGCCGCAGCAAATCGAACTAAGAGGCAGCTAGCTGAACGCCTGAGGCAGATATTCGATGGCACGAGTACACGGCCGCAGCCGAGGGTGCCCGGCGGTGGTGAGGACTACGTGGCCCCCTTCGGCAAGGGGCCCTTCTCGAATAAGATGAAAAACGAGCTTGAATCTGAGCTCGCCGATGCTGACGCTGCCGGCATATTTCCAATAACACCCGCAGCAGATAGCTTTGATGATCTCATAAATACCGGTGAAAGAATCAAATGGGCGGTGACACTCGATGGCGAGCTACTAGTGATTCCACACGACGTACCGGGATTTGGTGAGGTTCCACACTCTGTATTGGTTAGGGAGGGTAAGGTTATGGCTGCGGGCGAGGCTTCTATCGGAGGCGATAAAGGTATGGGCTACTTCGGGCTGGAAATTACACCGCATTCAGGTCATTTTCAACCCAGTTTGGAGAGTATGGATGTTGGGCGAGAGGCTTTTGCTCGCTATGGCATAATATTCCCCTAAACTACTCTGGATGGAATTACATGGATTACGCGCCCGACCTGTTGAACCAAATTCTCTCGCTGGACTTCGCCACGCTTGAAGCCCGGCTTGGCCGATCCGACATTCCAAAAGACTTCAACTGGAGAGGCTTGGCTGAGATCTCCGGGGCCAAGGCCATGAGAGAGGACTTTGCTACAGGGCTGAAGTGGGCGCGGATCTCTATACTCGCTCGGGAGCGTATTCGCGAGTCGACCCCAGATGAGTTCGAACGCAGAGCTCAAACAGCATCTGTTATGTTGTTGCGGGCTGAAATGATCAATCGGCATGCGTCAATTCCCGGTGACCCGATACTTGACGGGCGAGATATCTTTATGTGGTTCCTGGACCGTCACCGTGGCCAGTTCGAAACGGTAGTCGCCGATGCTTCCCGTTGGCGGGAGCTATCGATCTCTCGAATTCGTGAACTGAGATATATAAAGATGGAGCTCAACAGATGTCGCTATATCAAGAAGTGGGCGACTCCGGATATTCAAGATGAGCTGAACCAATGGATCTCGGTGTGGAACATACTCCCGTGAAAGCTTCTGCTCCTAAGATATCCTGCAACCTGGCGGTGAGATTCATCTGTGACTGGCGATATCCAGAAAAAGATGCGGACTGGGAAAATGGCATCGATTCTGAAATACTTTAAAAGCCTCAAGTTATAGATTCGAATTTCGAGCCACCAAATAATTTCAGGTTCGATCGCCGTCATGCCGACTTGAGCCCATGCGCCGAAGATGGCAAAATGCTGGCCTGCATCCCGATGTAATCGCGGACGACCAGTCGCCACGGACTCGGTTGACATTGCGGCAGAACCCGACGGCAACCTGTCAATTGAATCTTATGTTCCGGGAGAGCTTTAGTCATGCGATGACAATGAGTTTTGAGGAGCTTGACCGGCAACTCGCCATGGGTCTGCCTCTGTAAGTTCGCAAGTTCGAACAATGAAGCCTCGGTCCCTGCTTGGGGACCGAGGCTTTGTTGTCTCCTTCCGCGTGACATCGCCACCCTTCAAGGGTCGGTTCCTCCTTTGCATAAGGATGCTCGTCATCTTTTCGGCCCGGGTTGGGGCGAAGTTATTCTTCTCATCTTTTGAAAGGCCGTGATGTCATCACCGGAAAACTCACACTTCTTCCCGGCACCAGTCAAGATACAAACCTTCCATGGAATGACTCCGGTCTCTGCGGTGCGGATGGTCGAACGCATCTTTGCTGGCGATGTATTGATTCAATCGTCGCTGGCTGAGCTCCGATTCGATGTTGCTTCGCACAATGATCCGGGGATCATTGTGCCGGGGAATGATTCGTCAGACGACAACATGCCGAGAGTCGAACCAAAACTTCCGCCCGGATACCGACATACCCCGGTGGCTCCTAACGAGAACGGCGATCTGCCGGCGCCTTACCGCTATGAGAAGGGGCCGCCGCGGCCTGAAGACCAGAGCGGAGCCAACGATGCCGGGGGCGGGTTCGCGGGCGGTGGTGGCCCCTCTGCCACCGGCAACGCACCAACGAAGCCGTCCGAGCGCGAAGCCCCCTCTTACCCCAGCAACGGCGCGGATGTCGGCCCACCGGGCGTTCAACCCGGTACGGCACAAGGTGCGCCATACATCCATTCCGATCCGGGCGGGGTCTGGGATGAGACGTATCCGCGCGGCAACGATGTTCAGATACCCGCGGAGCACACTCTTCCGGACCCGCTGCTTCCGCCCACTGATCACCGTCAGGCACAACAGAATTCGCCCCAGTCGGATGGCACCGGGGCGTTGGATGCGCCGCGCATCGTTCCAGACCTTCCTCAGACGATGCCAAAGACTGCGGCCCCCGGTGCCGACGCTCCGGACCTGAATATGGCGCCTGACTTGCCGCCGGCTTCAAACCCTGCGAATGAATCGCCGAATAGTCCGGATATCGGTGAGCCCAGCTTCCTTGAGAGCCTTATTCCGTTCTACGGCTCTATGCGCCAAGCGATATATGATTTTCAAAATGGTCGCTGGCTAATGGGTATGCTGAACACGGCATTCGCGATCAGCGATCTATTTCTGATCAAGTCTATCTTCACCGTCGGCGGGAAGCTGCTCTGGAAGCTGGGTCAGATGCTGATCACGGAACCTGCGGCGATCGGAAAAGCGCTGTCTGGCATGATTGCCGGAGTTGGGAGTTCCATCGGTAGCGCAGTAGACAGAACAAAGAAATTCTTTAGCGGAATGTTCGGTGGCGCTAAAGAATCGGCGGATGAGGCGGCAGAGAGGGCTCGGAGAGAGCTCGCTGAAGAGCAGTGGAAAGAGGCACAGCAGCGTTTGCGGCTGGAAGCTGCGGAGCGCAGGGAGCGGGCAGGTAAGCAATTGCCGCCTCGCGGCCGAAGGAAACCGGTGTGGGACAGAGTCAATGACGGATTCGATGATCTCCGCGATGATGTTCAGCGTGCTCAAGACGAAATATCAATCAATGGTTATGCAAGAACGAGGACGCATGCATCGGCTGTCTTCGATGCTGATGATGGCTCGAAAATATCGGCGCGTGCTTCAAGCGGAAAAGATGATTTTCTTGACGACAAGAATCTTCAACTCGACAACGCGGCAAGAGAACCTGTCGGGGACCCGAATCGGTATCCGATCAACGAGGTTGACGGCAAATTTCCTTCCAATGATTCAGAGGTAAAGATTCTCGAAGAATTGCGCAGTAAGCTGCGTCCGGATGCCTCAGGTAAACTACGAATCGTAGTCGATCGTCCGCGAGGAGACGATATGGCAGCTTCGGAAGTCATATGCCCCTCGTGTGTGAATGTCTTGAATTATTTTAAAGAAGAGTTTCCGAATATTGGTATCGAGGTGCGCGATATGTACGGTAGAATCCTTTTCTCGAAGCCGTAGCTGGAAGGTGGTAGTTGGTAATGGACGAATGCGAAATCGCAATTTCAAAAATCGCTGAAAGTTACCGAGAGGTGGTTTCTGGCGGTTTAGACCTGGATCGCATCGAAGGATCCTCGGATTCGGCCATCGATGCGATGGCGGATTCGCAGAATGCTTCAGCGATACCGGCTTCCGCCCGAGAAATCTATCGATTCATTGGTACTCGCTCCGGGACGTTTCTGTCGATTTGCTCGTTTGAGCTTTGGGAGCTTGACGCCGAGGAAAAAGAAGTGGCAATGGAAAGTCTGTCCGATGTGGCTTCTGAGTTGAATCCTATAGTTGATCCGATACACATGTTGGTGATTATGCAGTCAGACGCTGGCTATCATGCCGTCATAGACGGTGTAGATTTGGACGAGCCCGACCCTCCGGTCTGGATTGTTTTCGAAGGTGGGACAATAGAAAGACGAGATTCCGTTACTTCTCTGTTTTCTCAAATCGCCAGGTCGGTGCAGGATGTGCTCGATCTGTAAGAATTTCTTCGATGGCCGTCAGGCCTGACTATATTATCGCCATGGCTACAACTGAATAACCCATCCCGAGGGCCTGCGCAAACGTCCCAAGGGAGAAATAACAATGGCTCTGCCCTCTAGCAAGTTCATCGGCGCTGGCACCCCGAACATCGCCGTTACCGGCGGTGTCCTGGTGGGCCCGCTCAACACTCCGCTGCCCCAGTCCGCCGCGGACACCATCAATCCGCTGCTCAAGCCGCTCGGTTACGTCTCCGAAGATGGCATCGAGTCGAAGGGTGAGCGCAAGGTCGAGACCATCAAGGACTGGAACGCCGATATCATCGCGCAGCTGCAGACCGAGCACTCGGTGCGATTCGGTCTGACGCTGTACGCGGTTTGGGACAAGGACGTGCTGAACGAGATCTTCGGCCCGGATAACGTCACCCCCACCGCTGCGACCGCGACGACCGGCTCCCTGTACAAGGTCAAGGAGACCGGCTCGGTGCTGCCCGCGCGTTCGTGGGTTTTCGACATGAAGAACGAGTCCAAGAAGCTGCGGATCGTGCTGCCCAACGCCAAGATCTCGCAGGTCACCGAGCGGAAGTTCGTCTCGAAGGAATTGGCCGGCTTCACCATCACCGTTGAGGCGTTCAAGGATGACGCCGGCGTGAAGGCGTACCGCTACCTCGACGACGGCGTCTTCACCGCCTGATAAGCCCCCAGCGGCGGCGGGAATCAAACCTATGCGCAGGCCCGCCCGCCGCCGCTGGGCCCTTCATGGTGTCTGCGCACTTCGATACGAAAGGGTCTGTGCACCAGATGAATACATCAAAGCCGCCGGCGTCCGCCGACGATATCGTGAGAGTCAAAAACGACTTCGTCCGGCCAGTTGGCGGTGTCGACGTCCGACTCCCCTCACTGTCTTACCTGAAGCCTGGTCTGGTTCGCCGCATTCGTCGCCTCAACAATGTTGACGCGATGTACACATTGATCGAGCTGAGCGTTTCCCGCGAAGCGCTCGCTGCTCTCGATGACATGGATCCGACCGCGTACCAGGAGTTGCTCGACGAGTGGCGTGAACATTCGGGCGTGAGCCTGGGGGAATCCTGAGCCTCGATGCTCTTCTCGAAGAGCACTGCGAGGCAATCGAATACGACTTGATTGTGCTCGGCCTCCGGCTCTCTCGCCTTGGCGGTGAAGAGCTCAGTTGGCGCGATCTACGTGCGATCGTCATGCACGCGCCCATCGACTCCGCCCTGTCCAGGGCGCTGTACCCGGATGACCATCGCTGGCAACTGAATGAGCACCTGCTCGCTTCTGTAGCGGACTCGCTCCGTTGGCTGGTGTGGTCCAAGACCACTGCTGCCCGGCAGGGTCGCGATATGCCCGAGCCGATTGTGCGCCCGGGTGTCAAGTCCGCGGTCGAAAGGATCGGGACTTCAGCCGCCATCGACGAGATCAACAGCTTCCTCGGCTGGGCGGAATAGGAAAGGAATTCTTGAATGGCTCCCGAGCAATCTGACCGTATGCGCGATCTCTGGCCCGGGTTCAGCTCCGAAGAACGTCGACAGTTGTTGGCGGTGAATGCTTTTGGTAGTGGATCGGGGCTGGACACCGTGCCGGCGCCAGCGTGGAGTCCGCTCGATCCGGCGATGGCGGATCCAGCGCTCGGGCATCCGGGTGCAGAGCTACCGTCCGGCTTCGAGTCACTCGACTCTGTTCTGGGAGGTAACCGGCTGGGCACTCAGCCACAGATCGGCATGCCCACGGCCTTTCCGTCGCTGGTTCCTGCCGATCCGGACGGCGAATACCGGCGCTTCCTGGACCTGTTTCAAAACGTCGTGGGCCGGGGCGTGGCGATAGCGGCGGCTGCGCTTTCACCAGTCCTCAGTGCAGCGATCGCGTCGGCTTCGGTTGCCTCCCCGGCTGGCGGCGGTACCCAGAATCCGGATCCGCTGCGAGTGCGGGTACCCGAAAGCAACTCGGGGTTCGGCGGTCAGATCACTGATCCCGGTGGCGCTCAACGTACGTCGGCGTCCGGAGGCATGCCGATCCTCGACGCGATCACGAGTGGATGGATTCCGTCGCCGGACTTCCTACACGGTTTGGTTCCCGGTTTTTCGGACGCTGTCGATCAAAGTTCGCAGCTTTTGCGGGGATTGGTCGACGACGGTCTGGTCCCACCCGTAGGCCAGCTCTCGCAGCAGGCCTACACAGCGCCCGTGGGGGACCTTCCAGCGCACCTTCCTACCAAAACGGGAGGCTCTGGTTGGGGTGGGGCTTTGGCGTCCGTGCTCGCACCCTTTGTTTCGCACCCGCTCCGGACGCTCGAGGCTCCCGGGCCCACTCCACTGACGGCGGAGACGCTCGAGTTGCCCGGCCTCGCGTTGCCCTCGGTGGCACCGTATTCGCCCGCCGAACAAATTCCCGCCCAGGACAAAGGTCCGCTTGGTATCAGCGGAGCGGACTTGGCCAGCGGCGCTATCGCCGGCGCCATCAACGGTGCTGACGAAGGCATCTTCGGAATGATCAAAGGTGGTGTCTCGGGCCTTGCCTCGACCGCAGGTGGCGCGATCGGCGCGGCGATCGGTACTGCGATCGCGCCTGGAGTGGGAACCGCCATCGGCCAAGCCCTGGGCTCTCTCGCCGGATCGCTGGGGGCAGATCTCGTGCTCAAACCCATTGAGCAGGGCGTCAGCTATGTGGCCGATACGGCGAAGGAATTGGTGGGCTCCGGCTTCGGATTGGTTGATCTCGCGAAAGGCGAGGGTGGGCACACCGCACGACAAGACATTTACAACTTCAACGGCATGGACCCGAAGAGTGTCGCCATCGCGACCGAACGCGTCCACCGGCGCCGCACACTGGCGCAACATCGCGGAGGAGGGCTCGGTCGATGACCCACCAGCTTTTGGAAGTGCACGACACAAAGGTGGTCGTGTGGGATGTCAATGGACGAGTATGGCATCTGGCCGGCGTCAATGCGGGCCGTGAAGGTGTACGGCTGACCAAACAGTCCGGATTCATGTTCGCCCCAGTGCAACTGCTCGTCTCCGAGGGCGCACGACAAGACGGCGCTACCTTCATGCGCTCGGTGCGCTCGAAGAAGGAGTGGGACTTCCTGGTTGTGATCGCGGCCGCGGGCAAGAACGGCGCGACGAACACGGTGCGGGATTTCCATGCTGTGCATGACGCATGGTTCCGCGGCTGGACTACCGACAAACCGGTAACCGTCGGCTACTACACGCGGCACCAGGGTTGGCGTTTTCAGCAGGCGCAACTCGACGCGGCGCCGGAGGCCGTTGGCGATGTCGACCCAGCGCGCAATGCGCTTGCGGTGTACAAGATGTCGGCAGTTGCAATGGACCCGCTCGAGCATCACTTCGAGGAGAGTTCGGTATGGACGAACGCCTCCGGTTTCGGCGAAGGCACTGTCCGGGCGCGTAATGCTGCAGATCAGCCCGCGTGGCCGCGGTACACGATGAATGGCCCGGGCCGGTGGTCCATCCTCGACCCGGTCGATGGCGCTCCGCTACGTCTGGTCCAGACGCCGATGTTGAAGGTGGGCGAGACCTTGCGTATCGATACCCACCCCCGGCATCGCACCGCCCGCGTGTACTCGACCGGGATCCCCCAAGGTCGCAATGTGTGGGCGCAGCTGGCGGGCCGGCGTTGGATGGCGCCGGTCGAGCCGTGGTCTGTGGCTGATATCACCGTCAAGGTGGAGGGCGGGACCACCGACTCTTCCCTGATCGCAACGGTTACGCCCCGCTCCTCGCGACCATTCTGATGCGTCGGCCCATCCCATTCGGGGTGGGCCGTTTCTTTTCTCAAACAACTGAAAGGTAGCGCTCGATGAGCCGTCCAGTTTTGTTTCGTGACAGCGCGTGGTGCGTGGTTTCGGTAGTGGCCATCGAGTGTGCCGTTACGCGCGAGATTGTCCGATGACCAGCGCCTGGGATCCGCGCGTCGAAGCCAGGCGGATGGACAGCGCGC
Source organism: Nocardia sp. NPDC050435 (assembly GCF_040655395.1). NCBI lineage: Bacteria > Bacillati > Actinomycetota > Actinomycetes > Mycobacteriales > Nocardiaceae > Nocardia > Nocardia sp. NPDC050435. Next base: position 818,217 of record NZ_JBFAJW010000002.1, read on the forward strand.
ACCAGTCGGATCAAGAGCAGGCACGCAACCCTGAAGTCCTCGTTCGCTATTGGGACAAATATATGCGCGAAGTAGGTGAAGAGCACAGCTATCAGTCGCTCCAGTTCACCTATCCACGCAACGCACCCGGCGGATTGAAGATGATTTGCCCACGGGACATGGTGCACTTCGATCACCTGTTCAATAACCCGGACGGGGAGGATGCCACCATCCCGATCACTGTGAACACCAGAGGTTTCCGGTGGGATGGCTATATCACGAAGGCGTCGATCGTACGAGACGACAACGGCGTGGAGTCGGTGGATATCGAGGCGATCCACGCCTGGAACCATGTGTCGACGATCTGCTGCTGGGCGAGTCCGTTCGCGCCGATCCTGGCACAGTTCCCACGGCACCATATCTTGTTCGGGCCGGTCCGAAGCCTGGTCACGACGTATTTGACGATGAACCTCATGCGGTTGCAATCCGCTGGTTGGAAGCCCCCGGCTGCGGATGATTCGCCGGACTGGAGCGGCGTCGGAGACGCACTGTTCCCGATCGCCGTGGTCCCGGTCGATCCGCGATACGACACCAGTCGTTGGAGCGCAGCGTCGGCCCGCTTCGACATGGCGGACAAGCTCTTTCAACCGATGTTGGAAGACTCGGGCGTGATGCTCACGGCTCGGTTCTTCATTCCCGACGAGGACGAGCAGCCGGCGCCCGAGTGGTTCTATCTGGATAAGCCGACAGTGGTACTTGAGACGGTGGACAAATCGGGGGTCACCGGCCCGACCGGCACGCTGCTGGATGGAATCCGGTCGTGGATCGAAGAATTCGCCGACGACGGCACGACGCCGAAGCGCACGCCGCGCCTCGATTCGACGACCGAGTACGAATCGGTGTACGGCGAGCAGGGCGAGCTCGGCACATTCCAGAACTTCCCTTGGGTCTGGTACTTCGAGGGTGAGTATTCGGGGATCGGCGCTTCGGAGATCGCGTTGCACAAGCCGACCGCGACCGACGTCATCATCGGCGGGCGCTCACCGGGCTGGGTCAATGTCGGCATCGAGATCGCGATCAAGGGGTTGCTGTCGCTGATCGGGCTGGGCTGGCTCTACCGCGGTCAGCTGAATGATGTCTTCCTCGCGTGGAACGTATATCGGGACCAGGGCCGAGTCGGACGGGCCGGCCCTTATGCATTCCGCGAGCTGTATATCACCGGCAGTGACAAGGCCTTCAATCTCGACGGCCTGGTCGCCGCCCGGCAAGGTCTGCATCTGACCCGCGGTTACACCAGCCACCGGGTGACCATCGAGGACAATGCCCCCTACCTGCTCGGTCAGGACTTCGGACTCGGCGATCAAATCGGTTTCGCAGTCGGACAGCACGTCTTCACCGACTATGTCACCGAACTGACCTTTACCGACGACCGCGAGGTGCCGGCCGTCTGGCAGATCACCGTCGGTGACGGCTCGGACGAAGAGGACTCCATGGTCAAGGCCTGGCAGCGCCTGGGCCGGGTCGCCGCCGCCCTGAAGGATCTGGCCACCGACGTCGGCGCCGATCTCGATCTGCTCATCTTCTGATCTGGAGGAAACATCATGGCGGACATCAGCTTTCCCGCCCACCTCACGGTGAAACGGACGCCCGACGGCAATGGGCTGCCGATCTTGGAGGCGAGTGTCGGCGTTCCCGCCGATGTCGCTGGAGTCGGACTGCCGCCTGGGCCTGTGGGTCCGGAGGGGCAACGCGGGCGCGCCCGCACCACCTTTCGGAAGATGGGTGAGATCAACGGCCCCGGGGCCAGGCCCACCGGGCTCGGCCCGGATGACCGCGGGCAGTGGTGGCATCGGCTGGACGACCACGGCATGGACGTATGGACCGGCTCCGGCTGGATGCACTCACCGAACACCGTGGGCCCACAGGGCCCGATCGCGGCCGGGAATTCGATCACGGTCACCGGTACCGCGCACCGCGCGGATCTGACCGAAGCCGGCGTCGAGTTCAGCGGATCGGATGCGGCACAGCGCTTGTCGGTGACAGTGCCGGCCGGTCAACGGGGGCCGAAAGGACCGGCGGGTACGTCCGGTGCGATCAACTCCTCGGAGGATTTCGATACGACCGGCACGCTGACCCAGGGCGCCGTTTTCGCCTACAACCCGGGTATTCGGAAGTTCCGTCCACAGGCAGCGCCGGGCGGGACCGGGCCGTGGTCGTGGTCGGGCAACGACTTCAAATCCGCGGCCGACCCGGTCGCGGCCGACAAGCTGATCGCGGGCACCTTCACCATCCCCGCGCAGCCGTTCGACTGGCGTCCCGTGGTGCACGGTCACCTCTATCTCTTCTCCGAGGCGAACGACGCCCAGTACGCCGCCGTCACTGTGCGGCTGTTGCATTCGGAGGGTGTCGTGGTGGCTCACTACCGCTCGGGGTGGTCCGGCGGCTGGATCTTCGGCCCTATTTCCCCGCTGTACGGCGACAGTGAGTCGGTCAAGACGCTCTCGCCGTCTTCCACGTACGCGTCGGTGCCGGCCGGGCAAAGCGCGAACCTGGTCGTTGTCGTCGAGCGCCAAGGTGTGGCGAGCACCAGCGTGGGCAAGATCAACTACTCGACCGCCATGGCTTCGCTGGTCGCGTTCGCTCAACCCCTATGAGGTGAAATGTCCACTATCAAGCAGTATTTCGACTCCACGCTGATTCGCGGGATCGACGAGAACCTGGGCGAGCCGGGCTTGGTGCAGTCGTTTCACGGCACGCCTGGCGATGGCTCCCTCGAGCTGATGACGGGCACGCCCGGCGCTACCGGGCCGCGTGGTCCCGCAGCACACCGGTTCCGCTGGGAGGGCGATATCGCGGATCCGGCGGCACTGTCCGCGCTCACCCCGAAACTGGGCCCCGCCCACGCGGGCCGCGCCTGGCGGGTGAAGTCGACCAACACGCTGATGTACTGGAACGGAACCTCTTTCGAGTCCTTCGCCGATGCGTTCGGTGCCGCGGGCCCGGATGGCCGTAGCAGCACGATCAGTATCGGAACGGTCACCACCGGCACGGTGGACAGCGATCTCGAAGTCACTGTCACCGGCACGCCGCCGGAGCTGACACTGCATTTGAAGGTTCCGCGCGGCATCCCCGGCCAGAAAGGGCCGAGTGGCGGGCCGGGCCCGCTGCGCGAGGCGCCCGACTACACGAATGGGGTGCACGCCGACCGGGCAGTTCCGGTGTGGAATGCGAGCACTGGAAAATGGACGCCGCGACCTCATCCGGGTTTGCGCGGCCCCTGGTCCATCGTCGAAGCGTCCGCGTGGGACGGTGGCCCCGGTTTCGCGGCCACCCAGATCAATGTGGCCACCAGCCCGAATACCGTTGCCATGCTGAATATCCCGGCGCAGAACACCGCATGGCGTCCCGTCATCGCCGGCGGTGTCGTCGTCCGGTCCTATGGTGAGAACTTCGCCTACCGCATCGACGCCGAGGTCCGTATCGGTTCGATCAGCGGACAGATCATCGCGCTGGGCGCGGGGCTTCCCTTCGCCACCGATTCCTACGCACGGTTCCAGCCCTATTTCGGCGTCAATGCCATGACACCGGACAGCGCGGCCGGGGTCATTCCCGCGAATACCGCCGTGACCTTGTATGTCGTGCTGCGACGCGTCGCGGAGGGCAGCGGGAACTACAACTACAACATGCCCGGAGCCCACATCACATGCTGGGCCAAACCCGTGGGGATCTGATGACCGACAGCCAAAACGCCGACAACGCGGTCGTTTTCGACGACGCGGTGATGATCACGATGCGGGGCGTCTCCGACTCCGTCGGCTTGCCCTACACCGTGAACCCGATGCAACTGCTCGACCGCGAGGTGCTGATCGAACTCCGTGAGGGTCCGGCCGGGCCCTCGGGCGCCGCCGGTGAAACCTCGTGGCCGTGGCGCTGGCAGGGCGATATCGCCAACCCGGCCGCGCTCGCCGACCTGCGATCGACCGCGGACGACGCGGGCAAAGCGTGGCGGGTTGTTTCGGAGAACGCGATCTATTTCTGGACCGGCATGGAGTTCATCGCCTTCCGTGATGCCTTCGGTCAGGTCGGCAGGCCGGGCACGCCGAATGTTCTCACCGGTTCCGGTGTTTCGCTTCCCGCCGACGCTCAGGCAACCGCTCGCATGATCGGCGCCGCACCGAACCAGCAGCTGGAAATCGGTTTTCCGCGCGGCGTCCCGGGACCGATCGGCGATCCGGGACAAGCGGGAGCCATTCGCGACGCTGCCGACGTGCGAATCGCGAACGATCGCGAACTCGGGCGGGATTACATCTTGGCCTGGGATGCGACGCTGAGCGCGTTCCGGCCCACGCCGAGCCCGCGGCTGGGCGGCCCGTGGGCGATCGCCAGCGCGCAGTTCGCGGGCGGCTCGAATATTACCCAGGCCTCGCGGGCATTGGCGACCATCACCATCCCGGCGCAGCCCCTCGATTGGCGACCGGCCGTACAGGGGAGCATTCGGGTGTCCGGCAGCGACCTGGCTCGCTGCGATATCGAAGTCCGGCTCGGCGCGCCCGACGGGCCCATGGTCGGGCACGGTTTCGGACGGGCGAGCACCAATGATCAGCTGGTGCTGATCGGTCCGAAGTTCGAATACCCGCTGTCACCGCAGTCGCGCATCGGAGTCGTCCCGACCAACCAGACGACAACCCTGTATGTGCTCGCCCGGCGAGTATTCGGGACCGGTGCGTACACCATTCGCACCGACGGAGCCCAATTGGTCGTCTATGCCCAGCCCGTATAGGCCGCCCCTTCGCCGTCCCGGCGCGGCCGGGATCTCTTCTTCTCGAAAGGCCTGATAGATGGCCAGTTTGCCATTGAAATACGGAAAGGTCGTCGGCCGCTTCCTCGCGAATGTCATCGACGGACCCGATATCGACGACCGGCCCGAGTTCCTGCCACTGGCCGGTACCATCACCTTTACCGCCGCCGCAGCGAAAGTGCTTGTGTCGGAGGCAGGTACGGGGCCGGTTACGTATGTACAGCTGCCCGAGTACTACGAGTGTGAACTCGACGAATTCGGCTACCTCACTTGGCGCGGAAGTCGTGGTATCCGCTTGGTCGCACCCACCCCGGACCTCAATCCGCGCGATTGGACCTGGCGGGCGAGCTTCGACCTCTCCTATGACGGTCGCCGAGTGCCGATGGATCCGTTCGATTTCCACGTGCCGGAATACGTCCCCGGACCGAACCCGGAGAGTCCCGACATCGGATCGACCGGATTGATCGACTTGACCCTGGTCGCGCCGGCCCCGCACAGCTCGGGAAATACCGTGGTGACGGGTCCACGCGGTGCGAATTTGCAGATCGACGGCCAAGTACCGACCTATGCCGAGCTGCCGCTAGCTCCGCAGGAAGGCGCGCAGTTCGTCGTCAAAACCGACGGGCTGCTCTACGCCTTCCATGCGGCGGAGGGCGGCTGGATGCCACAGGGACAGGGCGTCGGCATTCGTGGTCCGGTCGGAACCTCGCATTGGAACGACATCCAGAACAAGCCGTCCACGTTTCCGCCGGTCATCGGATCCAGTTCGAACTCCGCTGTCGCGGGCAACGATCTGCGCCTGACCGACTCGCGGACCCCGCTGCCGCATACCCACCCGCTGGCGCAGGTCAGTGATTCGACTGCGCTGGGCCGGTCCTTGATGTCCGCGAGTGATGCCGCGTCGGTCCGGTCGACACTCGGTGTGGTGGCCGGCAACGACACCCGGCTCGCCGATATCCGCACGCCGACCGCGGCCAGCCAAATCTACGACATCACCCTCAAATCTCATATGGGAACGCGGGTCGCGGGTGCGGGCAATGTCATGCCGGAAGGTCTGCGCATCGAGCGGCCTATTCAGATCACCGCGTTGACCTTCTTCGGAAACTCGGCGGGCACCAGCGATCTCGTTGTGGAGCTGCGTAAGAACGGAACCACGGTCGCGGGTACGTCGGTGGCTGTGCCGGCGACCAATCATGTGCTCGGCAAAACCGTGACCGGCACCTGGAACTTCGCCGAAGGCGAGCGCCTGACCGTGCACATCACCACCGCCGATGCCAATGCCGGCATCGGCCTGCAGGTGAGCATGAAGGGCACGACACTCTGATGCGGCACGTAATCGTCGCGGGTGCGCAACCTTTCCGTCCCTCGGGGATCACCAAAGACGGCCAGCAACAGCTGACTTCGAGCTGGCGCGATATCGGCGGCTGGATCGCCGACAGCACTCTTCCTGGTTCGGCTGTGAGCGGCAACGGTGTCCTTGCCCAGGGTGCCGAGTCCAAAGCGCGGGTGACCGCGACAATTCCGTTCCAGATTGCCACCGGAAGCGGCGGACCGTCGCAGGCCGTGCGATTGCTCGTCAACGATGCCGTAGTCGCCACCGGGTCAACCGTCGGCGGGTGGAGCGGGACACTCACCGCCACCGTGACCGTCGCCCTGGACGTAGGTGACCGGGTCACGGTCCAGGGGTGGTCCACGCACGGCGCCTGGGTGCTGTCCGGCACCGGCACCACGCTGCGCATCGCGAAATAGAATTGGAGTTGGCCATGGCCAGAATCCATCGGGCCGAGATCCCGATCAGCAACGACTGGTCGGAGATCCTGCTTCCACAGGGAAGCGAAATCTTCTGGGTTCGTAACGAATCCGGTCGCATGATCACCTTCTGGACAGTGCCGAGCGGCCCGGCGGACGAGCTCCAGAGCTGGACGGTCCGGCTCGGAACGCTGCCCGACCCACCCGGTCCGCCTGGGCTTCCGCCGACCGGGGTGACCGAGATCCCTGATGCGACGCCGTTCTACGGCAGCGGCGTGCTGCTCTGGGTGCGGCAGCCGCCCGCGCCACCGAGTGCCGAGCCCCCACCTGCCGAGCCAGACGACAGCACGGCGGCCGTCTCGCAAACTGAAAGGTCTTGACCGTGGCTGATTTGCCTCCTCTGAAGTACGGAAAGGTTGTCGGGCGCTTCCTCGCCAATATCGTCGACGGCCCCGATATCGACGATCTTCCCGAGTTCCCGCCACTGACGGGCACGGTGACGTTCACCGCCGGCGCACCGAAAGTCTTGGTTGCCCAAGCGCAGCCCGCCCCGGCCACCTACGTGCAGTTGCCCGAGCACCACGAGTGCCATCTCGATGAGAGCGGCTACCTGAGCTGGCGTGGCGGTCGTGGCGTGCGACTGGTCGCACCGAGTCCGGCCACCAATCCGACGGACTGGACCTGGCGGGTTTCGTTCGACCTCTGGTTCGACGGACGCCGGATCCCGATGGACGCCTTCGATTTCGAACTACCAGAGTATGTGCCGGGCATCGACCCGGCCGATCCCGATTCGGGCTCGACCGGTTTGGTCGACCTGACCTTGGTATCGCCGGTACCGGGCAGCGGTGGCACCGGCGTCGTCGCCGGTCCGCGCGGCGACGGTCTCCGGATCGACGGCCAGGTAGCGACCTACAGCGCGCTACCTGCCGGAGTCGGCGAGGGCGCACAATATGTGGTTCGCGCCGATGGACTGCTGTACGTATTCCATGCCGCCGCCGGTGGATGGCCGGCGACGGGTCAGGGAATCGTCATTCGCGGTCCTGCGGGTTCCTCGAAGTGGGCCGATATCGTCGGCAAGCCCGAGACTTTCGCACCGATCATCGGGCCGGGTGCGACGGCCGCGGTGGCCGGGGACGACCCCCGGCTGCACAATCCCCGGACACCGGTTGCACATTCACACTCGGCAGCAGCTCTGAGTGACGTCACGGACCTGGGACGCGCACTGCTCCTAGCCGCGGACGCGTCCGCCGCTCGCATGGCGTTGAATGCGGTGGGCACCAACGACACCCGGCTTTCCGATGCGCGCCGGCCGACGCCCGCGGGCCAGGCCTACGACATCGCCTTCAAATCCCACATGGGAATCCGGGAGGCGGGCGCGGGCAATGTCAAGGCCGAAGGGCTGCGCATCGAACGCGATTTCACCGTCCAGGCGGTGACCTACCGGGGGGAGACGGCCGGCACCGGCAATCTCACCGTGGAGCTGCGTCGCAACGGCGTCGCGGTCGCGGGCACGTCCGCCGTGATCGCGGCGGCCAACCACAACAAGGACACCACTGTCACGGGTACCTGGAATTTCGTGGCCGGGGATCGGCTCACGGTGCACATCACCGCCGTCGACAGCCCCGCCGGTGATGGTTTGCAGGCCAGTCTGAAAGGCGTGACCGTCTGATGCCGCACCTCGCCGTCACAGGTCCGTTGATGCTGGCGCCGATGGGGATGGACAAGAACACCAACCAGACCGTCAAAGCCGCCACGGTCAATCAGCAGCTGATCAACTGGGTGAACCGGTCCGGCTTCGGGCGGACCCGGATCGTCGACAACGCACTGGTGATGAACGCCGCCGGCAGGGTGCGGGTCCGCTGCGGTGTGCAGCTGACCGCGGTCTGGTCCAGTTTCGATTCGGAGCTGAGCGTCAGCCTGATGCACAACACCACCGTCCTGCGGACCGCGAAGTTCGCCGATACCGCCGTGCTGACGCTGCCCGAAACGCAGCTCGATGTGCGTGGCGGTGACCAGCTGTGGATCCGGATGACCAACGCCGGAGGTGTCTTCAACGGGGATGCCGTCGTGAAGGCGGGGAACGGCACGTTTCTCACCAGTGAGCTGGGCTGATCCGGCGGCATCCGCTGTACGGAATTGCTGGATCACGGAACTATCAAGCCGTGCTCCCGAAAGCCGTTGCGGCATCGATGATTCGATGACACGACATTCTGAAATGCACCCAGGTCGCTTGAATCTTCGTGGGCAGGCTGACCTGGGGCGCAATGTCGGTCGGCCCGTGCGACAAGGGAGGTCCGATTAAGGGGCAGTATGCTGGCTCGCATGACGTTCGAGCTCGATCCGCACTGGCCTGAGGACTCCGATGGTGGCCTTGCTGCGCCGTGGGATGACGAGCAGGCCACGGCACCGCAGAAATTGGTCCGGGTGCAGGCCGGCGATCTTTCCGACTTGAATCAGCACGATAAATGCCTCATCGATGAGTTCCTCGCCACACTGCGGTAACGACGTCCGGCGGTGAGTCGAACAGGGAAGCTGCGTAATAGGGTTTCGTAGATATCGAGTGTCGAAGAGGTGTCAGCATCATGCCCGGTCGCAGAGCTAAGGCCAGGTACGATGCTCGCACACACGCCGCGAAACTCGATATCACGATCGCCGATCTGGCATTCGATTCCGAGATCGTCATCTGGGATCCGGAGCACCGCGCCATCATGATTACCGCGGAGTTGTCCGCGGTCGATCGCCGGGAAGGCTTGGCGCATGCTGTGGCACATGCGCAATTGGAACACACCGAGAGCGTTCGTAAAGCCCGCATGGGAAGAGAGTCCCGGCTCAGTACCGAACTGTGTGTTTACGAGGTGGCGTGCCGAAATCTGGTACCTGTGGACGAGCTCAAGGTGGCCCTGTCGCGATACCGTGGCATCGAAGAAGCCGCGGAATGGCTTCAGGTGAACCCTGATACCGTCCGATACAGATTGCGTACGCTTTCCCGGTCCGAACGCAGGGAAATACCGGCCGATAATGTGAATCGACTGAATTGGTCCGAGGTCGGCGAGGATCCGCTGCCGGTGAGTTGTATATGGACCGAAGCCGAACCGGTGCCGATACGCCGGAAGTTCTCCGAGGCTCTGCGGACGGCCATACCCGACATCATCGCGCGCTGAAACCGGCTGCGCGAGTTCGTGGCCGATGCCGGGCCCGGGAATGCCCGGCATTTCGGCGTGCGGGTCTAAGCGATCAGCTCCAGCGACACATCGGGGTTGTATCGCACATACACGGTGCCGCCCCGCACCTCGGATTCGAAGCCGGACCCGAACGCCGCGCTCATTCCGTTCCGCAGCCGGTGCTTGGTGGAGTGCGGCGACCGGGTGGGCCACGGGTATCTGGCCCACTGCCCGGGATGTCGGCGCAACTCGGCCGCGAACTCGCGGTTGGCGCGCTCCCGTGCCCGGGTCTGTGGCGCGGGCAGCTCGGTGTAGAAGTCGGACATGGCATCCTCCGGAAGAACATGCGGTCCGAAATGACCGCGACCAGCACGAACAGTGCGGCGTGACAGACCGTGGAGGCGGCGCCCCCTTGCAACGATGCTAGATACAGTGCATGCAATCTGCAAGTGATAGGCCTGGTCCTTGATGTCCGATTCTGGGGTGGATCTAGTGATGAAGTGTTGAAGCACAGGTAGATACCCATGTAGCGAGTCGACTAAACCCCGAGTGGCGGTGCATACAGCTGTATGTGTAAATGCAGGTAATGGCCTAGTATGTCTGCATGAGCAGTCGTCAAAGCGCCCCGGTGCCGAGGGAGATCAGCGCGGCGATCCGGGAAGCCCGGCAGGTCAAAGGCCTGTCTCGTGACGCCGCGGCGCGGGAGGCCGGCATCAGCGTCAGCTTGTGGACCCAGGTTGAGCTCGGCACGCAGTACAAGGGGGAGAAGAAGGTCGTCGTCCGAACTACCGCAAGAACTTTGCAGGCCATGGCTATGGCTGTGGGGATCGATCCGAGTCCGCTGCTGCGCCGGACCGGCTTCGAGGGGCCGGCCTCGGCGGAGGTGCCGAATCGGCGCCTCGGTACTGCGATCGACCTGTCCGGACTGTCCGACGACGATCTCGGCAAGGTGGCCGCGTTCGTGGCGGGTCTGCGCGCCCGCTGAACAAATGCAACCTTCGTTGTATGCAATTTCTGGAAGCTGTTGTAACCTCGCGGTGTGATTCAGCAACCACCTTGCGTCGGCCGGCCCGGCTTCCTGCAGCCCGACGACGTGTTGAATTGGCACGAGCTGCCGGAAACGGCCGCGGCGCAGGCGCTTTGCCGGGAAAGGTGCCCACGTGACACCTTTCTGGCCTGCGCCCTTTCGGCATTGACCGCCGGGGCCGGCAGCGGCGGCGATCGACAGCGCGCCGCCGACGGTGTGGTGATGGCCGGGATCGCTTGCCGCGGTGACGATCTCACGGTCAAGGCGCTACGCAATGTGATCAAGGTCCACACTCCCGTACCGGCCCGCCGGCCCGCCGCCTGTCTCTCCTGCCACCGCCCCATGACCACACGGCATCGGAAGCTGCCCGGTCATGTCATCCATGAGGCAGGCGGGCATTGCACCCGATGCCGCAGAGGGCAGCAGCGCGCCGCCTGATCCAGGCTCGCCCCGCCCGTTGGCCTCCCGCGCCCGCTCCCCGCGTTCGCGCGGTCGCAGGCCGACGGACGCCGGGGCGTTCGACGGCCCCACCCGTGCTTTCACCGCGGGTGGGGCCGTCGCCTTTCCATACGACGATTCGACGAAGGACACCATCATGTCTTGGACCGGCGACCCGGTATGGCTCGCAGATGTATTGCGCGAAGCCGGATTACGAGTGATCGAACACGAAGGCTGGCGCGGGCGCGGGCACGGCGACTTCGCCGACATCCGCGGCGTACTCTGCCATCACACCGCCGGCGGCAGCCACAACGACTGGCACATCGTCCAATACGGGCGGTCCGATCTGGCCGGGCCGCTGGCGCAACTGGTGCTGGAGCGGGACGGCACGTTCCGCGTCATCGCGGCCGGAGTGTGCTGGCACGCCGGGCGCGGCGCCTGGCCCGGCTGGCCGACCAACAACGCCAACTACCACGTGATCGGCATCGAAGCCGTCTCTCGCGGTGACGGGACCGACTGGACCCCAGCGCAATTGGATGCATACAAGCGTGGCTGTGCCGCGATTCTGCGCCGCGTCGGCCGCACGGCCGCGGACTGCGTCGCACATCGCGAATACAGCAGCGAAGGAAAAATCGACCCCGCCGGCATCGACATGGACGCCTTCCGTGCCGATGTGCAGGCCTTCATCGAAGGAGAGGACGCACCGATGAGCGCCTCGGAAGTCAACCAGATCCAGCATTTCATCGCCGAGTTCTGTGGTCCGATCGGCAGCGACGTCAAGGACCTCCGCGAGCAGCTGTGCGGCCACGCGCAGCGCGATCGGGGTGAGTACGGCGGCTGGCCGCAGCTCGGTGGTCGCACCGTCGTCGACGCGCTCGGCGAGATCCTCACCCGGCTCGACGAACTCGAAGCCCGATAAGACCACATGCGGCAGGCCCCCGGACAACCTCCTGGGTAATAGAGCGGGTTCAGAGCCCGCCGCATGCTCGCCTCCAGCGCGCCCGTCTCCCGCGGGTGGTACGCGGTCGCAGACGTCAGTGCTGCGCGGAGGCGTCTCGGCCCCGCCCCCGAACCGGGGGCGGGGCCTTCTACGTAAAAGGAGCACCCCATGAATCTTCTCGACGGTTTCGCCAAGGCCCCGGAACCCGCGCTGGTCCGCTCGGTCCTGGTCGCGCTCACCGGTGTCGCCGCCTATGCGCTCGGCCGGGAAGTGAGCACCGACTGGGTCGAAGCCGCACTGACGATCTACGGCCTGCTGACGCCCGTGATCGCCGGCGCGGCGATCCGGCCGGCAGTGACGCCCGTGGCCGGCGCTGCCCAGGCCGAGGAGGAGCTCTCTTCCGACATTTGAGCGCCGAGGTTCAGGTGCGGCGATGACCGCCCCTGATGGTCTCGTTCAGGTATCGCCGTCGGCACGTTGTCGCTGCGAGCGCGAAATCCGCAGTAGCTATCCCGAGAAAGCCCGGGCCCGTAACGGGCCCGGGCTTTTTTGTTTTCGGCGTTATACGTAACTAGTCCGGCATTCGGAAGCGCCAATCGGGTACGGACACAGAGCGTTACAGGTTCATTATTGTGAAAGATGTCTCATTGTAGCCTGCTGATAGCTGTGGTCGGCGCCGAAGGCCATGAAGTTGGGGGGCTGGCAGAATCTCCTGGTCGTCGCAGTGCCTCCCGCTTCGATTGCCGGATTGCGCAACATCTCACAGCTCGGATGCGTGAGGTGTGCGCCACGTCCTCGAGGTTTACCGCTTATCTGGACTGGGTATCAACAGTTTTCGCATTTCTTGCCTGCTGGATGGGAAACTTCCGCGGCGGACTCGGGTGCAGTGGTGCCGAGGATTCAAAATGAAAAACCCGTTATTGCTGAGCAATTGCTTCCGAGCCAACGCTCCCGCTCGTAATCCGAAGCGCAACAAGTGTTGTGATAGACATGGCTGGTCGGCGACAAGAGGTAGCCGAAACAGCTTTTCTAGGGGAGTTCTAGCAATGCGTAAGATTCGTACGTTCGGTATCGCTCTGGCCGCGACCGGCCTCCTGTTCGCCGGTGCCGGCGTCGCGTCCGCCGACGACGACACTCCGGTGGACACCGGTTCGGCCAAGCTGCTGACCACGCTGCTCACCGGCTCGGCCGGCGGCGGCACCGATACCGAAGAGGTCGCCGACGGCGACGACACTCCGGTGGACACCGGTTCGGCCAAGCTGCTGACCACGCTGCTCACCGGTTCCGCCGGCGGCGGCACCGATACCGAAGAGGTCGCCGACGAGGCCGACACCGGCTCGGCCTCCCAGGAACTCCTCGCGGCGCTCACCAAGCTCCTCACCGGCTCCGCGGGCACCTCGACCGAGACCGAGTAACACTCGCTCGGCCGGATTCGGCCCGCCATCTCGGCGAATGCCCCACTCCCTCAGGGAGTGGGGCATTTTCGTTTCTGCCGGTTCTACAGCGCGGTGCGCATGAGAATCACGTTGTACTGACTGTGCACCGTGGTCAAGAAGTACAGATCGCTGCCGGTCTGGTACGGGAAGATCATCGGGGCATAGGCGGTGGGCAGTTCACCGGCGGTGATGAGCACCCGGGGCTCGCCCCACGGCCCCTCGGGTGCGGGCGCGGTGCGCATGACGACGGAGTTCGCCGGATCGGTGGTCAGCATGACGAATTGCCCGAGGTACTGGTTCCACATCACCGACTGCTCGGCGACGCCGCCCACGATCGGGGCCGCGGCCTTCACATCCGGCTTCCACTCCTTGCCGTCCCAGTACTTGTAGGCGTCCAGGTTCGCGATATCGGGTTCCGGTGCGCGCGAGATGAATCCGGGATTGTCGCGGCCCGCGGGCGTGCCGTACCGGTAGACGAACCCGTTGCTCTTGACGAACGCGTTCTGCTGGAAGTTCTCGAATCCGTCGACGTTCGCGCGCCGGGTGTTGGGCAGCTGGACCCAGGTCTGGCCGCCGTCGCCGGAGACGGCGAGGGTGGAGAAGTTGGTGGCCCACTTGCCGTGGTCCAGCCATTCCCGCACCGACATCATGCTCATGTACTGGACGCCGCCGACCGAGATGCCCGCGGTCGGGATGAGGCTGATCTCGATGCCGGGGATCTTGGGGCTGGGCAGCGGATTCGGGACCACGCTGTCGAAATAGATGCCGTTGGACGGATCGTGGGTGCTGCTGCGGAACAGCATGTTCGAACTCCACGCCCACCAGCTGCCGGCGAGCAGGTTGGGCATGCCAAGGCCCGCGCTGTCGCCGAAGGCGGTGATCATGCGCCCGGCGCCGTCGTCCCACATGATGCCCAGGTCGGTGCCGATCATATTGACCTTTTCGGTCTTGTTCGGGCTGTCCATGCCGGTCATCTGGAAGACGGCCTGGGTAGCGCCCGGCAGCTTGGGCAGCCCCTGCCAGCCGTTGAGCACCGGGATCGGGTTGATGTTGTTGGGATCGGCGCTCGATGGTCCGGCGATTACCAAGCTCAGCGCGGCTACGGCAGCACCGGTTCTGGTCAGTACGGCGAGCGATCGTTTCATCCGGACGTTCCCCTTCTGTGGCGCGCGGGTCAGCCCGATCATTGTGCCCGCTTCGCACCGCGATGTGCGGACGCAAAACGGCCCGGGGCGTAAACCCCGGGCCGTGTGCCTAGTGGATCCGGCTACCTCAGAAGGCGGCTTCGTCCAGTTCCATGATGTCGTTGTCCAGGTTGGCCAGCACCGCGCGGGTGGCGGTCAGCTCCGGCAGGACGTTGCGCGCGAAGAACTGCGCGGTCGCGACCTTGCCGTGGTAGAACGCCTCGTCCGAGCCGTTGTCGAGCGCCTTGATGGCGACCTCGGCGCCGCGCAGCAGCTGCCAGCCGATGAGCAGGTCACCGACCGACATCAGGAAGCGCACCGAGCCCAGGCCGACCTTGTAGAGCTCCTTCGGGTCCTGCTGGGCGCCCATCAGGTGCCCGGTCAGGGTGGCGGCCATGGCCTGCACGTCCTCGAGCGCGGTGGCCAGCAGCTTGCGCTCGGCCTTGAGCCGGCCGTTGCCCGCCTCGGACTCGATGAACTTCTGCACCTGCCCGGCCACGTGGGCCAGGGCGACGCCGCGGTCGCGGGCGATCTTGCGGAAGAAGAAGTCCTGCGCCTGGATCGCGGTGGTGCCCTCGTAGAGCGAGTCGATCTTGGCGTCGCGGATGTACTGCTCGATCGGGTAGTCCTGCAGGAAGCCCGAGCCGCCGAAGGTCTGCAGCGATTCGGTCAGGTACTGGTAGGCCCGCTCGGAGCCGACACCCTTGACGATCGGCAGCAGCAGATCGTTCACGCGGAACGCGGTGTCCTTGTCCGCACCGGAGACCAGCTCGGCGATGTCGTCGTTCTGGTGCGCGGCGGTGTAGAGGTAGATCGCACGCAGGCCCTCGGCGTAGGCCTTCTGCAGGGCCAGCGAGCGCCGCACGTCCGGGTGGTGGGTGATGGTGACGCGGGGCGCGGCCTTGTCGGTCATCTGGGTCAGGTCCGCACCCTGGACGCGCTGCTTGGCGTAGTCCAGCGCGTTCAGGTAACCGGTGGACAGGGTCGCGATGGCCTTGGTGCCGACCATCATGCGGGCGTTCTCGATGACGTCGAACATCTGCGCGATGCCGTTGTGCACCTCGCCGACCAGCCAGCCCTTGGCGGGCACGCCGTGGCCGCCGAAGGTGACCTCACAGGTGGCCGAGACCTTGATGCCCATCTTGTGCTCGACATTGGTGACGAAGACGCCGTTGCGGTCGCCCAGGGTCTCGGTCTCGAAGTCGAAGTGCCACTTCGGCACGTAGAACAGCGACAGGCCCTTGGTGCCGGGGCCGGCGCCCTCGGGGCGGGCCAGCACCAGGTGCATGATGTTCTCGAACAGGTCGTCGGAGTCGCCCGAGGTGATGAAGCGCTTGACGCCCTCGATGTGCCACGAGCCGTCCTCCTGCTTGACCGCCTTGGTGCGGCCGGCGCCGACGTCGGAGCCGGCGTCCGGCTCGGTCAGCACCATGGTGGCGCCCCAGTTGCGCTCGGCGATGGTGGCGGCCCACTTCTTCTGCTCTTCGGTGCCGTTGTTGTAGAAGACCTCGGCGAAGCCGGCGCCGGCGGCGTACATCTGCGCGGGCGGGTTGGCGCCCAGGATCATCTCGCCCAGGGCCCAGCCGATGACGCTGGGCGCGCCCAGGCCGCCGAGCTCCTCGCGCACCGGGACCTTGGCCCAGCCGGCGTCTTCGAGCGCCTTGTAGGACTTCTTGAAGGACTCGGGGAGGGTGACGGTGTGGGTGTTCGGGTCGAAGACCGGCGGGTTGCGGTCACCGTCGACGAAGGAGTCGGCCAGCGGGCCCTCGGCCAGGCGCCGGACCTCGTTGAGCATTTCCTTGACGGTGTCGGTGTCCAGGTCGCCGTAGGCGCCGCTGTCCAGCAGGGAACCCAGGCCCAGCACCTCGAAGAGGTTGAATTCGAGGTCGCGGACGTTGCTCTTGTAGTGACCCATGTTGTCTCTCGCTCTCCATTGAGTCGGGTGCGGTCGGTGGTCTACCGTTCCCGCCCGTTGTGCGCCTACGGGTAGCCGTCGCTGCGGGCAGCTTGCTACTCGCGGGTAACTTACATGCCATATTACCGGCGGGTAATCAATGCGGCAAAGGCCCTGGCGCGCAATGTGACGCGAAAGACACTGCGGCGCATTGCCCCTGGTTGGGCTCGCGAGTAATGCGTGTTCAGCGCCTTGTCCGGGCCTCGGCCACGGCTTCGCGGGCTCTCGATTGCCGAACGGTTACGGTGAGACGTGCACATCGAGACGAGCGCCGGACCGGCCGAGATCGAGCTCGACAAGCCGCGTTCCCCCGCCTTCCTGCTCCTGCTGACGCACGGCTCCGGCGGTGGCGTCGACGCGAAAGACATTCTGGCGGTGCGGGATACCGCCCGCGGGTTGGGCGGGGCGGTGGCGCTGGTGACACAGCCCTACCGGGTCGCCGGCCGCCGGGCGCCCGGCGCCGCGGACAAGCAGGACGCCGCCTGGCTGGAGATCGTCGCCGCGCTGCGCAAGAAGGTGCGCAGCGCGCCGCTGATCCAGGGCGGGCGCAGCAACGGCGCGCGAGTGGCCTGCCGCACCGCCGTCGACGCCGGGGCGCGGGGCGTGCTCGCGCTGTCGTTTCCCCTGCATCCGCCCGGTAAGCCGGAGAAATCGCGGCGCGCGGAGCTGCTCGCGCCGGGCTCGATCCCGGTGGTGGTGATCAACGGCGGCAGCGATCCGTTCGGCATCCCGGAGCCGGCCGACGCCGCCGAGGTCAAGGTCGTCCCCGGTCAGCCGCACTCGTTCCGCACCGGATTCGACCTCATCCAGGCCACCGTCGAGCCGTGGCTGCGCGACTGGTCGAAGTAGCGATCAGGCGAGGTCGTCGCCGGGTTCCGGCGCCGGCCGGGTGGCCACCACCAGGGCGTCGATGGCGTCGCGGCCCTCGGTGGGCCGGTACACGCGGTCGGCCAGGCGAATGCGGATCCGGTGCGATTCCGGGCCCAGGTCGGCCGCGATGTCCTCGGGGGTGAAGAGGATCGACGGATCCTGCGGGCCGCCGTATCCCTCGGTGAGATTGCGGCTGTCGTGGCCGAGCACGAGCAGCGTGCCCTCGGGCGCGAGCAGGCTCGCGGCCTGCCGGACCACCGCGCGCCGCTGCTCGGCGGGCAGATGCAGGAAGACCATCAGCACCAGTTCGTAGGGCCCGGTGATCCCGGCCGCCGCCAGTTCGGTGACGTCGGCGCAGTGCCAGGCGATCCGGCCGCGCACCGAGCGTGACAGCCGGGTCGCGACCGTGCGCCCCTTGTCGATGCCGACCTGGGCGTAGTCGACGGCGTCGACCTGCCAGCCGTGCGTCGCCAGCCACAGCGTGTTGCGGCCTTCGCCGCAGGCCAGATCCAGTGCGCGCGGATGCTCGGGCGGCTCGCCGCCGGGTGTGTCGGGGCGCAGGGTGAGGCTGCGTTCCAGCCCGTAGACGTGCTCCACGACGGTGCTGTTCGGCGGCGCACCCCAGACCAGTTCACTCTGCGCGTACCGCGCGTCCCAATCGGCGGCTTCCATGGGTGCGAGTCTATGGGCCGCCCCGGTGCGGGTTCGCCGTCCAGTACCGCGGGGTGAGCCCGGTCTCCCTCGCCGGCGTGATGTGGCGCGGGGGAGCGCGATCCGATCATCGGGGCATGGTGTCACCTCGCAAGATCTCCGGCGCGCTGCTGGCGGCCGTGCTGGCCTGCGGCGCGCTCGCCGCGTGCACCGCCGCCGCGGCGCCGGAACCCACGCTGACCTGGCAGCCCTGTGCGGACAACGCCGCCCTCGAATGCGCGACGCTGCCGGTGCCCATCGACTGGGACGACCCCGCGGGTGAACGGGTCGGCATCGCCGTCATCCGGGACCGCGCCGACGATCCGGCCACCCGGGTGGGCACCCTCGTCTCGCTGCCGGGCGGCCCCGGCACCTCCGGAGTCGATCAGATCAGCCGTGGCGCACCGTTTTCCGCCACGCTGCGGGCCCGCTTCGACATCGTCAGCCTCGATCCGCGCGGGGTGGGGCGCAGCAACCCGGTGCGCTGCGACGCCGGACTCGCGACGGGGCGACCCGGTCTGGTCCCGGAGGCGGGCGGCCTGCTGACCGAAGTGCATTCCTATGCCAGGGATCTCGCGGCCAGCTGCCGCGAGCACACCGGCCCGCTGCTGGATCATCTCGACGCCGAGAGCGTCGCGCGCGACGTCGAGGCGCTGCGAATCGCGCTGGGGGAGCAGCAGTTCAGCCTCTACAGCCGTTCCTACGGCACCATGCCCGCGCAGCGCTACGCGGAGTTGTTCCCGAGCCGGCTGCGGGCCTCGCTCCTGGACAGCGTCGACGACCACAGTCTCGACGGCGCGGAATTCCTGGCGACCGAAGCGCGGGCCGGGGAGGACACCTTCGCCGAGTTCGCGGCCTGGTGCGCGCGGGACCGCGCCTGCGTCCTGCACGGCACCGAGGTGGCCGCGACCTATCGCGCGCTGTTCGCCGCCGCGACCCGCGGCGAACTCCGCGCGCCCACCGGCGCGGCGCTCGCGCCGATCGACCTCAGCACCAAGGTGACCCAGCGGCTCTACCGCCCGGAGTGGGCCGAACTGGCGAAAGACCTGCAAGCCCTGGCGGCGCACCCGCGGGGTCCGGCCGAGTCGCCCGCCCCGCCGCGCCGCACCGGCGTGATCGCGCCGTTCCCGCCGATCATCTTCTGCTCGGACTGGCGGTTCGACATCGCCGATCAGGAGCGGTGGAGCCGGCTGTGGCAGGAGCAACGCGCCAACGCGCCGACACTCGGCGCCCACTTCGCCTGGGGCGCAGCGAGTTTGTGTTCCGGCTGGCCGGTCGCCCCGCAGAACCCGCCGCACCGCCCGCAGATCACCGGCGGCCCGCCGATCCTGATCCTGAACTCCCGGCACGACCCGGCCACACCCCACGAGTGGGCGCTCCAGGTCGCGGCGCAGACCCCGCACGCCACGCTGCTCAGTTACGAGGGCTGGGGCCACGGCATCTACGACCGCACCCCCTGCACGATCGCCGCGGCGGATCGCTATCTGCTCGAGCTCCAGGTGCCGCTCGGCCCGTCCTGCCCGGCGGCTTGACGAAAAGGCAAACGGCCGCCCCGGTTTCCGGGGCGGCCGTCGGTTCGTGCGCTGGATCAGAGCCGGGTGCGCATCAGCAAGACGTTGTACTGGGTGTGCACCGTCGTGAGGAAGTACAGGTCGCGCCCGGTCTGGTACGGGAAGATCGACGGCGCGTAGGCGGTGGGCAGTTCGCGGGTGTCGATCAGCACCTCCGGCGGGCTCCACGGCCCCTCCGGGCTCGGCGCGCGCCGCATCACCACCGAGTTGAACGGATCGGTGGTGAGCGAAATGAACTGTCCGAGATAGTCGTTCCACATCACCGACAGTTCGCCGACGTTGCCCATGATCGGCGCGGCGGCGTTCACGTCACCGCGCCGCCACTGCTCGCCGTCCCAGTACTCGCGGGCGCCCAGATCGGCCATCGCGTCCTCGCGGACCCGGGCCACGAACGCCGGATTGTCGCGGCCGTCCGGGGTGCCGTACTCGTAGACGAAGCCGCCGGCCTTCAGGTAGGCGTTCTGCTGGAAGTTGGCGTGGCCGCCCGCGTTGGAGCGGCGGGTCTCCGGCAGCTCCAGCCAGGTCTCGCCGTTGTCGCCGGAGACCGCGAGACCGGAGTAGTTGGTGGTCCACTGCCCGACGTCGTCCCAGCTCGCCACCGACATCAGGCTCATGTACTGGGCGTTGTTGGCGGAGATGCCCGCGGTGGGGATGCGGCTGATCTCCAGCATCGGGATCTTCGGGCTGGCGATCAGGTCGCGGGCCTGTCCGAAGACGTCGCGGACGACGCTGTCGAAGTAGATCCCGTTGGCCGGATCCTTGGTGTGGCTGCGCACCAGGATGTTGCTGCGCCAGGCCCAGGTGCTGCCGGACAGCAGGTTGGGTAAGCCGATGCCCGCCGTGTCGCCGAAGGCGGTCAGCATTTCACCGTGGCCGTTGTCCCACATGATGCCCAGATCGGTGCCCAGCACGTTGTAGGTGTGCGTGCTGTTCGGGCTGGCCATGCCGGTCACCTGGAAGACGGCCTTGCTGCGTCCCGGTAGCTGGGGCAGCCCGTTGGTTCCGTTCAGGACCGGAATCGGATTGATGGCGTTCGGGTTTGCCGAGGCAGGGGTGGTGACCGTGAGTAGCAAGGCCGTGACACCCGCGACAGTCGACAGCAGGATGGAACCGGTCTTGTGCAAGTCGGTGGGGCCCTCCGGATCGCGCCGAAGCGGGCGCGCGGACACAAGACCTCGTTGTTATGTGTGTCGCGCCTCATTTCGACTGGCTGGCAAATCGACGAAATGCTAACAGCCGATCCGGGCGCAACTGTGTCGGGCATCACTATCATGCGAAATTGATATGTCTCATTTCGCTTGCTATTTGCTGCCACCCCGGGCCAGGCGCAGGATCAGCGGCAGCTGAGTGGCGCGTTCCAGGGCGAAAGTCCGGCGCGCCGACGCCTGCCAGGAGCGATCGAACATGCGCTTGGCGCCCGCGACCGCGTGCGGCGAGCGGGCGGCGATCCGGTCCGCGAGTTTTTCCGCGGCGGCCAGCGGGTCGGCGGTGACCTCGGTGACCAGGCCGACGCGCTCGGCGTAGGCGGCGTCCACGACGTCGGCCGTCATGGTCAGCAGCAGCGCCTTGTCGATGCCGATGAGCTGGGACAGCGACGCCGCGCCGGTCATGTCCGGCACCAGCCCGTGCTTGGCCTCCATGACCGAGAATTCCGCGTCCGGGGTGGCGAAGCGGACGTCGGCGGCCAGGGCGATCTGCAGGCCGCCGCCGAAGCACCGGCCGTGCACGGCGGCGATCACCGGCACCGGCAGCCGGCGCCAGGCCCAGCACGCCTCCTGGAACGTATTGGTCCCCCGCCACGGCAGCGGCACGAACGCCCGCACGATCGCCAGTGGATCGCTGGTCGCCTTCGCGACATCCAATCCGCTGCTGAAACTCGGCCCGTTCCCGGCCAGAATGACCGCACGCACCCCCTTGCGCGCCCTGATCTCATGCGCGGCGTCGATCAATCCGCGCAGCATCTCGATCGTCAGCCCGTTGTGCTTGTCCGGCCGAGCCAGGGCGACATAGGCCCGATCGCCCTCGAACCGCACCGTGATATTGGAACCCATGCCCGGATCTTACCCGTGAGTCAGTTCCCCGGCGGCGGTGTGAGCCCGGCGAGATTGGTGACCAGGTGCAGTTGGCGCTTGGTGTGATCGCGCAGCGGGGGAATGAGCAGCGTCGGCATGCCTATGTCGGCGGCCGCGCCGTCGCGGGAACTCCGGTCGCCGACCATCAGGGTGTGTTCCGCGCTGGTGCCGAGCCTGGTGAGCATCAGCTCGAAGATCGCCGGGTCGGGTTTCTGCACGCCCTCCTTGCTGGACAGCACGAATTCGTCGACCAGGCCGTCGAGTCCCGCTTCGGCGAATTCCGGTGCGATGTCGAAATGAATGTTGCTGAGAACGCCGATGCGGCAGCCGTTTTCGCGGAGCGTGCGCAGGGTTTCGGCGGCGTCGACGGCGAAAAGATTGTGCTCGGTGCTGGAATCGACGTCGAACAGGGCCTGGGCGAGATCGTCGTCGAGTTCGGCGTCGTGAAACACCTCGAAGTAGGTCTGCCGGTGCCGCTCGAAACTGATGTTGCCCTGCGGTGATTTGAGGCGGTTCGGTTCACCGGCGGCTCTCCGGATGTCGCGCAGCAGTCGGGTGACCGCGTCCTCGCCGGCCTCGCGGCCGATTCGGCGCAGCGCCGTTCCGGCCCAGCCCCGGGCCGACAGTTCCGAGACGAGGGTGCCCCGCCAGTCGAAGACCACGCCCCCGAAGGGTGTGCCGTGTGTGCTTGGGATCACATCGCGCACCTAACCACGTGTCCTCGGCCCATTGCCAGGCGATGCGGCCCTGTGGTCTGATTCCAATTACCGTCAGTGCTGACGGGAACTGGATGGAGGAACAATGCTGCCAGCCGGAATGGACCCGCGGACACCGGTCATCGTCGGTGCCGGACAGGTCGTGCACCGGTCGGGCGAGCCGGGGCACCCGGGCCCGGTGGAACTCGCCACCGAAGCGCTGCGCCGGGCGGGCGCGGACAGCGGCACCGGTGACCGCCTGCTGCGCTCCGCCGATCTGATCGCCGCCGTCGCGCCGGTGAGCAAGCCCTACCCGGACCTGGGCGCACTGGTCGCCGCCGAACTCGGCGCCGCGCCGCGCCGTACCGTGCAGTCCGCGCGCTTCGGCGGCGACGCACCGCAGCGGCTGCTCAACACCGTCGCCCAGGCCATCGCCGACGGACGTAGCGAGGTCGCGCTCCTCACGGGTGCGGAAGCCGTCGCCTCCTGGAACGCCGCGAAACGGGCAGGCGTGCCGGTGGATTGGCCGGAGCAGGACGAAACCGGTTGCGAGATCATCGGATCCGAGCGCGGCCCCAACTCCGATATGGAGACCGCCGCCGGGCTGTGGGGGCCGGTCTATTTCTACGCATTGATGGAGACGGCGCTGCGGGCCCGCCTGGGCCTGAGCGAATCCGAGCATCGCGCCCGGATCGGCGGCCTGTGGTCGCGGTTGTCCGAGGTGGCCGTGCGCAACCCGTACGCGTGGCAGCCCACCGCGCATTCCGCCGCCGAACTCACCACGCCGTCGCCGGCCAACCGGCTGGTGTCGACGCCCTATCCGAAACTGCTCATCGCGAACCTGACGGTGGATCTCGCCGCGGGACTGGTGGTGTGCAGCGCCGCCGCCGCGGACGCGGCCGGGGTGCCGCGCGAGCGCTGGATCTTCCCGCACGCCGGCGCGACCGCCACCGACGAATGGTTCGTCTCCGAGCGCGCCGACCTGAGCGCCTCACCCGCCATCGCCGCGGCGGGGCAGGCCGCGCTGGGTCACGCCGGACTCGGCATCGACGCGGTGGCGCACGTGGACCTGTACTCCTGCTTCCCGGTCGCGGTGCAGGTCGCGGCCGAAGCGCTGGGGCTGCCGATCGATGATCCCGCGCGCCCGCTGTCGGTCACCGGCGGCTTGACCTTCGCGGGCGGCGCGGGCAACAACTACACCACCCATTCGATCGCGACCATGGTCGCGCGACTGCGGGAGCACCCCGCGGACTTCGGGCTCACCACCGCGCTCGGCTGGTACATCACCAAACACGGTGTGGGCGTGTACTCGGCGAAACCGCCCGCGCGGCTGTTCCGTTCGATCGAAGCCGAGGTGCCGGCCGCGCGCCGCGAGCCCGCGCCCGGCTACACCGGGCCGGCGGCCGTCGAGGCGTACACCGTCGCGTATCGCAAGAGCCGCGACGGCGGCGACGAACCCGAAGCCGTGGTCGTCAGCGCCCTGAATCCGGCGGGCGCCCGCATACTGGTGCGGGCCTCCGACGCCGGGACCGTCGCGGCGTTCACCGACGGCGATCCGATCGGCGCCCGCGCCGAGATCGCCGCCGCGGACAAGCTCAATCTGCTCTGAGAGAGGGACTTTCATGACTGATCCGATTCTGGTCGAACGGCAGGACGCGATCACCGTGCTGACCGTCAATCGGCCCGAGGCACGCAACGCCATCAACCTGGCCACCGCCCAGGCCATCGAGGCCGCTCTCGACGAGTTCGAGGCCGACGACAGCGCGCGCGTGCTGGTGCTGACCGGTGCGGGCGGAACCTTCAGCGCCGGAATGGATCTGGTCGCGGCCTCGAAGGGGGAGATGCCGATGACCCAGCGCCGCGGCCCCCTCGGCATCGCGGCGCGGCCGCCGGTGAAACCGATGATCTCGGCGGTCGAGGGTTTCGCGCTGGCGGGCGGTTTCGAGCTCGCGCTCTCCGGTGATCTGATCGTCGCGGCCGGCAACGCCCAGTTCGGCATTCCGGAGGTCAAGCGCGGGCTGGTCGCGGTGGGCGGCGGCGTGCTGCGGCTGACCCAGCGCCTGCCGCGCAGCATGGTCGCCGAACTGGCGCTGACCGGCGGCCGCGTCGGCGCCGAGCGGCTCTATCAGCTGGGGCTGGTCAACCGGA
Organism: Nocardia sp. NPDC050435; assembly: GCF_040655395.1. Classification (NCBI taxonomy): domain Bacteria; kingdom Bacillati; phylum Actinomycetota; class Actinomycetes; order Mycobacteriales; family Nocardiaceae; genus Nocardia; species Nocardia sp. NPDC050435. The sequence continues at coordinate 842,929 of NZ_JBFAJW010000002.1, forward strand.
TCACCGAGCCCGGCGGCGCGCTGGCCGGTGCGCTGGAACTGGCCGCGGAGATCGCCGCCGCCGCGCCGCTGGCCGTCGCGGCGAGCAAGCGGATCATCGACGAGTCGCCGGACTGGACGGCGGCGGAGGCGTTCGCTAAGCAGGGCGAGATCGCCCTGCCCGCACTGTTTTCCAAGGATGCCGCCGAGGGTGCTCTGGCGTTCGCGCAGAAGCGCGAACCGCAGTGGCAGGGGCGCTGACCCCGATGGCGCAGCGCGTCCGGGAGACGCAGGCACAGCGCACCTCCCGGATGCGCACCCGGCTCCTGGACGCGGCGATCCAGAGCCTGGTCGACGACGGGTACGCGGGTACCACCACCTTGGCGGTGCAGAAGCTGGCCGGTGTGCCGCGCGGCACGCTGCAGCATCATTTCCCGACCAAGGCCGATCTGCTCGCGGGCGCGGTGGAGCACCTGGCCGCGCGCCGCGGGGACCAGCTGACCAGGGAATTCGAGGCGATCCCGGCCGGCGCCGACCGGCTCGAGGTCGCCGTCGAGCTGACCATGCGCATGCTCAGCGGCCCGTCTTTCCTTGCCGCGCTGGAGATCTGGGTGGGCGCACGCACCGATCCCGAGCTGCTGGCGAAGTTCCTGCCGCTGGAACACCGGCTCTTCGATCTGATGCACACCAGCATCCGCGAGGCGTTCCGGGCCGAATTCCCGGACGATCCCCGGGTGCCGACCATCACCGAGTTCACCATCGAGATCATGACCGGCCTCGCCATGCGCGCCCTGCTCACCGGCGACGTGGACCGCAATCGAATTCTGCAGTGGCGCTGGCGGAACGCGGTGCGGATCCTGCTCGGCACCGCGCCGCCGGAGACGCTGACGGCGGCGCGCGAGCCGGGCGCCTAGCGCGCGGTGTCGAGCAGCACCCGCGCGCACGCCGCCGGATCGTCGTAGAAGGGCGTGTGCCCGCTGCCGTGCAACGTGACGTGGGTGGCGCCGGGCAGCAGGGCCTTGGCGCGGCGGCTCTGGGTGCGGTAGGTCAGCAGGATGTCCCGATTGCCCCAGGCGATGGTGACCGGGAGTTCGGCGAGCGCGGCGAGGTCGGGCAGCCGGGCCGCGGCGAAGGAGTCCAGCGCGGGCTGGAACCCCAGGACCTGGGCACCGCGGGCGGTGTCGATGGCGATCTGCGGTGACAGCGCCCACGCCTTGCCGACGACCAGCGTCAGGAAGACGGTGCGGCCCGCGGCGGTGCCGAGGATGCGCGGCATGAGTGGTCCGAGCGGGCCGAGCAGCCCGCGCGACCGCCCCAGCGACTGCTGGCACCAGACGCGACCGGCCTTGTCCCAGAACCCGATCGGGGAGTAGGCGGTGACCGAGCGGCCCAGCCCGCGCGCCGCGAGTTTCAGGGCGATCAGGCCGCCCATCGAGTTGCCTGCCAGGTGTGCGCGCTGGATGCCTTGCGCGGCAAGGAAATCGGCGAGCGCGTCGGTGAGGGTGTCGACCGTGGTGTGTGGCAGCGGGGCGGATTCGCCGAAGCCGGGCAGGTCGACGGCGATCACCTCGAACGATTCGGCCAGCGTGTCGATGATCGGCTCCCAAACCTGCCAGCGGCTGCCGACGCCGTGCACCAGAACCAGCGGCTCCCCGGACCCGGTCCGATGGTGATTCAACGTCATGGCGCGACCCTCTGCTCCGGCTTACTGGCGATATGCCAACAGTAGCGTAACGGACCGGTACCGACCGGGAAACCGCTGGCCGGGAGCCGGTTCATCGGTACGATAAAAGGTATGGCAACACGTAAGGTCACGCTCTCGCTCGATGAGGCGGCCTGGTCCTACGCCGAACAGGCCGCGGCCCGCGCCGGCATGTCGCCCTCGGCGTGGATTTCCAAGGCGGCCCGGCGCGAGGCCGTGCGCACCGGGGTGGGGCCGGTGCCGGATATCAGCGCGCAAGCGGCCGCGGACGAAGCGGAGCTGGCCGCCGCGGAACGGGAGATGCGTGCGCAGGGGTGAACTGTGGACCTACCACCCGCACGGCTCCACCCGCCGGCGCACCATCGTGCTGATCAGCAGTGACGGCATCCACGAATCGCCCCGCCGCTGGCTGATCGCCGCGGAGGTGATGGACGAAAATCCGAACGACATCCTCGCCGTCACCCTGCCCGGCCACGGCTGGGTGCACGCCGGCAATATCGGCCGCATCTACCGCGACTGGCTGGCCGAGCGCGTCGACGAACTCGCGCCCGACATCGTCGAGCGCCTCGACACCGCCCTGCGCGCGGCCATGGACCTGTGAACCGCTAGAGCACGATCTCCAGATCGACCCGCGGCCGCGACCCGGCCTCCAGCCGCTCGGCGACCCGCACCGGTTTCTTCACGGGCAGCACATACGTGCCGCGCTCCTTGTCCGGGAACACCGATGTCGTCCAGAGGCTCGCCCCGATCCGCACCTGCACCTTCACCGCGCCGAAACCGTTGGCGCGGTGTGCGTATTGATCCTCGATCTCGTCGGCGACAGCCTCCGGCAGGGACACGAAATGCCAGGACCCCATGCTCGGGTGTTCCCACACCTCGGCTGTGAACGAATACTCCGATGCCACACCCGGACTGTAGCGGCGCACACCGACAACTCCCGGCGCTCGCTACGCTGGCGGAGGTGCCCCTAGTCGAGGTGACCTACGCCCCCCACGTCCCCGAATCCACCCTGCGCGAGCTGGCCGACCAGCTGCCGCACCTGGTCTCGGTGGCCGTCGAATGTCCCGAGGAGCCCTACGACGGCGACCTGCAACCCGGCGACGTCGAGATCCGGTTCCGCCCCCTCGGCCCCTTCGACCGCTCCGGCCTCGACGCCGTCATCGAGATCCGCTCCAAATACTTCGACAGCCGCGCCGCCGACCGCCAGGACCGCGTCGACTCCCTGCACGAGGCCCTCGAATCCGCCACCGGCCTGCGCGATTTCGGCATCTACCTCAGCCTGCCCGTCGCCGCCTGGGCGCAGAGCGAGTAACCCGGCAGAAAAATACCGGGCGGCCGGAACGCCATCGTGCGGGTGGCGTCGAATGCACTTCCGAAGATCCGAAGCCGATGCCGGGCGCGCGCCGCCCGGCTCCGAACCAAGATCAAGGAGGCCTGAGCCTGTGAGTGATCCGCTCTGGTTGGCCGATGTCCTACGCGCCGAAGGGCTGCGCGTGCTCGAGCACGACGGGTGGCGTGAGCGCGGGCACGGCGATTTCGGCGACATCCGCGGCGTGCTGTGTCACCACACCGCCGGTGGCGGCGAAAACGACTGGCGCATCGTCCAATACGGGCGGCCAGATCTGGCGGGCCCGCTGGCGCAGCTGGTGCTCGAACGCGACGGCACCTATCGGGTGATCGCGGCGGGCGTCTGCTGGCACGCCGGGCGCGGGTCCTGGCCGGGCTGGCCCACCGACAACGCCAACTTCCACGTGATCGGCATCGAGGCCGTCTCGCGCGGCGACGGAACCGACTGGACCGCAATCCAGCTCGACGCCTACAAGCGCGGCTGCGCCGCGATCCTGCGCCATCTCGGCCGCGACGCCGGCGACTGCGTCGCGCACCGCGAGTACAGCAGCGAAGGCAAGATCGACCCCACCGGCATCGATATGCACGCCTTCCGCCACGACGTCCAGACCATCATCGACGGCATCCCAGGAGGGACCATGGCAGCGCTCGAGGAAACCTTCGTCAACTTCAAGGGCGAGCGGGTCACGCTCGGCACCGCGATCCGCCACATCGACCAGTACGTCAACGAACTGCGCGAGCAGATCGGCGGCCCCATCCCGCTGAAGGGCTGGCCGCAGCTGGGCGACCGCACCCTCGTCGACGCGGTGGCCGCGATCGGCGCCGAACTCCGTATCGACGGCTTCACCGACCTGTCGCGCGTCGAGAAGTAGCCGCCCGCCGGACCAGGGCCCGACCGCGCCGCTCAGCGCCGTTCGACCCTGGTCACCCGGTGACCCCGCCGCGCGCTCGTCTCCCAGTAGGTCCCGTTCCGCCACTGCCGCCAGACGGCGATCTGGCGCCTGCGCGCCCCGTCGTCGACCAGCCCGGACAGATAGGCCAGCTGCTCCTGCGTCAATTCGAGATCGTCCGGCACCTTCATGACCGCTTGGACGCAGCCCGCCCGCCCGGCGTTCCACAGAAAAATCCCCACCTGCGAAACAGCAGGTGGGGATCTCGGAGCCGATGACGGGAATCGAACCCGCGCTGTCTGCTTGGGAAGCAGAAGTTCTACCATTGAACTACATCGGCGTACGCCAGAGCATGGTCGCGAGCTTAGCAGACCCGCTCCGCCGGGGGTCAACTCCATTACCGTCCGGCGCGCGCGGTGGTTCGCCGGACCCGCCGGTCGGCGCGATCGAATCGGGTGCGGCACAACACTATTGCCCCGGTGCTACCTTCCGGCCGTCTGACCTGGTACTTATTAGGAAGTCGAAGGTTGCCGGATGGGGGTCGGGCCCGTCGATTGGCTATTCGGTGACTATCGGAGGAGGCTCGACGAATGAGTCAAGAAGACGGGTATGTACCCGGGCTATTCAGTCACGAGAGTGCGCCGCTGACGGCGTACCCCGCCGCCGACGACAGCGGCGCGCACCATCGGCCGGTGTTCAGCGCCGACGATTCGGGTGCGAAGCTCGATGAGCCGGGTCCCGGGCAGCGCGGCAACTAGCAGGCACTACGCTGCTGGGCGTGCTGCTTTCCGATCGTGACATTCGCGCGGAGATCGCCGCTGGGCGGCTCGGGGTCGAACCGCTGCTGGCGAACCTGATCCAGCCGTCGAGCATCGATGTGCGGCTGGACCGGCTCTTCCGCGTCTTCGACAACTCGCGCTACACCCATATCGATCCGGCGCAGCGCCAAGACGAGTTGACCAGCCTGGTGGAGCCCGCCGAGGGGGAGCCGTTCGTGCTGCACCCCGGCGAGTTCGTGCTCGGCTCCACTCTCGAGGTGTGCACGCTGCCCGACGATCTGGCCGGACGGCTGGAGGGCAAATCCAGCCTGGGCCGGCTCGGCCTGCTCACGCACTCCACCGCGGGCTTCATCGATCCGGGGTTCAGCGGGCACATCACCCTGGAGCTGTCGAACGTCGCGAACCTGCCGATCACGCTGTGGCCGGGCATGAAGATCGGGCAGCTGTGCCTGATCCGCTTGAGCAGCCCGGCCGAGCATCCGTACGGCAGCGCGACGGTCGGCTCCAAGTACCAAGGCCAGCGCGGCCCGACGCCGTCGAAGTCCTACCTCAATTTCCCGCTGTCCGCGGACGTGGTCAGTTCCGTCGAGTCCCGCTGAAAGTGCTTGCGGGCCGCGGCCGGTAGCCACAGCAGGGGCAGCACGATCGTCGAGAGCGTCCAGCCGAACAGCAGGGCGGCGTGCACCCCGGTTGCCGGGAACAGCGCCCACACCACGAAACGCCCGGCGAACTGGCAGCCGAGCAGCACGGTGACGGTGCCCCGCGCCCAGCCGCGGCCCCGCCACAGCGGCAACAGCAGCGCCGCGTAGAGCGGCGCGCCGATCAGGTGATAGACGGTCCCCGGATTCCAGCCGAACGGCGGAACCGACAGGACGACAAGGTGGTTGACCGCGTGCACGCCGACCCCGACGGTCGCGATCCGCACGGGAAGCGGTGTTCCGGACATGGGTGTGACGCTAGAACCGCACCCCGGCGGCGGTCTTGGACGAATCGGCCGCGGCCCGGATCAGCCGGCCCGGCGGCGCACCGGCGAAGCGCTGGAAGGCGCGGGTGAGATGGGACTGGTCGTAGTACCCGAAGCGGGCGGCGACCGCGCCGGCGTCGGCCCCGGGGCGCGTCAGCGCGTCGAGCGCACCCGAGAACCGGAGCAGGGAACCGTAATCCTTCGGCGCCAACCCGACCTGATCGGCGAACCGGCGGCGGAAATGCCGGTGACTCCAGCCGATCTCGCGGGCCAGCACCCCGATCGGGACGCCACCCCCGCTGTGCCGCAGCACCCGCACCGCGTGCGCGACCACCGGGTCGGGCGGCTCGGCCGCCGCGAAGCGCTCCCGCAGGAAGGTCGTGACCTGGGCGAACCGCTCGGGCCAGGTGCCGGTTTCGGCGAGCCGCTCGGTCAGCTCCGCGACGGGAGGGCCGAGCAGTTCGTCCAGGGGCGCAGCGGTGTTGCGCAAGTCGTCCAGCGGCACGCCGAGTAACCGGCGCGCCGCCAACGGTTCGAGCTGCAGTTGCACACTGTGCATCCGACCGGCGTGCTCGGTCATCCCCGCGCGATCGTGCAACCCGACCACCAGGGCGGTGGGCTGTATCGATCGCCCGCCGAACACGCCGTCCAGCGCGAACACGATTTTCACCGTCCCGCCCGGAATCTTGCGCCGCCGCACCGGTTCCGGCTCGGTGACGTCGAACCCGAAGCAGCGCAGGACGTCGAGCCCGGCGGTCAGCGCGGCGGGTGCGTGCACGACCTGCCGCGCGCGCACCTGATAGGTCCCGCGCAGGTCCAGTGCGGCGTCCATGGCTCCACTATGCCGAATGTGGTTGCGCCACGGCCGGGTCCGCCTCGTCGACTGTTCAGGGTGAGGCGGACCCGGCCGGTTCAGCAACGCCCCGGGCGCGGGCGAACCCGGGGCGGCGGCGGGGACCGACGACGCAATTTTCAGTCCCCGCCACCCGCTCCCACCGCCAGGGCCGTCGTGAGGACGACGGACAGCGGTGGGAGCGTGTCGCCGCGTCTCGGCGGGCTGACCCAGAAGCACCCTTCCCGGGTCCAGCGACCGAGACCGGTCGGCAACATCACGGCACTGCCGATCGCAGGTATACCGATGTCGAGCCGGTTCAGTACCTCCAATACCTGCGTTCCCGGCCGGCTGTCCGGCGCGGCGAGGAAGCTCCAGCGAATCTGCCGGGCCAGCATCGGACCCCTCGTCCCCTGCTGTTCCAGTGCCGCTCTTACCTTTTCGGCGCGAGCCGTAGGCAGGTGCACGACACAGATACGGCCGCTGATGGGCAGCATCGCGAATCCACCACGCTCGAGCACCGGTAAGTCGTACTCGTGTCGGTAGAAGGCCACCCAATCATCGACTGACCTGAGTTTGTCCACATTCACGGCCAACTCCTTGCCTCCTGCATCAAGGGTCGCCTGTGTAACGCGTATGCGGTAACGCCCTGCTACCCGCATTCCGCTGCCCTTTCACTGCCTTTGCCGGCGGGCCGCCAGGACTCAACCGGATGAAGTGATAGCTACACCGAATTGTTTGTGGCCGTAGACACAAAGCGCTCGTACCCTGGGAAAGAGTTGATTCGAAGGGATGACATCGTGGTCAGGCAGTGGTCAGGAAGAGAGACCCGTGCCCTTCGCGATGCCAAGCGGATGAGTATCCGGGAGTTCGCCGCTCACCTCGGAGTGCACGAACGCCTGGTATCGAAGTGGGAGGCGGGCGGCGCCCGCGTCCATCCACGACCGATCAATCAAGCCGCACTCGACACATCCCTGGCAAGGTCCGACGATGTGGTGCGGGCCCGGTTCGTGGACTTGATCGAGCACCTGGGTACTCCCGGCCCCGGGTCCGCTGGGTCTGCCGCGCCTGGTTTCGAGACATCGGCCGCCGCGGCCGGTGTGACTTATTCGAGCGACGCGGACCTTTTGGCTCTCATAGATGCCGGTGCGATGAGAGGCGATGCGTTAGCAGCGATTTCGGAGAGGGATCTGATCATGGCGGCTGCCCACGAGGCCAGCGAACACGCCGGCCAGGCCGAGAGCACCAATGTCGGTGCCAGCACCCTGGACCAGCTCGATGCCGATGTCACGCGCATCGCGAACGACTACGTGCACATTCCACCGGTGCCGATGATGGTCGAGATGCTGCGGGTGCGGCGCCGGGTCTACCGGCTGCTGGAGGGGCATCAGCGCCCCGCCGACACCTCGCACCTGTACCTGCTGGCCGGCACCCTGTCGGGGTTGCTCGCCAACGCCAGCACGGATCTGGGCTATTACGACGCGGCGGGCGAGCAGATCCGCGCGTCCTGGGCGTACGCGGAACTATGCGGGCACAACGGCTTACGAGCCTGGACCCGCGGCATGCACGCGCTCATCGAATACTGGTCGGATCGCCCGCGTCGCGGTGTGCTGCTCGCGCAGAGCGGGCACGAGTACGCCGATTCGGCCACGGCGAAGGTCCGGCTGCTCAACATCGAGGCCAGGATCTGGTCGATGATCGGCAGCCCGGTCGACACGCACCGCTGTATCCAGGCCGCCGAGCAGGCGCGCGAGATGGCGGCCACCGACGATCTGCACGACGAGGTCGGCGGCGTCTTCGGTTTCCCGGACGCCAAGGCGCAGTACTACGCGGGCGCCACCTACATCCATCTCGGCGAGGCCGAACCGGCCCTGGCCGCCACCCAGCACGCGATCGAGCTGTACGCCGGCGGCCCCTCGGAGAAGCGCTCCTACGGCGCCGAGGCGCTGGCCCGGGTGGACAACGCGGCCGCGCACCTGATCAACGGCAGCCTGGACGGCGCGGCCGAGGCGCTGCACCCGGTGCTCGGCCTCTCCGAGGACCGGCGCATCGTGCAGCTGGAAGCCCGGCTGACCGGCGTGCGCCGGCGGATCGCCGCGCCCACCTTCCGCAACGCGTCGGAGGCGCGTTTCCTGGACGAACGGATCGAGGAGTTCTGCGGCGCGACGGCGGCGAAAGGCATACCGCCAGGTAGTTAGGTGCGCGGGCCATCGATAAAAGGATTGCCGAGGATGGCACCATTGATCGGGTGAGCCCGAGTCATCTACCCCATCAGCCGCCGCGCGCCCTCGAGCAGTCCACCAAGCTGCAGAACGTTCTCTACGAGATTCGTGGGCCGGTACACGCGCATGCGGCACGGTTGGAGGCCGAGGGGCATCGCATCCTCAAGCTCAACATCGGCAATCCGGCGCCGTTCGGTTTCGAGGCGCCCGATGTGATCATGCGCGACATCATCGCCGCGCTGCCCTACGCGCAGGGCTACTCGGAGTCCAAGGGCATCCTGTCGGCGCGTCGCGCCATCGTGACCCGCTACGAGCTGGTGCCGGGCTTCCCGGAATTCGACGTCGACGACGTCTTCCTCGGCAACGGCGTCTCCGAGCTCATCACGATGACCATGCAGGCGCTGCTGAACAACGGCGACGAGGTGCTGATCCCGGCGCCGGATTACCCGCTGTGGACGGCCATGACCAGCCTGGCCGGCGGCACGCCGGTGCACTACCTGTGTGACGAGGCCAACGGCTGGCAGCCCGATATCGCCGATATCGAATCGAAGATCACCGACAAGACCAAAGCGCTGCTGGTGATCAACCCGAACAATCCGACCGGCGCGGTGTACTCCACCGAGGTGCTGCAGCAGCTGGTCGACCTGGCGCGCAAGCATCAGCTGCTGCTGCTGGCCGACGAGATCTACGACAAGATCCTCTACGACGACGCCAAGCACATCTCGCTGGCCGCGCTCGCGCCCGATCTGCTCTGCCTGACCTTCAACGGCCTGTCCAAGGCCTACCGGGTGGCGGGCTACCGGTCCGGCTGGGTGGTGATCACCGGCCCGAAGGAGCACGCGGCCGGTTTCCTGGAGGGCCTGTCGCTGCTGGCCTCGACCCGTCTGTGCCCGAATGTGCCCGCACAGCACGCCATTCAGGTGGCGCTGGGCGGTCATCAGAGCATCGAGGATCTGATCCTGCCGGGCGGTCGACTATTGGAGCAGCGCGATGTGGCCTGGGAGAAGCTCAACATGATCCCGGGCGTCTCGTGCGTGAAGCCCAAGGGCGCGCTCTACGCCTTCCCGCGCCTGGATCCGAATGTGCATGAGATCCACGACGATTCGAAGCTCATCCTGGATCTGCTGCTGCAGGAGAAGATCCTGATGGTGCAGGGCACCGGCTTCAACTGGCCCGATCACGATCATCTGCGGATCGTCACGCTGCCGTGGGCGCGCGACCTCGCGGTGGCGATCGAGCGGTTCGGCAACTTCCTCGCCAGCTACCGGCAGTAGCCCAGGCTTCCGGGCTGAAAACAGACCGCCAGTCTGGATAAGTTGCGCTTTTAAATACTTACTAGCGCAAAACTCTGAGTTTTGTGTACAGTAGCTCTCGGCACTTCTAGTGCCCGGTCGGGTTGTCTACCCCCCCTGGACAACCTGGCCCTCGGGTTCGGCCGCCTACCCCCCCTGGGCGCCGGCCTGCGGGCGGCGGAGACATCCCCCTGCTCTCCGCCGCCCCCTCCCGAAAACTCTTCGCGCAGTTCAGCGCACCCGCCACCGCGAGTTTGAAAATGAAATCCTTTAAGCTCGGCTGGTGACGGAGCACCATCATCACCACCACGACCATTCCGGGCCCATCGCGATCGGCGACACCGCCGCGCGCGTGGTGATCGGGTTACTCACCGTCATCGGGATCGCCGTCATCGCCGGCGCCGTCCTGCTGTGGCCGAGCAAGCAGCACATCGACATTCCCCTGCCCATGCAGAACGCGGGCGGCGGCGCGGTGCAGACCGAAGCCGGCACCGTGGTGCTGCAGGACGTCGGCCCCTGCGGCAGCCCCTCGATCGGCAAGGTCTTCCCCGACAAGCCCCTCGCGCCGCGCAACGACGCCTACCAGTGCCAGCGCAGCATCATCACCATCGACTCCGGGCCGCACCAGGGCAGCCGGACACTGCTCGAAATCGCGCCCGGGCCAGGTCAACCCGACCTGAGGGCCGGCGACGAGATCCGCATCGTGCGCCAAGCCGATCCCAGCGGAACGCCGATGTACTCCTTCGAGGACTACTCGCGCGGGCTGCCGCTGCTGCTGATCTTCCTGGTCTTCGTCGTCGTGATCATCGTGGTCGCGCGCTGGCGCGGCTTCCGGGCGCTGATCGGCCTGGTGATCGCGTTCGCGGTCCTGGTCGGGTTCATGCTGCCCGCGCTGCTGGACGGCAAGCCCGCGATTCCGGTCGCGCTGGTGGCGGGCTCGGCGATCCTCTACGCCGTGCTCTATCTCGCGCACGGGGTCTCACTGCGCACCAGTTCCGCGCTGCTGGGCACCCTCGCCTCGATGCTGCTCGCCGCGGTCCTGTCCTGGCTGGCGATCGAGATCACCCACCTGACCGGGCTGTCCGAAGAACAGAACACCAACGTCGCCACCTACCTCGGGCACGTCAGCATCACCGGCCTGCTGCTGGCCGGCTTCATCATCGGCTCGCTCGGCGTGCTCAACGACGTCACCATCACCCAGGCCTCGGCCGCCTTCGAACTCGCCGCGCTGGACCGCGAGGCCACCCGCCGCGAGGTTTTCGCTGCCGCCATGCGCGTCGGCCGGGACCACATCGCCAGCACCGTCTACACGCTGGTGCTCGCCTACGCCGGTGGCGCGCTGCCGCTGCTGCTGCTGTTCAGCGTGGCCGGCCGGTCGATCCGGGACGTGCTCACCGGCGACGCGGTGGCCATCGAGATCGCCCGCTCCTCGGTCGGCGGCATCGCGCTCGCGCTGTCGGTGCCGCTGACCACGGGCATCGCGGTCATGCTGGCGCGTCCGTTCGGCCGGGGGCGGCGACCGCAGCGCCGTCCACCCGCCCCGGCGCCCCGGCGCGCGCGGCACGCCCGGACCTGAGCACGCGAACGCCCCTCTGGTTCCAGAGGGGCGTCGGCCGATCAGCCGCCCGGCGGCGGCGCCGGGAACAGATCCGGCGGGATCGTGGGCACCACGATCGGCGGAAGGAACGGCACCGTAAAGGTATTCGGGCCCGGCGTGGGCGGCGGCGCGGTGGTGGTCGTGCGCCGCGGCGGCGGTGCGGCCGCCGACTCGGTCTCGGTGGTGGTCGTCGCGGGCGCGACCGCGATCTGCGGTTCCAGGGTGGTGGTGCGCGGGACGCTGGAGGTGGTGGCCGGCGGCGACCCCTCGCTGCTGTTGGAATCCCGGGTCAGCACCTGCTGGCCGTAACCCAGGCCGATGCCGATCGCGGCGACCACCGCCAAGGCGCTCACGGTGAGCACGGCGCCGTTGAGTTCGCGTTTGCGGCGCGGGTGATCCGCCAGGGCGGCCGGCGTCTCGTCGTAGGAGCGTTTGCGGGCCTTGGGCGGCCGAGCCTGGCCCCAATCCTGGCCGGGATCCTCGTTGCCGAGCCAATCGTCGTCGGCCAGATCGTTCTTGCGCTTGCGCTTGCCCTTCTTCGGCGGCGCCGATAGCCAGGCCGGCGACAACTCCTCGTCGTCGAAGGCCATGGTGGCCGGCGCGGGCGCCTGCGCCGCGGCGGGACGGACCGCCGGGCGGGCCAGCAGCGCGGCGCCGCGCGCGGTGACCGTCTCGGGGCTCTCCGGCACGATGACCGGCACCCCGATCCAGTGCTCGAGCACCTTGGCGACCAACGGGATCCGGGCACAGCCGCCGATGACGAGCACGCCCTGCACCGGTCGGCCGGCGCGGGCGATCACATCGCGGGTCATCCGGGCCGAGGACTCGATCGCCGTCACGACCAGCGCCTCGAAATTCTCCTGCGCGAGCAGGACCAGGCCCTGTTCGCTCGGCAGCGCGACGGCGGTGTTCGACGAGAGCTGCTCTTTGGCCTCGCGGCACAGCGCGTCCAGGGCCGCCAGGCCCGCCGGGTTCTGCGGGTGCGCGATCCGGCCGGAGGCGATCTGCTGCTCCCGGATCAGCGAATCCAGGTAGTCGCCGCTGATTTCGCTGGTGCGCTCGGTGTAGCGGACCTCACGGGTCTGGGTGTCGACGACGCTGACCGTCAGGCCGGAGCTGCCCAGATCGTAGACGGCGAGAGAATTGATGCCCCGGATTTCGCCTGTCGCCGTGGCGTATTCGAGTGTGGCGAAGATCTCGGGGACCAGCTCGTAGTCGGTGAGCTGCTGGCGGGCCATGGCCGCGCGCACCGAGCGGGCCTGCTGCTCACCGCGATAGGCGATGGCGGTGGCGCGGATATCGGGCGCGGTTTCCAGGGTGACGCCGACCGCCTCGGCCGCGGCTTCCTCGCCGGGATGCTCGCGGACGGGGATGGTGTGCAGGTCGAAGCCCTGCGGACTGACCGGGCCCTGGGGGTTCTGGGCGTGCGGGCGCGCCATGCGAACAGCGCCGGCCCCCACCGAAACTCCCAGTACCGAACTCATCAGCTGCCTATCTTGTCACGCTTTCCGACATGCGAGCCCGCGTCGGCCACGACGGAGACTGCAGGGGACCTTACCGGCGATGTTCGATCCCACTCAAGCGCCCAGTGCCTGGCACGCTGCAACTCTACGGTGTGCCGAGACCCGCGTACACCCATCCGGCCGCTCTCCAGGTGGCACGATTGAGACAGTTCCGGCCGTCGATGATGGAGCGTGCCCGCACCACCCGGTCCAGTTCCGCCGGGCGCAAGGCGGTGAATTCGTCCCACTCCGTGAGCACCAGCACCACGTCCGCGCGATCGCAGGCCTCCGCGACCGAGGTGGCGTAGTTCAGGGTCGGGAAGACGCGGCGCGAATTCTCCACGGCCTTCGGGTCGTACACGGTGACCACCGCGCCGTGCAGCTGGATCATGCCGGCCACGTTCAGCGCGGGGGAGTCCCGCACGTCGTCGGATTCGGGTTTGAACGCGGCGCCCAGCACCGCGACATTCGCGCCCAGCAGCGAACCGCCGCAGGCCCGGGTCGCCATGTCGACGACCTTGGTGCGGCGGCGCATATTGATGTTGTCGACCTCGCGCAGGAAGGCCACCGCGTGATCGGCGCCCAGCTCACCCGAGCGGGCCATGAACGCGCGGATGTCCTTGGGCAGGCAGCCGCCGCCGAAACCCAGCCCCGCGTTGAGGAATCGGCGGCCGATGCGGGCGTCGTAGCCCAGTGCGTCGGCCAGCATGGTGACGTCGGCGCCGGTGGCCTCGCACACCTCCGACACCGCGTTGATGAACGAGATCTTCGTCGCCAGAAAGGCGTTCGCGGACGCCTTGACGAGTTCGGCGGTGGCCAGGTCGGTCAGCAGGAACGGGACCTCGTGCTCGATCAGGTCCGCGTAGATCTCGCGGACCAGGTCCTCCACCCACGCCGAATTCGCGCGCTCGCGATCGACGCCGAGCACCAGCCGGTCCGGGCGCAGCGTGTCCTGGACGGCGAAGCCCTCGCGCAGGAACTCCGGATTCCACGCCACCTCGACTTCGGCGCCCGACCGCGCGCGGGCCCGATCGCCCAGTGCCGCAGCGGTTCCCACCGGCACCGTGGACTTGCCGACGATCACCGACGGCCGCTCCAGCAGCGGGGCCAGCGTATCCACTACGGCGTGCACATATTTCAGGTCCGCGGCGTACTCGCCCTTCTTCTGCGGCGTGCCCACACCAAGGAAATGCACCTGCGCGTGTGCCGCCGCCTCCGGATAGGACGTGGTGAACCGCAACCGCCCCGCGTCGAGATTGCGCCGCAGCACCTGCTCCAGCCCGGGCTCGTAGAACGGCACCACCCCGTCCGACAATTTCGCGACCTTGCCCGGGTCGACATCCACCCCGATCACGTCGTGCCCGAGATCGGCCATGCACGCCGCGTGCGTAGCCCCGAGGTACCCGGTTCCGAAAACTGTGCAGCGCATGATCGATTGGTAGTCCCCGACGATGGACATGCCCCGACCGCGAAGCGAGGCATGCGGCAACATCAGGTGTACATGTGGTGCCCGGCCTCATGACCAGGGTTTTTGTCAGCCTTCGGGGTGCGCACACTGCAGTCGCGGACAGACCGGAAGTCTGATCGGAACCCCACGGACGGTAGGGATTCAACCCCGTAATTCAGTGAAACGTCGTTCGGTCGCCCCGAGTCCGGGAGAACATTCTGGCGCCGCATCAACTCCTGTCGGGGGGAGCTCACCTGCGGTCGAATCAGCCGCCGGTGCCAGGAGTCCGTGTTATGAGCATGCCGCAACAATCGTCCAAGAAGCGCACGCCGGTCTGGGTGTGGGTCGTCGCCGTATTCGGCGTTTTGCTGGTCATCGGAGCGATCGGCAATGCCGGGGGTAACGGGGACAAGGCTGCGCAGCCGATCACCACGACGCCCTCGGGCGCAGCCATGCCGTTGGTGGCCGCACCGACCACCGCGCAAGCGCCGCCGGTCGTTTCCTCCGAAGCCCGACCGCCCACCACGCAGGCCGCTACCCGAGTGGCCATGCCCAGCGTCGTCTGCATGAATCTGCAAGCAGCCCAGAACGCGATCCAGGCCGCGGGCGTCTTCTACTCGCGTTCCACCGATGCCACGGGGAAAGGGCGGATGCAGTTGTCGGACCGGAACTGGATCGTGGTCTCGCAATCGCCGTCACCGGGTGTGCTCATCGGTGAAGGCGATGCGGTGCTGTCGGTGGTCAAGATCGGCGAGCCGAGTATGTGTAGCTGAACACGTCCCGCACGTCGGTAGGTCGGTGCAGGTCACCGCACTAGCATCGGATTGATGCGACGAAAGGGTATCGCCGCGACGCTGCTGAGCGTCGTCGTTCTCACGGTCGTCGTCGCCGGATTGTGGCCGGTCTACGTGCGGCCGCGCACGGATGTGCCGGTGCGGGCGGATGCGGTTCTGGTGCTGGGTGGGGCCCATGACGGGCGGGAGCAGTTGGGGTTGCGGTTGGGGCGGGAGGGGGTCGCGCCGTGGGTGGTGTTCTCGGATCCGTATACGAACAGCGCGATGATCAATCGAATCTGTCACGGGGGCTACAGCTTCCGGGTCAGTTGTTTCGATCCCGAGCCGCGCACCACCCGGGGGGAGGGGCGGGCGCTGGCGCGGCTGGCGCGGGAGCACGGCTGGCGGCGGGTGGTCGTGGTGACCTTCACTCCGCACATCTCGCGGGCCCGCTACATCCTCGGCAAATGCTGGCCCGGTGAACTCCTGTTCGTGGACCCGCGGCCGCGGCTGTCGGTGGCGCGCTGGGCCTACGACTACGTCTATCAGTCGGCCGGCTATGTGAAGGCGTACTTCGAAGACTGCTGACCGGCGCGAACGCAGAATGCCTGGTCAACTGCGGGCGGGTGGCATCAGTTTGATTTCGCGGGTGGCCGGGCTTACATTGGCGGCAGGCGGGCCGGTCCTGGCCTGCGGTAATGCAGTGTGGCAACCCCCTCTGGGAGGGCAGATGGAATACGACTGGTCAGCTGAAGATCTGGCCTTCCGGGACGAGGTCCGGCAGTTCCTCGAGGCGAACCTGACGCCGGAACTGCGCCGCGCCGGGCGACTGGCGACGAGCGTGTACGCCGACCACGAGGCCAGCATGCAGTGGCAGCACATCCTGCACGCGCGCGGCTGGGCCGCGCCGGCCTGGCCCGTCGAATTCGGCGGACAGCCCTGGAGCCTGACCCAGCACTACATCTTCGGGCGCGAACTCACCCTCGCCGGTGCGCCGCTGCTCTCGCCGATGGGCATCCGCATGGTCGCGCACGCGATCATCGCCTTCGGCACCGAGGAACAGAAGTCCTACTTCCTGCCCCGCATCCTGACCGGGGAAGTGTTCTTCTGCCAGGGCTATTCCGAACCCGAGTCCGGCTCCGACCTCGCCTCGCTCAGCATGGCGGCGGTCGAGGACGGCGAGGACCTGATCTGCACCGGCAGCAAGATCTGGACCACCCACGCCACCGAGGCGAACTGGATCTTCTGCCTGGTCCGCACCTCGCGCGCCGGCAAGAAGCAGCAGGGCATCACCTTCCTGCTGATCGATATGACCACGCCCGGCATCGAAATCCGGCCGCTGGTCATGTCTTCCGGCGAGGAGATCCAGAATCAGGTCTTCTTCGACAACGTGCGCGTGCCCAAGGCCAATGTGCTCGGCCGCCTCGACGAAGGCTGGACCGTCGCCAAATACCTGCTCATCCACGAACGTGGCGGCGCGCTCTCGCCGATGCTTCAGGTCCTGGCCGAGGACGTGGCCACCGCGGCCGCCGACCAGACCGGCCCGGACGGCAACCAACTGCTCGACGATCCCGCCTTCGCCCGCAAGCTGGCCGAGGTCCGGATTCGCACCGAAGTGCTCGAAATCCTGGAATACCGCACGCTTTCCGCGATGGCACAGGGCAAGAATCCCGGGCCCGCCTCCTCGATGCTCAAGGTGCTCGGCACCGAATTGAGCCAGCAGCTCACCGAATTGAAGCTGGAGGCGGCCGGACCGCGCGGACGGGTGTACCAGCCGCACGCCACCAAACCGGGTGGACCCGTCGCCGAATACACCCCGCCCGCAGACGGTTACGTCAGCGGCGCGGAGTGGCAGGCCGTCGCGCCGCTGCACTACTTCAACGACCGGGCGGGCTCGATCTACGCGGGCAGCAACGAAATTCAGCGAAACATCCTCGCCAAAGCAGCATTGGGGCTCTGATGGACTTCTCACTCAGCAAGGAGCAGGAACTCCTGCGCGCGGCGCTCGCCGGATTCCTCGGCGCTCGCTACGACTTGGAGCTCAGCCGCAAAGCCGCCAAGGGCGGCGCGGGCTGGCAGCCCGAGGTGTGGCGCGGATTCGCCGACGAGCTCGGCATTCTCGGCGCCACCCTGCCCGAGGACGTGGACGGTATGGGCGGTGGGCCGGTCGAGCTGATGGTCATCGCCGAGGAACTGGGCCGGGCGCTGGTGGTCGAACCGTTCATCGACACCGTCGTGGTCGGCGCGGGTTTGCTCCGGCGGGCCGGGGGAGCGGAAGACACGCTGCGCCAAATCGTTTCGGGTGCGGTGCGGACGGCCTTCGCGGCGCTGGAACCGTCCTCGGGGCACACGCTGCACGACGTGTCGACCACCGCGCGCCGTGACGGGGACGACTGGATCCTGGACGGCACCAAGATCGTGGTGACCAGCGCACCGATCGCGACCCACCTGATCATCAGCGCGCGCACCGCCGGCGCGCGGCGGGATCAGGACGGAATCTCGTTGTTCCACCTCGCCTTCGATCCCGCCGACCCACCGGCCGGGGTCGAGCTGCACGCGTACCGCACCATCGACGACCGGCCCGCCGCCGACCTGGTGTTCACCGGATTCCGGCTGCCCGGCACGGCGCTGCTCGGCGCCGAAGGCGCGGGCTGGGCTGCGATCGAGCCGACCGTGGACGAGGCCATCGCGGCGACCTGCGCGGAAGCCGTCGGCGCGATGAGCAAGGTACTCGCCGACACCGTCGAGTACACCAAGCAGCGGCAGCAGTTCGGCGTCCCGATCAGCAGCTTCCAGGCCCTGCAGCACCGCATGGTCGACATGCACATGGAACTCGAACAGGCCATCGCCGCAACCTATCTGGTGATCTACTCGCTGCACGCCGGCCCGGCGGCCCGCGCCCGTGCCGCCTCCGCCGCCAAGGTCACCATCGCCCGCGCCGCCCGCTTCCTCGGCCAGAACGCCGTCCAGTTGCACGGCGCCATGGGCATGACCGAAGAACTGGCCATCGGCCACTACTTCAAACGCCTGACAGCCATCGAATCCGAATACGGCACCACCGACGCCCACCTCACCCGCTACGCGGCCCTGACCAGGGCATAGCCGCTTCGGCGCCAGGATATCTGAACTAGTTCTGATATCCTGGCGCTATGAAGACGACAGCAACGTGGTCGGAATTCCTACGCGATCCCAACGGGGTGCTGGCGGCCATGGAGCAAAGCGGCGAAGTCGTACTCGTGCGCCGCTCCGCCCCCGCCCTGCGGCTGTCCGACGACCGGGCGGCCTCGGCTACGGAGGAGACGCTCGCCGCCCTCACTCAGCTGCTGGCTATCGCCATGGACGACACACTGCTCGAGCAGTTGGCCGGTCGGCTCACGCTCGTCTTTCCCTGGATCGAACTGCTTCCGGCGTCCGCCCGTCTCGAATTCGTGGCCGAGTTCCTGAATACGGCACGCGGGGGTCTGTCCGTCGGCAACCTGGACAGGTTGACGATCGTCCTGGGCGCTTGGCGCGATACCGCTGCGGCCTACGCCGATCCGAACATCGAGGTCGATGGCACCGATCTGGATCGGCTCCCCGAACCGGAGCCTGCGCCTGACCCTCGGGCCACCTCATGAGCAGAGCACAGGACGTGCCGCGACCGCTGAAGCGGAGCGAGTACTCGCTCGAGTTCATCACCAGCCAGGCTCGCAAAGGGTGGGTCGATTGTGTCGCCGTCGCCCGGAACGCGATGGCCGATGCTTGGGACACACTCACCAGGGAACCGGAGCGGCAGTCGCCGCGCCTGTATCCCCTTCGCGCGGAGTTGCGCTACGGCACCTATGCGGGCCGGACCTACGAGCGCTATCAGTACAAGTTCAGCGACGGTGGTCGCTTGTGGTATTTCGTCGACCCTGCGCCGAAAGGCAGTCGCAGTGCCGGGCGGGTTTTGCTCGAGCGGTGTATGCCCGGGCATCCGAAAAGAAACCGAGTAGTGCTCTAGCCCAATAACAACGACCCGGGTCCAGTGGACCCGGGTCGTCTTGTTCAGGTGGTGCTAGTTCTTGCGGCCGGGGGCCTTCGCTCCCGACTTGAAGCCGAGGCCGCCTGGCTTTGCGGTCGGCGGGGCAACCGAGGTGGTGCCGTTGCCGTTGGCGGGCTGGTCCGGGGCGGTGGTGGCTTCCGGGGCATCCTCGGCCGGAGCCGATTCGGCAGGAGCCGATTCAGCCGTGCCCGACTCCGCCGGGGCTGATTCAGCCGGGCTCGACTCCACCGGGGTCGACTCCACCGGGGTCGACTCCACCGGGGCAGAGTCGGCCGGGGCCGACTCTGCCGGGGTGGCGGCCGATTCAGCCGGGGCGGCGTTGCCGGGGGCCTTCGGGCCGGGGCGCTTGAAGCCGGACTTCATGGCCAGGCCCTTGGCCGCGACGGTCGGTTTGACCTCCTCGCCCGCGGGGGCGGACGGTTCGGGGGTCGAAGCCGGTTCGGCGGTGGCAGTTTCGGCAGGGGTGGAGTCGGCGGGGGCCGGTGCCGGGGTGGCTGCCGGAGCCTTGGCGCCCGGGGCTTTCGCGCCGGGGGCCTTGGCCTTGCCCTTCATGCCCAGGCCCTTGACCGGAGCGGCCGGAGTCTCGGCCGCCGGTGCTTCGGTAGCCGGGGTTTCGGCGGCGGGAGCCGAGTCGTCCTTGGCGCCCGGGGCTTTCGCCGCACCCTTCATGGCCAAACCCTTGCCAGGGGCCTTGGCCGGGCCCTTCATGGCCAGACCCTTGACCGGGGCCGCGGGCTTCTCCTCCGCGGCCGGTTCAGCCGGAGCCGCGGCCTTGGCGCCGGGAGCCTTGGCGGCACCCTTCATGCCCAGACCACCCGGAGCCTTGGCGGGGCCCTTCATGGCCAGACCCTTGGCCGCGGGCTTGTCCTCAGCCGCCGGTTCGGTGGTCCCGGCACCGGGGGCCTTGGCGGCACCCTTCATGCCCAGACCACCGGGAGCCTTGCCGCCCTTCATCGCCAACCCGCCACCAGGGGCCTTGCCGCCCTTCATAGCCAACCCGCCACCAGCGGGCTTGGCCGCCGCCGCAGGAGCCTCCGCCGCAGCGGCAACCGGTTCAGGCTCCGGTTCGGGTTCGGGTTCGGGGGTTTGTTTGGGTTCCTGGATTACGACCAGGTTCGCACCCAACTCATCAGCCTCGACTCGGGTGATCGCGTCCAGCATCAACTGGGCCACATCCACCACCTCGACCCGGTCGGCGGCATCGATCTCGGCTTGGCGCGCGGTCACACCATCGGACAGCATGACCCGGCAGAACGGGCAACCCGTCGCGATCTTCGTGCCCGCACCCGGGCTGGAATCGATCGTTTCCAACGCTTCGTCGACACGGTCGTTGTTGATCCGTTTGCCGAGTTGTTCTTCCATCCACATCCGCGCACCACCCGCGCCGCAGCACATCGAGCGTTCCCCGTGCCGGGGCATCTCGACCAGAGTGGAACCCGAGGCTTCCATCAGCTCACGCGGAGCGTTGTAGACCTTGTTGTGGCGGCCCAGATAGCAGGGGTCGTGGTAGGTGATCTGCTGGCTGACCGAGGCCACCGGCACCAGTTTCTTCTGCCGCACCAGCCGGTTCAGCAGCTGGGTGTGGTGCACGACCTCGTAGGTGCCCCCGATCTGAGGGTATTCGTTGTTGAGGGCGTTGAAGCAGTGCGCGCAGGTGACCACGATCTTCTTGCGGGACTGCTCGACACCGTCGAAGACCTCGTTGAGGGTTTCGATGTTCTGCTGGGCCAGCTGCTGGAACAGGAACTCGTTGCCCGCGCGGCGGGCGGAGTCACCG